>CASFWA010000001.1:0-195581 GCA_949298405.1 uncultured Pseudomonadota bacterium
CCGTTCGACTTGCATGCCTAAGACCTGCCGCCAGCGTTCGTTCTGAGCCAGGATCAAACTCTCAAGTTTTAAAAAACCTGTAGTTAAGTCCTGTGCATACTAAACTAAGCTGACTTTATAATCAGTTCGTCTTTACATATATATCATTCGCAAGACAAGTTTTAACGAGGTTCTACTTATTGTAAACCTACTACCTGTCTAAGATATGCACATTTGACTTAGTCAAAGTTTGGATATTTCCAAATTCAACTGTCTGCATATCTCTTCTTGAACAGATTTTTGAATAATTCAAAAAATCTTTTGATGAGCTGCTTTTATTCACAATGTTTGCGTAATTAACAAGAACCCTATTCATTTGGTCGTTCCGTTAACCGCAGAATTTCAGGGGTTGAGAGTTTTTTTGATTTATTCCCAACTTGAAAGCCCGCATAGTATGTGCGCAAATCGTCAAAAAGTCAAGCGATTTTTCAAAAATAATTTTCATATTTTTTATCCACTCACCAAAAACGCCGGAAATCCGCCATTTTTTGTTTTAATTTTTTTTACTTTTTTGCTTTTTATTCCACAAGTACGATTCGTAATCCTTACTTTTATGATTCGAATTAGCACCAGAAAAAAAATAAAAGACTGCCGATTCGACAGTCTTTTTAATCAACCAAATAAACAAAGGACTCTAAAAACGGTACATAAAGCCTATTTTTACCATAGGATAGAATTTTAACTTATCCAACTCGTCCTGAGCATCTGCCAGCGCATCGCGCTTTGCTTGCTCAAATTCGGCTATACCGTTTAACTCCACTTTTTCCCAACCAGAACCATTCCATTTCTGCAAATTGTCTGTCGGTAAATCTAAACCAAGTTGCGCAGTCTTATTTGTAAACACTACGCCCGCATCCATATATATCTTCAGTCCTGCAAACAGTCCCAAATCAAACCCCGCACCTAAATAAGGCCCGCGATAATTCCAGTCGGCATTGGCCGTTCCATGAATCTGATTCCCAATATATTTATAATCTGTACCATTCAATTCAAATGCAAACTCAGAATCTGGCAACCCGTCAACACTACCTGTTAAATTTGCTTCTAAATTTAATTTTCCAAAGTAATAACCACCTGAAATCCTTATTCCGCCAAGAAACCAAGTATCACCAAACGGATAAAAATCTACTAATGCCGCAATATGTTGACCTTTGATATTTCCGTCTTTTATTTTTAAACCGTCACCTAAATCAATGCCTTCATCCCCCATAACAGCATCAACCCCAGAATTTATCATGGACTTTACTGGTTCGGTACTAGCAAAATCTAAACGGAACCCAAGCCGCTTCCACCAAAACGAATCGAAGTTTTTATTTGCATATCCCACAAAACCATTTAGCCCACTAGTTGCAGACACACCTACACCAAGTTGCAAACCATGTGGGAATTTTATATCCGGATTTACGATTTCTTTTTCTGAAGAAACAGAAACTGCACTTTCTGTATTTGAAGTCGCTTCAACTTTTTCTTCTGGCAGCCCAGCCTCTTCTGCAACCGCAGGCATTACCAATGTTGCCAATATAGCAAAAACAGAAATTTTTTTCATATTTTCCCCCATTAAAAATTTCTTTAACTCTTCTTTTACAAACTATAACAGATTAAAGATTTTTATCTCAACCAAAAAAACAACTTAAATTTGTGTTCAAAACATCTGTTTTTTGTGATATTATTCAAAGTATGAAAAGCAGAATTATTATTTTTTCGTCCCTGCTTTGTTTGTGTGGGACGACATCTGGTTTCGCATCAGAATGCATGGGGCCAGAATGCAATATAGAACCTATAAATATGCCAGTCATTTCTGAACCGACTGTTTTAGGAATGCCGCAAGCGGTTCCCGTTGTTGCTGAATATGCGCAGCCTGTGGAATATGTTTATGCACAGCAAATCCCTATGCGGGAAGTGAAATTACTGTCTATCAAACCAGTACCCGAAGACACACGCCCACCTGTGTGGGACGGTACCGCAGGCGACTATGACCCACGTGGTTATGATAAAACTGTCGATTGGCGTGACGGAGTTCCTATTTGGGACGATTCCATATCAAGTTATAAATATAAAGATTTTACAGATTGGTTCTTGCAACCAATGACAGAAGTTTATATTCGTGACGCAAGCGATGTTCAAACAATGCCTGTTGCACAACAACAACCAACTGTACAACAAGAAAACATTGATGTAATGGCACTATATCGCCAGAACATGGCCGACGCTGCCGCAACACGCGCACGCGTAGAAGAATTGCTATCCCCACAAAAACCTTCTGGAAATCTATGGGGATGCGCGGACGAAAATGTGACAGAAACTGTTTCTGAAAAAATTGAATTGCCTGCACCGAAACCAGAATATGTGGCACAAGACCTAACAGAAGTTGTCAAGGTCACTTTCGGTCGTACAGACGGATGTCCTTTTGAAACAGAAACAGAATGCGAAATATGGCGCAGGAAACCAATTGTTATCGAAACAGTTTCCCCACGTAGCCCCAAGATTCGTGCAGACAAAATGAACGAATTTATAAACGCGGCACGTTGCAACAATGAAATCACAGCAAATGAAGCTGTTTCGGCCCCTCTGTTGGAACGTTATAAAATACTTATGAAGTCCGCACAAGCTTGCTGCACAGACGGTATGGCTTACGCGCTTAAAAAAGCAGGTGCAACAGATGGTCTGGTTTACAAATTCTTGGCAGATGATGCAAACTTCTATGGGTTCGGCGCGCGTTGCCTTATGACAACAGACGAAGAACTAGATACAAAATATCCAAATACTTCTACTGCAGCAGTTGTAGCAGATGTTAGAAACGGATGTTTATGCCGCGGTCGCCAATGGTTCGAAGCAATGCTGGCACCTTTTAAAGATGTTTATAAAGCATTGCCAGAATTTGCGAACGAAAAGTTCTACTACACTTACACCGATGGTTTGCAGCGCGAAATAACAGTATCTGTAAACAACGATGTTCAGAATGTGTTGAACCAACTAGAACGGTGTCCGTAATAAAACATAGTCATGTAAATAATCCCCGCAGAAGTGGGGATTTTATTAATGAAAATCTTCTATAAGGAACAAAAAAACGCGTCTAGGCGCGTTTTTATCTTTGTTGTGTATTTGTATTTTGTCGCGATTTATTTTGCTGGTCTTCTATTGCCTGCATAACTGCGATATTTAATGCATACGCACAGTTATTTACCGCATCACGTTGTGCCGACAAATTAGTACACGCCTCTGGTTTTGTATATTTATTGTTATTAGCATCATATAAAACCCCGCTAATAGAATACGCCCTGGCAAATTCTAAATCTTTCTGCAACTGACGATATGCTTCACCAATATTACCCGCACTTACTGCCTGCAAAACTATACGAATATTATTCTGTATACAAGACAAACCATCTGATGTACTAGATTTTAACAAACAATTTTCAGCACCTATTAATACAACATTTCTATCGCTGGAAGCAGAACTGCTTGAAGAAGACGAACTTGGTGCACCTGCGGCCTCTAATTGCGCAGTTAAAACCGCTTTCTGCAACTGGGTTTTAAAACGGCTTATTGTCGCCTCTAAAAAGTCATATTGCTTCTTTAACTGCTGCGTCATTATAGTTGTCTTTAATGCAACCACATCACGCATTAATTGTTTATCAGAATCATTAGTCGGATTAGATACCAACCCAATATTATAAACGTGTGTACTGCATAATGCCAATTCTGGCGTTATACGGTCATTATTATCATCACCGCAACCATTATCTGTTGCAGAATACGCAGGTAATGTAAACATCAATGCACTAATTATGCCCCCAAACGCAAGCGCACGTCCCGCATCAGAAAACACAGAAAAGATGTTTTTTATCGACTTCATTTACTTCAAAAGACCCTCTAATAAATTTGTAGAACTACCTACAGAAAATATACCGCCACTAATTATACCATTCTGGCACCCATATCCCAATGTATAACTTAATACTTTAGAACCACACATGCATTCATCTGCGTTCATTATACCACCTGCAGCTTCACATGCATCCTTATCAAAATCCCAAACACGAGAAACCGAAGTTGTAGCAACAGAAGAATTACTTGTCATAATCTCGCAAGTTCTTTTTATATTTTCATCCGATATTCCACTGCAATCACAAGTTGATGTAGCGCTATTCCACTTTGCACCATAAGAAGAATTATCTTCACAAATTTCTCTTATTAAGCCACCAGAATTTGTGAAATACTTAGTGTCCTCTGCTGATTCGCCCTTAGAATTTACGCACATAGCACGTTCATAATCAAATGTAGAATACTCACCACCACCTGGACAAGTGCATTCACCTTCCCCGTTCTTAGCATCTTTTGCAGGTACCCATTGAGAATTCTTACTTAAACTATTATCACATACACACTTAAGGTAATTATAACCTTGCAAAGCAGAACATTTCATCATTACGCTTTGTGTGCTTGCGCCAGTATCACCTTGGGCAATCTTACCGTCAGAAGTATATAATCTTTCTAAATCATCATCACGAACACAAACTCTATCTGGCAACTGCTTTAAACTTGCATACTTTTGTAAATCTTGAAATGTTGTAGCATTCACTGCGCAATATTTTACACCATCTGGGTCTGCACTTTTATTCTGTCCAAACCGATTGCCACCAAATACAGCAGGTGCATCCTGTTCTATCATACGTTGCAAGACTTCTATGTCAATAGATGCCTGCTTCTTACGATTACGGAACAACGCGGAATTATCCAATGCTTCTGATGCGCAACCTACGCGAACTTGTACACCATCAACTGTTCCCATTTCTGGATATAACCAATTCCTTTGAACTTCTGCTTCATCTGTCAACATCTTTATCAACTGACAACCACCATCTGACATAGGAACGACTTGCCCGACTTCGCACTGCGCGCCACCACGAACAGCACCTTCTGCAGTTGCAACAGATACAGACCTACCGTTTACACAATTAGTTCCATTATAATGCATTACTTGCCCAGGCCCGCATAAATACTGTCCCCAAACATTGCAAGTACCATTCAGCATCATATAAATATCTGTTATATCAACCCCGACAGATTGCGCCAAAATCAATGCGTCATACAGCTCATCTAAAACGTTATTATATGGTTCAAAGAAATTCATCGCTTTTTGCTTGAACGTCTTTACACGTTTCGGTCCTGTACAATTATTTCCAGTTGTATCACAACCTGCATATTCAAATGCAGTATTCATTGCCGCTTTTACCTCTTTTAAAGCGACTTCTGCATTTTCTATTTTTGATAAAATTTGCCCTGAAATCTGTTCGCGCGCAATAACATCCGCAGAAACACCCGAAGCCGCAGCAACACTTTGTGCAGTGGTCAGACCACCAGATTCTGAATTATTTGATGCTGTTGTAGAAGTTGAAGCCGATGTACTTGGTTGTGCGGTATTAGTATTAGCCTGTGCAATTGCCTGGGCAGTTAACTGTTTCTGTTCTTCCAATGCGGCCTGTAATTGCGCTGTGGTTTCCGCGTTTTGCTGCTGCATTTGTGTTTGCATTTGCTGCATCTGAGCCTGCATTTGTTGCAACTGTTGTGCACTTTGCTGTGCCGCCGCCTGAGCCGCAGCAACCTGCGCATCAGCGGCCTGCTGATTTGCTTTTGCTGTGGAATTCGCCACTATCTGTGCAGAAATATATTCTATTAAATCGTCGCCGTATTCTTTACAGGATTCATTAGATTCAACACACCCCGCAACAATAGGACGCGCAATTTCCAATGTTGTACAACCACCTGTCGCACACTTTGGTTGTGCACAACGCAATATAAGCGCATTACAATTACCAAAATCTGCCGCTGGCGCGTTTGCCATACTATTCGAACGAGCATTTACAAAATTATTCCAAACATTATTATTTATCGACCCCGATGTCGGATTATACGCAGTCAAATTACTGCCCGCCGTAGTTGCAACAGGTGCAGAAATAGCATCTGAAGACACTAATGCTAAAGCAACTAGCAAAAATCTGGATATATTCTTCATATTCTCTCTTAAAATCAATTTTAGCATAAAAAATATGCTCTGAAAAGATAAAAATCACGCAACAAACCCAATACACAACAAAATTATCCTTAAAAATAATTTGACAAAATATCTTTTTGTATATACCATTGTTTGCATGATTATACAAGATGGCGTTCTTTCTGATGCAAATATTAAAGACCTTGATTCCGATGGTGCTTTGCACATTCCGGAAGGTGTACAAATTGTCGCTTCTGACATTTTAACAAACTGCCCTAAATTAAAAGCAATATATTTTCCAGAAAGTGTAAAAAAAATTTTTGACAACGCCTTCAACGACAACAAAAACCTAGAAACTATTTATTTCGGAGAAAACACAAAAAGACTTTCTTCTGAATCTTTTAGCGGATGTGACAATATAAAATTTATAAAAGTAGCCAGAAAGTGGAAAGGAAATTTCATAAACTTTTTCTTTTACACCTGTAATAACTTACAAAAAATAATTAGAAAAAATACCGATGGCGCGCTTGTCGAATATGAAATATACAATTTTAAAACTCATACTTTTTTAAAAAAGAGCCAACATAACATCGGTGACACAGAAGTTGCCACAGTCCAAAACATATCTTTTGACGGCGATAAAATAAATGGGGATACTTTTTATATTATAAAAACCCCAAAAATAGGTGTTATGGAAGTGTCTTTGGAAAAAGCACTTAAACGCGCAAAACAACTTTTAATAATCAAGGAATTTAAACGACAAATATGGTTGGCAAAAACAAAAAACAATATTACAGATGATTCTTTAAATATTGAAACCATATTAGTTTCTGCATTAGATAAAACACTGACAACTAATAAAATATCTTTAAAAAAGAATAATTATATTTTAATCAAAGGCTTTTTTAAAAATTTACCTAAATATATCAAATATATATCTTTGATGCAGAAAAAATATCCAAACGCAAAACAAAATCTAGACGAATTGACAGATGTCTGCTTGGAAGACTTAATTAAAATTATTACCCCAAAAAGAAAGTCATTAAATAAATCTTGTACACACCTACTAAAAAAACACCCTGTTTCTAACAAAGAAATGCAAAACATGGTTTCCATAGGGTTCAAAAACCCAGGTGCTTTTCCTGTTTCTTGGCTACGCAATCTTCCCAAAGAAAAATATGGGGATGCTACAAAAAAACTACACAACCTATTAAAAAACGCAGCATCAAAAATGTATTCCACTTCTGTTAAAAGCATATTTCCAGAAGAAATGGAAAAACTTGCAAAAAATATAACAAAAATTATAAAGCAACACATAGAAATACAATACCTATCAGCGGGCCACTTTTCAAAAACTTACACTCTGCAAATACCTGGTGATAAAAAATACGTATGGAAAATATATCATTGTGATAATGGGTACAACTATATGTCTTCTTGGGGACACGACACAGAATTACAAAATTCTTTCTTATTATCTGGGAAAAAATATACAGGCAATATAAAATTTAGAAAAATATCTACGGCTGGTATTAGTAATCAACGTGGTGAAATATATTTAATTTACCCATTTACAGAAGACATACCAAAACAAATAAATATTCAGACCAAATATATAAAATTTAAACGCGCCGTTGTATATGATGAAAATATTATTAGTAATTGTATAAATCGTACTTTTATAGACTTGGGTTCTATTCATATAAATCAAGAAAGATGGTACCAACCGCTTCCTATTAGAAAAATTGCAAACACAATTTTATACCATTCTTGGAAAGAACTTTCTTATGTACTGACAAATTATTCTTCGGACCAAATAAAATCCGCCACAGATTTTATAGAAAGAAACATGTCAAAAGAACTTATAACAGAAGGCATACTTAATAAAAAAATAAATTATCTAAAAATAGAACTACAAAAACGAATAAGATAAAGCACAAATAAAAAGAAACGCCCAAACGGGCGCTTCTTTATTCCATACTGGTGCTAATTATATCACCATACATACCAACCTCGTCTGCACCTATATAGCAGCGGATGTGCTTACCAACACTATCCATCCATTCGTTATATGCCGCTTTTTCTGCAGAATCCAAATTAGTATCTTGGATATCACGAGTCAACTTATTTACAATCAATGTACCAACAACACCCGACGCAACTGCACCGCCTAAGTTAATCAAAGAACGAGTTCTATTTTCTTTTGTTGCATCTGCATTTTGTGTTGTATTAGCACTGCCTGCTGCAACACTTACTGCGTTTTTCAAAGAATCCAATTCATTATTCGCCGCAGTTTTTGCTGCTGTCTTGGCCGCAGTATCAACAGTATTGTCGTCTTTTACAAACGAGCCAGCCGCTGTTGTCACTGCCTTGCGTGCAGAATCAATATTTGCAGAAGCAGCCTTTGCATTCGTTGCCAAAGTGATTAATGCTTCACCATATGTCAGCGCTTTTGCTCCATCTGTTTCTGCTTTATAAAAAGCCAAGATTCTGTCATATTCTTCTGTTACATTTTGTGTATTAACTGTGTTTGCACTAGCAGATTTAGAACTTGAATTGCCTATTAAACCACCCAAGAAATCGCCATCTTGCATTGAATCAAACAAGTATCCACCACCAATTGCAGAACCTAGACCACCCAATACAGTCAACCATGTACGTGTACGTTTTTGTGACTCCGCTTTGTCTTCTACACTTTCTGCAGCAATAGCATTACCGATTTCTTCCAGCGCACTTGATGGTATCCAACTGCCACAAGTAAATGTATCACCTGCTGCAAAGTATGCATTTGACCAATCACTACCTTCACGTATAGCATCCTGAATATTCTTATCATCAGACTGAATTGTTATACGGATACGGCAGAACGAACCATACAAATCATTACTTGCAACGAAATCCTTGGTTTCCAAACCTGCAACACTATAATTTGTAGGAACTTTGTTGTTTTTCAACTTTACCCACATATATGTACTGCCCATATCTTTGTTACCGACAATACCACCCGCATTGCTGGACATACACATATTCTGTTGCTTTGTCAGTTTCGCATTGTACTTTGCCTGCGCTTCCATTTCCAAATCCGCAATTAAATCACGGAAGATTTGTCTTTCAGCCAAATTCTGTGCATATGTTGTCTGAGAAACCATCTTTGGATATATATACTGACCACTGGCATCGTCACAACGACCTGTCACACCATCACCGTTATCAGCGGTTGTACACAACAGATTTCCATCTGCATCAATATCCTGAACTTCCGCTGTAATGCTGTAATTACCAGCATCTAACCAACCTTCACGAACAGTCGTAATACCACTGCCCCATGAATTTGCTGTATAAGATGAATTTGCAGAACTACGCGCCATTTCAGCTTTGATATGTTCTTCACATACACTATTATTCTTTACTGTATTCAAGCACAATCCCAAAACAATTGTATGATCTAAAACACCGCCAACTTTATTCATACTGCTATCAAAACTATCATTACCTGTATTCGTCAGAGTTGAATATATATCTGTACGATTGCGATAACAATTCTGATAATCTGTACCACACATAGACTTTACACAACTTGTCGCAATAGATTGACACTGCTTCTTCATCTGGTCTAATGCAGATTGATTATAAGAAGTAGACAAACTTGCATTCAATGTTGCAACCGCACCAACCGGGTCAGGATTTGACGCATCCACATCATCTGGCGCAGTAAACAACTTGTCAAATATGCTATTTTCTTCAAATATCAAAGCACCAGTCACACTATCGAATGTAGCCGCTGCATACTGGCAAGCAGTATCATTATTTACAACCGCTTCACACCCCATTTTTATACCTTCCATTGTAGAAGGATTTGTGACACCTTTTACCTTATTTGCACTATTAAATGCAGACGCATAACACGCCGCGCCACTTCCTTCACCACAAGTACGCATAGCACAAGAAACAATTGTTTCCGAGCAACGTTCTTTTACTTTTTTATCGAATTGCGCAATTAAATCGTCAATCTTTGCACGCATAGAATCATTCATACGCGAAGAATATGCTTCTGAATAAATTGCATCTTTATTATCTTCATCACGCAACTGAGAATTTGTCGGCATAACACCATTGCTTAAAAATGTTGCATAGCAATATTTGTTGGCACCAATTGTATCCAAACAAGCATTCTTCAAGAATCCAGAAACTTCGCTACGACTAACAGTTGTCTGAACCAAATCACTTGTAGATGTGCTTACCAATGTGCCATCTGTGCTATTTACATTTTCTACATATTTTATAATTTCCTGAGAACTACCTTCCTTGCACTTATAAGGATTTGACGCACACGCGTTCAAGAAACATTGGTCAACAACCTTATAGCAAGTAGACACCGCATTTACTGCCGCCAACGCCGCACCTTCTGAAATCATAATACCGATACGGCTGTTGCTTGTAGGATTCGCAGAAGTATTTGTAGAACCAAATAATTCATTCAACCCAT
Organism: uncultured Pseudomonadota bacterium; assembly: GCA_949298405.1. Classification (GTDB taxonomy): domain Bacteria; phylum Pseudomonadota; class Alphaproteobacteria; order Rs-D84; family Rs-D84; genus Enterousia. Next base: position 10,521 of record CASFWA010000001.1, read on the forward strand.
CATCCTGGCAGCGTGCTAATGTTGATTCACAGAATAATTTCTGCTTTTTGAATTCTGTATTGCTTGTGCACAATTCAAAGTCTGTACCACAAACATCTTCTTTCTTTAAACAGTTTGTATATCTTCTGACACAGTCACTTGTATCCAAACGATTGCTAATGGACGCGGCCTCAATCAACTGACCCAAAACACTGCCATCTGTTGGGTAAACATATTCACCATCAGAATTCTTATTCGTAAACAATGTCTGATTGCTTGTACCAAACAAAGAATTCACACCAGATGTGCTACATTGCAACAAGGTACTTGCACACAATGGACGTTTCGAAAAGAACAATGTTTTGTTTGTACATTCTTCAAAATTAGCACCACAAACATCAGAACCCTTTAAGCAACTTGTATATGCTTCGATACATTCTGCGTTTGCCAGCAACGACGATGTTGTCGAAGATGTACTGCCACTTGTAATATAAGCAGTCATCGTTGGCATACGTGAAGACGCAGTACCTATTACACTAGGACGCGCCGTCAATGCAAAAGCCGCCGGAACAACGCCGAAAGCAGCCATAAATCCCATTGTTTTTTTCAGAAGACTCATTAGACTCACTCCATACTTATTATTTAAGTATAACATAAAATACATTTTTGATAAAGAAAAATATACGCAAAAATAAATACTTTTAACAAATTTAAAAGGGGCTTTTGCCCCCCTTTTTCACTTATCCTATTTCATCAAGAATACATTTTAATTCTTGCATATCATCGGGCATATGCGCCTTAAAATGCATTTCCTTTCCCGTCACAGGATGTTTGAAATCTAAAATCTCGGCATGCAACATCTGACCCGTATGTTCTTTTATAAATTCTAATAGTTCCGGATTTTTTACACTGCCTAATCTTGAAGAACCACGTCCGTATACGGGGTCACACAAAACCGGAAAACCATGTGCCGACAAATGTACCCTTATCTGATGCGTTCTGCCCGTTAATAAATTACACCTGAACAACGAAACGCCTGCACGCGTCCACACATCTGCAACTGTCACTTCTGTATGAGCAGGTTTACCACCCGTCTTTACCATCGACATCTTCTGACGGTTCCTTGATGAACGCGCAATATTACCTGTTATATCTGCGCTTTCCCAATTAGGAACACCCCAAACAAACGCAATATATTTTCTTGTCAAATCGTGTTCAGAAAAAGTCTTTACCAACCCACGAAATGCCGCATCAGATTTTGCAAAAACCATTACACCACTGGTATCCTTGTCCAATCGATGAACAACACCTGGACGCGTCGCCCCACCCAGCGCAGACAAACTTGTATACGACAATATATTCTGAACCAAAGTCCCTGTTTTATTCCCAGCAGACGGGTACATAACCACACCACGCGGCTTATTTATTACAATAATGTCTTCATCTTCGTATAAAATATCTAAATCAAAATCTGACGATATATTTTCTGCGGCAATATCTGTTTTTCGTTCTGGTATATCAACAACCACAATATCCCCTAATTTTAACCGTTGTGAAAATTTTTCAGCAGAACCATTTACAGAAACATTAAATTTCTGTATTTCACTACGAGAAAAATCAGAAAGTTGTGCAACCAAAAATTTATCTAGCCGCAACCCGACTTCTTCTTCTGATACCACAAATTTTAAATTATCTTGTCGCATATAAAAATCTACTTTATATCTTTCCAGTCTGTGCCTTTTTTACATTCGGACAAATTTATTGTTAATTCCCTGTCTTCACTTTCAACCGGGCATGTTAATAACCCTGTACTAACAGCCTGATCCGCTTCACGCGTGGCATTCCGCCAAGTAAAATTTATCTCTTTCGGAGGATAGATACACGCAATTCTTAGTTCTCCTTCATGTTTGTCGTTCGGCCCCAACCAAACACGCACACCTTCGCCAAGACCATAGCAAGGAAAACCATCTAAATAATATAAAACAAGCCCCTTGCCAACAAGACTTGATGAAGTTATAAATTTTCCACGATATTCATGATAAGACAATCCTGTAAGCCCTTCCCAATCCGTACTGGTAGAAAAAATACTAATACGCGGTTGGGGTGCAGGCGTTTCGCGATACCCAGGCCTATTACCAGTCGCAGCCCAAGAACCAGACATACAAAGAAGTACCATAACAAATACGAAACCTAAATATTTCATTTTCCCCCCCCTGTTTTTTCTAGTTCTACTGCTATTTTCTTTACATTCTGTGTCGGAACAGATAACACATGCATAAACTTTGCATTACTGCCAGAATCAAGTAATGTAGCAGGCGGCATAAAACGTTGTCTATCAACAACTTTACCAGAATCATCATAAGAAACTATTATTATCCAAGGCACACCATAAATCTGGTCAGACCTGTTATGAACCTGACCACTAACCACAAAACGAACAATACCAGAATCATCTGTGACTGTGTTTATTTCCGAAACCTCGGCTATTAAAGGGTTTTCTTGTATTATTTTTATTCGATGTTGTGCAATAACCGCAACTGCAAAAACACCAGCCGCCAATAAAGCGCAACAAGCAGCAATAAATGTTAACCACGCATTACGACGAGGAGGCCTTTGTACAGTCCATGTATTACCACATACCGCACACTTTACTGGCCCCTTGGGAACAGAATCTAATGAATATTCTGTTTTACAAAAATTACAAACTGTTTTCATACGACGATTCATAGCATATTTTATTCCAAATTCAACTTTCTATATTTCGCACTAACTGTCTTTTGTATATCTTTTATCGCATTCATATAGTCGGATACTGTGGCATTACTATTTGCAGAAACCGCACTAAATATTCTTCCAGACTCTGTATTTTTCCCGTTTTCTTCATAAGTCGCCATAACCGCCATACGATTTAAATCTTCAAATTCTACATCTAAAAAATTTGCAACCCCCAATTTTACATCCCAGTAATAATTAGGATTAATCGAATCTTCTATTCTATTATAAACAACCAGACGAGGAGTAATAGACCCAGCAAAACCAACCGTGACATACATTGTATCTATACGTCCTGATGTCATATCAATAGACTTATTAACCTTTAAAACAACAGGCTCATTATCATATGTATACGATGAAAAACCACCCAAAGTCATATTAGAAACCCATAAATCATCAGTTGTAAAACTAGAAAACTTCGCGGTATCATCTAAACTTAACACGCCAGAAACTTCCATAGTTCTGGAATCCGCAGACATAATGCCAGACACAGTTGCACTTGCCGTCTCGAAAGATTTATCTATTGTTGTTCTATTTTCAAAAATCGTATTATTTGCAACCGCAACCCCCAAAGTCAATGTTTCATCAAACTGTGCACCAGAAGCATTAAAGAAAGACGTATTTATAATATCATGCCCACCTAAATTTAACCCCGATAGCATTGTCGCATCAGACGGATTTTCTGACGGGACCCGCCACAAATATAATGCATTGTCACGATTAACAGATGTTGTTTCTACGATACCACCAGAAACAGTTAAACCTAAATCAACAGTATCAATATGCCAAGCACCAAACGTACCATATGCACGATTACCTTCGATAAACCCCATAGAATCCCCACCAAGCGCAACTATTTCACGTGTTCTAAGCGGTGAAATTTCATCAGAATTAAAAACTATAACTCCCTGCAAGGTGGCTTTGTCATCAAGGTCATTAGACTTTAAGATTCTTAATTGATAGTTATCTGCTGACGCTTCAACCAAATCAGCCGACACACCATAATCTACCAAATCCGCTAAATTAACTCTTGTGATATTTCTACCAACTGTATTTAATAAAGTTTCGCGATTATCAAGAATATAACGTTCCAGCGCAGTCTGTATATTCCCCATCTGATTTGTTATTGCTATATTCTCTGCACGTAATGCAGCATTTTTCTGATATTTGAAAATAAACGGCATTACTATTGCTGCCAATGCGACACTCATCAGCAACTCTATCAACATACTACCCTGTTGCATATCGTTGTTTCTGAAAAAAATCTCTTTTCTTTTCTTCATCTGACTTCCTTTGGCATAGCAGACTGCCATCCCTTAGACAATATTACTTTAAACGATTCTTTTGATGGCGCAGACGGTTTTTCAGCACGACTTAATGTCAAAGATGCAAATCGTGGAGGCGTAAGCGACGGGAACACCCACGAGCCTATTTTTAGCGGTGCGGTTGTAGACATCAATAATTCGCCAGATATTGTTAACCCAAAATTATCATAAAAAACTATTTCTTCTGTTGAAACATAAGATGTTGTCACAGAATGCGCCGCAATACCAGTAAAAGCACTTATCGTCCTAGATGTATCAGACTTTAAATTTAAATTATTTGCAATATTTACAGAATTATTTACTGTCGCCCTATCTGTAATTATACGCCCCTTGGTAGTATATTTATTTCCATTTAATGAATTAGCATATATATTTCGAAACCCAGATATATCACCAGTCACACGCAAACTACCTAAATATGCAGTATCCCCATAAAGATTGGCACCAGAAGAAAAATAAATCGTATTAGATAATAAACTACCACTTTCAATAAACGAAGTAGACGCATTCTTTATTTCTGCTGATTTTGCTATTACCCCACCAACACCAAAGACATTTTTGTCATCCATATTTAAATCACGCAACATCATATTTAATTTGTCTTCACCATTAGTTGTACGGTGTAAATATTTTGATTTGTCTTCCCCTTCTATATCACGCGATATACGATATATTAAATCCCCTTCTTTAAAATCCGGCGCAGCAACCGCCCATGTATCACCATATGCAACCCCGTCAATTCCAACTACTGCCGCATCCATACCTATATGCTTTGCAACTTGCATTGTGCGCAAATCGCTTTCATCTAAATCAAAAGACAAATAAACATCTGTAACTGTCGCACCATTTACATAATACTTATCAATAAATCCTGTTGACGGTAATTCCGATATCTCATCTAATTCTTCATCAGACAACTTTATCTGCGCAATATCTGGCCAACTCGCCTGATTTAACCTTACATAATTTAAAACATCATCGCGCAAAGATATTATCTTTTTCGCCTCTACCATATCTCGTAAAGAATTATTTGTTTCACTAATCTGACTGTATAAAAACGGGGTTGCCATAGCAACAATAGCCATAGCCAGTAAAACTTCTAGCATACTGGAACCATGTTCAGATTCTAAAAATTTCTTTGTTTTATAAACAGCCACTTTTACCTTCCAACAAACACTGCTTTATGTCTATTCTTTTCTCTAATCTTTGCCAAAATACATACTGGCAAATTATATATTGTGATAAAGACTTCTGATTATAACGACCTTCTAAATCTGTTATTATTGATTTGCAATCAACTGTTTTTCCATCGTCTGACGAAGGTTTATCAATAATAGCAAAAACAGAATTATCAACTGAATCCAATAACGCATCCGGCAAAACAGATGTCCCAGCAGGCCTGATATCTAAAACAACAGCACCTGTTTCACCCCTATTTAACGCATCAGATGTTTGGTCACGCATCGTGATATTCGATGCAGCAATATACCCCGTTTCTATTCCACTTCTAGAACTATATAGTAGATTATCTGGATCAATATAAACGTCTTGTCCACGCGACACATTTATAAAAGAATCAACCTCAAGTCTTTCTAAACTAAAATTGATATTATCCGTAATAACATCACCACCAACATTCCATTTTGTCGGTCCATAAAAACTATTTTTACCTGCACTCATTGCAAAATCATATACAGACGCAGAAAACGATTCAAAATTCCCCGTATCACCAAATTTAGAAATAGTCTTTGCATTCACAGAATTAACGAACAAAGTACCACGCGTGACGGACAAAGCAGCCTCGCCTGATTGACTTTGAAATACCGCTTTTTCAGAAGCCATTACTTCTATTTCATTTTTTGTTTTACGACCGTTTTCTTCCCCGAACAAAGATAATGTACCAAATTGCCCAGTTTCAAACTCACCACGTCTTGCAAAAACATCCCCCGCATTATTAAAAACAAAACCTCCCATATTCAAATCAGTCAAAAACGCACTATTATCTAAATTCTTTTCATTCCTTTTTACAACATCAGAATAAACTTCATTTAAAGCCAAGCCGACTATCACCCTGTCGCCTTCGGCCGCTGCATAAAAACCTATTCTACGAACAAGTTCCGCAATCTGAATCCCCGATAAATCACCACCCGTCAATTCAAGATACGCACTTACTTGTGTAGCATCTTTATTTATAACCAAAGCAATATCCTGCCCAAGTGCTGTACGCGGGACAAAACCTAATGGCAAACCATATGGTTCTAGCAAATCGGCAAAAGCGTTGCCAGAAATTACAGTCGTATTATAAGGTAAATCATTAGCACGTTCGCGAATAAAAATTCGTGCCGCAGTCTGTGCAGTTTCTACCTTTCGCGTAGAAGAATACATCTGCGCATCCACATCCCTTGAACTTAACCGTTGCGCAAAAAATGGGATAAAAGAAAACATTAATGTCAATGCTAACAAAGCTTGTAATAAAAAATTTCCACTTTGTTTTTGCACTATCTTCCTCCTACACCTGCAAGAATAGCAACTGAAAAAAAATATTGCAATCAGTTTTAAGATACTTTACTATTTAACTTGTTGATAGATGATAACGAATAAAAACGTTATTATTTAAGTTATAATTTCCTATAATAAAGAAAAGAAATGCAAAGTAAAAAAAATCAATCGTCTGTTGGGCTGATGATTCAGCGCTGCCACAAATGGCGTCAAAAAAGAAAACAATATATGGATTTAGCACGTCAAACTGCTGATGAAATCGAACGCGAAAGACTAATGCAAGCAGCAGAGCATTACGGTCGTATCGTAACCGCAGAACAAGGTAAAATTGATTCTACGCGCGACCCAAAAGATAAAGCACCTGCTATCGAAGAAACAATCGACAGTACTGATATAGTAGATTCAGCAGAGTCAGTTGACTCTACAGATACCGCAGACACAACAGATGAAGAAGAAACAACTTTCCCAGACTTTATAACAGATTTAAAATAATAAACTGCATTTAATTTCATACTTTATTTGTTGAAATTTAACGGCGTTTTGCTATGCTTCCCACAAAGGAAGTTTTAGCATGAGTAGTAATTACACTGTTTTAGCCCGCAAATATCGCAGTCAGGATTTTAATTCTCTTATAGGTCAGGAAGTTTTAGTAAAAACTTTAACTACTGCAATTAATACGGGGCGTATTGCACACGCTTATATTTTTACTGGCATTCGTGGTACAGGTAAAACAAGTACCGCAAGAATTCTGGCAAAGGCGTTAAACTGTTTGTCTTCTGACGGTCCTACTGCAACACCATGCGGAAAATGTGAAAACTGTAAGGCAATTACAGCAGGTCAACATATTGACGTTCTTGAAATTGACGCCGCTTCACATACCGGTGTTGACAATATGCGCGATATATTAGATGCTGCACAATACAGACCAACAAATGGCAGATACAAAATATATATTATCGACGAAGTACACATGCTTTCTATCCCGGCGTTTAACGCATTACTAAAAACGTTGGAAGAACCACCTGCTCATGTAATCTTTATTCTGGCAACAACAGAAATCAGAAAAATTCCTGTCACAATATTATCGCGCTGTCAAAGATTTGACCTTGTTCGCGTTCCTGTTGAAACACTTAAAAAACATTTTGCATGGATTGCAGAACAAGAAAAAATCGAACTATCTGATGGCGCAAACGAATTATTAGCACGCGCAGCAGACGGTTCTGTACGCGATGGACTGTCATTATTAGACCAAGCAATCGCTCAGACAGGCGGGAAGGTAGATGAAAAAGCCGTTTTAAATATGTTAAAACGCGCTGACCGCGGTGTTGTTGTCGATTTTATGAAAATATTGCTATCTGGTGATACTGCTGCGGCACTTGAAAAAGCAGATGAAATTTATACTAACGGCGCAGATTTATCCATGCTATTAAGCGATATGATGGAATGGACACATTGGGCAACACGTATGCATCCTGCTTTACATGCGGGCGATATACAAAACTCTCCGTACACAATTGACCAACGCGAACAAATAAAAGAAATTAATTCTAAGGTTTCTTTAAATACTCTTTCACGCATTTGGCAAGTAATGGTTGCCGCCGTTCCTGAAATGCAGGCCGCAGGCAATCAAAAACAATGTTTTGATATGTTGGTCGTCAGATTGATGCATATTGCAGATATGCCTTCAATTCCTGAAATACTAAAAAAACAAGAAAGCATAAAGCAGTCTGCTGAACCTAAAACTTCCAAACCTTTACCGGATGCACCGGTTGCAGATAAACCTAAAATTTCTTCAGCATCTGAATTAGCAACCGCACTACAAAGTTCAAAAGAAATATTACTATACTCTTATTATAGCAGTAATATAGAAATCGTAGAGTTTTCTGACGGAAAAATAAAATACTTTGATAGAAAAGGTGATTTAGATTTTACACAAAAATTATCCACTTGGTTATCTGAAAAAACAGGTCATCCTTGGATTCTTGAAAGACAAATGGAATCAACGCATACACAAACCGTCACAGAACAAAAACAAGAAGAACTTGAAGCAGACCCCATGGTCGCAAGTGCTATGAGTCTTTTTGAAGACGCAGAAATTGTCGGCGTGTCAAAATAAACACAAGGATAAAAAAATGAAGCAAGAATCAGGTCGTTCTTTAATTGAAGTAATTGGGGTACTGGCTATTGCGGGTGTAATGAGCGCCAGCGCAATTGGTATTTACAATGTAATTCGCAATAACCAAGCCAGAAAAATCGCTTCTATGGAAATAGAACAAATTGCCAAAAACACAAAAATCTTAATGGGTGCACGCGGTGATTATACAGGTATTTCTGTTGATTATTTAATAAAAGCGGGCGCGTTAAAAAACAACCAGGCTCCAATCGGTGACACAAACTGGTCTGTCGAAGCAATAAATGACGGCAAAGGTTTTTCAATAAATTTATCGGGTCTATCATCTGGTGAATGTGAATATTTTGCAACTGCTGCACCAAAATGGGCTACAAAAGTTCTAATTAACGGTTTTGAAAAAGATATTAATACAAGTTGTTTTTCAACAGACACAAATAAGATTTCTTTTACCGTGGAATAATGTATAAAAAGAATTTATTTTTTATTTCTTTACTTTGTATTCTTACTGGATGTATGACATACCACAGTCCAGAACGTACAACATGGCCTAAATATTTAAGTGGGGCAAGTTTCACAGATATGACAGAAATGTCACGCGTTGCTAAAAGACCAGTATATCTTGGCGCAGGGGGAAAATTGGTCACACAAGAAATAGATTCATCAAAATTAGACTATGGCGACAAGGTTGCAAACGACAATGCAATCAGCGTAAGTTATATGAGTAATCTTGAATATGAACTTTACGATGCGTTAAGAAAACCAGGAATTTCTGTTCAACGCGCAGGGACAGATGTTGTCATAATTCTTGTTCGTGATGCTATAATGGAACTAGACGTTGCAGATATTTCAGAAACAGGTGCAGACACATTAAAAACAATATCAAAAATACTAAAAAAATATGATGCAACTTTCATTGAAATTGCAGGCTATACAGATTCTATGAGGAATCAACAAGCAGCAAATGCTTTATCTTTAGATATGGCACAACGCGTAGGTGTGTATTTTTCTCAGCACGGAATCAGTACTGCACGCATGTTCATCATAGGTCGCGGCTCAACCCGCCCTATTGCTGCACAAGACGACATAGGCAGATTAACTAATCGACGCGTTGAAATTCGTCTGGCACCCGCCAGATAATGAAAGATAACTTTCTCTTTCCATTTCATTTTTTTATTGCTATACTCTGCCCATAAAACATAAAAAAAGGGGAAAATATGGCCAAAACTTCAAATAATCCAGAAACAAAAAAATATGTAAAAACTGGTATCATAGCCGCAATAGTAATCGTTATCGCTGCATTGGGTGCATGGGGCATTAGTGCTTTACGCTCTGGCGGGGAAGCATCTGTTGAAGAAGCAATGGAAGTCGTCACAGCAGAAGCAGCAACTGGTGCTGATTTGCGTGTCGCAGTAGTTCGTATGGATGCAATCCAAAATGAAGCAACCGCTTTGCAAGATTTGAAAAAACAAAAAGAATCTTATGAAGCAAAACTGCGTGATGAATTAGAAAAAAGACAGAAAGAACTAGAAAAAGAAAAAACAGAAATTGAAAAATCTCAGGATGTTCTTTCTCGTGATGCACTGCAACGCCGCGTTGTTGACTATCAAAACAAAGTCACAGAATTACAACGAGACTTGACAGAACGCGCACAAAGCATTGAAATATCTTTCCAGAAAGCATTAAACGAAGTTCAGGCGAAACATCTGGACCCTGTTATCGAAGGCGTAATCGCAAAGAAAAATCTGTCTTTGGTAATCGACGGTCGTTTTGCGCGCACTGGTGCAAATGCAGAAAACTTGGACATCACAAATGAAGTTATTTCTGCTTTGAATAAAAAAGTATCTAGTGTAAAAATGGATACCCCACAAGGTTTCTAAATCGTATCCTAACAAAAGAACCGCCAAATGGCGGTTCTTTTATATTTATGCTTTTATTTTGAAAAATATCGGATATAATCGCGACATGTTAGAAAAAATTAAATCTTTATTGGCACCAGCAGCCACAAAAACAACCGCTGGACAATTGGCCGAAAAATTCGGTCTGGAATTACGCGGAAATCCTGAAACACCTGTTTGCGGGGTCGCACCAATAGCAGATGCAAAACCAGGACAACTTGCTTTTTATTCTACAGAACAAAATAGTGCCGCTTTTAAAATATTGCCTATCGATGTTCTTAAAAATACTCGCGCAAGTGTTATTCTTGTTCAACCTGAACAAGCACATAACGCCCCAAAAGGTGCAACTCTGCTAATCACAGAAACACCACGCGGAAATATAGTAAAAATTCTTGGTGAAATATATCGCGAAAAACCGAGATATGGTATCAGCAAAAAAGCAACTATTGAACGTGGGGTATTTTTTAGAAAACGCAGCAGTGTTTATGTAGGGCAATATGCAACTATTGAACGTGGCGCAGTCATCGAAGAAGATGTTAAAATATACCCAGGTGCTTTTATCGGGCGCAATGTCACAATCGGCAAGGGAACAATCGTACAAACCGGTGCACATATTGAAAATGCAACTATCGGTGCAGATTGCGTAATAAACGCAGGCGCAGTTATAGGTAAAGACGGTTTCGGTTATACACGTCAAAACGGACATAATGTATTCATACCTCATGTAGGTCGCGTAATTATTGGAAATAGAGTTTCTATTGGTGCGAACACTTGCGTTGACCGCGGTGCTATGACAGATACACAAATTGGTGACGGCACAAAGGTTGATAACTTATGTCAGATTGCTCATGGTGTTGTTATTGGTAAAGAGTGCTTCTTGGCTTCTGGTGTTGGACTGGCAGGTGGTGTTGTTGTCGGTGACAGGGCACTTCTTGCGGGGCAAGTCGGTATAGCGAACGGTGTAAAAATTGGTAATGATGCTGAAGTAGGCGCACATAGCGGTGTATTTAGAAACGTTCCTGACGCACAAAAGCATATGGGTTATCCTGCGGGGCCAGGAACAGAATTTATGCGTCACTACGCTTGGATTAGAAAACAAATTAAAGGATAATAGGAGAAAAAATAATGATAGATGCAAAAGGTATTGAGGCAGTTATTCCTCATCGTGGCGCGATGCGCTTGGTCGATGAAATCCGTGAATACAATGAAACCAGTGGCGTCGGTATCAAATATGTTCGCGATGACGAATTTTGGTGCAGCGGGCACTTTCCAGGCAAGCCAATTATGCCAGGTGTTTTGCAAGTTGAAGCATTAGCACAAACTGCTTGCTTTATCGCAATGGCAAAAATCGGAAAAACAAATGGAAAAACACTAGGCTATTTTACAACCATGGAAAAAATTAAATTCTCGCATATGGTTATGCCGGGTGATATCCTGGAATTGCATGTCGAACTTTTAATGTCTAAAATGCGTTTGTATAAATTCCACGGTATCGCAATGGTTAGCGGTAAAAAAGTTGCAGAGGCTACCTTCTCGGCAATTCTGGAAACCCAGGAAGAAAATTAAAAAAAAGCGCCCAAATGGGCGTTTTTTATTATCTTATTTTATCGGTTCCAATACCTTTATCTCTTTCGTTTGTGGTATGTATATTTTGGGCACCCCAGAATAACCCAGCGCTGCATGATGTGATGGAATTAAAAATTCTGGCAATGGACTAGATTCACCCATAGCAATATAACCCGCAAGTTTTGGGTCTTTAAATGCCATCTGCTTGTCTGCTTCTATTGGTCTATGGTACCAACCTTGGAATATTACCAATTGCTTCTTATCGTCCAATTTCATTATATCCATAGGCGTATAAAGTAATTCTTCACTGGTTTGTTCCTTGCCGTCAGAACCGGTTTTAACCTTCATCTTATACCCCATCATATCAGAGAATCTTTTTGCTGTATCTGGGTCATTCTGACGCAATACTACCTTTGCCGCAGTCGTAGATATAATAGTCGCAGCAGCATCATTCCCATACTTTTCAGCAATCTGGTGCAAGTCCTGCCCGATAATTAGGTAAGACACCTTCTGACCACGTCCAAGGTCTGGCCCTTGAATTACTGCCTGCAACTTTTGCATTTTTGGCATTTCGTCCAAAACAAACAATACTGGGTAAGGCCCCAGACGTTGCCCATCACGATATTGTTCTGGCGCATTCGCTAACAAAAAGTTCGTCATCAATTCAATAAAGATTCCCGTAATTGGGTTTAAAGCCTCTGCATCAACCATATTTATAGACAAGTATATTGTCACAGGCTTTACCTTGCCATCACGCGGGTCTTTTAATCCACGCAAATCTGCGAAGTGAAAATCCGAATGACTTGTTCTATTCCTTACCGCTGCATTACGGAATATGCTAAGCCCCGCCATAATAGTTGATAAAATAGAACCACGTTCCTTGTCTGGCGTATTTGCAAGTTGCGTCAATTCCAAAACTGCACGATGTGCATAAGCATAACGACGAGCCTCATCTACAGCACTTAGAAACAAATCTTTCATCGGGTCTGCCATCATAACCATTTGGTCACCTTGGCGACGACGTTCTTCTAAGTCCTGGGCAATCTTAATCTGGCTGGCATTTATCCAATCCAATATCATTGAAAGTGACGCTTCTTTACCAACCCATGCGTCTGGTATTCTATCCCACGTTCCTATATGCACATAGTTCATCGCATTTAATTCGCCCTTTTGCAATAATGCATGCGCAGCATACGCGTTTGGGTCACTCATCATAGATAAATAATAGTCCGATAATACGGCTGCATCTTCTTCGTCAAATGCACCAGATGTTATACGAGAATAAAAATAATCGTCTGCCTTTGCACGTTCTACTTTTGAAATCATAAACTGAATTAATCCAGATAACCCCGCACGCCCTGATATTGTCCAGTGTGGGTCCGCAGAAGAAGATGTCTTATCCGCAATTAAAACATTACAAATAGAATCCACATACAAATCGCGTTGTTCCTGATTAAAAGGCACGTGTTCTGGTGATAACGGATTCCAAGAAGGATAATAAATACCACGTTCTGGGTCATCCTGCCCCGCCCAATTCATAATAAACACTGGCCCAATCGTTGAACGATATGCCGAAGATGTCTGATACAATTCTGGCTTTGGGTCATTTATAATCATAGAAACATTATTGCACTCAAAAATTGTGGGTAATACAACACCCTGGGTTTTACCAGTCCCCGGAGGTGCAACACACAAAGCAGATAAACATTCGTTCATCATTAATGGTTTCTTCTTGAAATACCCCAATACCATCATAAAACCATTTAACAAGCCCATTTTTTCAATATCTTCTTTGCTTGCCTTATTAGATGACTTTTCTGCAAACTTATCATTACCATATGGGTTAAACTCTTTTACCAAAGTACTATCTGCCATGAAATAATATGCAATTATAGGAAACAACGGTACCATACACGGTAAATCTGTACGCAAAATAGCCCTGGTTAGCCACGCAGGTATTTCCGCCAAAACTGACAGCCCACCACTTGATAACAAGTTATGCAAATATAAACCCGTCCACTTCGCGGACGCAGGCGACCAACCATATCGCCATATATGTTCAACAATAAAAGACAAACCAAATGCCAGCGCACAGGCAAGCCATATACCAACCGCCCAGCGCAAAGACCAGAACAGTGATGCCATAGGCGTACGCTGGTGTTCTTTATAGGCGCTAGACTTGAATATATTCAAGCCCTTTGACGACCCACCTGCTGATAAAATCTTGAACTTTTCAACCATTGTGTTATATTATACCAGAAATTTATGAAATGATAAATCAGGAAATAAAAAACTTGTGAAAAACGTCCCAAGAATCTTTATTAGCCTTCCATTAGAAACTGGACTTAGATTTCCAGTCGAAAAAGACACATTTCATTATCTAAATCATGTTATGCGCAGAAATGACTGCTTGTGCTTTAATAACGGTGACGAATATATTGCAACTTTATCCCCAGATGGAAAACAACTTATAATTGGCGACAAAACAGAACATAAAGACCCGTCAAATAATATAACCTTGTATTTTGCACCGATAAAAAGGTTAGATGACCTACTAAATATGGCAACTCAGATGGGGGTTGCTGTGCTGCAACCAGTTATTACAGAACGCGTGACCGCACAGCATATAAACTGGAACCGCATGCAGAAAATTATTATCGAAGCAGCAGAACAATCTAATAGAAATAGTGTTCCTAAATTATTACCAGAAAAAGGGTTTTCTGAACTAGATTTAAAAGACATGATTTTTGCAGATGAACGCGCGGCATACGGTAAAGACATACCTACTTCATTTCATGGTGCGACAAAAATTCTCGTGGGTCCAGAAGGCGGTTTTTCAGACACAGAATTTTCTGCGCTTGATGCAGCAGGCGCAAAGGGTATAAGCCTTGGTAAAACAATTTTGCGTGCAGAACTTGCCGCAGCAATCGCAATAAGCAGGATTACAGAATGAAAGTACGTATCGCAAAATTTATCGCTGATTCTGGTGCTGCTTCAAGACGCAATGCCGAAGACCTAATCTCAAAAGGCGTAGTTGCTGTTAACGGAGAAATTATTACAACACCCGTTTTCTTTGTAGACGACAACGATAAAATCACAATTAACGGAAAAAACGTTGTAAAAAGGCAAGAAACAGAACTTTATGTATTTCATAAACCCATAAATGTTATGACAACTGCACGTGACCCACAGGGACGCAAAACGGTTTACGACTGTCTGCCAGAAGAATATAAAAATCTTAAATATGTTGGGCGATTAGATTATAAGACAACAGGCCTATTACTGCTGACAAATGACGGTGATTTAGCAAAAAAACTCACGCTACCTTCTAATCATATTCCGCGCGTTTATATCGCCACCGTAAATAAAATAAATTTGGCGGGTCTTGAAAAGGCGAAAAATGGGACCACAGTTGACGGAATTTCATACAGACCGATGAAAATAGATGTGATTAATGACCACGATTTGCGTGTAGAAGTGACCGAAGGCAAAAAAAACGAAGTTCGTATTGTTTTGCGTGCTTGCGGCTGTCCAGTTAGAAAATTACATCGCTTATCATTTGGAACTATTGAACTGGGAAATTTATCTGTTGGAAAAATTCGTAAAATTTCACAGAAAACAATTGACGCGCTGATAAAATCTCTCTAATATCCTTATTAAAGGAAGGGAGTTTCATTATGAAAAAAAATACCTCTAAAAAGAATATAGCAGCAAAGAGAACTGCCACACGCGTTCAACCTAATATAAACAAACAAGAAAAAAGCGTTAAGCAGCCTTGCCAGAATTCTTGGTCTTTATCCATTTATATTTACTGGTTTATAATTTTGTTCTTTATCGCTGCAACATTTTATATTTTGGGACGCAGTCATAGTTCTATTGTAACAACCTCACCCAATAATGTCGAAGTCACAGAAGAAGCGTTATTACAACCTGCCGATTATTATGAAAATGGTAAAACCAAATTGTTGGCGGGCAATATAGAAGAAGCAATTGTTGACTTAACGACCGCAATTGATTCCGGAAACGCAGCAATTGAAGCGTATATATTGCGTGGAGAGGCATATATGCAATCCGCAGATTACAGAAAAGCACTAGCAGACTTTAATACTGCAATTGAAAAAGACCCTGTAAACGCAATTGCATATTATGATCGTGCTTTGTTAAATATGCGTTTGGAAGATTACAATACAGCACTTAATGACATAAACAATGCATTAGCTGCGCAAACCGCACAACCAACACAAGTTTTACAAATGCGTGACTTGTATGCTAAGCGCGGTCAACTTAATTTATGGTTAAAGAACTGGGAAGGTGCAATTGCAGATTATACAAATTCACTAGCTCGCCCAGACGGGGTTGTAAGTGCATCTGTTTATGCAGAACGCGCAGAAGCATATACCGCACTTGGTAATTATGCAGATGCAATTAATGATTACGCGTCCGCAATTCGCGTAATTTCTGAACAAATTCAAGGCGCAACCAGCGCAGAAGAACGCGAATCTTTATCAAGTCAGGCCATGTCTTATTTTGAAAAGTCTGCCGCTTTAAATCTGGGACTGGGGAATAAAGATTCTGCACGTAGCGACTTGGAATCTGCATACACAATTGCCGCGGCATTAAGTGATACGGCAAGTATGTCAAGAATCCAAAGCCTGCTTTCTGATTTGCAGTAAAAAATCAGAAGAGAATAAAAAATCCTGCGTATGCAGGATTTTTTATTCTCTTTCAAAACGTAAGTCTCATACCAACTGCTAAGAATGGCGTTTCTGTAGTCATTCCCAAAGACATCCAGCCATCTATATTTTCGCTGTATTTATATCTAAATGATGCAATTGCTGTATGGTCCATATAATCTTCTACATCCCTATTCCATATTCCTGTATCTGAAAAAATATACGTTAAAGATAGGCTATAATTTAATATATCATAACTTAAACCTGTTCCAACGGCCAAACCATCTGAAACAGGACCAACGGGGTTTTCATCATATATCAGTCTTGCGGATACACCCCAAATCCAACTGTTATACTGCAAATTCATACCACCAGAAACTTGTGCACGCCAATCAGCAGTCACATGCGGTGTATATGAATCCGTTCTATAATTATCTGGACTATCCATAAAAGACGCACCAAACGAATATGCAGTTTTTACCTTGCCTGCTGGTTGTCTTATCTTTAATCCTGCATCAATCGCATATTTATAATCATCTGTTATTCCAGATACAGAAAGCCCGTATTGCATTCCATTTTTTGGAATTGATGCAACATTTGCCCTTAATGCGCTACGTCCCGTAGTAATTGTTGTATCTGAAATCACAGGCCCGTGTGGGGTAATCTTTTTATAAAATAAAGGCTTATCATTTACACGCAACCCACCGACATCAGGTAAACCAACTGCTAGTTTCCTAGCAATAGAATCCGTAAACCCTAGCTCTATACGCCCAAAATCCAGATTCTCCCATAATGCAAACGCTTCGCGAAAAAATTTATCTTCATCTACTGCGGCGGCATCAATTGCATAAACAAGCCCCAATGTCTGCCCTGATGCAATAGCATAGTTCATTTGTCCGCGTACACGCCAATCACCTATGAATTCTGGCGAATCAAATTCAGGTTCTAATAAACCTGCAGTCCCATAACCATTTAATTTAAACGCAAAACGCCCCGCGTCATATTGCCAAGCATTTGCAGTTGTTGATACCAGCCCAATTAAAAAAGAAAATAAAACTGGGCTCAGTAGCACCTTGCCATTTAAAAAACTCATCTTTTAACCTTGTGTTTCTTTCAAAATTGCATCACGTAATTTACTGAACGCCCTTTCTTCTATCTGACGCACGCGTTCACGAGATATCCCATATTTCTGAGATAAAGACTCTAATGTCGCAACAGGTTCTATTAATCGACGCGCCTGCAAAATTTCACGGTCTCTTTCAGGCAATTCTGCCAGATGTTTCCGCAATAATTCGTACCCCTTGCGACGAAATTCTAATTGCTCTATTGAATCTTCGATTCCTGTTCTATCATCTGCCATATTTGATAAAATATCATGACTGTCTGCGTCCGCATGCGCGGGTGAATTTAAAGACACATCACGCGCAGATATACGCGTCGACATTTTCTTTACGTCGTTTTCTGGTACATTTAAGTAATTCGCAATTTGCTGTGTCTGCTCGTCCGATAAATTGCTATCCATTATCCCCAATGCACGTTTTGCACGCGCAAGATTAAAGAATACACGCTTTTGATTTGCGGATGTGCCAATCTTTACAATAGACCAATTGTTTAATATCGTTTCATAAATCTCGGCCTTTATCCAGAACATCGCATATGTAGAAAATCTAAAACCTTTCTCTGGGTCAAATTTTTGCAACGCCTGCATAAGCCCCATATTACCACTGGCAATTAATTCTGATACTGGCACACCATAATTACGAAAATCATACGCAACAGATACAACCAGGCGCAGATGACTGGCTAATAACTTTTCAGCCGATTCTTTATCCTGCTCTTTTACCCACTTATTTGCATATTCATATTCTTCTTCTGCGGTAAGAACAGGGAATTTCTGTATATTTTGTATATATTGTGCTAAACCCGCCTCATCACTGACCCCACGTGCAGCAATAATGCTTTGATTTTGAGCAACAGGTAAAGCGTTCTTGATTTGCTTTTTCATAACTTTTATAGTATAGCAATAAAATAAGATTTATCAAGACACCATAATAATACAGGAGATTTTTCCATGGCATCTATTTTGGAAAGAAATAAAGACGTTAAACCAAAGAAAAAAACTCGCGAAGAATACGCAGAAGACGCACTGTACCGCGAAGTCTGGGAAGAAGTTAATAATGAAAAGACTCAGGCCTTTATAAAAAAATATTCAAAATATTTAATTGCAGGCGCGTTGGGAATTCTTATAATCGCAACCGCCATACAAATCGGCGTCAGAACACACCGCAGTAATAAAATCGCGGTTGCTACAAATTATGAAACCGCAGTAGAAAATTTAGACGCTAATGCTTTGGCGGCACTGGCTGATAACACTTCTGGCGCAACCGCTGATTTAGCATTATTTCAATCTTA
Organism: uncultured Pseudomonadota bacterium; assembly: GCA_949298405.1. Lineage (GTDB taxonomy): Bacteria > Pseudomonadota > Alphaproteobacteria > Rs-D84 > Rs-D84 > Enterousia. The sequence goes on from CASFWA010000001.1 coordinate 29,776, forward strand.
TATGTTGGATAACGATGTAGCAAAATTAGAAAAACTGGCAAACGATGGACACACACGCGATTTTCGTGACTTGGCTAAAATCCACATGATAAGCATTAAAGGCGATAATATGTCTGCACAAGAAGTTGAAGAATATCTTGAACCTTTAAACACAAAAAATTCGCCTTTTTATTATAACAGTCGTTTACTTGTTGCAAAAAAGTATCTAAGTGTAGGTGACGAAGAAAATGCAAATAAATGGTTGGACAAAATCATAAACGATAAAGAGACACCAAGTTTGATTTCTGCTGATGCACAAGCATTAAAATAAGGAACTTATCATGCGAAAAACCGCCGCAATAATTACCTGTCTTGCTCTTCTTAGCGCATGTTCTGAACATGACCCTATTCTGCCAGGAACACGTACCGCGATTTTTGAAGGAGAAAATCTAAATATCTTAAATCAAGACATTCCTGATTTACCAGAAAATATAACAGAAGCCACAAAAGCAGATTGTCCGTACACGCAAGATTCTTCAAACGTTATCTGGAAAGGAGACAGAAAAATATTCAGCGGTTTTCCTACAAGTAATTCTGTAAAAAGCAATCAAACACCTGTATGCAGCGGAAAATATGTTTATGCAGGACTTACAACCGGGGAACTAGTAAAAGTAAACCCTGCAAATAAAAACATTGTTTGGATTGCAGACATTTATCGCGCAAGCAATATGACAGGTGGTGCTTCTATCTTGGATATAATAGCACCAATTGTTATACAAGATGGTTCTGTCTATGTTGGTGGTCTAGGTGACGCTTATTGTCGCATAACTGCTTCTTCGGGCAGCAAAAAGTGGTGCCTGCCTATTGGGGTTGCAGTACCATTTATAACAACAGAAAAAGTAAGTTTTGTTGTTGCAACAGATAACTACTTATATGCAATTAGAAATTCTGATGGGGCGGTTTATTGGCGCACAGAGATAAAAAAACAATCTGAACCAACTTATCAAGACAAAATAATAACTGTTGGCAAACAAAAGATAAATGCAGAAACAGGTGAAGAATTAAAATAAAAAAATCCCTTTCAAAAGGGATTTTTTTAGATTCTTTATTGCTTATAGCAAACATGCCAATGTAGCACTGGTATTCTTTAACATAAACCAACCTATATGGTAATCTGTTGCATATACAGTTGCCAAGAACAATGCCAAAATACCGATAACTATAATAACATTTACTTTCTTACCACGCATGCAATACAACGCAATATTATAGAACAAGAACAATACATACACATCAACCAATAAACTTATAATCCACATTGATGTACAATTAAACGCCAGCGCATTTAATACCAATATTACAGGATATATAAAGAATACTGATGCAAGTCCTTTAATCGCAATTTCCCAGTCTCTTTCACCACCTGTAATTTCAGATACCAGCATCAACAATCCGCCCATGACGAACAATAATGCAACCGCCAGAACAGGCACAATAATAATCGCTGTAAATACCGCGCTGATTGTAATTGTTGCCCCACCAATTAAGCGTAATAACAAAACCAAAACACCACCGATAAGACCATATATAAAGGCCTTTAACATGGATTCTTCCATATTACCGTCAGCAACAATTTTTGTAAAATAGCGCTTTGGATTAATTAATATATCTTTTATATGCTTAAACGCTTTTTTTATTTTTTTCATATTACCGCCTCTATTTGATTATTTATATTTTTGCTTTATAATAAAAAAAAATCAATGGAAAAAGTAATGTTTAAAGTGACTATTGCAGGACGACCAAACACAGGTAAGTCCACTTTATTTAACGGTTTAACAGGCACACGTGATGCCCTTGTTCATGACAGACCGGGTGTCACCCGTGATACCATCGGTGGCACTATGCGCGACCGCCCATACCAAGTTTTCGATACCGCAGGATTGGAAAACGCAAAAACTGGTATCGCTTCGGATTCAACTAATATGGCAATCGCATCTATAATGAATTCTGACGCAGTTCTATTCGTCGTAGACGGACGCACAGGCCTTACAAATGAAGATCTTGACTGGGCGCGTCTGGTGCGCAGAAAAACAAAAGCACCTGTTCTATTGCTGGTTAATAAAGCAGAATCAGAAAAACGCTTATCTAATGTTCATGATTTCTATAAACTGGGTTTCGGTGAGCCTATTATGATTTCCGCAGAACATAAGCGCGGATTCGATGAAATTTATGACTTCTTGGATAAAATTGCAGGTGATACCGTTAAAACAACAGAAGAAACTGCACCACAGCAAAAACTAAAAATTGCGGTACTGGGGCAGCCTAATGTTGGAAAATCTACGCTAGTGAACAAAGTACTTGGTGAAAAAAGACAAATCGTTATAGACGCACCAGGTATTACACGCGATACAGTAAAAATACCAACTAACTTTTATGGTCGTGACATAATTTTGATGGATACTGCTGGACTACGCAGAAAAGCTGGTGTAAAGGACGATGTTGAAACGCTATCCGCTTTAAAATCTTTGGACGCGATAGAAAAAGCAGACGTTGTTATTCTGGTAGTAGACGCAACAAAGAACATAGAAAATCAAGCATTGGGTATCGCTGCGCGCGTTTATGATGCAGGTAAAATATTATGTGTTGCTTTAAACAAGTGGGACCTGATAGACCAAGCAGAACGTGATGAAAAGTTATTAAAATTAAAACATCAATTTACTAATTCTTTTCATCAGATTATAAAACCTATGATATTAGCAATCTCTGCTGAAACAGGTACAGGGGTTCAAAACTTATTCCGCCGAATATATGAGCAGTGGGATATATCTAATAGTGACGCACCAACAAGTTTGATTAATAGAATACTTGAAAAGTTGATTGAATCACGTCAACCACCTATGTCCAGATTAAAGCGACCAATGAAAATAAAGTTCGCTCGTCAGACAGGGCGTCACCCTATGAAAATCACAATTAATGTGGGTGGTGCATCTGATATACCGGAATCTTATACAAGATATTTACGTCGTGGTTTAGCAGAAGCATTAAAATGGGAACACCTACCTATTGTAATTGAATACAAAAAAGACGATAATCCATTTGATTGATAAATAACATTATCAATCTGTACCGACATAGTAAGCGACCTGTATTCAAACGCAGGTCGTTTTTTTATAAAAAAGACCGCCCAAAAATGGGCGGTTTGTTGTTTCTGTTGTATATTACAATTGTGCGCGAACTTCTTGAACTTCATAACATTCAACGCGATCGCCTTCTTTTAAGTCATTGTACTTATCAAAAGACATACCGAATTCAACGCCTGCGCCAGATACTTCTTTTACTTCGTTCTTTTCACGACGTAATTCACCGATCTTACCGTCATAAATAACAACATTATTACGCAGCAAGCGAACAAAAGCGTCTTTCTTTATAACACCTTCTGAAACACGGCAACCAGCAACGCGGATACCCTTGCCTACTGTGAACAAAGCAATAACATCTGCGTAACCAATAAAGTTTTCTTTTCTTTCTGGCGCAAGTTTACCAGATAAGATTTCTTTTATTTCATCCGTTATGCGATATACAACACTGTGATAACGTATATCAACCCCATTCGCGCGCGCCATATCACGAACCATGCTATCTGCACGTACATTAAATGCAATTATAACTGCACCAGAAGCAGACGCTAAACGTATATCTCCTTCGGTAATCTGACCTACACCAGAAGACAATACCTCTACCCCTACTTTATCTGTGTTGATTTCTTTCAACATATCTGTAATTGCTTCAACACTACCCTGTACATCTGCGCGCAAAACAATTGGCAATATTAACTTCTTGTTTTCATCGCGTTTCGCAAACAATTCTTCTAATGAAGAACGTTTAACCGCATTTGCCTTATCTTTTGCCTTCTGGACACGGTATGCAGCAACTTCACGTGCCTGCGCTTCTGTTTCCATAACATGCAAATCATCACCGGCACTAGGGACAGAATTTAATCCCAATACCACCGCAGGTTGTCCCGGTTTTACAGACTTTACACGTTCACCATTCGAATTTATTAACCCGCGAACGCGCCCATATGTTTCACCAGCAACAAATACATCACCGATAGATAAAGTACCCTGACGCATTAAAATCGTTGCAACTGCACCAAGACCTTTTTCCATTTTTGCTTCAACAACATATGCAACCGCAGGCATATCTGCGTCCGCTTTTAAATCCATAAGCTCAGCTTGTAATAAGATAGCCTCTTCTAACTTATCTAACCCTATATGCTTAGTTGCAGAAATTTCAACGCACTGAACATCACCGCCCATTTCTTCAACCTGCACTTCTTGCTGCAACAAGTCCATTTTTACACGTTGTGGATTTGCTTCTGGCAAGTCTATTTTATTTATAGCAACAATGAAAGGCACTTTTGCTGCACGAATATGATTAATTGCCTCTATCGTCTGCGGCATAATAGAGTCATTCGCTGCAACAACCAAAACAACGATATCTGCCATTTGCGCACCACGTGCACGCATAGCAGTAAATGTTTCATGCCCCGGTGTATCCAAAAACGTAATCATCTGACCTGATTTAGATTTAACTTCGTACGCAGAAACATGCTGTGTAATGCCACCCGCTTCGCGTGCGGCAACATTTGCATGACGAAAAGCATCCAACAACGAAGTCTTACCATGGTCAACATGCCCCACGACAGTCACAACTGGTGCACGATGTACTAAATTATCTGGGTTTGGTTGGCGTTCCAACTGTTCGGCATAAGGCTTTACATCAACACGCTTTACTTTTGCACCAAACTCACTTGCAATAAGTTCTGCGGTATCAGCATCAATTGACTGGTTCTGAGATGCCATCATACCCATTTCCATCAATTTCTTGATAACATTCCCAACCTTTTCTGCCATCGCAGCGGCCAAATCTTTTACGGTTATTGTATCACCCAATGTGACAACATGTTCCACCTTCTGCGGTGCAGAAAATACTGCACGCGCCTTTTCACGAAACCGTTTTAATGATGCTTCTGAACGACGACGATTTGCACCACGCAATCCGATTTCGTCTTCATCGTCACCATCACCAATTACAATGTCATGTAAAGATATTTTCCCAGATTTCTTAAAGTCTTTTTTAGAGTTATTAAACTTTGATGGGCGCATTTCTTCGTCATCACGCGCAAACTTATTTCTGGAATTAACCTGCTGCTGATTTTCAGATTGATTAAAATGCTTCTTTTGTGCAGGTGCAGAATTCTGAACAGGCGCAACCTTTTCTTCTTCTTGCACAGTGGCAACATTTTCACGTGCAGCAAGTTGTTCTTTTACCTGTTCATATTCACGATTTTCACGCGCAATTTCTGCTTCACGAGCCGCACGCTGTGCTTCTTCTTCAGCCTCGCGCTTTTTACGTTCTTCTTCACGCGCACGCGCTGCTTCTAATACCGCACGCAACTTTTCATCTGCTGCATTACGAGGCGCAACCGGTTTTTCCGGTTCTTCGCGCAATTCTTTGCTGCCTGGTGCAACAACGCGACGGCGACGTTCTACAAATACTGCATCGCCCTTTTTGCTTTGTACCGCATCTATCGTTACTGATTTTCCAAGTGTTAATGTTGCCATATTCCAACCTTTGTATGTTCCGCGGAATATCCCGCGGATTCAAACCTTTTTTATTCTTCACCCTGCGTTATACCATAAGCCAATTCACGTGCCTTCATGATGACACGACCTGCTAAACGCGCACTCATAGTATCTTCACCCAAGATTTCTACCAATTCATCCGTAGACAAATCTGCCAAATCTTCTAATGACTTAATACCTGCATTACCTAACTGCATTATTATAGGACGCTTGATGAAGTCAAAATTCAACAAATCATCTGACATACCTAATTTATGACCTTCGTCCTTATAATCCTGTTCTTGCTTTTTTAAGTACGCTTTTGCACGATTCTGCAATTCTGTTGCCAGTTCTGCATTAAAGCCTTCGATGCTTTCTAATTCACTTACATCAACAAAAGCAATTTCTTCGATTGTTCTGAAACCTTCTGTTATCAATAAATGAGCCAACATTTCATCAACGTCCAGCCCACGGATGAACAATTCTGTTTTTTCTTTTACTTCTTTTGCACGTTTTTCTTGTTCTTCGGCTTCATTCATAACATCAATCTTCCAACCTGTTAACTGGGACGCCAAACGAACGTTCTGACCACGACGACCAATTGCCAAAGATTGCTGGTCTTCGTTTACAACAATCGCTGCGCTACGCGTATCTTCATCAACAATAATCTTTGCTACTTTCGCAGGTTGCATAGCATTGACGATAAATACTGCTGGGTCTTCTGAATACAAGATAACATCAATTTTTTCACCATGACATTCGTTTATCACAGGTTGAATTCTTGTACCCTTAATACCAACCGTCATACCTACTGCGTCAATAGATGGGTCTTGTGTTTCAACTGCTATTTTCGCATGACTACCTGGTGCACGTGCAACAGATTTAATTTTGATTATCCCTTCATAAATTTCTGGAACTTCTTGTACAAATAATTTTTCCATAAACATAGGATGTGTACGAGTCAAGAAAATCTGCGGACCAGAATTAGAACGCGCAACATCCATAATCAAAGCACGAACACGATCGCCAACTGCTAAACGTTCCCCAGGGATTAGTTCTGTACCCTTGATATAGCCTTCTGCCTTGCCATTAATATCAACAAATACATTCCCGAATTCAATACGTTTTACAACACCACTTACAATGTCACCGATATTATCTTTGAATTCTTCATATTGACGCCCTTTTTCTGCATCACGAACGCGGGCAGTCATAATCTGACGCGCTGTCTGAAATGCCATACGCCCAAATTCCGGTTCTGGTAATGGGTCTTCTACAACATCGCCAACAACAGGATTCTTTGAATACTTTTTGGCCTGAGCAACCGTCAACATTGTGTTTGCATCGTATTCTTCACCCTTTGATTCTGGTGATTCAATGACTTCAAATAAACGTTTTACATGTATTGCACCATTCTTACGGTCAATTTCGGCAGTAATCTTAAACTCTTCACCGTATTTATGCTTTGCTATTTTTGCGATTGCCGCTTCTAGTGATTCAATAACTATATCACGGTCAATCTGCTTTTCCTGTGCCAATGAATCAATCGCCAGTAATAAATCTTGACGAGGCATAGAAACAAAAGACATTTGCTTTCTCCTTGTTTATATCTTTTACCGAAAGGGCGGGGTCTTTCAACCCCGCCCTTAAAAAAACTTTTAAGAACATACATATTATTAACATCGAATCGATTAAATTGCAAGAAATTTCTATGTTTTCTAAGAAATATTAATACTTTTTTAATTAAATATATTTGACGGTACCTATTTTGGGCTTTATACTGCAAAATATGAAAATACTGGATAAATATTTTACCAAGCAATTAGTTACCATATTTATTATGCTATTGCTGGTCTTAACAGGGCTTGCATGGATGGTTCAAATCATGTCCATGATGAAATTCTTGTTAAATTATGGTATCGAATTAACCAGTTTCTTGGGGCTTACAGTCCTGATGGTTCCTTTTATTGTTTCTATTATCGTGCCTTTTGTGACATTTATCGCGGTCATTTTCGTTTATAACAAGTTAATATCAGATAATGAAATAACTGTTATGGCCGCATCTGGGCTTTCTCCTAACCAAATAGCAAAACCCGCACTAATTGTTGCAACTATATTGGCAGTTTTACACCTGTGCCTTAATTTATGGATTGTTCCTTCGACACAGGCAAAGTTTTATAGCACACAATGGAATTTAAGATATGGTTTAGCACATATGAAACTGCAAGAAGCGGCCTTTACACAACTTGCAGATGGACTTGTCGTATATGTTGATAAAGTTTCAGGTCACGATTTATCACAAGTTATGTTATCTGATATGCGTGATGAAAAATCCCCTATTACCATTTTTGCAGAAAAAGGAAAACTTGTTTCTACTGTGCGTGGTCTATCCATTGTTATGACTAATGGGGCTTTGCAAACTAATGGTGACACAATGACCACTGGTACATTTGATAGTTTTGATATGGATTTAAATGTTGCAGACAAAGAAGGCGACTCTGTTTTTAAAGTTCGAAGAATTCCTACAAATACTCTGATTAAAACTATTTTGGATTCACCATCAGAAAAACAGCATAAAATGGTTCTGGCAGAATTAAGCACTCGTTTCTTGGCACCACTGATGAATATAATTCTGGCTGCGCTTTGTACCGTTATATTGCTTAGAACTTCTTTATTGCGCCGTCGGGCCAGTATGGCGCCTGCATTAGCAGTTGCTGCAATGGCAGTCACAATGTCTTTGTTTATGTCTGCGTCAAACATTATTGGCAGCCTGACCGCATTCGGTTTATTAACACTAACCTTGTTTATTGCATTAGGTGGAATTTTGTTTATATTATTTAAGAAATGAAAAAAATCATCCCATCTTTGCTATTCTGTATGATGTTTTGCCGCGCATACGCGGCATCTATTGACGTTGATACACCAAAAACTATTACAGCAGAAAAAATTGAATACGATGTAAAGTCAGAAACAATAAAAACATCTGGTGAAACAGAAATAGTTAATGCTTCTGGTCAACGTATGACACTTACAGATTCTTATTTATCTAAAGACGGTTCTAGTTTATCAGGTGACGATATAAAACTATGGTTAGGTAATCACGTATATATAGAATCTGACAATATCACCCGTGAAGGCGATGAAACCGTTGCGCTTAAAGCGACATTTACCGCTTGTGACAACTGCGATGCTTATGGTGATGCTTGGAAGATTTCTACACGCAAAATAGTGCATGATATGGAATCACGAATGTTGCGTTTTTATAACCCTGTTCTTTGGACATACAATATCCCTGTGTTCTGGTTGCCTTTCTTTGAAATGCCAGACCCAGGAATTAAACACAAAACAGGATTCTTAACCCCAGATTTTGAATCGACCAACAATATGGGCACACAGATAAATATTCCTTTTTATATTTCTATATCTGATACCCATGATATGACAATTACAACGTCTTACCTTACGCAAGAAAACCCATTATTTCAGGTAGAGCATAGATTAAATATGCCTCATTCTGAATATAGAACAAGTGGTGCTTTTACTCGTAATAAAGAAGGCGAAAACCGCTGGTATATTTTTAATAATGACGTTATAGAACTTGGTGAATATGCACGTGCAACAGTTTTCTTAGAAAGAGCATCAGATAAAACTTTCCTACAAAAATACGGGTTCTATGATGACCAACCATACTTAGATTCTGGTGCAACACTAGAACTTTTTGGGCAATCTGGATATGTTGTTGCAGATGCTCATATATTCCAGGAATTACGTAGTACTTCTGGTTTCTATTCTGCACCAACTGGTAATATTTTACCTAATATACGTGGCGTTTATCAAACTGCGCCGATATATAAAGAAACTTATGCAACTTTTAGCGCGGACGTTCTTGGTATTGTCGGGTCTACAACCTCTTCTCAGCGACTGAGTGGTGACGCAAGAATTGTGTCGCCTTGGACAATATGGGGCGGGAATAGAATTACTGCAAGTTTATCCACTAGATACGATGTTTATAATTTCGATAATACAGAAATGATTAATAAACAAACTTTTTCTGGCCTAAAAAATCGCTTCTTGCCAAGCGGATATCTTGAATGGGGGTTGCCTTTATTTAAACCAACAGATACTTGGACACAAGTAATAGAACCAAAAGCCAGATTAACTGTTATGCGCCATTTGGATGAAGACCAATTCGCTTTAAATAACGATTCCGCAGGTGCTTTTTTATCTGATACTACCCTATTCTCTGATAATCGTTTTGCTGGTCTAGACTTATGGGAAAACGGTACTTATGCAGACTATGGTGTGCGTTGGGCTGCATTCAATCAAGATGGACAAAATTTTGAATTATTCTTAGGTCAAACTTACGACTTCAAAGATCGCGAATCAACTGACCCAAATAGTGGTTTTCATAATGGTGCATCTGATTATGTCGGACGTATTGAATACAATAATATGAAATGGCTTGATGTAACCAGCCGTTTTAGACTGTCTGAAACAGATTTATCTTTGCGCCATGTAGAAACAACTGGTGTTATAGGTAATTCTCGCAATTTTATAAATATAGGTCATATATGGTCACAGCAATTCATAGATGCGTATACAGAAGACGACAGCATAAATGAAATGACCGCGGGATTTGGTTTGCAATTAACCAATCGTTGGTCTTTACGTTTCAATGCAATATATAATATGACTTACGGACAGTTCCAAAGACATACAGGCGGTTTGTTCTATACTCACCCTTGCTATTATTTATCTGTTGAATATCGCCACGATAACGCAATAAAAGATGACTATGTCGGGACAACTACATTCCAATTCAGATTTGGAATGAGCATTGATGGTCAACGCTATTAAAGGAAAGAGAGATGAAAAAAATCGGAATTTCACTAATTTCTTGCTTATTTGCTTTTCCAGCATTTGGCGCAACAGTGGTTGCAAGCATAAACGGGAATCCTATTACTGATACGGATATTACTGCACGCACAACACTGATGAACAAACAAGGAAAATCATCCACAGACAATAGACGACAAGCATTGCAAAATATTATCGATGATAATGTAAAATTAGCATACGCGTCTAATTTTGGTGCGGTACCAGATGACGATGAAGTCGAAAAAGAACTAAAAAAAATGAATCTGGGTGAATTATCCGCTTCTGAAAAAGCAATGGCTTTATCCGCACTAAAATCTGATATTGCATGGCAGATAGTCGTTGCACGAACAATTCTGCCAACCGTTGATGTTTCAAAAGAAGAAATAAACGCAGAAAAAAATTCATTGGCCAAAGAACACGGGCTGCCTATTGAAATGACTTTGATAAGGTTAGTCGATATTCCCGCAGATGTTGCAACAAAACTTACAAAACCTAACAGTTGCGATGATGCTATAAAGATGGCAGAAGACCTGGGGGGTGCACCACAAAAATTTACTGCGCTTCAATATGAATTATCAGAAGATATTCGTGAAAGAGTAGTAAATTTACCAAATCTAACATGGTCGCCAGTTGTTGACCGTTCTGTTCTGCTGGTATGCAGCACAAAAAAGACAGACGAATACGGTAAATTAGATGAAGTAATAAAACAAAATGCATTGTATAAACAGGCTATGTTTATCGCAGACCAGCAACTTAAACAATTACGTCGCAAAGCGGTAATCGTAATAAATGACGACAGATACAAACTATGAAACCTATACTTTTTAACTTCACAGACAGTGAACTGATAGAATTTTTAGAAAAATTGGGACAACCAAAATTTCGTGCAAAACAAATTCGCGAATGGCTATTGCGCGGTGCACCAGATTTTGCCTCTATGAAAAACTTACCAGAAAATTTGCGCAAAGATTTAGATAACTCTGCACAAACTCTGCCCGTAAAAATAGTAAAAAAACTTGAATCTTCTGACGGGCAAACCACCAAATTCCTATTGGAACTACATGATAATGAACAAATCGAATGTGTCCTGATGCGTACAAGTTATGGTAATAGCGTATGCGTAAGTTCCCAGGCTGGTTGCGCAATGGGCTGCAAATTCTGCGCAAGTACTTTGTTGGGACTTAAACGTAATTTGACCGTAAATGAAATATTCTCTCAAATCCTTGTAGCACAATGGGAATTACGTTCAGATAGATTCTCGGACCGCGCTATTAGACCTAATGGCGACGCCAATAACGAAGATGTATCACATATAGTCATTATGGGAACTGGCGAACCCCTACAAAACACAGAAAATGTTATCGGATTCATAGAGCGCGCAAATAAAGATATGGGTATAGGATGGCGGAAAATTACCGTTTCTACTTGCGGTATTGTGCCAGGAATTAAAGATTTAACTGCTTGGGGCAGACCTATAAATCTTGCAATATCTCTGCATGCGCCAATCGACGAATTACGCAGTCAAATTATGCCGATTAATAATAAATATAAGTTGGCTGAGGTATTAGATGCCGCTTTTGAATTTTCAAACCTGCACAACCGTCAATTAATGATTGAATATATATTACTTGGGAAAAAGAACTCTGACGGCGAAACAGAGTTATTTAACTGCACACCAGAATATGCAGAAAAATTGTCTAATTTACTAAAAGACAAAAACTGTATGGTAAACTTAATACCATGGAATGCAGTTGATGAACGTGATTTTGCTTCCCCTTCTGGGAATGCGGTTCACAGATTTCAAGATATTCTTATTAAAAATGGTATTCATACCAGAATACGACGCGAACGCGGTCAGGATATAGGGAGTGCTTGTGGTCAATTGCGTCTGAACAACAAAAAGGCATAAATATGAAATTACGTTATATAACCTGCTCTGACCCACGTGAAGATACACCTATTGAAGATATCTTGCGCCTGTCACAAATTGCACCGAATGTGGAAATCGCTGTGCAAGCGCACCCATCAAAAATGTCTTTTGATATGCCTAGACGTAAATGGTTCGAATCCCTTTTAAAAGAATCTTTAAGTATGCCAACAGCACCAAATCTTGCTGTGCACTTAAACTTAGACTGGTGCGATAAATTTTGCCAAGGAATATTAGCACCCGATTTACTAGACTTATTCTTTTTACTTCGCGAAGATGGCACGCCTGCTATTCATCGTTGGCAAATAAATATTCATGGAAGTAAAACTAAATTATTTAAACCAGATAATATTGCTAGAATATTAAATAACTATTCTGGTCGTGAATTTATTTTCCAATATGGTGCTTCTGAATACCACAGAATGCAAAGACTTGATAATACAGGAACAAAATTCTCGGTATTATACGATACATCTGGTGGTGCAGGTAAACTTACAAAAAACTGGCGTGCACCTTTATTTGAAGAACACCCACAAGGTTATGCAGGCGGTCTGTCACCAGAAAATGTCTCAGGCAACCTTGATAAAATTGCAAAAGTTGCGGGCAACCGAACAGATACATGGATAGACGCAGAAGGAAAATTAAAAACACCAGGTACAAAAACATTTGATATAAAAATAGCAAAGCAATATATAAACGCCGCATTAAAATGGCAAAAAACAAAATAAAACCCGCTTACGCGGGTTTTATATTCATTACTTATTTGGAATGATTTTGATTTCTACCCTGCGATTCTGCTGGCGACCTTCGGCTGTCGAATTAGACGCGATTGGATTAGATGAACCTAGTCCCATAATCTCAAACCTTGAAGACTTTACGCCCTGCCCTTGCAAGTATGCAGCAACTGCGTTTGCACGCTGCTGTGATAATGTCTGATTATATTCTGCACTACCTGTACTATCTGTATAACCCAGCACCATTACAGTTGAATTATCATACTTGTTTAATACCTTCGCAACAGAGTTCAATGTCGAATAAAATCCTGCATTTATATCAGAAGAATCTGTCTTAAATGTAATATTACCTGGCATAATCAAACGAATACTATCACCGTCACGAACAACACTTACACCTGTTGAAGCCAATTCCTGACGCAATTCCGCTTCTTGTGCGTCCAAATAATAACCAACACCACCACCAAGTGCAGCACCTGCTAACCCGCCAACCAAAGCACCTGCACCATGATTATTTGATACTAATGCGCCTGTCGCGGCACCCGTCGCAGCACCAATTGCAGTTCCCCATACCGCTTTTGATGTTTGTGCTTCACCAGTATAAGGATTTACTGTTGCGCATGCGCTTAACATAGAAACTATCATTAAACCTGCTAATAATTTTTTCATAAATCTTTCTCCTTTTTCTTAATACCAGTTTATTGTAAACATAATATTTATAAATTTCAAAAAAATATTCTAAGAAAAAACCGCAGTTTTCTGCGGTTCTAATTCTGGTGGATGTTGAGGGACTCAAACCCCCGACCCTCTCGGTGTAAACGAGATGCTCTAATCAACTGAGCTAAACATCCGAAACAGCGCGCATATAATAAACCATTTTTTTGCGCTTGTCCAGTATTTTATTCTGGAATCGGCATTCCCGCAGTTGCATCCCCCATAACTTGGTCTATCATATCATCTGCTTTTGCCTTGGCATCACGATATGCAGCAGAAACAACCGCCGCAACCCCCGCTGCACCACGCGATAAAACATCTTCCCTTATCTTCAAATCAAACAAGTCATATTTACCAGACATATCTATTATGCATGCACCATCTTCGGCAATGCCCTTTATGTGCATTTGACCAAGTTTATCCTGCGCAGCCGCAACTTTTTCTTGCAATGCACTTGCTTGTGCCATTAATGCTTCCATATCCATATTTGACTCTCCCTTGTCAGATTAAATTCCCCGCTTTTACGGGGAATTTTTATTACTTCTTTATTTCTTTACCTGTTTTCTGATCTATACCAACCATTGACATACGTGTTTTACCACGTTTGTCTGCACCAAGGTATTTAACAAAGACTTTATCGCCTTCTTTAATTTTCGCGTCTTCTATTTTTGCAAGCCTTTCACCTGTAATTTCAGAAATATGAACCATGGATTCAAAACCGTTTAAGATTTTTACAAACAAACCAAAGTCTTTGATACCAGATACTGTACCTTCATAAATTACACCAACTTCTGGTTCTGCAACGATGTCTTTGATACGTTTCATCGCTTCTTCTGCTTCTTCCTTGGTTGTTGCCATAATTTTGATATTACCATCATCGTCTAGGTCTATCTGAGTGTTTGTTTCACGCGTCAAAGCCTGAATTACTGACCCTCCCTTACCTATAACATCACGTACTTTATCTGGGTTGATTTTCATAGAATATGCCTGTGGTGCAAATTCTGATACGTGTGCACGTGGTGCCTTGATTGCTTTTTCAATCTTACCCAAAATGTGCATACGACCATCTTTTGCCTGTGCCAAAGCCTTTTCCATAATTTCGAATGTAATAGATGTGATTTTAATATCCATCTGCAACGCAGTAATACCTTGGTCTGTACCTGTCACTTTAAAGTCCATATCACCTAAGTGATCTTCGTCTCCCAAGATATCTGTTAAAATTGCATAATCATCACCTTCTTTTATCAACCCCATGGCAATACCTGCAACAGGACGTTTTAATGGTACACCACCGTCCATCATAGCAAGTGTTGCACCGCATGTTGTCGCCATAGAAGAAGAACCATTAGATTCCAAAATATCGGAAACTACACGGATAACATAGTCGAATTCTTCACGACTTGGAACCATTGGATGTAATGCGCGCCATGCCAAGTTACCATGACCAATTTCACGACGGCCTGGGGACTTTAAACCTTTTGCTTCACCAACAGAATAACCTGGGAAGTTATAATTCAAAATAAAGTCTTTTTCTTCGGCGCCGTCCAAAGATTCAATAGGCAAAGCATCTTTACCACCACCTAATGTAAGTGATACCAAAGCCTGTGTTTCACCACGTGTAAACAATGCAGAACCATGTGCGCGTGGTAAAATACCCAATTCAATTTCAATCGGACGAACTGTCTTGTTATCACGACCGTCAATACGTGGTTTTCCAGCTAAAATATTACTACGCATAATATGAGCAGTTAAATTTTCAACAATTTCATCCGCCCATGATTCCAAAGTAGATGTCGCAGTTGTTGTTTCTGGGAATAATTCAGGAATCTTTGCTTTTGCTTCCGCATGAATATTGCCCAAAGTTTCCAAACGAACCAACTTTTCTTTTATCTGTAAAGCAGATTCTATTTCACCCGCAAAAGATTCAAATTCTTTCTGCATCGTGACATATTCTGCAGATAATTCTGGTGTTGCCCAACGTTCTTTGCCTGCTTTTTCTGCCAGTTCGTTAATTGCACCAATTACTGCCTGTTGTGCATCAAAACCGAACTTTACCGCCCCCAAAGTTGTTGCTTCGTCTAATTCACCGATTTCTGATTCAACCATCAAAACACCGTCTTTTGTTGCGGCAACAACCAAATCCATTTCGGATTCTTCTGTTTCTTTCTTTGACGGATTCAAAATATATTTACCATCCATATAACCAACACGCGCTGCACCAATAGGTCCCTGGAAAGGAACGCCAGACAATGCTAATGCCGCAGAAGACGCAATCATAGCCAAAATATCGGGCTGATTCTTTTTATCATACGAAAAAACCTGCGCAATAATTTGAACTTTGTTTTTAAAAGTTTCTGGGAACAAAGGACGAATTGGTCTGTCAATCAAACGAGCAATCAAAGTTTCACCAGTAGAAGCCTTGCCTTCACGTCTATCACGAGAACCAGGTATGCGACCTGCTGATGCGAACTTTTCTTGATAATCAACAGTCAACGGGAAGAAATCTTGACCTTCTACTGCCGTTTTTTCTGCACATACAGTCGCCAAAACCATGGTTCCGCCCATAGTTGCAAGAACAGAACCATTTGCCTGCTTTGCCATGCGTCCTGTTTCCAAACGCAACGTTTCCTCGCCATACTTTATTTCAACCGCAACAGGGTTGTTTAAATGCGCTTTTTCATCTTTATTAAATAAACCAAATAACATTTATTTCTCCATTTTATTAGTTCAATAATATGCGAAGAAAAATTATTCGTTTTTGCATTCTGCTAACAAATGCAAGAAAGAACAATTTCCCCTTCGCAATCTGGATTATAAAGGATATTTAACTGTTTGCAAATAAAAAACCGGCATTTAATTACCGGTTTTTTCTTATTTACGTAGACCTAATTTTTTAATCAGTTCTTCATATTCTGTTACATTGCGTTTCTTTATATACGCAAGCAATTTTTTACGACGATTTACCATCATCAACAAACCACGTTCTGAATGATGGTCTTTGTGATTTGCTTTCATGTGTTCCGTCAAATTGCGAATACGTTCTGTCAAAACTGCAACCTGAGAAGCAGCAGAACCACCGTTATCTTTTTCAGTAGTTTTAAACGCATTAATCAATTCTGTCTTTTTTTCTTTTGTAACGGACATTATTTTTCCTTTTTTTTATTTAAATTGTTCGTTTTGGACGCAATTCCCCGCCAGATACTACACCTATTCCAACGAAGTCTTTTTCGTTGTATACGCGACAAAATCCGTCAGATGCGTCTGTTTTGATAAATCCACCATGTTTATAAAAATTAGTCGATTTATCATCCAAATTTAGAACCGGAATGTCCCCCAGTCCAAAATCAATTGGTTTCAAGATTCCCTTGAAATCTGCACCATTATTAAACAGATTTTCTAAAAAATCAAGTTTTACCGCATTTTTTATATCAAAACCATTTGTTCCGGTTCTGCGTATCATATCAACCGTCGCAACCGTACCGCATAATTGCGCAATATCACGCGCTAATGCACGAACATACGTTCCACGACCGCAAACTACTTTAAAACACCATGAATCTTCTTTTTTTCCAGTATATTCTAAGGAATATATTTTTACTTTCCTTGCAGGTATATCTATCTCTTTGCCACTGCGCGCTAATTCATATGCTCTGCGCCCCCCAATATGTACCGCACTATAAACAGGAGGCACTTGTTCTATATCTCCCACAAGTTTTGGCAACACAGATTCAACCAATTTTTCATCTGGAATAATATCTGTTCTCTTAACTTCTTTTCCTGTTATATCAAGACTATCTGTTTCATATCCGAATTTTAATGAAAATAAATACTCTTTTTTCCCATCAGAAAAATCTTCTATAAACGGTATCATCTTAGTCGCAGACCCCAGCGCAATCGGCAACACACCAGACGCCATTGGGTCAAGCGTGCCTATATGCCCAAAAGTTTTTGCACCAAGCATACGCGCAATGCGCCCCCCTGCAGTGCGACTAAACATGCCTGACGGTTTATCTAAGATTATCCACCCAGAAGCCAATTAACGTTCCTTTATTACATATTTTTTTTCAAATGCTTTTTCTAGGAATTCGTCTAATAAACTTTTGCCATTAGTTATCGGAGGATATACTTGCTCTAAATTTTTCTGGTTTATAACGATTAATTCTTCGTTTTCTTTTTTATTTACTGTATATTTTTCAAAATGATTTCGTCTAACAAAAGGACTTTCTATTTCATAAATATAATCATTATTTACTCTTTTTAACTCTTTTATAGAACGTCCAACCAAAGCCTCTAATCCCCAAACAGGTTCAGATTTTAATGTCTTATCACATAAATCAAAAGAAAATTTTATCCCCAATTTAAAAGACTGCGGTCTATCATAAAAAATAAAAGAACCCGATGTTCGCTTGCCAGATATTGTATATATTTTGGTAAAATCAAACTTTTTTAAAAATTCTTTTACTTTTTCTGGGTCATCAAACTCTTTACGAACTATATTTAATAAATTTGTTTCAAATACTACAGATGATTTAATATTCATAACCGCCACCACGCATTTTATTATTAATTTTTTTTAATTTTTCTGCCATTGCTAAATATTTTATAAATTCGTTCTGATTAACCTCTCTTTTGGGCCAAATTTGACGCAATTTATTTATATCAAAAATAGCATCTGCCATTCCCCTATAAAAACGAATTTCTTGATAATCTCTGTAAACAACAGGTGAATATTCTGAATCTGTATGCACGTCCATAGGAACATCAGCAAATATTCGCCCCTTTGAATCAGTACGAACAGAACGTCCAACCAAAAACTTTGGCCCCCATGTTATATCAGACTTATATAACTCACCGCAATCTTCAACAAATAACCTTGTGCCCAGACGGAATTCTGGCAGACATTTAAACTTTTGCGGAATACCAGGAGATAAAAAATCAACTTCCTCTAAAAACTGCTTTAAATAACGCGAGTTAAAAAATTCCTCATAAGTTGATATGAAGTCCGATTTAAAAACATACAGCGGTTTTATTTTTGGCATAAACACCCCTTATCCGAATAGATTTAGTTGCGCGCCCCCCTTCGGCTCGGAAATCTTGTTATGTACCTGTGTTTTCTTTGTCACTGTTGCAGGTGGAATATCTTCACATAATGTCGCTTTATGTTCTTCTAACCCCGCCAACACACTTTCTGCACGTGCAACAACAGATTCCGGCATTCCCGCCATCTTCGCTACATGTATACCATAGGACCTATTTGCTACGCCCGCAACTATTTTATGCATAAAGACAATCTCATTATTATGCTCGCGTACATCTATAGTCAGGCAAGATACATTCTGCAACTGACCAGAATTACACCCAACCAGTGCTGTCAATTCATGATAATGCGTTGCAAAAAGTGTTCTTGGCTGCAAATCATTCAAATATTCTAATACCGCCTGCGCAATTGCCATACCGTCATAAGTTGCAGTTCCACGCCCTATTTCGTCAAAAATTATAAATGACTCTTTTGTAGCACGACGCAATATGTTTGCAGTCTCACTCATCTCGACCATAAAAGTAGACTGCCCTGCGGCCAAATTATCTGATGCACCTACACGACTAAATAATTGGTCACAAATACCGATTGTGGCACTTGTTGCAGGAACAAAAGACCCCATATGCGCCAAAACAACCAATAACGCATTCTGACGCAAATATGTCGATTTCCCTGCCATATTGGGACCAGTTAATAACGCAATAGACTTGGCATTCAAATTGCAATCATTCTTAACAAAATTATCCCCATGCTTGCGCAATACCGCTTCTATAACAGGATGACGACCACCAACAATATCAAAAGCATTGTCTTCGGTCATATTTGGGCGCACCCATGAATATCTATCCGCAGTCACCGCCAAAGAATACCAAACATCTAAATCTGCTAATAATTCTGCCGTTGCAAGCAAATCATCAGACACTTCACGTATTTTCTGAATCAAATTACTTATAATATCCGCTTCTATTGCTGCGGACTTTTCCGCGGCACTACGAACATCGTTATCAAGGTCTATTAACTTCGCTGTTGTAAAGCGCATATTCCCTGCCATTGTCTGACGATGAATAAAACCTGATTCTGGCTTCATAAGCGCATCTGCACGCGCACTTGGAACTTCTATAAAATAACCTAAGATATTATTATACTTTATCTTTAATGTATGAACACCTGTCGCGGCGGCATACTCTGCTTGCATACTTGCAATCGTTTCCTTTGCACCATGCGCTAGCCCACGCATATGATCCAGTGATACATCAAAACCAGTTCTTATAACGTCACCATCTCTAAAGAAAGTAGGCAATTCATCTGCCAGCGCAGAATTTAATTCCCATGCCAAATTATCATGAGTATTTATCTCTGCAAATCTTGCAGCAAAATTAGAATCCAGCCTTGTAGCAAGCATCTTTGAATTAGGTAATTCTATTAGAAAATCCGCAATATGACGCATATCACGTGGCGTACCACGCCCAGCAAGCAAGCGCGATAAACTACGCCCCACATCTGGTACAGATGCCAATGCAGAAGAAACACTTGCCATAACATCTGGATTTAACAAAAAGTGTCCGATATGTTCTTGTCTGCGACGTATTTCATCTATATCACCAGATAAAGTGCGCAAATAAGCCCGTAATTTTCTGGCACCTGCAGCAGTTTTAGTATTGTCTAGTACATCTATCAGGCATGTTCCACCATCATTAATAGGTGCGTCTATTTCTAAACTTTTCCAAGTTGCGGAATCTATTAATAATTGCCTGCCAGATTTATAAACATATGGCGCACGAAAAGCAATTGACGCACCACGCTGAGTATTAAATAAATACCCTGCCAACAAACCGACCGCATTTTCACAATTGGTCGTCTCGTTTTCGGTTCTAACCGCACCACCGAAAACCTGTGAAACAATTTTATCTATATCTGCACGATGATAAAGTTTCTCGTATACTGGCGTAGTCTTAAAAATGTTACGTAACTGTAACACAGTTTCATTTTCTGCCAAAGATTCAGGATAAATTACCTCTGCAGGATTAATACGAACTAAGTCGTCCAAAACTTCCGCTGTTTGACCGACAAAAAATTCACCCGTTGAGATATCACAACCAGCAATATCAAACTTTCTGTCATCTAACGCAATAATCGCTACCAAAAAATTAGAATTCTTTGGCGTTAATAAATTTTCATCTGTAAGTGTACCTGGTGTTAAAACACGAATTACTTTTCTTTCTATAAATTTATGACCGCGCGCCTTAGCCTCTGCCGGGCTTTCCATCTGTTCTACCAATGCAACCCTGAACCCTGCCCTGACTAAACGTCCGAAATAATTATCTGCGGCGTGCCATGGAATACCGCACATTGGTATATTTTCACCGTCTGCATCCGTACCACGTTGAGTCAAAACTAAACCTAAACTTTCACTAATAATTTTTGCGTCTTCAAAAAACGCTTCATAAAAGTCCCCAAGCCTAAACATCAACAGCGCGTCCGGATTTTCCGATTTCATATCAACGTACTGTTGCATAACAGGTGTCAATTTACTCTTATCCGCCACGACCTAATCCATTATGCTTGTGTTGTACCGACTTTCAAAGTTTCTATCTTTAATTCTGCTTCTTTTAATAATTGCTCGCAATATGCTTTTAACTTTATCCCCTGCTCGTATGCAGCAACAGAATCAGACAAAGATAATTCACCCGCTTCCATTTTTTTCACAAGTTCTGTAAGTTGTTTATAAGCCTCTTCAAATGACAACTTTTTTTCGTCCATTTTTATTCCTTTTATTTGTCAGAAAAGATACAAAATAAAAACCTAAAACGCAAATAAAATAACTTAAATAAAACACAAAAAAATCAAAAAACGCCCCGTTTTTACGGGGCTTTTTTATTTTGCAGGGGCAATTAATATCGACTTCGTTCTTTCATCTGGCTTAGATTTAGTTTCTAACGTCCCCTTGTCACCGATTAACTCTAAAATTCTTGCAAATAACTCTGGTACTGCATCTTTACCACGCGCTAAAACCTTTTTTGAACCGCGAGTCATAACTGAAATTTTTACCTTATTGCCTTCGCCTAAAAATTCAAAAACTTTCTTAAGTTTTATATTCAAATCGTTTTCTTCAATAAAAGGCTTTACCCAAACTTCTTTTACTTCGACAGTCTTTTGATTTTTTCTTGCTTCACTGGCACGTTTTTTCTGTTCGTACTTGAACTTTCCATAGTCCATAATTTTTACAATAGTGACAGCACCATTTGAATTCATTTCAACTAAATCCAAGTCTTCATCTGCTGCCATCTGCAACGCCTGCGGAGTCGGCATAACGCCAAGATTTTGACCTGTTGAACTTATTACTTGCACCGTTTTTGCAAATATTCTGTTATTTATACGCGGACCCATGTCACGACGATTATCACGGTTATTATTTGGTTTAATGGTATACTCCTTTTATGTTTATGCCGAAATTATTGACTATTCATCAGAACTTTTCAACAAATTTTGCACTATTTGCAACGCATTCCATGCATCTCGTTTGGCAGCGGGTTTTAGCATTAAATAGTTCGGATGAAATATCGGCATACATACTGCCCCCGATTCCAGACTTACCACAGAACCATGACCACGCGGCAAACTTACCCCTGCAATCTCGCTTGCAGCAAGTGTCCCCAATGTAAGAATTACACGAGGTGCTAATAATTCTAATGCTCTATTAACAAAAGGATGCGCCAAATCAAGTTCTGACCTTGATGGTGTTCTGCCACCAGGTGTACGCCAGAACACCAATGGAATTATAGAAACATTTTCACGCGTCATTCCTATGGCCAACAACATTTTATCCAATAATTCACCCACTGCACCAGACAATATCTTCCCATTAGCATCATCTTCTGCACTTGGAATGTCTGTCACAATCATCAAACCATTTGGTTTAACCGCAATATTAGGCAAAACCACATTTGTTGCACCCGCACGCAAAGGATGATTAAACTCAGCAATCATTCTGCTAAGTGCGGATATATCCGTCGGACGTGCAGCCATCGCAACCGCTGTATCCACAGACATAGGCATAGATGGTGCCACTGGCGGCACAATAGAAGTCTGTGTTCTTGCTGTAATCTGCGACTGTACAGCCCCCCCTTCTGAGTCAGCAGACGAAGTATTTATTCTGGCCACTGTCATAGGAATATCATTTAATTCCCATCGCACACCAGCCAAGGATAAATACTGTAAATCATTGTCTTGCACTTTTGATTTCCCTTGATTTTTCAAACCTTTTGTTATAGACTAGAACACGAGCAACAAAAACTCAAGGGAGTATTTTCATGAAAATTAAAAACTTTGCTATATTGGCTGGTGTTGCAGGCATGTTGGCCGCATGTGGTGGTTCCAGCATTGTTGAACCAGCAGATTTGAATGATCAGCGTGTGTTCTTTGCGTTCAATTCTTCTGAAATTTCTGAAGAAGCACGCGACAATTTGTTGGGTCAGTCTTTGTATATGAAGAATCATCCAGATACAAAAATCCAAATTGCAGGTAACTGCGACGAACGTGGTTCCACAGAATATAACTTAGCATTGGGCGCACGTCGTGCAAACGCTGCTAAAGACGTTATGGTAAAAGACGGTATCGATTCTAAACGTATTTCCACAATTTCTTATGGTAAAGAACGCCCATTAGTTCAAGGTACAGGCGAAGAAGTCTGGAAATGGAATCGTAACGCAACAACAACAGTTAAATAATAATTGTTGAAACAAATAAAAAAACACCGGTAAATACCGGTGTTTTTTATAAATAAATTTTAATATATATTTATATAAAAAACCCGGCAAAAGCCGGCTTTTTTATTATTTCTACTTTATTAGTTTTTCGATTAACTCTTGCATTTGAACACGTGTAGCAAATGACAAGACAATATTACCGGCGCCACCGCGTTTTTCTTGCAATTTAACCGGGACACCTAATGCAAATTTTATTTTGTTTTCTATATCACGAACAGTATCTGCATCTATCGTTTTAGAAACATATGCACGACTATTTGTAGAACGAGCAGAATTTTTTACTTTCTTCTCGGTTTCTGCAACGGACATCTTTTTGTCTATTATCTCATGTGCCAAAGCCACAGGATTTTCTGCAACAGCGATTGTACGTGCATGTGATGCAGATAAAACACCCTGCTCTACCATACTTTTTACCTCAACAGGCAAATCCATCAGACGCATGGCATTTCTTATATAACTCTCTGATTTGCCTATCAGCCTTGAAACATCAGACAATGCATATTCACACTTTTCCATAAGATTTTTATATGCGGCCGCTTCCTCTATTGGGTTTAAATTTTCACGTTGTACATTTTCTATCAATGCTATTTCCATAGCATTTTCATCAGTCAAAGTTTTCACCAATGCAGGAATTTCATTTAAGCCCGCCATTTTACTAGCACGGAAACGACGTTCACCCGCAACAATTTCATACATATACGGTTTTCCTGTTACGGCACGCAACAATATTGGTTGCAAAACCCCCTTCTCTTTTATAGAAGCGGCTAAATCAGACAACTCTTCATCAGAGAAAGTTTTACGTGGCTGGTCCGGATTTGCACCAATCTGAACAAGAGGTATCTGTTTTACAACAACGCGCTCACTACCCGTCAAAATCGAAATATCAGGAATGCTGCCTATCTCTTCCTTTAAGTCTGCCAAACCACGCCCTAATCCGAATTTACTCATTATAAAACCTCTTTTTCTGTTTTTTGAACAACTTCTGTTGCGACCCTTAAATACGCTTGCGCACCAGCAGAATTAAAATCATAAAACAATGCGGGCTTTCCATGACTCGGTGCTTCTGACACACGAACATTACGCGGAACAACCGTTTTAAAAACCCTGTCGCCAAATGTACCGCGTACATCGTCTTCAACCGCACGTGTTAACCCGTATCGTTTATCATACATGGTTAACAAAACACCCAAAACTTCTAAATTAGGATTCCACTTGTTTTTTATTTCTTTTATAGAATTAACCAAATGACTAATACCCTCCAATGCATAAAATTCACACTGCAAAGGTATAATAACATAATCCGCAGTAGTTAACGCATTTAAAGTCAAGAAGCCCAATGCCGGTGGACAATCCAATAAAATATAATCATAATGTTCCATTATTGGTTTTAAAGCATCCCGCAACCGGTATTCACGGTTTTCAACATCCAACAAATCGACTTCTGCGCCCGCCAATGCCATTGTCGAAGGCAATATATGCATTCCTTGTACTGCAGTTGATAAAATATTGTCCGCCGCATTCGCGGTTCCCATTATAACCCCATAAACACTTTGACGATGAGACGCACGAACAAACCCCAAACCAGTACCGGCATTTCCCTGCGGATCTAAATCAATTAACAAAACCCGTTTCTTAATCGCAGCCAGCGAAGCACCAATATTTATTGCCGTAGTAGTCTTACCAACACCACCTTTTTGATTAGCAAAAGCAATTATTTTTGTCATTCCTTCCATTCCTAACTATCTATTTTAACATCTTTAGAATATAATAAACCAAACGATTCGGTCAAGGCAATATATTTACAATTATAAAAAACTAAATAAAAACAATATAATAAACTCAATTTCACATGAAACAACTAACTCTATTGACAAATAATATTTTTTGACTATATTTAAAAATATGAAAATAAACATCGCTTATTCTTTGGTATTTACTTTTTCCCTTGGTCTAGGGGTCGGTCTTTTCATAAACAAATCTTCAACAGAAACAAACAACAACAAAACCACAAATACAAAAATCAGCACATCTACTATACAATACCCAGATATAACATTCAAAACTGACACTGTTCTTATAACAGACGAAATGATAAAAAACAAAAAAACTATTGCAGCGGGACTATTTATCCCCAGCAGTAATTCTATAAAATTATTTTATTTAACAACAAATAGCAAAAAAGAAAACATACAAAACTATTGCAACAACAATAACACCCAGATGCGTCTTGTATTGCGACACGAACTAGAACACGCACGAAAAGCAAATATGACCAAAAACACACGTTTCTTTCCTGCAGAAATACGCGCCGCAATTGCTGCACAAAACGAAATTATGGCACCTGCTTCAGAAATAATAGAAGCAATGGATTACAAATATGAAACCGGTTTCTCTTTTCCAACAAACAAATATTTTATTCAAAAAGCCGACCAGCAAATATCTTCTCTTATCAAGAAAGAACACTTAACTTATCCAATAGATTTCAACAACCAAAAGATAGCAGATATCACCATAGAATGCGCACTTGAAAGATTTTTAAGCGAAACAAAACGCGGATTATATAAAACAACAATGCTGCGCGCATACAACAATGAATATCTAGACAAACCTTTTGTTCCGAACTCGTCCTGTAATTCATACCACGCAATTCTATTTAATCCAACAATCGGTATGTGGGACCCACTTTGGACATTCGACTCAAAGAACGGGAAGGCAAACGTATGGCGTGCCGCAAGTTCAAAACAAAGACAAAAAGTTCTCAACAAAATAGATTCATTAACAAAAGAAATTACCGGTCAAAACCACAATATTTACACATATCAAAAAATACACTAAATACAAATCATTACGCAAAATTTCACATGAAATTACCGGGTGTTTTCTATAACAATAATAAAACCATCCCCAGTTTTTGATGAAATTAATTCATAATCAAATTTGTATTTTTTTTGTGCTATTTCGATTTCTTTTTTTACATCCCGGCCTTTTAGTAAAAAAAGCCGGTATTTTGTTTTTGCAACATAATTCAAAATATCTATTAAAGATGCAAATGCACGTGCAGTAAACACAATATCTTTTGCGTTACGGGGCAGGGTGGGGACCAAGGTTTCTAACCTGCCATGATATATATTCAAATTATCTAAATTTAATTTATTTTTTACCTCGTTTAAAAAAGCAACTTTTTTACCGATAGATTCAACACATGTGACACGCCAGCCTAAAATAGCCAACACAACCCCTGGGAACCCGGCACCACTACCTAAATCTATGACCCTTACATCGTGTGGCAAAACATCTGCTAATTGTGCAGAATCGGCAAAATGCCTGTTTTCTATATCCGCCAAAGTACTGGGTGCAACTAAATTCATGCGTTTTGACCAATCACACAGCAATTCTTTATATAAAATAAATTTCTCTTTATTATTCATAAAGATTATTGTAGCATAACTTTCACATGAGAAAAACAGAAACTTTATTCGTTGGTGTTGCGTTAATTGCTATCATCGCTGTGATGGGGGGTGCGTTTTGGTACCACAATTATTCAGACAACACACAAAATAACTTTAAATATCCAGAAACAAACTATGGTTCTTTTTTGGCGGCACAACATGCGATATATGTAAATGATTTTGAAAATGCCGCTAAGTTTGCTAATCAAATAAAAGATGTTGATTATGCTACCATACAATCTACAAAATTCTTATCTGAATTTTTAAGTGGTCGTATGCCTGAAAATGCAAATCTATTAAAAGACGAAAAGGCAACTTCATCCAGATTGATTTATGATGCGTATATAATAACAAAAGACAATTGGGAAGAACTTTATAAGCGTCACAAAAAGGACGAGTCTGCATTGGCAGCACCATTACGCATATGGGCATCTATTGCAACAGACCACAAAACAGACGCGCTTAAATTTATAGATAAATTACCAACAAATGAATCCTGGAAAGATTTTGTTCGCGGTCAAATATACGCAGAAACTGGCGATAATGAAAAAGCAGCAGAATATTTTTCCAAAGTTCGTTCGGATTTTATGAATATAAACGACTATTTATATATAATGTCATTTTATAACCATAACAATCTGAATGACAAGGCACAAAATTTAAAAGAAGATTTTACATCAAGACCTGGTGGAATGTTTATGTTGGACTATGACGCTATACCTGATTGGTCTTTATATTCAGGTTATAAAAACGCTTTGGCTTTTAGTCTGATTCAAAACGTTTCACACACACAAATTATGATGTATTCTGATTTGTCTATATTGCTTTTGCGTTTTGCCCAGATAGTAGGGCCTAGTTTTAATGAAAACAGCGATGCAATAAATTATTATCTGGGGCAATTCTTCTTTAACACAACAGGGAACTATAAAAAGCACTTTGAAAGAATAAAATCAGATAGTCCTTTTTATCTATTTTCTGTGCTGCGTATGGCAGAAAAAAGCGGCGATATGAAAGCATTGGAACGTGCTATAAAAGAAAATCCTTTGTTCGTTCCTGCTGTAAATAAATTAATTGCGTATAACATTCAAAATGGAAACCGCAGGGCTGCTTTACGAACCGCAAATATGGCATTAAATGACAAAAACTTAAATGAAGTAGGGCATGCATTTTTCTTGAAGAGCAGGGCACAAATTCACTTTGTTTTTGACGATTTAGACGCAGCACAATCAGATTTACATGACGCATCTGTAATTCTGCCTTTGGATGCAGAAATCATTTCTTTGCAGGCAAAAATATGGGCCAAACAAAACAGAGAAATCGAAAATGCGTATGATTACGCAATGATGCTTGTAAAACAAGATCCTACAGACATAATGGCTTGGGATACTTTGGGATATGTTGTCGCACAACGTGAAGGCACAGAAGCAGCGTTAGAAGTTCTTGCCAGGGTAGGGGAGGTGTCCGCAACATGTTCTTCTTTGTTCGAACATCTAGGTGATTTATATACAAAAACCGGTGAAAAACAATTAGCGCGCGACGCCTATATGCGCGCGATTGAATTATCTGATGATGGATTAACTATTGTACCGGAATTAAAAAAGAAACTAAGGAAAATAAAATGATAAATGTCGGTGTTATCGGTGCAGGCGCGTGGGGTACGGCCTTGTCAATCATCTCTGCAAAAGGTGGAGCAAATGTAATATTGTGGTCTTATGATGGTGAAAGCAAAACATTTGACGATGTAGAAATCCCAAATAATATAAAAATAACTTCTGATATGGAACAATTAAGAAATTGTGATGCTTGGTTAATTGTCACACCTGCTGCATATTTCAGAGAAACTGTCCGCAAAGCACGCGACTTCTATAATAACCAATCAATTATAATTTGTACAAAAGGTGCGGAAAGTTCAACTGGTGATTTTATGTCAGAAATCATAAAAAAAGAACTACCAGATGCAAAAGAATTTGGCGTTTTATCTGGCCCACAATTTGCCGCAGAAGTCGCACGTGGTGTGCCGACTGGTTCTACACTTGCAGGTACACCAAAAGCACTTGAAGTAGGTAAAGAAATATTGAATCAATTGTATTTAAATGAAAGTGATGACATTATCGGCGCTGAAATGTGTGGTGTTGGCAAGAATGCGGTTGCTTTAATATGTGGATATAATTCAATTGCATCAAAAGGTGAAAATGAACGCGCGATGATATTTACCCGTGCTTGGAACGAGGTTATGCACCTAGGTTTAGCAAATGGAGCAAAAATGGCAACTTTCTTAGATTTGTGCGGGATAGGGGA
The DNA here is from genome assembly GCA_949298405.1 of uncultured Pseudomonadota bacterium. Taxonomy (GTDB): domain Bacteria; phylum Pseudomonadota; class Alphaproteobacteria; order Rs-D84; family Rs-D84; genus Enterousia. The sequence goes on from CASFWA010000001.1 coordinate 59,186, forward strand.
CTTGTTCTTATCCGCGACATCTGCAACAAGTAGGAACTTTGCGGGCGGTATGTCCATAGCAAAAGGAGAAAAACCCGCAGGTACCGTTGAAGGCATATTTGCATTACATGGTCTAATTCATAGAGCTGAAAAAGCAGGAATTGAAACCCCAATTTTAAAAGAAATGCTTAAAAATTTAAATATATAATCTAGCCGGTAAATACCGGCTATTTCTTAGAATGCAAATAATTTTACAAACAATAAAAAAGCCGGCATTTACCGGCTTTTTTTGTTATTCATGTCTTAAACTATCTATTGGGTTCAGTTTTGCTGCCTTTCTTGCAGGAACAACCCCAGATGCAAGTCCTACAACAACCGCAACACCAACAGATACAACTACTGGCCATGCGCTAAACGGAACTTCATAGCCTAAAACAAAGCGTCCTATTCCTTGTGATAACCCAACACCGATTAACATTCCACAAAAAGACCCCATAAATGAAATCAATATAGATTCTGATAAGAACTGAATAATAATATGCTTTTCTCTGGCACCAATAGCCTTTCTAATTCCGATTTCATGCGTTCTTTCTGCAACCGATACTAACATCATATTCATAATACCAATAGAACCAACTAACAAAGATACTGCTGCAATTGCTATTAATAGCATTGTCATATAACCCGTCACAGTATCCATTGCTTCCATAACCTGCTTCATATCCATAATCTGAAAATCATCTTCTTCATCATCTGTTAAATTATGTCTGTCGCGCAATAAAGCAGTCATTTGTTCTATCGCCAAATTATTATCTGCGTCTGGATATAATTTCAGCGTTATCATGTTAACTGAATTTGGAAAACGGCTTCCTTGCAGACGCTTTTTCAACGTAGTAATGGGGATTATAACCATATCATCTTGGCTTCCCATAGCAGAATCCCCACGTTCTTTTGTGACACCAATTATCACAAATGGCATATTCTGTATGCGAATGGTTTCACCAACAGGATTTTCTGGCATCTGTAATTCTTCCGCTGTCTGAGGCCCAATAACCGCATAAGTGGACCCGTTCCTAACAGCAGACTGGTCAAAAAACATACCATATTTCATTTCTAAATTCTGAACTGTTGCATAACCAGGATATACACCAACCATAGATGATGCCCAGTTCTGATTTCCATAAATAACCTGCGCTGCCGCATTTTGTACAGGACTTACCGCCATAACATCGGGCAGTTTAGCAATAAATTCTGCGTCCTCGGTTGTTAGCGTATGTCTGTTTCCAGTTCTTACACCCGCACTCTGCGCTGCACCTGCACGTATCATTATTGTATTTGTACCAAGCGATGAAAACTGGTCGCTTATCTGCTTTGATACGGTTTCCCCAACTGCAACCATTATCACAACCGCCATAACCCCAATTACAATACCTAATACGGTTAAAAAAGAACGTATCTTATTACCACTAATGGATAACCAAGATTCTTTCAAAATATCATTAAATGTCATATTTTCTCTCGCTTATTTATTATTTCTGTAAAACTTTTTCATCTTTCGGAACTTTTCCATCATAAGTTATCCGACCATCATAAATATGAATTAAACGATTTGAATATTGCGCAATTTCAAATTCATGGGTAATCATCACAATAGTTATCCCCATTTCTTCATTTAATTTCTTAAAGAAACTAAGTATCTCGTTACCCATTTTACTATCCAATGCACCGGTAGGTTCGTCAGCAAGTATCAACTTTGGGTCACCTGCCAAAGCACGCGCAATCGCAACACGTTGTTTCATACCACCCGATAATTGCGTTGGTAAATACGATTCAAAATTTTCTAGTCCTACACGTTTTAACATCTCGCGCGCACGTCTAATTCTTTCTTCCATCGGAAGCCCACGATACATTAATGGCAACATTACATTGTCCAGAACACTGCGTTTCGACAATAAATTAAACTGCTGGAAAACAAATCCTATATATTCATTACGAACAACTGCCAATTCATCAGGTGACAAATGGGTGACATCCCTGCCGTACAGTTTATATGTACCACTTGTCGGCGTATCCAGCGCACCAATAATATTCATACATGTTGACTTTCCACTACCAGAAGGTCCCATAATAGAAACAAATTCACCCTGGTTTACATCAAATGTTATATCAAACAAAACCTGCTGTTCTCCCCCCATTTCAACAGGGAAACTTTTACAGATTTTGTCCATTGAAATTATATTTACTTGTTCTTTTTGCTTTTTCATATGCATTCTCTCTTTACGACAGAATTATATCATCTGATATTAAAATTTTTATAAAAAATATAAAAAAAAGACCAGCCTTTTACTGGTCTTTTTTTGTTCAACTATCTTACATTCTTGGTCCACCGCCCATACGCATAGAAGAAGACGACGAAGAAGTCTGACCATAACGACCGATTATTATTCTGTCACCTTCTTGTATATCGTCAGAAATAATTTCTGTTTCGGTTGCTGTGACAAGACCTTTTTCATACGGTACAAGAACTACAGTTGGGGTACCACCGACATTTCTTTGAATTGCCAAATGGGTCTTTGTTGTCGCATCACCCGCATCTGCAACAATTCCATCAAAACTACGCAATAATAATGAAGAATTCTGAACTTTCCATACATCCTTTTTTTCTGATATCAATATCGTCACAAAAGCGGTCATACCTGGTTTCAACCGCAAATCACTGTTATCAACATCAATTACAACTGTGTAAACAACAACGTTTGATGTTACTGTCGGTGATAGACGTATTTGACGAACATTCCCTTCAAATGTTTGAGTAGGGTAGGCGTCAACAGTAAAAGTTACAGTCTGACCTTCTTCTATCATTCCAATATCTGCTTCGGATACAGCAGTTTCAATTTGCATTTTTGATAAATCTTCTGCAATTGCGAACAAATCAGGTGTCTGGAACGATGCAGCAACAGTCTGACCTACGTCAACCTGACGTGAAATAACAGTCCCGTCAACAGGCGATGTTATGGTCGCATAACCTAAATTAGTCACCGCACGATCATACTGAGATTTCATTTTATTAACATTCTGTTCTGCTTGTTCGTACGTTGTCTGAGATTGTTCTAGTTCCGCACGTGCAATAAAACCATCTTCGTATAAAATCTTATTACGTTCATATTCACTTTTTGCATAGTCACGTTGAGATTCTGAACTAACCAAAGATGCTTTTGCTTCATCTACAGAAGCCTGCAAAACAGAAGGTTCTATTTTTAATAAAACATCACCTTTCTTTACCTTGGAGTTATAATCTACAAATATTTCTTCAATTGTACCACTAACCTGAGAACCAACATTAATAGTATTTAACGGTTGAATTTCACCCGTAGCAGTCACAACTTGGCGCAAGTCACCACGTGATATTGTGGCCGTTGCAAAACCCGTTGCTTTATTATCTGTACTACCTGTAAAGAAGTATAAAAACGCCCCCGCAACAATCAGGAATAAAATCAACCACCATTTACGACGCTTTACCCAACCCCAGATTTTCTTAATTCTTGATTCTTTATTCATTTTCCTCTTCCTCCATCAAACCGTCTTTAATGTCCCCAATTGCTAACGCAAGCGCCGCACGTTTTGTAAACAAATCATACTTCGCCGCATTATTTTGCTTGTGCGCATCTGCTAAATCTGCCAATGCAGTCTGCCAATCAAGCATTGTTGCTTTACCTACCTTATACATACCAGCCGTCACATTTTCAGTTTCTTTGGCTGATGCTAATAAAGTTTCAGTCTGTTTAAGAACCGTCTGTGCTGTTTTGTAGTTCTGATATGCAGTAAATACATCCAATACCGCCGCATCTTTTGTTGCACGTTCTTGTTCTTTTGCACGTTCATAATTTGCCTGTGCGGAACGAACATTATACATATTAGCAAAACCAGCAAATATCGGCATAGATGCACGAATACCTATACTGCCGCTGATATTATCTTGCCCAGAATTATAAACTTCACTAGGCGTATTATTCCAAGATAAACTGCCAGACGCAGAAATACTTGGTAAATTACTTAAAAATGCACTGTTTCTGCGATGCCAGGCCGCATCTTTATTTGCAGATGCACGTAGCAGGTCAGGGCGCTTTTCTTCGGCTAGCGCAATAAGTTCATCAATATTCTTATTCTCTGATTCATTGCCAAATTCTGCGGGCATATCCGCAATTTCAATATTCTGGTTTGCAGAAAAAGACAACTTAGATAACAAAGTACCTTTTGCTATTTCACGATTATTTTTCGCACGTTCTAAATCTAAAACACGACTTGCAAGCGTTGTATCGGCTTTTAATACATCCGCCTTTGCAACTGCGCCAGCCTTGTATTTCTTATCAGCGGTATCCTTTGCAGTCTGTGCAACCACACGCAATGATTCTGCAGTAAACACATCTGCATCCGCATTTAACAGCGCATAATATGCACCAATAATACCGTATACATAGTTCTGAACAGACTCGCTATAATCAAAACCTGTCGCACGCCATGTTGAAATTAACTGATTCACATCTGATAATCTTTTACCAAAATCAAATATCAAATATGACGCAGAAATAGACGCACTATATGACCAATCAGACCATTCCTTGTTTCTATACGGTAAACTAGCAGAACCAGACGCACTTACACTTGGTAAATATTGCGCATAACCTGCATTTTTACTGAACCTTGCAGATTCCAAAGACAAATATGCAGATGCAGTTTCTGGATTTCTGCAAAGCCCAAGTTCTATAACCTCTTGCAGTGTCAATTTACCTTCTGGGACAGTATTGATAGACATACAATCTTGTGCCGCCCATAACTGTGTCGGCAGCAAGCACAATAAAATCCATATTTTTTTCATATAAACTCTCTCTTACCCCTAAATTATATCATCTATAATATAATTTTTCTGTTGAATTACAATTTTTTTTTGCGTAGTATAGTTACACATGACTTAAAGGCCTGGTGGCAGAGTGGTTATGCAGAGGACTGCAAATCCTTGTATGCCGGTTCGATTCCGACCCAGGCCTCCAAAATTTCTTCTGATGATTGAAAGTATAACCCTGTCTAATTTTAGAAATCATAAAGCATGCAGAATTCAAACGCATGGTCGTCATAATATAATCATTACAGGACCAAATGGTGCAGGCAAAACCGCGGTTCTAGAAGCCGTTTCAATGTTGGGCGGCGACAAAGGTCTGCGTGGTGCAGTAATGACAGATATTGCAAAATTTGACGGGGATGGCAGTTTTTCTGTATTTGCAAACCTTGATGACGATACAGAAATTTCTGTATATTTTTCCTCTGCGGACACAAACCGACGCGCAAAAATAGATGGCGATAATGCCACTCTTTCTGATTTATCCGCACACATTCGCATAGTTTGGTTAACACCAAAAGAAGACCGATTGTTTGTAGATGCTGCTTCTGATAGGCGCGCTTTTTTTGACAGACTTGTTGCAAGTTTTGATTCTTCGCATGCAGGCCGCGTTGCAAGACTTTCTAAACTTATGTCAGAACGCGCGTTTGCTTTGAAAAACGGACGCGATAAATATTGGATTGATGCATTGGACTCTCAAATTGCAGGAACCGCTGTGGCAGTTGCATCCGCAAGAATTCAATACGCAGGCGAATTAAACTACTTTTTAAAAAATTGCGCTGTCACTGTTTCTGGTCTTGTTGAATCCATGCTGATTGGCGGCAATAATGCAGCAGAAGCAGAAAGAAAATATATCGAATACTTGCACGATAACCGCGAACTTGTGGGCGACAAAATGATTTTAGACGGTCCACATAAATCAGACTTTGGGGTATTTAATAAAAATTTAAATTTGCCCGCAAACCTGACAAGTACAGGACAACAAAAAACCGTTTTGTTAGATTTAATTCTAGCACATGCAAAACTTGTTCATACAAAAACTGCTCGTCGACCGTTAATATTATTAGACGAGGCCGCAGCACACCTTGATTCCAATGCGCGCGCAAATCTATTTGCAGAACTTGGTGCAGCAGATGCACAAGTTTGGGCAACTGGTTTAGACGCAACTGTTTTCGCTGATGTTCCCGATGCTGTATTTGTTGCTTGCAAGGATGGGGCAATAAATAATATACTGGTCGCGGAGAACGAAGATGAGCAAAATTGATTATCAAAGTTTATTAGACAATGCTTTAAAATCTGTTGTAAAAGATGCTTTAATTCATGCGCAATTTAATGGGCTTGGCGATGGAACGCATTTCTTTATAACATTCAAAACTCGTGCACCAGGGGTGGTTTTACCAGATTTTTTGCGCATTAGATATCCAGATTTAATGACTATTGTTCTGCAATATTCTTATAATAATTTACACGTTTCTGATAAAGAGTTCGGCGTTCAATTAACTTTCGACGGCAGACCTTTCTTTATCCGCGTACCTTTCTCTGCTCTGGTTGAATTTAAAGACCCATCTGTTGACTTTATGCTGTCTTTCCACCCAAAAGGTGCCGCGGCTGCAGATAATGATATGGAATTGCCGTTGGAAGAAAAACCAGGTTCCGTACCTGATAAGGGGCGCGTTGTATCACTAGACGAATTTAGAAAAAATAAAAACAAATAAAAAGCCGGCAAATGCCGGCTTTTTATTTAAAATGCAGAACGCGCAGATAATTTGAAACTGCTGTCTGAATAATATATACTTCGTACATAATCATAACCAAGATTTACATACAAAACACCTAAATTAGCACCAAGATTTATACCACCCTCTATCCCAAATTTATCCTTATCTTCGCCACGTACAACCTTGAATTCATAGGTATCAAACAAGTACTCGGTCCTATCACCAATATCATTATACGCTAAATATGAAGCACTTAAATTAGCAGATAGATTAAATATTCCTATGCTTTTAGAATATCTTATTCCTGGATTTATAGTCACATAATCACTCTGTTCTGTTTTTATATGATAATTATCACTGTACTTATAATCATATGGATTTACATGCGTATAATGTGTTCCGATTTCTGCAACAAGACCGCTTGTTATATTATAGCCAACATATAAATTTGCACTATAACCATCTATTGTATTTTTATCGTTTAATTCTTTATATTCGGAAATCCCATAGTTAAAAATACCGTTTATATAAAAAGCATCTTTTCTGTATTGTCCATAAACAACACCCGTATAATTTGCAACATCAATATCAGAATCATCAATAGAAAATTCTGAACCATCAACATATACACCAGCACCGATTTTAAAAGAATCACTAATTCTACCGTCTGCACCTAAAACAAGCCCTATGGAACTGCTGGAAAAGCCATTATTTTCAAGTTCTTTTAAATTATTATAAACTGTCTGAACCCAAATAGAACCACTTGATGTATTCAATCTGTTCTGAACAGAATTGTTTATCATATTATTAGTACTAAGCGCATTTATAACATCAAACTTAGAATAATTTGTGTTTTTAGGTTCTAAGCCTGATAATTGATTTTTAAAACTTTCTGCAGCACCAGACCATTCTGGATAACTTAAAAAACTATCAAGATTTTCTGGTGTTAAATTAGGATAAGAAAAACTAGAATCATAAGGCGCTTTAACCATTCCGCCGCTACCATCAGCAATCCATTCTGTTTGTGTTGATGTCAGCGTTCCATTTAATAAATTCCAACTATAATATATATCTGAAATACCGACTAATTCACCCATACCAGCGGTTGCCGCATCACCTTCTGGATAAAAAGTATTGTCATAATAATTTAAAATAAAACTGGATGCGAATGCAGGTGCAGACATAAACATAAACAAACAAAAACCAGCAAAGATATTTCTCATGTTTTCTCCTTTCATACTGGGAATGTTATCAAGAAAATTTTATCTGCGCAATTCATAAAAAGAACCGGCATTTGCCGGCTCTTTTTTACTTTTCTTCGTCTTTATCTTCTTTTTCTTCCTTCTGTGATGATTTTTCTTTTTCATCACGCAGATAGTTTTCCAACCAATGGTTATCAAAGTTCAAAGTCTTGACATCTTTGTTCTTTAATAACTTCTGCTGCAAAGGAATTGTTGTCTTTACACCTTCGATTACAAATTCGTCCAGCGCACGCATAGCACGCATAATACACGCAGGTCTATTTGGTGCATGAACAATTAATTTTGCAATCATAGAATCGTAAGTTGGTGGAATCGTATAACCAGTGTATACCGCACTATCAACACGAACGCCCATACCACCGGACGGCGCATATAAACTTATCTTTCCAGGATTTGGAATAAATGTTTTTGGGTCTTCGGCATTTATACGAAATTCAATTGCATGTCCATGTGGAACAACATTAGATTGTGTATACCCCAGTTTTTCACCTGCTGCTACACGTATCTGTTCACGAACAAGGTCAACGCCATATACCATTTCTGTCACAGGGTGTTCCACCTGCAGACGTGTATTCATTTCCAAGAAATAGAACTTACCATTTTCGAACATAAATTCGAAAGTACCCGCATTTGTATAACCCATTTTCTTTGCCGCAGTTTTGCAAATTTCAATCATGTCGTCACGTTGCTTCTGCGTTAAAATAGCAGCAGGACATTCTTCCATAACTTTCTGATTTTTACGCTGCAAAGAGCAATCACGTTCACCAAAGATAACTACATTACCATGCTGGTCACCCAATACCTGAAATTCAATATGTCTTGGGTGCAACAATAACTTTTCCATATATAATGTGTCATCACCGAAACCCGATTTAGCCTCTTGCTTTGTAATCTGATATGCCGCAGGCATTTCTTCAGCAGACATAACAGGGCGAATACCACGACCACCACCACCAGCAGCTGCCTTTAACATAACAGGATAGCCAATTTTTTCAGCCCAGAAAAGCGCATCTTCCAAAGACTTTACCGCACCATCAGACCCAGGTACGACAGGCAAACCACATTCAATAGCAGTTCTTTTTGCATTAACCTTGTCACCCATTTTTTCAATCATCGCCGCGGACGGCCCAATCCAAATCAAACCATGCTGTTCAACTTTCTGTGCAAAATCTGCACGTTCTGATAAGAAACCATACCCTGGGTGAATAGCATCTGCATTTGTTAATAACGCTGCAGTCAAAATAGCAGATTCATTTAAATAAGAATCTTTTGATGGACCAGGTCCGATACATACAGATTCATCTGCCAATTGTACATGCATAGCATTTTTATCAACAGTTGAATAAACCGCAACTGTACGAATACCCATATCACGGCACGCACGAATAATACGCAAAGCAATTTCACCGCGATTAGCAATTAAAACTTTTTTTATCTGAGACATTTTTATTTATCTTATTCGATAACAATTATAGGTTGATCAAATTCAACAGCCTGACCGTCAGAAACCAAGATTTCTTTTACAATACCGTCCTTGTCGGATTTGATAGGATTAAATGTTTTCATTGCTTCTATCAAAGCAACTGTATCGCCTGCTTTAATTTGCGCACCAACTGATGTGAATGGTTTTGCACCTGGTTCTGGTGCAAGATATGCAACACCTACCATAGGTGACTTTAAAGCATAACCATTAATTGCTTTTTCAGAAGGTTCACTGTTTGTGTTTTTTGATTCTGTTGCAACAGGGAAGTTCGGCATAGCAACAGCCGCTGCCTGCTGTTTAGATAAGTGAATATGTTTACGATAAACGCCAAACAAAAACTGACGTTCTAATTCTAATTCTGTAATACCCATTTCATCCATAATTTTAGACATGGATTCTACGGTTGCACGAAAAGACATCTTTTTAATCCTTTTATATAATATACTTTTTTTCGTTTTAGCGTTTGGAATTTTACCACAATCCAGATACATGTCAAGGGACAGGGTCATAACCAAAGCCGCCCCCAGGTCTGCAGCGCAATATGCGCTTTATTCCCAAGAAACTGCCACGAAACACCCCATATTTTTCAATTGCTTGCCGGGTATATTCACTGCAAGTCGGCGTAAACCTGCACGCAGCACGCCCACCCGTTATCGGTGATATACACACCTGATACACGCGCACAAGAAACATTGCACCGCGACGCATAACTAATGTAAAAATGTTATTCTGCTGATTTTTCACGCTTTTGCTTTTTTATATAATGCAACGCCTTCTTCATTGCTTCGCGCCCTTCGTCACGCGTTGCGTTTAAAATATTACGACGCGCAATAAATATATAGTCCAAATCTTTCCTTAGCGACTTTTCATTAAAACGCAACCAGTCGCGCAACAGACGCTTTGCACGATTACGATGAACCGCAAGTTTAAAAGTCTTTTTTGTGACAACCAGCCCATATTTGGGATCATCAGGTTGCTTTACATTTTTTGCACGCACAAAGAACCACGCAGAACGCGCATCAATATCGTCATCACCCGGCAAAAAGTCTGTATGTCTTTTTATAGTATTTCTCATGCCCCCTATAATAACAAAATCTTGTCAGAATCAAACAAAAAAGCACATTTTATATATAGGATAACTTGATTTTTTTATTCCAAGGCTTTATAGTTCAAAAAAATCACTAATTTAGGGGAAAAAAATGTACAACTGGCTGATGAAATTCTTTTCTGCTGATATGGCCATAGATTTGGGCACGGCAAACACTCTGATTTATGTAAAAGGTCGTGGTATCGTCTTAAACGAACCTTCTGTTGTTGCAGTTGCAGAAAATAGATTGCTGGGTCGAAAAGAAATTTTAGCCGTCGGTACAGAAGCAAAACAAATGTTCGGCCGTACACCTGGGACCATTTCTGCGGTCAGACCGCTGCGTGACGGTGTTATTGCAGACTTTGAAGTCGCAGAAGAAATGATTAAATATTTCATCCGCAAAGTACATCATAAAAACCCATTAGCCGCCCCACTTATTATTATATGCGTACCATCATGCGCAACACAGGTGGAACGTCGTGCTATTCAAGAAGCAGCAGATGCCGCAGGTGCACGCAAGGTCTATATTGTCGAAGAATCGACTGCTGCTGCAATTGGGGCAGGGCTGCCAGTTGAAAAACCAGTCGGTTCAATGGTATTAGATATCGGTGGTGGAACAACAGAAGTTGCGGTTATGTCACTGGGTGGTATCGTTTATTCTAATGCAGTTCGTACTGCTGGTGACCAGATGGACTTAGACATTATCGACTTTGTTCGCAAGAATAAAAACTTATTAATCGGTGAAAACACCGCAGAAGAAATTAAAAAGCGTATCGGTACAGCGATTTCACCAAAAGATAAAGCAAACGAACTGACAATGAAAATCAAAGGGCGCGATTTGCTGTCTGGTACACCACGCGAAACAGTTATCACAGAATCACAAATTGCGTCCGCATTGGCACAAACAGTCACAAAGATTGTTGATACTGTTCGTCAAGCATTGGAATTAACACCACCAGAATTATCTGCTGATATCGCAGACCTGGGTATCGCAATGACGGGTGGCGGTTCATTGTTGCGTGGCTTGGATGCAGCAATTCGCGCTGCAACGGGATTGCCTGCATTCTTGGTAGACAACCCATTGGCTTGCGTTGCATGCGGGTCTGGTAAAATGTTGTCCAGCCTTGATAAAAACAAACATATCTTGCAGACAATGTATTAAAAAAGCCGGCAAAAGCCGGTTTTTTTATTCCTATTTAAGGACGGAATTTAAAGGCTTACATACTGATGATACAAACATAATTAATTGAAAAACACTTAATTTATATTGCCCCCGAACGATTAAAAAATATTCAGATTCTTTCACATCAAAAATATTACACATATCTACAACAGACAAACCTAAATTCTTGCGAATAGAATCAATTTCCGCCCCAATTGTCATACCAACCCCTGAATTTTAAAACAAATAAAAACCACCAGAAAATTTAGGTGGTTGGAGTTTAGTAGCAATTGAACGAATTGCGGTCTTATTCAATATATTCGACCACTCCAACCAATTGGTTGGATTTTCACCTGATATTCAGGTGCGTTCAATGGGCTACTAATCCCAGCAACAGAACACCTGTTGCGACATATATTATAACCACCCATAAATCATATATCAAATTGTTTTTTCCAGTGCTTTTACCCCTTTATGTTAAACAAAAAACCACCAGAAAATTCAGGTGGTTGGAGTTTACAAACAATTCAACACGAAATTGCGGTCTTATTCAATATATTCAGACTCACTCCAACCAATTAGTTGGAGATATTTTTCGCCATCACTGGCGCGTGTTGAATAGGTTTGTAATCCCAGCAACAGAACACCTGTTGCGACATATATTATAACCACCCATAAACCATATATCAAATTGTTTTTTCCAGTGTTTTTACCCCTTTATGTTAAACAAAAAAACCACCAGAAAATTCAGGTGGTTGGAGTTTCAACACAATTGCTAGGAATTGCGTGTCTTATTCAATATATTCGACACACTCCAACCAATTGGTTGGATTTTTACGTCATGTTCGACGCCTAGCAATGGGTGTTGAATCCCAACAACAGAACACCTGTTGCGACATATATTATAATCACCCATAAATCATATATCAAATTGTTTTTTCCAGTGCTTTTTACCCCTTTATGTTAAACAAAAACCACCAGAAAATTCAGGTGGTTGGAGTTTACAAACAATTCAATCAGAAATTGCGGTCTTATTCAATATATTCAGACTCACTCCAACCAATATAAGTTGGAGATATTTTTCGCCATCACTGGCGCTGATTGAATGGGTTTGTAATCCCAGCAACAGAACACCTGTTGCGCTATGTATTATAAATGCTGCTTTTTGATATTGCAATCGTATTTTTCTTTGCTATAATCCTGAAAGTTTAAAAGTTATCGGGTGGTTAGCTCAGTTGGTCAGTCGCGTACGTTGACATCGTAAAGGTCGTTGGCTTTCTGGACATAGCACCGAAAAAATATGGGTGGTTAGCTCAGTTGGTTAGAGCGTTACGTTGACATCGTAAAGGTCGTTGGTTCGAGTCCAATACCACCCACCACTTTAATAAAATATATAGATTTATTATGATGCGAATGTACAATTAATCTTACTAAAAAATTCTGACGGGATTCCTGGGTGCCCCGTTGGGCACCCTTTTATTAAATAACAAAGGCGTAAATATGACAACTGACAATAAACAAAAATATCTTATTACTTCTGCTCTGCCATACGTTAATGGCGAATTACACTTGGGGCACCTTATCGGTTGCTGGTTGCCGTCTGACGTTTATGCCCGCTTTTGTCGCGCATGCGGACGTGATGTCTTATATGTCTGCGGTGCAGACGAACATGGTACACCTGTCGTTGTCGGTGCTATGAAAGAAAAAATGTCGCCTTTTGATTATTCAAGCAAATATTATGAAAAGCACCTGCGCGCAGTTAAAGACTTTAACTTGTCTTTCGACCTTTATGGACGTACGCATACAGAACTACAAGAAAAGTTAATCCATGAATTATTCTTACGTCTGGACGAAGAAGGTTTAATAGAAGAACGTGAAACTTTGCAGCCTTTTTCCGTCGATGACAATATGTTCCTGGCAGACCGCCAATTATTAGGCACTTGCCCAAAATGCGGTTATGAAAATGCTCGTGGCGACCAATGCGATAAATGCAGTGCGTCGTATGAAGCAACAGAATTACTAAACCCTCGCAGCGCGATTTCTGGTAGCACAAATATTGAAATGCGCCCAACTAAAAACCTGTTCTTTCTTGCTTCTAAAATAGAAGACAAATGGAAACAATGGCTTGAAACACACGCACCAAAATGGTCCAAAACCGCCATTGCTATTGCACAAGGCTGGGCAAAAGAAGGCTTGCAGGACACTTCTATTACTCGTGATTTATCATGGGGCATTCCTGTAAATAAAGAAGGTTTTGAAAATAAAGTCTTCTATGTTTGGTTTGACGCACCTTGGGGATATGTTTCTATATCGCAGGCAGCAAATAAAGACTGGGCAACTTGGTGGAAAAATCCTGATGCGCATTATGCTCAATTTATGGGTAAAGATAATGTAAAATTCCATGCGGTATTCTTCCCAGAACAACAACTGGCAATGAACGATAACTGGAAAACCGTCGATATGCTGAAAGCCATGAACTTCTTAAATTTTGAAGGCGGTAAATTTTCTAAATCTGAAAAACGTGGCGTATTCTTAGATGAAGCCGTCAGCATTGCTCCTGCTGACGCATGGCGTTATGCACTGATTGCGTCCGCACCAGAAACTGATGATACAGACTTTACTTTTGCGCGTTTCGCCGACATCGTTAACAAAGACCTGAATGGTATGTTGGGTAATTTTGTTTCCCGCGTTTGCAAACTGACAGATAAAAACTTTGGACTAAATATTCCAAACGCAGGCGCACTAGATTCTTCTTTAACAGCGCAAGTAACCGAAAAAATTGCAGAACTTACCGCTGCGCTGGACGCATGCGAATTCCGCGCTGCTATCGTTGCTTTGCGTGGTCTGTACGCAATTGGTAATGAATATATGACACTCAAAGAACCTTGGGCGCTTGTTAAAAGTGGTGACACTGAACAAGCTGGTGCAGTATTAAATGAATGCTTCCAATTAATAGACTTATATGCGCGTGTTTCTGCACCGTTTATTCCAGATGCAGCAGAAAAAATACAGCATGTATTTAACAACGCACACGACCTGTCTTGGCCAAAAGAATTTGAGCACAGAATTCAAAATGGCGAAGCATTCACAGTTCCAGAAAACTTATTTTCCAGAATTGATGACGCGCGCGTTGCAGAACTGACCGAAAAATATGCAAAGAAAGAAGACAACAGTATTAAACCTGTTGTTGCTAAAATTGTCGAAGTAAAAAATCACCCATCACGTGATGACTTGCATATCTTAACAGTTGATGACGGTACAAATCATGACTTGCAAATTGTATGCGGTGCACCAAATGTTCATGTTGGTCTTGTTGGTGTTCTGGCACCTGTCGGGTGCGTACTGCCAACAATGAAAAAGCCTATTTCCCAGCGCACAGTTGCAGGTACAGAATCTTTCGGTATGATGTGCAGCGCCGCAGAACTAGGGCAGGGTAACAATGCAGATGAAATTATCGAATTAGACAACAATACAGAAATAGGAAACGTTTACGCGAAATAAGATGAAATTAGTTCTGATGTCTTGTTGTGCGCCTTGCAGCGCGGGCGCAATAAAGCAATTAGCAGATGGTGCGATACCTGATGTTAATGACTTTATTGTGTTGTTCTTTAACCCAAATATTTTTCCTGAAACGGAATATACCAAACGTCTTAACGAACAAATAAAATATTGTGAGTCTTTGGGTGTTAAATATGCGGTTGGAAATTACAATCATGAAGATTGGCGCGGTGCAGTACGCGGATTAGAGACAGAACCAGAACGCGGTGCGCGTTGTAGTCGCTGTTTTGAATTCAGATTTGAATTTGCGCGGCGCTGGGCAAAAGAAAATGGTTATGACGCGGTCGCTTCTGTATTTGGCGTATCGCGTCATAAAGACCAATCACAAGTTGACCGCGCCGCACAATGTTCTTTGGGTGACATTTGCTATATGCCGATTAAATGGGATGAAAAATTGCGTCAAGAAATCGGAAGAAATGCCGCTTTTTATCGTCAAAATTATTGCGGTTGCGAATTCTCTGTGCGCAAAGTATAATCTGGGTATGAACTAAAAAAAGGATGTAAATATGTCATCTATTCTTGTTTTCCCAGGGCAGGGCTCGCAAGCCGTCGGTATGGGAAAAGACTTATACGAAAACAATCCTGCGGCACGTGCCGTATTTGATGAAGTTGATGATGCGCTTAATCAAAAATTATCTGATATTATTTTCAATGGTCCTATGGAAGACCTGACACTTACAACTAATGTTCAACCTGCTATTATGGCGGTATCTATTGCTATGTTGCGTGCTAGTGGTGTGCCTCTTACTAAATATGTTGCAGGTCATAGTTTGGGCGAATATACCGCGCTATGTGCAGCAGGCGCATTATCAGTTGCAGATACTGCAAAATTACTTCGTCTGCGTGGGGACGCAATGCAACGCGCAGTGCCAGTTGGTGAAGGACTAACCGCAGTTATTCTTGGTTTGGATATTGAGAAAGTTCGTGAAATTTGTGCGCAAACAAATTGTGATGTTGCAAATGACAACAGCCCAGGTCAGGTTGTTATATCTGGCGCAAAAGATGTTGTAGAAGCAACTATGGCACTTGCAAAAGAAGCAGGCGCAAAGCGCGCTATGCCACTTGCACTGTCTGTTCCGGTTCATTGTCGTATTCAGGCGCCAGCCGCAGAAGAAATGCGTGCGGCACTGGAATCTATTGAAATAAAAGCACCACAGGCTATTCTGATTTCTAATAAAACAGCGGCACCTATGAGTGACCCTGCAGAAATAAAAGAAGCATTGGTTTATCAAATTACACATGGTGTTCATTGGCGTGAATCCGTCTTGAAAATGCATGAACTTGGTATAACAGAAACAATCGAAGTTGGCCCTGGTGCAGTTTTAACAGGACTGACAGGACGTATATGTGCTGACATGACAGCAAAAAAATTGGAGATATAATATGTTTGATTTAACAGGTAAAGTCGCATTAATTACAGGCGCAACTGGTGGTATCGGCGGCGCAATTGCTAAAAAAATGAAAGAAGCAGGTGCAACAGTCGTTGTATCTGGTCGTAATATTGCAAAGTTAAATTCTGAATTTGATGACTCTTATATCAAAATTCCTGCGGACCTTGCATCCGAAGGCGCTGCAGTTGAACTTATTATGGCAACAACAGAACAAGCAGGTAGAATTGATATTCTTATCAATAACGCAGGTATTACAAAAGATACACTTCTTATGCGTATGACAGATGAACAATTTGATGATGTTATCAATACTAATTTGCGTTCATGCTTTAAAATGTGCCGTGCGGCTATTATGCCTATGATGAAACAACGCTTTGGTCGCATTATTAATATGGCTTCCATTATTGGTGCAATCGGTGGACCAGGACAGGCAAACTACGCCGCTTCAAAAGGTGGTATGATTGCTATGACAAAATCTATCGCTGCAGAAGTGGGGTCTCGTGGTATCACCGCTAACTGTATCGCACCAGGCTTTATTAAAACACCTATGACTGATGTTTTATCTGATGAACTAAAAAAATCTTATCTTGCACAAATCCCAGCAGGTAGATTTGGTGAACCGGAAGATATTGCAAATGCTTGCGTGTTCTTGGCATCTGATGAAGCGTCTTATATCAATGGTCAGACATTGCACGTAAACGGTGGTATGGGTAGATTTTAATCAATATGACAGAATTTGACGTTATCATTATCGGTGGTGGGCATGCAGGCGTAGAAGCCGCGGCGGCGGCTGCACGTAGGGGCGCAAAAACTTTATTACTTACACAAAGTAAATCTGACCTAGGGGCTATGTCTTGTAATCCTAGTATTGGCGGCCCAGGTAAATCCCAAATGGTTGCAGAAATAGATGCACTTGGCGGCGTTATAGGGCGCGCGGCAGACGCAGCAGGTATTCACTTTCGCACCCTTAACGCATCGCATGGTGCAGCAACACAGGCTCTGCGTGCACAGATTGATAGAAGCCTTTACCATGATGCTATCGTTAAAATTCTGTCTAGGTATGAAAATCTAACTATTCGTTTCCAAAAAGTTGAACAACTTGATTTGCAAGAAAAAACTGTAAATAAAAAATATCGCGCAAAGGCAATTGTTCTGACAACAGGGACTTTTTTGCAAGGATTGGTCACACGTGGCGCAGAAAAAATACCATCTGGAAGATTGCAAGATGACGGTACTTATCAAGACCCAGATACTAATATTTCTGGTATCCTAAAAGATGCAGGATTTTCTTTAATGCGTCTTAAAACAGGAACGCCTGCACGAATTGAAAAATCTTCTATCGATTTTTCTGTGTGTGAACTGCAACCAGGTGACAATCCTCACGATTGGTTTTCTGAACCAAATCCAGAAAATAATTACAGTGCAGTTTGCTATATAACACATACAAACGAAACTACTCATAGAATAATTCGTGAAAATATATCAAATGCACCTATGTATAACGGTGATATTCGCGGTACTGGCCCGCGCTATTGCCCGTCACTGGAAGATAAAGTTATGCGTTTTCCAGAACATACTTCACATCATGTGTTCTTGGAACCAGAAGGATTGTTTAGCGATTTAATTTATCCGAACGGAATATCCACAAGTTTCGGTGCAGATATTCAAGATAAATGGATTCGCACTATCCCAGGATTAGAAAACGCAAAAATAGCACGTTATGGTTACGCAATTGAATATGACGCAATTGATGCACGCGTACTTAATGAACGTTTAGAATCAAAAGATATACCAGGTCTGTTCTTTGCAGGTCAAATAAACGGTACGTCAGGATATGAAGAAGCAGCAGCACAAGGTATCGTTGCAGGTGCAAATGCAGCAGCGTTCGCACTGAATTTAGAAACACTAAATTTAGACAGAACAAATGCCATGATAGGTGTATTAATTGACGACATAACAACGCTTGGTGTTGATGAACCTTATCGTATGTTTACATCACGTGCAGAATATAGACTATCACTGCGCAGTGATAACGCAATTGCCCGTCTTGGTGATATGGCGGTAAAACTAGGACTAATTACAGAAGAAGAATATAATAAAAAGTATGACCTGCGTGCAGAAAAAATAAAAGAAAACGATAAATTTTATGCGGGCTATATCCAGCGCAATGAACGCGAAATCGCTTCATACAGACGCGACGCAGCAATGAAAATCCCCGTAAATTTTGATTATAAAAATCTGTCGGGCTTAACAAATGAATTAATAGAAAAATTAACTGCAACGCGTCCCGAAAATATAGCGGACTTATCCAGAATTCCAGGCATAACACCAGCAGGTATAATGGTAGTTTTACGAAAAATTAAGTGTGGAAATAATTAAAAACATATATTAAGATATTTCGCGTATGCCGGTTTAGCTCAGCTGGTAGAGCATCTCATTCGTAATGAGGGGGTCGTAGGTTCAAGTCCTATAACCGGCACCATAAATTCAAAGCCCCAAATCAGGGGCTTTTTTAACGTACTTTTCCTATTACTGTTTTCATATTATTTTTTCTTTTCAGGTATTCTTTATATATCGCTATTTCTTGACTGCCAGAGTTATAAACATCTGATAACAAATCCATTGGCAACTTCATATGTTCTGACATAACAGGCAAAGAATCTTTCATTATTTCTTTAAAACCTTTATTCGGAACTTCTTTTTTTGCCTGTTTTATATGACCGTATACCTTATAAGGAAGAGTCACTATGACAAGACCTAATACTAATGGGCTCATTGCAACAAAAAAACTACGTTCTGCAAAATTTCTTACTTTTATTTTTGTTATTTCTTTCATCTTAACTTCCTTATTTTTTGTGCTAAATAATAATAACAAAAACGAACAATTGTCAATTAGATAAACTTTTTTCATCCCATTTTTATATAAATAAAATACTGGAAATCGCTTTTTTTATATATTAGAATCATTCGTAATGAAACAAAAAAGCATAATTATTATAAAATAATCTGGCACCGCGCTTCTGCACGTGGCTGGGGCGCATAGGCGCCTGTTTTTTTATAATTAATCAATGGAGTACTTTTATGGCATACCCAAAAACAGAACCCAAAGCGGATTTTCCAAAGTTAGAACAGGAAGTGCTGGCATTCTGGCGCACAGATGACACTTTTCATAAATCTTTAAATCAAACAAAATTGGGACACCCTTTCTCTTTTTATGACGGGCCACCATTCGCAAATAATTTACCTCACTGGGGACATTTGGGCGTATCCGCAGTAAAAGATATGGTTGGTCGTTATCAAACTATGCTAGGGAAACATGTTGTTCGTGAATTAGGCTGGGATTGTCATGGACTGCCAGCAGAAGCATCCGTTGAAAAAAAGCAAGGAAGACAAGCCAAAGATATCGTTGCGACAGACGGTATTGCTGCATTTTGTGATATGTGTCGTGCAGACGTTCTTACTTATTCTAATGAATGGTTAAAGTTTATTGAACGCATTGGTCGTTGGGTTGATGGTGGTGATGAAAAAGGCTATCGCACCATGGATAAAAACTACATGGAATCCGTCATCTGGGCAATCAAAGAACTTCATAACAAGGGCCTGCTTTATAAAGACTATCGTGTTAATCCTTTTGATTGGAAATTAGGTACTGTTTTATCAAATTCAGAAGCATCCAGCGAATATCAAGATGTTGTTGACGATGCGATAACAGTCTGGTTTAAACTTGAAAATGGTGACAGAGTTTTGGCGTGGACTACAACACCTTGGACATTGCCTGCGAACTCTGCTTTGGCAATAAACCCTAATATGAATTATCTGCGTATGCAAGATGAAGATGGTAGTGTTTATGTAATCGCAGAAAGCAGACTATCTGCATACGAAAAGCAATTTGCTAATACTAAAAAAGTAGGCGAATTAAAGGGTAGTGATTTAGTAGGTATGCACTATACGCCTTTATTCAACTATTATGAAGGTACTTCTGATTTATTATATCAAGTAATTCCTGCTGAATATGTATCTGATTCCGACGGTACAGGTATTGTTCATATTGCACCAGCATATGGTGAAGACGACTTCTGGGCAGCAAAAAATATAGACCCAAAATTCCCTGTAATCTTAAATGTAGATGATTATGGAAACTTTACTGATGAAGTAAAAGATTGGGCCGGGGAAAATATTTTTGTTGCAAACCCAAAAGTTATTCAATATTTGCGCGACAATGGACACCTTGTCAAAAAAGAACAATACAAGCATAGTTATCCGTATGGCCCACGTAGTAAAGAAAAACTTATCTATCGCGCAACAGATTCTTGGTATATAGATGTTCCAAAAATCCGTGAAAAACTTATCGAAAATACAAAGAAATATACTACATGGACTTCCGCAGGTGACAGATTCTTGTCTTGGATAGAAGGTGCACGTCCTTGGTCTGTATCAAGAAATCGTTTCTGGGGTACACCACTTCCTATTTGGGAAAAAGACGGTGAATATAAAATATTCGGCTCTATTGCAGAAATGGAAGATTTCTTTGGTGTGGAAATTCATGACCTGCACAGACCAACTTTGGATGCACTTACAAAAGACGGTTGGAAAAGAATTTCTGACGTTTTAGATTGCTGGGTTGAATCTGGCTCTATGCCTTTTGCATCACTGCATTACCCATTTGAAAATGCAGATAAATTTGAAGCCACTTTTCCTGCAGACTATATTATCGAAGGACAAGATCAAACTCGCGGTTGGTTCTATTCCTTGATGGTTTTGGCAACTGCTTTGTTCGATAAACCCGCTTTCAAGACTGTTTCTGTAAATGGCATGGTGGTTGACGACAATAAAAAGAAAATGTCTAAATCGCTGGGGAACTTTGTTAACCCAGAAGAACAAATCGAAAAGTATGGTGCAGATGCAGTTCGCTTGTTCATACTGGGTTCTAACTTCCTAAAAGCAGAACCTGTCGGTATTGATATCGAAGGTAAAGTCTTTACAGAATCTACAAAAACTATATTAACTCCTTTGTGGAATGCGTATCATTTCTTTACTCTTTACGCAAATGCAGGAAATATAGTTGCACGCAATTCTGTAAGTCCTGAAAATGCATTAGATAAATACATTTTAGCAGAATTAAATGAACTTATCAGTATTGTCGGAACCGCATTAAATGAATACAAACCAGACGTTGCTATTAAAGAATTTGTTCGTTTCTTAGATGTTCTTAACAACTGGTATATTCGTCGTGGACGCGCACGTTTCTGGGACGAAGACCAAGACGCGTTCGACACATTATATTTCGTATTAACGAATTTGTGTCGTGCACTTGCACCTTTTGCACCGTTTATTAGTGACTATATTTATAAGAACCTAACAGGTGCAGAAAGTGTACATCTTGAAAAATTCCCATCCGCGGAAAGTTATGATAAAAAAATCGTAGATGATATGCGTCGCGTTCAAGCCGTTGTTTCAGTCGGCAAACAACTGCGTGAACAATATAAATTACGCAACCGTCTGCCACTGTCTAAACTAACTATTGCGGGCGCAGATTTAGAAGAATATGCAAACATCATTAAAGATGAATTAAATGTAAAATCAGTAGAATTTACTTCTGAAATTTCATCTGTTGCAGATTCTTTTGTCTATCTAATCACACCTAAAATCGGTGCAAGACTTGGTGGTGCGTTGAAAGAAATCATACCTGCTGTAAAACGCGGTGAATTCGAGATTTCTGGGGACACAATGAAAGTCGGTTCTTATACATTAAATGCAGACGAATTTGAAAATCGTCTGACTGTCAAAGAAGGTGTGACAGGTGCCGCACTGCCAGATAGTACCGCCGTCGTTGTATTGGACACAGAAATCAATTCTGAACTGGTTGCAGAAGGTCTTGCGAATGACGCATTGCGCTTTATACAAGATACGCGTAAAAATGCTGGAATGGACGTATCAGATAGAATAACATTAGAATATGATGCAGACCCAGCACTTGCAAATGCAATTGAACAGCATCGTGAACATATTATGTCAGAAGCATTGATTACAGATATGTCACGTGGGGCAGGGGAATACAACACAGAAATAGAAGGTTATAACTTGTCTGTGTCAATTCAGAAAGCATAAAGGAGACTTTTCATGCGTAAATTTCTGTATGTTATTTTAGGCATAGTTATCATATGTGGTTTGTTCGGTGCCGGTTTTTATGTCGGCACATTGGACAACAAAGAAACAAAAAGTGAAATGAAAATAACTTCACAATGTGCAGGAAGCGGTATGCAAAAAAGTTTTTCTGCAAAATATGAAACTAAGAACGGAAAAGTTGTAAAAGACGAACAAGTAAAATCGGAACAATATACAACCAGATGTCTTTGCTATGTTTCTAATGATACGTATGAAAAACTTTGGGTCGATACTGTTGAGATGTACGCTGATAGCGCAGATGTAGTAAAAGCAGAATGTGAAACAAACTGTCAGAAAGTTTGTGAAGAAAGATTAGCAGAATTTTCTTTATAACCATGACACCTGAAATTTATTTTCGTGAAGTTCCAAAAACAATCGATATGAACATTCGTTCTGAATTGTATAGCACGAATGAATTTACTTTCGCAGTTGCGGTTATTTTATCTGCACAAGCAACTGATAAAAAAGTAAATGAAGTGACCCCTGAATTATTCCGCATTGCACCAAGTCCGGCAAAAATGCTGGAACTTGGTGAAGACGGAATAAAAAAATATATTCGCGTAATTTCTTTCTTTAACAACAAAGCAAAAAGCATTATCGGATTATCTGCACGATTAATGGATGAAGAAAATAATGCGGATGAAAATTATAAATTCCCAAAAAAATTTCATAATCGTGATGCTTTAATGAAATTACCAGGTATAGGTCAAAAAACTGCAAATGTTATTATGAATGTTTTATGGGGCGCGCCTAATATAGGCGTTGATACCCATGTATTCAGACTATCGCATAGATTTGGTTGGGCAGACGACTTAGACAACACACCTGAAAAAGTAGAAGAAAAACTACTGCAAAAAATTCAAAAAAAATATCATTCTATG
Source organism: uncultured Pseudomonadota bacterium (assembly GCA_949298405.1). Taxonomy (GTDB): domain Bacteria; phylum Pseudomonadota; class Alphaproteobacteria; order Rs-D84; family Rs-D84; genus Enterousia. The sequence goes on from CASFWA010000001.1 coordinate 82,766, forward strand.
GTAAACCATGTTATGGTTTTGCATGGCAGATATACATGCAAAGCAATTCGTCCGAAATGCGCAGAATGTCCTGTTGCGCGTTGGTGTAATGCATCAGATAAAATTATATAAAAAAAGCCGGTAAATACCGGCTTTTTTTAATACGCAGAATAAGGACAATGATCAGTAAATTCATATGTACCTGGTTCATCTGTATAACCGTAATTAGCAGAAGCATACAAATAACAAATTATTTGTCCGTATTGCTCTCCTTCACAATTTGCCCCCTTCATATTCAATTGTAAATATCCAGAAGGACATGAGTTGTTTGTTATTTGTATTAAACCCTCGCTGGAAGAAAAAGAATCGCTTGCCGGACAAGATGTCGATGGCGCATCTGCGAAACCATAAACAGGAAACAAAAGAATAAATAAAATAAATAGTTTTTTCATGATAAAATCCTTTTATAAATAAAACAAAAGTTGCGCTCTAAAATTATTCGTGTTATTTTGATAATATCTTGCACATACGGAAGGGCATGATCTAAAACAATTAGAAGAATCATTTAATGCTTCTGTGTACATCCACTGCACTCCAAAAAAGGGATAAAGCATTTTACAATAACAATATGATCCTAAGCCTGGTGTAAAAGAACTATTTGAGGTACTACAAACACCTACTCCAATACCACCTAGTTCTGTTTCCCATAAATAACCATAATCCGCTCCGCTGGCATATTCACTTCCGGATATCTTAACACAAATATTTGTAGAAGTAGTTACCTCTGCTGAAAAAGCGTTTGTCACAAAACAACATAAAAATAAAAACATTAATTTTTTCATTTTGTTTCCTTTTTTATTACCTAGAAATTAAAACATCTTCCCTAAAAGACGCGTCTGTTGAAATCTTCATAGAACAACTATATGCACAATTATTTACACAAGACGAATAGTCAGAATAAGTTGTTGCTAATATCCAGCCGCCCGAGCTATCATAAGGATAAAACATTCTGCAATAACATTTATTAGAACTAGATGAAGCATAAGCATATATCGACTCATTACCATTACCATAATCAACCCCACAGAGCCCTAAGCCTTTTGCTTCAAAAGTTTTTTGTGTTCCTTCTGCATTCTGAAAAGAACAATTTAATTTCCATTCTGCAGTACTATCTGATGGTGCCGCACTACAACTAAGCGCATTTCCGCTGCTTGGTTTTGTTATACATCTGTACACTCTTGCATTTGCATGCGAAATAAAAACAGATGCACATATTATTATAAAAAAAGATTTTTTCATTCTTGATCTCCGTTTTCTTTGAAAAAAGAAAAAAAACCCGCTTTCGTTGGTGGTCGGAGGTTCAAGACTATTCACTGTAAAAAATGTTGCTTATTCAATATATTCACAACCACCCAACCAATTATGGCCGGAGTGTTTTTTACGTCGCTACCCGACGACAGTGCCAGAGGTCTTGAATCCTCAACATAGGAACACCCTATGTCTTTTTCATATTAACAACATAATTGAAATAAATCAAACAATAAAAAACCACCAAAAAATATAGGAGGTTAGAGGTTCAAGACTATTCACTGTAAATAGCATGCTTATTCAATATATTCGCAACCACCCAACCAATTATGGCCGGAGTTTTTGTTTTACGTCGTTATTCGACGACAGTGCAATAGGTCTTGAATCCTCTGCACAGGAACACCCTGCGCATGCGCTTATATTAACATACAGACACAACAAATCAATTAATAAAAATAAGAAAAAAACACCGATTTATATCGGTGCTTTTTATTCTTTTTTTATTTGTCTCTTATCTTTGCATTACATTTCTTTTCGACATTTTCTATGACCTTATCTTGAAGTTTTAGTAAATCTTCATCAGACATATTTTCTGTCGGTATTATTGTTATTGTAAATGCAATTGACTTCTTGCCGTCACCCATATCAAATGCATCAAATACTATCACACCCTGTATTCTGTTATCACTTGATACCGCAACACTTGTTAGTTTTTCCGCAGGAAATTCAGAATCTACAATAAATGCAAAATCACGCGTAATAGGCTGAAATTCACTTATTACAGGTTCTTTCGATTTCTTTGCTTTTGGTAAATTTTCTGTATCTTCCACAACTGCTATCATAACAGACGTTTTTATCTTCATTGCATGCGCGACCGATGGATGCAATTCACCAAATTCTGCTATCTTTTTCTTTCCTTGCATAATTGCACCATATCTGAATGGGTGTGCCCAAAGTGGCGCATTCTCTGCACATACAGTAAAATTCTGCCCATGCATTAATGCAATCAAATCTGCCTTTACATCATATATGTCATATGCACGATTTCTACGTTGCCAATGTTTTGGTGATGTATTTCCACTGCGAATTATACAGATTTGTGTATGCTGTTGTTCTGGCATATCACCATCAAAAACTGTTCCTAATTCAAATATATTTAAATCTGGTAAACCACGCTTTTCATTTTCTGCAACAAATTCTAATAATGAACCAAGCAGATTATTTCTTGCTGTATCCATCGTATTTACAATAGGATTTGCAATCTTTACACTAGGTTTATCTGATAGCAAACTTTCTATCTTTGAATTTCCAAAACCAAATGATTTTGCTTCATTCAAACCACGAGCAGACAATTCATTTTTTATGCTCATATAATAATCTGTATGCTTTGCTGCGTCAGATGCTGTATGCTTTGCAACCTTTGATATATTGTCATAACCATATACTCGTATCAATTCAGATACTATATTTTCTGGCAATTCTACATCAACACGCGCAGATGTTGGTACTATTGTCCAAGCATCTTTATCTTCTGAAACACTAAAACCTAGTTTTTCTAAAATCTCGCGCTGACGCGGTGCGTCCATTTCTATACCTGTTTTTTTCTTAAACAAGTCCGGATTATATTTTATCGCACGTGTTTCTTTTGGTATTTCACCACCAATTCCTGTTCCTACTATTTTCCCGCCGCACGCGTCCATTATTAACTTGGCCGCTTTTGATAGTGCAATACCTGTTATTGTTGGGTCAATGCCACGTTCATATCTATATGAAGAATCTGTTGATACACCAATTCGCTTTGAAGTCTTACGAACAGAAACAGGATTGAAATATGCGCTTTCTAAAATAATATTTTTTGTATTATCTGTCGTCATTCCACGCGCACCACCAACAACACCTGCTAATGCAAGGATGCCTTTTTCATCCGCAATTACTACATCTGCATCAGATAGTTCATGTTCATTGCCAAACAAGTCTGTGAACTTTTCACCATTCTTTGCATTACGAACTGTTATATCACCTTCGATTTCATCTGCATCAAAACAGTGCATAGGCTGCGCCATATCATAACAAATATAATTTGTCGCATCTATCGGTGCATTCTTTGGATTTATACCAATAGCCGTAAGACGTGACTTTACAGTGCTTGAACTTGGTGCAATTTTTATATCATGTATTTCACAGAACTGATATACAGGACATTTATCTGTTTCTATGTTTACTTTTCTTGCACCCTTTACAGGTGATAATATTTCATCTTTCGGTGCAATATATTCCCCTAAACCACAAGCAGCCAAATCACGTGCTATACCGCGTACTGCTAAATAATCTGGACGGTTAGGTGTAATACCCGCATCAAAAACTGTTTCCGCATTTATTACAGGTGAACCTATTTGTGTATCTTCTGGTAATTCGATAATACCACTGTGGTCTTCATTTATCCCCAGTTCACGCCCACTGCACATCATACCGTCTGATAACACACCACGTAATTTACCGCTTTGTATTTCATGACCTTCTATTACACAACCAGGAACCGCCAGCGCAGATATTAAACCAGCGCGCGCATTTGGTGCACCGCACACTACCTGACGCAATGTGCCACTGCCGTCGTCTACTTTTAATACATGCAAATGGTCACTGTTTTCATGCGCTGTGCATTCAACAATTTTTGCAGCAATTGGTGCAACAGGTTCTATTAAACCTTCAACTTCTAACCCTGTCCGAGTCAAAGTATCCGCAACCCGAGACGCATCTGCATCTGTTTTTAAATAGTCTTTTAACCAATCATAAGTCCATTTCATTTTACGCCTCGTTTATATTTAGAATCCTGCACTTTTTAACCAACGAATGTCACCGTCATAAAACTTACGTATGTCATTCAAACCGTATTTCAACATAGCAAGTCTGTCCCAACCAAAACCAAACGCAAAACCTTGATATTCATCTGGGTCTATACCACAATTACGTAGAACATTTGGATGTACCATACCTGCACCCATAATTTCTAACCACTTACCACCGCGCCATTTCATATCTATTTCTATGCTTGGTTCTGTAAAAGGAAAGTATGATGGACGAATACGCAATTCTACATCATCCATTTCAAAGAATCTTTTTAAGAACTCTTGAACATCACCAATTAATTCAGACATTGTCACATTTTTATCTATATACAAGCCTTCTATCTGGTGAAACATAGGGCTATGTGTTGCATCCATTTCTTTACGATAAGTCGCACCAATACCAAACATTTTTATAGGCGCGCCTTTTTTTTCCATACTGCGAATCTGTATAGCAGATGTCTGTGTACGCATCACATTACCATTAGGTAAAAAGAATGTATCTTGCATATCGCGGGCAGGGTGATGCATAGGTGTATTTAATGCGGTAAAGTTATGCCAGTCATCTTCAACCTCTGGTCCTGTCCACATTTCATAACCAAAAGATTCTAATATTCCTGAAATGTCTGCCAGCGCATGTGTTAAAGGATGCAAAGTCCCCGCGTTTTCTGGTTCAGGATTTAAAGAAACATCTAACTTCTGTTTCTGCAAACCTGCCATCATGGCTGCATTTTCTAATTCAGACTGACGCACTTTAAATAATTCACGCAAAGCCGCATTTTCTTTATTTAATTCTGCACGCGCATCATTATCCAAGTTCTTCATTTCTTTCAAGCGCGCAGTCATTGTACCGTTTTTCCCGAAAGTTGCTGTATACAAGGCTTGCAGTTCTTCCAGTGTTTGAATATTTTTTATCTGTTCTTGCATTGTTTTTACCTTAAAATAAAAAAAGCCGTCTATATGACGGCTTTATCATACAAAATAAATCACCTACCGCCAAGGCTTATTTAGCTTCAGCAGAGATAAATCGTTTTGCAGTATCAATCAATTTTGTGAAGTTTGCATCACCAGCATATGCCATTTCCGCCAAAACCTTGCGATCCAAAGCAATACCGGCTTTTTTCAAACCATTCATAAACTGACTGTATGTCATACCATTGCTACGTACTGCTGCATTGATACGGACAATCCACAAACCACGAAATTCACGTTTTTTAACGCGGCGATCACGATATGCATACTGTCCTGCTTTTTCTGTTTTTTCACGTGCAGCACGATATGTTGTGCTATGACGACCCAAATACCCTTTGGCACGGGCCAATATCTTATTATGTTTCTGTTTTACGGTTGTTCCGCGTTTAACTCTTGCCATAATCTACCCCCTTATTATTTCAAACCATATGGAGCCAAGATTTTAGCCTGACCAACCATGTTATCATTCAGATACTGTGGCTTTGACCCTGCGTTATTTGCACGCTTGGATTTTTTGCGTAACAGTTTCTTGTGGGCGTTTCTGGCAACACGGATTTTACCTGTTGCAGTCATAGATGCGCGCTTTTTCAAGTACGACTTTGTCTTTAATTTTGGCATTTTTTACCTCTTTCTTAAATACCTTATGGCATGCCAATGCCATTTCGGTCCTAGTTAACACGTGCGTTATTCTGACATATTTAAATGAAAAATCAAGTTTTTATTGAATGTTAGACTTTTAGCGTCTAAACTAGTCCCCGATGAGTCAGAATAAATTATCTTCAAGATTATATACAATTATAAAGTCCGCAATCGCTGCGGCAGTTCTGCCAATCTTATTCATTTATATTATGATTGCTAAGCCAGATTATAAAATCATGAATGGGCTGGCACATGTCGTATTACCAGTTGCTAACTGGACAGGAGATGTAATTACTTGGCCAATTCGCGCAATAGGTGATGCAGTTGATAATATCCGCGAATTATCTAACTTGCGCACAGAAAATGAAGAACTGCGTGTAAGATTAGATGAAGCCCTAAAAAATAAAACAACTTGCGAAATAGCAATTTTAGAAAATCAAAAACTATCTCGTGAACTCGATATTGTAGAATCACAACCCCGCAATTCTGTTATTGCGGACGTTGTTCACGATAATTCCGCTTTTCATCATAGTACATTCTTTATAAATAAAGGCGTTAAACAAGGATTGGAAAAAGGTATGGTTGTTATATCTACAGACGGTGTTTTGGTTGGTATTATTACAGATGTCGCACCAACATTTTCAAAGGTTCGTGCGCTTACAGATTCAAAAACAAGTATACCTGTACGCATAGCAGGCTCGGAAGTTTATGGTTTTATGCAAGGTAATGGTTCTAGTGCACCGACAATGGGGTTCTTTAGCGACCCAGAATTTCAAGCATCTGGTGGTGTAAAACTTGTCACAAGTAATATAAGCGGGGTCTTACCAAATGGTATTCCGGTCGGTGAAATGGCAAATGAAACAGATGTAAATGTCTTGCCACCAGAAAAATTATCTCGTGTAATCGTTCTACAATTTGACACGCAAGACGAATATAAATGAAAAAAAATATTATAAATTTTTTACGAGCCGCATTTCCTTTCATCGCCGTCATAATACTATGGCGATTATCTGTTGCTTTCTGGAACCCGGCAGGAATTCTTGCAATTATACCTATTTTTTATTGTTCTTTTGTCAGACCCGTTCCTTGGTTCGCGCCTTTTGGGGTAATATTCTGTTTCTTGATAGATTATCGGTTTGACTCGCTAATTTACTGGACGGTAATGTATTGTCTGTTTTATGCCGCAAATGGTTTTCAATCTTTTATAGATTTATCCAGACTAGATAAAAATGCATTACAAGTCTTTATGGTGTTTTTTGGTGCATCCACACTAATTCTGTCTTTTATGAATTTTAATTTAGATAATATAATTCGCGCTATATGGTTATTTGCTTGGGTTTCAGCATTATATCTTCCTATAACTGCTTTAATAAAAAGGGTGTGTTATGATAGATAAAGAAGTTGCACGCCTTTTTGATAGAAGAAGCGCTTTGTTCTTAACAGCAGGTGCAGTTTTAACTTCCGCACTTGTTCTGCGCATGCTGCAAATGCAACTTTTTAACTATCGCGAATATACAAAAAAAAGTGAAAATAATTCTTTCAGAATTCAAATAAATATGCCAGAACGCGGTAAAATTTTATCCGCAAAAGGAACGCCTATATCCAGAGATACTTCTATATACAGAATTTATATCATCCCAGAAGAAACACAAAACCTTGACGAGTTAATTTCTATTGTTGCAAAAGAATTAAATTTAAAACAAAAAAGAATAGACAGAATTTATGCAAAAATAAGAAAACAACCAAAATTTCAACCTGTTCTTGTTAGTGAAAATTCTGACTGGAATGAACTTGCTAAATTACAAGCACAAAACCTGCCTGGTCTTCATGTACGTAGCGGATTTTCACGCGTATATGAACTAGGTCCCGCAGGTGCACAAATTTTTGGTTATGTAGGCGCACCAAATGAAGCGGTACCTAATGCGCCTTTCTTTACAGAAGGTGTGACAGGACTTGAAAAAAGATTTAATGATTCTCTTGCAGGTACGCCTGGTCAAACGGTTATGATTACAAATGCAACTGGTCGCGTGACGGGGGAAGATAAATCTCAATTTAAGCAACCTATCATAGGGAAAGATTTATTAACGACTATTGATGATAATGTACAGCGCGTTATGTATGATTCTTTGATGCTGCATAAATCTGGTTGTGGTGTCGCATTAGATATAGAAACGGGTGATATTCTGGCAATGGTTTCCGCACCTAGTTTCGACCCAAATAATTTTGGCGCAGATGATGGTGAAGAATATATAGATTCTTTACGTAAAGACTATATGAAACCTTTTATGAATAAAACAGTTGAGGGTTTATACCCACCTGGTTCTACATTCAAAATCGTTGTTGCTTTGGCTGCATTGGAAGCAGGTGCAATTACACCAAATGAAAAAATATTCTGCCCAGGTCACTGGGATTATGGTGATAGAAGATACCACTGCTGGGAAGCAGAAGGTCATGGTTGGGTTGACCTGGCTGGTGCATTAAAACATTCTTGTGACATATACTTTTATCAACTAGCACTTCGTATTGGTATTGACTCTATCAAAGAAATGGCTATAAAACTTGGCTTTACACAAAAATATATGGACGGAATTTTATCGCGTGAAATGGAAGGCGTAATTCCAGATAGATATTGGAAAGAAAAACAAATCGGTTATAGATGGGTTCATGGTGATACTATTATATCTGGTATCGGACAAGGCTTTACACTTACTAATTGCTTACAACTTGCTATTATGATGGCACGTACTGCTTCTAATAAAGTAATTATGCCGCGCTTGATACTAACAGATGAAAAAACCCAATTCGCAAACTTGGGACTGCAGAAAAAAAATATTCAAGCCGTTTTAAATGGTCTTGAACAAGTGACGAAAAAAGGCGGAACGGCCGCAGGAAGCGCAATAAATGTAGACGGCGCAAAAATGGGTGGTAAAACAGGTACTTCACAGGTTCGTAGTATTTCACGGGCAGAACGTCTTAGTGGTGTTCTGACAAATGAACAATTAAAATGGAATATGCGTAACCATGGTCTGTTTGTAGGTTATGCACCAACAAATAAACCTAAATATGCAGTATGCGCAATCACAGAACATTCTGGTGGCAGTGGTTCCGCAGCAAGAACAGTTGCTGCAACCATGCGCGAATTATTAAAAAGGAATAAATAATGGCACGCCAAACGCGCGTTTCTAATGCTAATATGATGACTTTTCCAGAAAAACTTAGCCGTTTTTCTTGGGCTTTATTTATTCCTATGTGCTTGGTTCTGGCTATTTCAATCGTTGTTCTATATTCTGCAGGTGGCGGTTCTTGGCAACCATTCGCAATGTCACAACTTATTAAAATATTACTTGGGTTTGCGGTATTCTTTTTCGCGGCATTTACTAATATAAAAACTTGGATAAAGTCCGCATACATAATTTATATTATCGCTTTCATAATGATAGTTCTTGTCACTTTTGTAGGACATACAGGTATGGGCGCGCAAAGATGGCTGAACCTTGGTTTCTTTCATGTGCAACCGTCAGAATTAATTAAAATAGCACTTGTATTAGCATTGGCAAGATACTTTGCTTGGATGAATTCTGTTGAATTATCGCAACTTAAAAATTATGCGGTACCTGCTGCTATGTTAGCAGTACCTTTCTTGTTAATAGTTTTTCAACCTGACCTTGGTACTGCTTTATCTCTTGGTATGATTACAGTAGGTATGTTTTATATAGTCGGTGCACAGAAAAAATGGTTCATTATCGCCATTATTCTGGGGCTACTTTCTGCACCACTTATGTGGTATGGTGGTCTGCATGATTATCAACGCGATAGAATTATTACTTTTATAAACCCAGACCATGATGCACAAGGTGCAGGTTATCAAATTAACCAGGCTAAAATCGCATTTGGTAGTGGTGGTATATTTGGTAAAGGATATATGGCAGGAACTCAATCACAACAATCTTTCTTACCTGAAAAACAAACTGATTTCATCTTTACCATGCTTGGCGAAGAGTTTGGTTTCTTAGGTGCTTTTTCATTATTAATGCTATATACAGTAATAATTATTGTCTTGTTCTGGTGCGCTAAAACCTGCAGAAATAGATTTGGACAATTGGTATGTTTTGGTTTTATGTTGAACTTTTTCATTTATTATTTTATAAATATCTCTATGGTTTTGGGTCTGATGCCGACCGTAGGTGTACCTCTGCCTTTGATGTCTTTTGGTGGCAGCAGTCTTTTATCGCTGATGTTCGGTTTCGGTCTATGTCAAAACGCACATATTCATAAAGACCAACAGTTGTCTGCAAAAGGAAGTTAAAAAATGAATTTACTTATCGTGGAATCCCCTTCAAAAGCAAAAACTATTGAAAAGTACCTTGGTAAAGGTTGGCGCGTTGTTGCTTCTGTCGGTCATGTTCGCGATTTAGTTCCTGAAAATGGCAGTGTTGACCCAGATAAAGACTTTGCTATGCGCTGGCAAATTATGCCAGGTAAAGAGAAACAATTAAAACTTATTACTGATGAATTAAAAAAAGCAGATTCCGTTTACCTTGCATCCGACCCTGATAGAGAAGGAGAAGCCATCGCTTGGCATATTTTAGATATTCTTAATGCTAAAAAAGTTCTGGAAGGTAAAAAAGTTTATCGCGTTGCTTTCCATGAAATTACCAAGAAAGCAGTCCAAGAAGCAATTGATAACCCACGCGAGATAGATAAAAACTTGGTTGATGCTTATCTTGTTCGTCGTGCTTTGGATTACTTAATAGGATTCGGTATATCACCTTTGCTTTGGCGCAGAAACCTTGGTAAATCCGCAGGTCGCGTACAATCTGTCGCAGTTAAATTAGTCGTTGATAGAGAACGCGAAATAGAAGTGTTTAAACCTGTTGAATATTGGTCTGTGTCGGCAACATGTAATGCAAATAATACAGATTTTTCTGCTGCGCTTTCTCAATTTGATTCAAAAAAAATTGAGAAAATGACAATAGAAAATAAAGCGCAAGTAGACGATATTTTATCAGGTATCGGAAATCCTGTTATAAATGCAAAAGTTATTAACATAGATAAAAAGAAATCTACACGTCGTGCCGCGGCACCTTTTACAACAAGTACACTTCAACAAGAAGCAGCAAGAAAATTATACTTTTCTTCAAAGCGCACAATGGCAACAGCGCAAAAATTATATGAACAAGGTATGATTACTTATATGCGTACTGATGCTACGAACTTGTCCGCAGATGCAGTAAATGAAATTCGTAATTATATTCAAAAGACTTATGGTGAAAAGTTTGTTCCTAAATCACCCAATGTATATGTGACAAAATCTAAAAATGCACAGGAAGCACACGAAGCAATTAGACCAACTCACTTTGATACTAATGAACACAAACTATCTGGTGATGAAGCAAAGTTATATGATTTAATCTGGAAAAGAACTATTGCTTGTCAAATGACAAACGCTGAATTTGATAGTGTTGCAGCAGATATAGAAACAGAAAATAAGCGCGCTGTTTTTCATGCGGTTGGTACAACTAGAACCTTTGACGGATTTATGCGCGTTTATACAGAAGATAAAGATGATGCAGAAGAAAGTAAAGAATCTAAATTACCACCGATGTCCGTTGGTGACAGTGTTTCTATAACAAAACTTGAACCAGAACAACACTTTACTCAACCACCTGCAAGATACACTGAAGCATCACTTGTAAAAAAACTAGAAGAACTTGGTATCGGGCGTCCTTCTACATATGCAACTATTATGTCTACAATTGTAGATAGAAAATATGTAGAGCAAGATAAACAACGCAGATTTCATCCTACATCAGGGGGTTGGGTTATCGCTTCTTATCTGTCTAAATATTTTAAAGATTTAGTTGATGTTAATTTTACTGCAAAAACGGAAGATACTTTGGATGATGTTTCAAACGGTAAACAAAAAAAGTTAGATGCTTTGCGCGCTTTCTGGACACCTACAAAAGGTATGATTGACGGTGCAAAAGATATTAAAACTGCAGAAATTATAGACGCAATAAATGAAATTATGCATTCACATCTTTTTGCAGACGGTAATGATAAATGTCCGAAATGCGGTGGTGATTTGGGTATTAAGTTATCAAAATATGGACCTTTTATAGGTTGTGTAAATTACCCTAAATGTAATTATACCCAAAAATTAGAAGGTACAGATTTACCGGACGAGGCAAAAGAAGAAAATAAAGAAGCAGATAAACAAAAATCTAATTCTATTGAACTTGGTGAAGGTATTTCTTTCCGCGTTGGACGCTTTGGTCCTTATGTAACGGACGGTGCAAAAAATGTCGCTGCAAAACAATATAATGCAGAAACTATAACACTGGAAATCGCAAAAGAATTATTATCTGGCGCAACTAAAAAAGCAGAACCTGTACAGTTAGGTAAAAACCCTGCAACAGACCAGATGATTTACTACTATCCAACAGGCAGATATGGTGCATATATATCTTCTAATAAAGTAAATGTTTCTGTTAAAGAACAACCTGATTTAGAAACTGCAATAAACTTAATTAACAATAAAAAACCAAGTACAAAATTTAATAAAGCAACTAAAAAATAATGGCAGGATATGATCGTAATTTTACAGATGAACTTAGAACCCGTTTATCTATTGTCGATGTAGTAGGGCGCCGCGTTCCGCTTGTAAAGAAAGGTCAAAATTATTGGGGTTGCTGTCCTTTTCATAATGAAAAAACACCAAGTTTTTCTGTAAATGAAGAAAAAGGTTTTTATCATTGTTTCGGTTGCGGTGAACATGGCGATATAATTTCTTTTACTATGAAAACCAATAATATGGATTTCGTAGAAGCAATAAAAGAACTTGCAAATCAGGCTGGTATAAAAATGCCTGAATATAAACCAAAATCATCTGAACAAGTTGCTCGTGAAGAAAACTATTTTCAAATAGTCGAAGCGGCCGCAAAAATTTATCAGCAAAAATTATTTGAACCAGACGGGAAATTTGCTTTGGATTATATTCGCGGACGCGGTTTCAGCGATGATATGATAAAAAAATATCGCTTAGGATACGCACCTAAAAATAACTTCATTACTAATAAGTTCGCAAATGTAAAACAAGATAAACTTTTATCCACAGGTCTTTGCAAACGCGGTGAATATGGTATGTACGACTTCTTCCGCGATAAATTAATGTTTCCTATTTTTAACGCGCATGGACAAGTAGTTGCTTTTTCTGGACGCAGTTTGGATGGTTCTGACCCTAAATATATAAATACTTCTGATACAGAATTATTCCATAAAAGAAAAACTATTTTCGGACTAAATTTTGCACGTGATGCTATTCATCGTGCAAATAGAAGTATTATCGTAGAAGGTCAAATTGACGCAATTCAAATGCAATCAAATGGTTTTCCTGAAACTGTTGCACCTCTTGGTACTGCACTAACCGAAGACCATATTGCTATTTTATGCAAATCAAATAGAAATATTATTTTCTGCTTTGATGGTGATAGTGCAGGGCAGAAAGCAGCAAGCAGGGCATGCGATATTGTTATGCCTTTCTTGCGCGATAATTCTGAAATAAAATTTGCTTTTGTCACAGGTGGTAAAGACCCAGATGAAGTTCTAAAAAAATATGGCGCAGATGCAATGCGCAAAATTATAGATGAAGCAACATCTCTTACTGACTTCTTATGGAAAATTACTAATGAAACTTTTTTAGTCTCTACGCCAGGCGGACGTGCACAAGCAGAAAAATTCTTGAAACAAAAAACTGATAAAATTACAGATGTCGCACTACGTGCAGAATATGAACAAGAATATAATTCTCGCAAATTTAACTCTTGGCATAAATGGAAAAAATCAGATAAAAAAAATATAAATATAGAACTTCCTGAAATAGATTCTATTACTCAAAAAACTCTTATTTTTATCACAGATAAATTTCCAGAAGTTGCCGAACGTTATGCTGAATTTTTAGCAAGTCTTAATATAGACTTTGACGGCATAGCACCTGAAATGAACCTTGATGCAAAGGCGGCAGAAAAATATATAGTTTCTTTAAAATTACAAAAATACTTAGAAAAACTTAATGCAGAAAAAAAAGATGTTATGGCTAGACTGCTTGCTGGTGAAAATCTACAAGAAAAAATGAACTTCATAAATTCTGAAATTGCACGTGCTACAGAAAATTTAGAAACCCTGATTTCAATGTAAAAAAATACCCGAATAAATCGGGTATAAGTTATGTTATTTACACATTTAATTATTAAACAAGAAATGACATATATCGCCTTCTTGCATAATATATTCTTTACCAACAAGACGCATTTTACCCGCTTCTTTTACGGCGACTTCACCACCAAGCGCAATAAAATCTTCTGGTGATATTATTTCTGCACGAATAAAACCTTTTTCAAAATCTGTATGTATTTTTCCAGCGGCTTGCGGTGCGGTCATGCCCTTTGTTATAGTCCAAGCATGTGCTTCTTTTGGACCTATTGTATAATAAGTTTGTAGGCCCAATGTATCATAACCTGTTCTTATAACTTTATCCAAACCAGATTCTGTTAAACCTAAATCTTCTAAAAACATCTTTCTTTCTGCAGGGTCTACTATTTGCGAAATTTCCATTTCTATCTTTGATGAAATTACAAGAACTGGGGCAGTATTACCAAATTTTTCACGAACTAAATCAGAATACTTATTACCACTTGCCGCGGCAGATTCTTCAACATTGCATACATATATAACTGGTTTTGCAGTTAATAAATTAAACGGTGTTGCATCTACTTCCTGCATTCTGGCAGGTGTACCTGTTTCAAGACCTTCACGAATAACCTTTGCATCTGCAAGTAATTTTATTGCGGCTTTATCTAAACCATGCGCCTTCTTTTCCAAATTCTTCATCTGTTTATCAAGGCTTTCTAAATCAGCCAGCATCAATTCTGTTTCAATCGTATCAATATCAGATAAAGGGTCTATGCGTCCGTTTACATGCACAATATCATCATTTTCAAAACATCTGACTACATGAATGATCGCATCTGTTGATAAAATATTACCTAAAAACTTATTGCCAAGACCTTCGCCACTTGATGCACCTTTTACTAAACCTGCAATATCAACTATCTCTAACTGTGTAGGTATTATCTTTTGCGATTTTGCAACCTCGGCTAATTTATGTAATGTTGCATCTGGTACTACTACGCGACCTGTGTTCGGTTCTATTGTACAGAAAGGATAATTTTGCGCATCTGCTGCAGCACTCTGTGTCAACGCATTAAATAATGTAGATTTACCGACATTTGGTAATCCAACAATTCCACAATTGAATCCCATTTTTATTTCCTTTATAATGTAAAGTAATATGTCATACATGTGGGAAAAATTCAATATAAAAACCTTTCCAGCAGAAACTATCGTTTTCTGTGACGGTCTTTTTTGTCCCGATTTATCAACACTAGAAAATACAGATATAAACAAAAAATATTCACTACCTGTTCATATTATATATGTCGGTGAAATATCTGGTGAAAATGAGTTAAATATAAATCTGTCCGCAAAAAATCAAAATGTGTTTTTAGACCTGAAAATAAAAAATAAAAAACCGGCTTTTTTAAACATTTTTATCAAAAATACCGGTAAAAATTCTGAATTTCGCGGACATGTTATGCTTGAAAATAAAGCGGATTTAACCTTTAATTGCGAAGCAAAACATAGTGCATCAGATACCACAATTTTAGTAAATACTAAACTACTTGCAGGTAAAAATAGTAAATCTAAATTATCCGGTACAGCCATAATTGATAAAAACTGTGAAAATGCAAATTCAGATATAAGTTTTTCTGCGCTATCTGATGAAACAGCAAGAATAGAATTTCTGCCCGCACAAAGAATTTCTGCCGCACCACAAAAAGCAGACCACAGTGCTTCTATATATACCCCACAAGACGTACAAATAGAATATTTACGCAGTGCCGGTCTGTCGGGGGCAGAGGCTAATCAAGCCATGATAGAAGCATTTAAAAATGATTTCTCTTTGTTTTAAATTCAAATAAAAAATGCCCAAGAAAACTTGAGCATAAAAACTAATATCCGCGCAGAGCAGAGGCCCGGATTTATTTTTTCTTAAAGCCCTGCTTAGCCTTTAATTTAGGATTCGCTGGGTCAATTAAAATGACTTGCTTACCACGACGAATTTGTTTTACGTTACCGCGTTTTTTCCAAGCCTTTAATGAACTTAAAAATTTCATATCAAATCCTTTTTGCTAGGCAATTATAAACGCTTTTTCTAAAAAATCAAATACTTATTAATATTTTTTGTTGTTTTAGTAAGGCCTGTTAGTTTTGTTGAAAACTGTTTTTAAATTTTTATTAACAAGTTTTCAACAATTTTTTCTTAGATTTCTAAGGCTTTTTGTAAAATTGTTGAAAAAGTATGAAAATAATTAACCGTTGATAAAAATATAGGTTTTCAACGTTTTTAACAAAATTTTTAGGTTGCTTTTTGTGCTTGTTGAAATTTGTTGAAATTGTTATAATTCAAGAAGCAGGGGGGATTCTATCCAAAATGAAGCAACAAGTACTGAAAGCATTGGCTAATCCTGCACGTATCTTTTACGTGCCTTATTCGCTTGCAGTAATTAATTTTGCAGTGCAATTCATAATTTTTATTATGGCGTTTGTATTGGGGCTAATTTTGTACGGTGCAGATAATTGGGTAAACCCTTTGTATTTTCTGATTTCTGTATGTGTGGTTCATATGATTTTAGCGGCTTTTTCTAAAAAAGAACCGCAACTTGGGCAGATTATCGCAGCAAAAATTCAACTTCTTAAAAAGAAAATCCCAGGGAGATTAGCGGCTTAACATGAATGACTTTTTTCAATATTTTGCAGGTGGTGGTTTTCCTATTACAACCATAATCTTAGTTATGGCGGTTGTTTTGGTGTTCATTGTTTTGATGATGTATGTTCCTGCGTTGACTCGTCGTATTTTCCCAAAATTCGGTTATGCTAATTATGCGCAGTATCTGCCTTTTAAAACTGTTTATACTGATAATTCTATGACTTTAACTGATGGTAGTATTATCAGAGTTTATAAAGTTGCAGGTGTGCAAACGAGTATGCAAGATGACGCAACTCGCGAAAAGTTCTTAGATTTGCGTTCACAGTTATTTAATCAAATTCGGGATCCTAATGTTGTCTTGCGCTTTTATATGGTGCGTGACGCAGTTGATGAAAACACTGATTATGAATTTGACCAACCTGTATTGCAGAAAATTTATGATAAATGGCGTGAACAAGGACTTAGAATTTTTGACAATACTTACTATATCGTTTTATCAGTGAAAGGTTCTAATGCACGTGAAAAGCTAAACCAATATGGTAATTATTTGGAATCTATTTTGGCAGCATACAGACCTGTTGTTTTACGTAATGATTCAAAAGATAATATGGCTAAGTTTTTCGGCAGAATTTTGTCGCCTATTACAAAACCAGAACCAATCGTATGTGACCAGAATATAGGTAATCTTACAACGGTTGATGATGTTGAGTTTTTAGATAATGGTTTGGTTAGATATATCAGTGGTGGCAGACAATCTTTTGCTGCGATGATTTCTTTTAAAGTATCTCCTGATTATTTAGACGAGGATTTCTTTAATACAGTTTCTACAATTCAGACTGAAATGATTTGTATGAATGCATTTAGTATTATGGGCGCGGCAGATATAGAAAGTGTTTTAAGACAAAGACGCGCAACTGCGGATGAAAATAAAGAATCTTCTGAAGAACAGATTTCAGAGGCCGAGTCCGCAATGGATGAAAATATATCAGGTAATCAAAGTCTGGTTAATTACTATCCTTTATTTATCGTTTTCGGTGCAACAGAAGAAGATTTAGAAAAGTATGTTGATGAATTTAAGAAAATATCTGCTTCATTTGGGGTCGCACCAATAGTTGAAACTTTTGCCTCAAAAGTTTCTTGGTTTGCACAAATACCTGGATTTGATGTTTTCCCACGTAGTTTTAAAATGCTGTCCAGAACTGCTGCGATTAGTATACCAATGTCCAGTCAACCTACTGGGGTGACAAATAGTGACTGGGGGCAGGGACCGCTTGTTATTTTCCCTACCGCACAAGGTACACCTTATCAATTCCAATTCCATGTTTCTGATAAACCTGCAGCGGTGGGTCATACCCTAACTATAGGGCCAACTGGTGGTGGTAAAACTACTTTGTTCTCGTTCTTAATTGCTCAGTCTTTGCGACATAAAAAGTTAAAAGCGTTCTTCTTTGATAGAAATAAGGGCGCAGAAATATTTACTTTGGCTGTCGGTGGTAAGTATATAACTATGCAAGGTAAAGAAAAAGACCCAGATGCAGCAGCATTTCAAACTCATTTAAATCCGTTGAAAATGCCAGATAGTGCTGCTAATCGTGCTTTCTTGCGTCGTTGGTTCGCAATGATTTCTGGGCAAAATGATGCGGGGTCCGCAGATGAAATTGCACGCGCTGTTTCTGTGAATTTTGATTACCTGCAAGATAAAGATAGATTATTAAAGAACTTATGGGAAAGTTGTTTTTCTTCTTCTGGTAATATGCGTGCCGCACTTAAAAAGTGGGTCGACCCTTTACAGTATGGTGATATGTTTAATGAAACATCAGATACTTTGGATTTGAACGCAAGACTTACAACTTTTGATTTTACAGAAATTCTGCAAGATGAAACTTTGGCGCCTGCGGTTATTTCTTATATATTACATAGAATTAATAATATCACAGTGTCTGGTGGTAATCCTTCTTTGATTATGATTGATGAAACTGCACCTATGCTGGAAAATAAAATGTTCCGTGATAATTTTATAGTAGGTCTGCAAGAAGGTCGTAAAAATCGTCAGGCTTATATGGTTGCTTTCCAACGTGCCAATGTTCTTGATAAATTAGGTATCGGTGATGTAGTTCGTGGACAGGCACAGACTGTTTTGTTCTTTAGAAATCCTGCGGCTGATGTTAATGATTATGCACATTGGAATTTGAATCCTTTGGAAATGGCTTTCATTCAAGGTAAAGCTTATCCAAATTTAAAACGTGCCGTTCTGTTATCAAGACCTGTTAATGGGGAATCTGTAATTCTAAATACTGAACTTGGTGGTTTGGGTAATATGCTAAGATTGTTTGAATCAGGGCGTTCTTCTGTTTTATTGGCAGAAGAATTATATAAACAATACGGTAATAATTTTGTTGCAGAATACTTGAAAAAGCAAGGGGCTGGTAATTTATAAATTATGAAATTTAAACGTATTATAAATTTGTTTTTCATATTTTTTTCTATGCCTGTATTGGCTGATGATTGCTTGCCGTATAAATTAATTCCGCGCGTTGTATTAAGCACACCAGATTGGACAAAAGAAGTTGTACAACCACTAAAAGAAATGGATTTATTCCATGGTAATGTTATTGCAACGATGGTTGATAACTATGATATAGTTGCAGATATTACTAATATAGAAGACGGATTTTGTGTAAGTTTAAAAGCGGTTTATGCGGATGTCGGTTATAGTGATTTCTTGGTTCAAATAGATATTCGTCATGTACCAGATACTTGCTCTTATAATGCAGTTTTAGCACATGAAGATGAACATATAAGAACTTATTTGTCTGTAATAGATGATTATAAAAAAGAACTTCAAAATTCTATTTTTAGTGCGGCGGATTCTATTATGCCTATATTTGTAAGAAGTGCAGATGATATAGATGCAGCAGTAAATGAATTAAATGCAGAATTACAAGCGCATCCAGATTTAATTTTGATAAAGCAGAAAATTAAAGCCGCAGAAGAAATTAGAAATAAAAGAATTGACCAGATGGATACTGGTCAAAGTCTTAAAAAGTGTTTCGAATAACTTTTATCCGCCACATACTTTACATGGGCGACCACCCCTTTTTATTGCATCTGTATGATCTATTGTTATGCAATTTTTTGTACATTTATGTGCCCATTTGCAACTTGTATCATGATAGATTTTAGTGTTTGTATTATATTTTACAGTATATGCAGATGCTGTAAAAACTGGCGTTAAAATAAATGTAAGTATTAATATTATTTTTTCATTTTTACCTCTATTCTTCGCTGTTTACACTATAATAATATTCAAGTAATTCGTGTGAATAATCTTCTATTCTACCACTTGGTAATACCAACATTCTGGTAATCCCAATTTGTTCGACAAATTCTGGATTATGACTAACTAATATTATAGTTCCTTTGTAATCACTGAAATTATCTCCTATTATCATCTGTGTTTCTGGGTCAAGATGATTTGTTGGTTCATCTAAAATTAACATATTTGCGCGTTTTAGCAACATTTTACATAATGCGACACGTGCTTTTTCACCAGGCGATAATACAGATACTTTTTTAAATACATCCATGTCAAAAAATAAAAAGTTCGCAAGTATGGTGCGCAATTGTTGGTCTGTATAATCAGGAGTTTCTATGTTTTCTAGAACTGTTTTTGTTTCGTCTAATAATTCTAGTTCTTGTGCATAATATGCTATATCTGTTTTGGGATTTATTTTTATTTCACCGCGTTCAGGTGTTAATTGTCCAAGTATCAATTTTAATAAAGTTGATTTGCCAACCCCATTTTCACCAACAATTAAAAATCTTTCGCCACCTGTTATATAAAAAGACAATTTTCTATATAATAGTTTCGCGCCTTTATATCTAAACCATAAATCTTCAACAGATATTGGATGACGCGAGCCTTCTGTTAAAGGTGTTAAATCTATCTTTATCTTTTTATAAGTTTGTTCGCGAATAGTTCTATTTGCTAAAATCTTTTCTAATTGCTTTTCTCGTGTGTGCCCAACGCGTTTTATGCTGTGATTTGTAGGACTTGCAGCGCGTGCTTTATCAACAAATTCACTTAGTTTTTTTATTTGTCTTTCTTCTGATTCTATCTGCTTTTCACGACGATGTTTTAATTGTGCTGCTTTGTTTTTATAATCGTTATAATCGCCATCAAAAGTTGTTATTTTATGAGAAACTTTATCCACAAATAAAATCTTATTTACGATTTTATTTAGAAATTCTGTATCATGGCTAATTATTAAAACCATACCTTTATATTTTTTTAGATATTCGCATACAAAATCTTTCGTCTTTATATCTAAGTGATTTGTCGGTTCGTCTAATAATAAAATTCCAGACATAGAATATAAAAGCCTTGCAAATGCGACCTTTGATTTCTGACCACCAGATAGATTTTTTAACTTCATATCAAGCATCGCAGAATCTATATCAATATTTTCAATAATTTCTAATAATTCATCTTCTGCATGATAAAAATTATAGTGTTCTAGTCTTTCTTGCGTTTCGGATATTTTATCTAGAATTTCTTGGTTATCTGGTTCGTCTGCAATTTTTTGATAAAGGTCTTTTAATTTTTCTTCTAGTTCTGCAATAGGTCTGCCAGAAAGTAAAAAATCCCATACTGTAATATCAGGGGTTGTAAATTCTATCTGTTGAGGAAGATAAGAAATATTTGCATTGTTTGTGTCTATATATCCTGTATCTGGTTGAATTTTGCCTAAAATTATTTTGAAAAGAGTAGTTTTTCCTGCACCATTAACACCAACAACCCCGATCTTGTCACGGGGAAGCAAGTTAAATTCGGCACAGTTGTAAATAATATTAGTACCAAATGATAAAGATAAATTTACTGCTTTCATATTAGAAATATATTATATAATAATATTGTGAATAAAAGGGGAAATAATGAAAAAGCTTTTATTTTTAGTTTTTGGATTGGTCTTGTCTGCTTGTGGTAGCGAGGACTTAAATATAGAAGGTAAATGGATAGAACCTGTACCAAGTATGCCAGAATTAAAGCAAGGTTTTGATTTAGAGCAGGGTGGTAAAGCAACCTCAATAGGTATGGCAACTTTACAATATAATGGTTGGGAAGTAAAAGATGGGGTTTTAATACTTAAAGGTAAAAGTATAGGTAATCATCAGACAATAGACTTTACAGAAGAATACGAAATAGCAAGTGTGGATGAAAACAAACTTGTTTTGAAAAACGGCGACTATGTTCGTGAATTTGTAAAATGTACGGATTGTGAGTAAAAAAAACGCACTTTTATAGTGCGTTTTTTATTCTTCTATAATAATATCTTCAGAATTTGATTTTTGTATATCTATATAGTTAGAAACTTCTTTATCAGGATGAGTGCACAACCATTGTGCAATATCATCCGGAATTGGGTTTTTTGCTAACCATATTAAACTTTTTGGAGATATTTTAATGTTTGTGACATTTATCGATTGTCTTGAAAGGTTGCGTTTCGCAACATCACGAACTATCATTTCTGGATCATTTTCAAATAAATTTTTCAGAATTTCTACGTCTGTATCAATATGACCAGCAGCAATAACTCTGTCCATTTTTATAGGGCTTTTTGCCAAATCTTCAAGATTATATGTATTCATAGTATGATTTTTTAAGTAAAAACTGGTTGCGGGGAATGGATTTGAACCACTGACCTTCAGGTTATGAGCCTGACGAGCTACCGGACTGCTCTACCCCGCGATGAAAACTTTGCTGATTATACCATTTTTTACCCTTTTGTCAATTAAAATGTATATGCGTTTTATTAGTCCGTTTTTGGGATTTTGTACCTATCTGTCTTGAAATGTCTTTTTTTTATTGCTAAAATCCTTCATAATTTACAAAAGAGTCGGTAATTATGTATAAAACTTTTAGAAAATTATGGAAAGCCTTCTGGGAACCTATTTTGCGCCTGTCTTTCTTTCAATGGTTGTTGGCAGGTCTTATGGCAATCGCTATTTGGTTCGTTTATTTTACTTGTAGAAAAAAAGTTAAAAATTGGGAAATTTTTAAAAAATATCGCAATAAACCAGCCGTTTTTATATTTTGGCATGGCAGAAGTATGATGTTGTCTCCTATTGTCTGTTTGGGGGGGATGCGTGCTTATGCCGTTGCGTCAAAGCATAAAGACGGTCGAATGATGGCGAAATTACAGCGATTGTTCGGGTTAAAGTCTATTTATGGTAGTACTTCTGATGGTGGTATTTCTGTCCTTCGTCAGGGGGTACGCGTTTTAAAACGTGGTGATTATTCTATGTGTATGTCACCCGATGGACCAGGTGGGCCTTCTTTGCGTGTCCAAGATGGTGCTTTGTATTTTGCTAAAATGACTGGTGCACCAATAATACCTGTGTGTTATTCTTGTTCAAAGGCGTGGTTTCAAAATAGGTGGGATAGGTATTTAGTCGCCTTACCTTTTTCTGTGATAACTTGTAATATTGGTAAACCTATTTTTATTGATTCAAAAGTGGATATGGAAGAATTTGAAAATATAAGAAAGAAAATAGAAAATATTATGGTTAAACAGGTTCGTGATATGGATGGTGAATTTAATCTGTTTAAAGTCGAACAAGATTTAACCGCTAGCGAATTTAAGAAAAAACAACGCGAAGAAAAAGAAGCAAAAAAAGCAAAGAAAAAATAAAGGATCGTTATGAAAACTCCTTGGTGGTTTTTACATAAAACTCCGCTGGCATTTCTATTATTGCCTATATCTTTGGTGTATTATTTTTTTAGTCGTATTGTTTTTCTATTTCGTAAAATAAATGCTTATAAATCAAGAAGAACTATTATTTGTATCGGTAATATTTTAGCAGGTGGGGTTGGAAAAACGCCTATTGTTCGCGCAGTTGCTAAATTCTTGGATGCACCTGTTGTTATGCGCGGATATAAGAAAAGTGCTAGAACAGGAAATGTCGGTGATGAAGCAACTATGCTTATGCGTGACGGTTTGCAGGTTCATGTGGGCGATAGAAAAAGCAATTTGATTTTGCTTAATAAGCAGGTTGCAGAACATGGACCTATTGTTATGGATGACGGCTTTCAAAACCCTAAAATAAAAAAAGATATTTCTGTTTTAGTGTTTGATGAAGGATTGGGGTATGGTAATGGATTCTTACTACCCGCAGGACCTTTGCGTGAAACAAAAAAGGCTTTTAAACGCGCAAATGCCGTGATTGTTATTCGTAATTCTAAACCACGGCGCGGTTTTTCTGTGCCTTCTGGAATTCCTGTTTTTTATGCAGAAACACAAACTGTTTCTCCGTATGAGACAAATGAAAAATTATATGCTTTTGCTGGAATTGGTTATCCTAAAAAGTTCTTTAAAGCGTTAAAAAATGTTGTGGGAAAAAAGTCTTTCCCTGACCACTATCAATATACTGATAAAGATATAGAACAATTAATAGAGTCTGCAAACCGCAAAAATGCTAAACTTATAACAACAGAAAAAGACTGGGTGAGGTTACCTGATTGGGCCAAAGATAAAATAAAATATGCCGGGTTAGATATGAATATTGATTCCGCTTTCTTTAATTGGTTAAAGGAGAATATCTAAATGGGAACATTAAAAAAACAAGTTAAAATAAAAGGCAAGGGTATTCATTCTGGGTTGCCTGTTAATATGACTGTAAAACCATCAAAAAAACACGGTATCTTCTTTCATAGAATTGATATTCCTGATAGTGAATTAATACCAGCAACTTTTGATAATGTTGGTGATACTAAAATGCGTAATACCACTATTGGGAATCCAAAATGTGCGCATGTTCAGACAATTGAACATTTAATGGCTGCTTTATTTATGGCAGGCATAGATAGCGCAATTATAGAAATCGATGGAAAAGAAACGCCTATTTTAGATGGAAGTGCTGCTAAATTTTATGATGCTTTTGTTAAAGTTGGTGTGGAACAAAGTAACCTTAAAAAAATAGTTGTGAAAAAAGAAGTTATCGCAAAGGCTTCTGAATTATTAAAAGAATTACCATTAAGTGCACGTATAAAACTATGGTTTTATAACTTAGTGTCTGGCAGAAAAAGTAATGGGTTTGTAAAGTTAAGCCCTGCTGAAAAAGGTTTGGAAATAACTGCAACTTTGATTTATCCGGAAAAGATAATAGGTAATCAAACTTTTTCTTATAAATTTAATGATGATAAAAAATCTGTTCAGAAATTTGTAAAAGAAATATCAAAAGCTAGAACTTTTGGTAAATATTCTGAATGGGAATATTTAAAGGCTCGTGGTATGGGGCGTGGCGCAGATGAAACGAATGTTATCGCGCTAAATGATAAAGGCGATGGTACGATTAATGCTACTTTATGGCCTGATGAATTTGTAAGACATAAAATTATAGATGCTATCGGTGATATGTTTACAAGTGGTGGTTTTGTCGTCGGTAAATTAGAGTCTTTTAAAGGAAGTCACGCATTGAATAATTTGGTCTTGAAAAAGTTATTCAGTGATAAAGACAATTATGATATAATATAATTATATTGAAAGGATTGAATGTGAGAAGTCTTAACGGTGACACAGAAGGATAATTAATAATAATTAAAAAGAAGGTAAAAATGAAAAAAGCATTAGCAGTTTGTTCTTTGCTGTTGGCTTTATCTGCTTGCGGCAATATGATAAAAAATGAAAATGGCAGTGAATATCTGACTCAATTAGAGGCAGAACCTATCGGATGTACTTTTCTGTATAAAATAGAATCTGAGGTTTCTGTTTATGATGCAGATGATGCACGTAGATATTTAGAAAATAGAATTGCAGATCAGGCACGTCCAGGTAATGCTTATTGGATAACAAGCCAACGTACGCGTCCAAATGAATGGGTAATATTTGGTCCAGAACGTGCTTTTATTTTAGTCGCAAATGTGTATGATTGCCCGCATCCACGTAGTGTTCGTACCGCAAAAGATGGTGGCACTAGTGTGACTGCGACACCTGTTATTATACAACATCAAGTAAACTGCCAGGATGTTATGTATGGTGGTCAAATGACTGGTTGTTAATTTTATAACTTTGTTTTGTAAATTATGCCCGTTAAAAAATGATTAACGGGCATTTTCTTTGTATTCTGTGTTTGCTATACCGGTGGTTTTTATGTTATAATTACACAAAGTGTATAGAGAGAGAAATTGAATAGTCAAGTTATAACGATTAATAGAAAAAAATATGCAGTTGGGCTTTTTTGGCAACCAACTGGTGCAGGTTATGTTGCACGTTCTTATGCCAGAACTTTGGCACGTAGTGTTGATAAAAAATTAAATCTGTTTACAGAATATAAAGCAATGGTGGGGCTGGGCGCAAAACGCGAAGGACATCGTGTCGGTATGGAAAGTGCAGCAGCAGCAGTCACAGATGCTTTGACAGAATATAGTTCTTTCTTGGCGGTTTTTTCTGTAGATAAATTTTTCTTTCTTGTTGCTGTTCGTAACGGAATTATTTTAGAAGATAAAATTTTTGAACGTGAAGAAGATGCGCGTAGCGAATATTTTAAACTTTCAGAAATACCAGATTGGAATGCTTTGTTCGCCCCAAGTGCTTGGGGAATGCCAAGGGCAGTTGAACGTAATTTATCGGATTTAATTATAAATACTTCTAGGTCTGTTTTGAAACCTATTAGTAGAATAAGTACTGGATTTTTATCTGTTGTTCTGTTGGCTATGTTTGCTTTGGGTTTTGTATACTTTTTTAAAGAACCTATAAAACAGATTGTAAATCCTCAACCTAAGTTAGAACAGGTTGACCCTGAATTGGCCGCAGAATATCAAAAACAGGTAGAGGAAAAAAATAAAGAGTTAGATGCAGAATTTAATATACAAAAGGCACCACAACCTGAACCATTAGTAATGCCCTATGACTACTTGCCAGACCCAATGGAACGAGCAGAAGTTTGTTATCAAGCAATAGGCTTTTTAATGCAACCTGTTTTGGGGTGGAATCAGACTTCTGTTGAATGTGGTGAAACACATGCAGGTGCATGGTTCGCGCGTAGTTTCGGAACACTTGGTGATTTTTATAATTATGCAACTGACTTAATGCCGAGGGCCTTTGTTCAGGAAGAATCAGAAAGTTCTTTGTATGCGCGTGTGAAATTACCAACAATAAATACTTATGCTTCTTTGGATGAACGTGATGCAGATACTGTTATGCGTGATGTTATGACTGCTTTTCAATCTATTGATACGGCTGTTGATATGGAAGCAGTTGTTGATACTTTGACAAATGGTGTTGAAACGGTTTATTTAAATGTTATTGAAATCGCTGCTGATTCAAAGTTGGTACCAATGGAATTTATGAAGATTTTTGAAAATTTTGGCGGTGTATATATGACACGCTGTGTTTGGAATGTATCAACGCGAACATGGAACTATGAGGTGATAATCTATGTCAAATAAGAAAAATATTTTTTCCCTGTCTTTTTTAGTTGCGGCTATCTTTGCTGTTATGGCCATTCCTGCTTTTTGTGCAGAAAGCAATGTTGACGAGGAAATGGAAAATTTATCTGCAGATGCAGTCGCTGCATATAATGTAGATGGTTCTTTGTTCGAACAGATTACAAATCTGGAACAAGAAAAAGTTTTAATGCAGTTGGAAAAAGAAAGGGCTCAACTTGATTTGGAACTTGATAGATTGGCAGCAGAAAAAATAAAACTTCATATGGAAATAGATAGTTTGTCTGGTCGCGCAGAACAGCAACAACAAGAATTAGAAAATGCTCAGGCTAAACTGGAAGCAGAAGCAGAAAAATTAGAACGAGAAAAAGAGGCTTTTGCCGCAGAAACAGAAGCAGCCGCAGCGCGTGCAACATCTTCTTCTAGTTCTTCTTCTAAGAGTGATGAAAATACAGAAACGGGAATTAATTTATCTAAAGATTATAGACTTGTAAATGTCTTTGGTGCGGGGGCTCAATTACAGGCTACAATAAAGAATTTAAGTACAGGTCAAGATAAACGTATAAGTGTCGGAAAAGTTGTAGATGGTTATACTGTGAAATCTATCTCTTTGGATGAAGGTATCGTATTCGTAAAAGATGGAAATACACAGACTTTGAATGTCACAAGTAATGCGAAATAAAATGGGTTTGATATAAATGAATGAAGCAGAAAACGATATTTTAAATAATATCCCAAGAGATATGAAACCTTCTATTCCAGCAGGTTTGGAAAATGCTGAAAATAAGGATATTGTTGACTATTTGTTTTCAAACGGAAATCGTTTGCTTACAGCAACTGGGGCAGAACAAGAACTGCCAAAAGAAACCCAGAATTTAATCGCGTATTTTTCTGGTGGTGAAATTATAATTTCTCGTACACATCGTTATGACGGTAGAGTTCTTGCTTTCTTAGATTTATTAAAAAAGCGTGCGCGTCCAATGCGTGTGCCTTTTTATTCAGATTTGGGGTTGGTGTCCAGTATTTATAAAGCATATGAAAGCCGCCTGGGGGGGATTTCTAAATCGCGTCAGGATTATGATAACCAAATGCAGAAGGACTTTGTTGATATTATCGCAAAGGCTGCTGCACAAAAAGTTTCTGATATTCATATAGAAGTTGCAGACCAAACAACAATTTTTTTCCGTATTGATGGCAGTATGCAACCCGTCTTGGAATATAATGCAGGTTGGGGTGAATCTTTCGTTCGTGCAGCGTTTGCGTCTTCTGATATGTCAAATGCTAACTATGCACAAAACGAATATCAATCTGCACAAAAAGACGGTCGTACGCCTTTGCGTGGTACAAAAGATTTATATCTGCCGCGTGGTATTCTAAGTATTCGTATGCAATTTAACCCGATTGCGTTTGGTAGTCGATATGTCGTTATGCGACTGCTATACGATAACCCATCGGAAGGCATTAAAACCGAACAAGAATTCGGAGAATATGAACAAAAACTTCTGATGCAATTGCGTTCTTTCCCAACAGGTTTGGTTATTGTTGCAGGACCTACAAGTTCAGGTAAATCCACAACATTAGTTAGAAATATGTCTTTGATGTTAAAAGAAAGACATTATGAAATAAATATGATAACTGTGGAAAACCCTGTTGAACAAAAGATTTTTGGTGCACACCAGATGCCGGTGGTTAATACCACAAACGAAGAACAACGCGAAGAAAAATATACGGAAGCCTTGGCGGCTGCTTTGCGAAGTGACCCTGATACTCTTATGGTTGGCGAAATTCGTACCTTGGCCGCGGCGCAGTTAACTGTTCGTGGTGCGTTGTCTGGGCATAATGTGTGGACAACTTTACATGCTAACTCTGCTATGGCGGCTTTAACCCGTCTTTTGGACTTAGGTATCGAAGCGTTTAAATTAAAAGAAGAAACTTTGATGCGTGGGCTTATTTCTATGCGCCTGTTTAAAAAAGTTTGCCCATATTGTCGCGAAAGGTTAATAGACCATCCTGAAAATCCTGCATATGGACGCGTTATGGATGCGTTTGGGGAACTTGGATTACAACAAGTTTATGTTCGTGGCGCAGGTTGCGAAGAATGTAAAGGTACGGGTACCTTGGGGCGTATAAAAGCAGGTGAAATAATTATTACTAATAGTGAATTTTTGCGCTTGGCTTTGGCTGGTAATACAGATGGTGCAATTAGATATTGGTTAGAAGAAATGGATGGCCGTACTTTAAAAGAAGCGGCGATGTCTTTGATGCTGCAAGGTATTATCGGTGTAGATGAATTAGAACGTTGGGTAGGATTGCTAGATAGACCAGGGGTATATTAATATGAATAAACTAGAATTGCTTTATGCAAAGATGGTATTCAAGTTAAATACCGAAAAAAGAATGGCTACTGCCAGAAAACTGGCTTCACTTTTGCGTAATGATTTTACATTGATGGATGCTCTTAACCGTCTGGAAATGATTGAGTCAAAAAACGGTAAGAAACCTAATGAACCTTTCGCAATAGTTATGAGAGAGTGGCAGAAAAACCTAGAACGTGGTATGAGTTTTTCTGATGCTACGCGTGGTTGGGTGCCGCCAGAAGAAACCTTATTGGTGACATCAGGTAATTTGTCTGATTTGGTTGTCGCGCTGGAAAATGTTAGCAGAGTTGTAGAAGGTACAGAACGTATGAAGCGTGCTATGAGTAGCGCAATTATTTACCCTTTGTTCTTATTGGCTTTAACTTTTGGCATTATAATTTTAGTTGGTATTTATCTGGTTCCACCACTTGCAGAAATTGCAGGTGATAATATGGTTTGGACAGGTATGGCCGCATCACTTATCTGGTTGTCCGAATTTTCTATTAAGTATTGGTTCTTGTTCTTATTCATATTTGTTTTCGCAATTGCTGTTGTATGGGTAAGTTTACCAAACTGGTCTGGAAAATTACGCGCAAAGTTTGATAATTTCCCGCCTTGGAATGTTTATAAAATTCAAATGTCTGTCGGTTGGTTAATGAGTTTGTCATCCATGGTTGCAGCAGGAATTACTATCCCTGACGCATTAAGAATGCTTGCGGATAATTCAAACAATTATCTGCGTTCCATATTGGAAGAAACACTGCATTATATCGCAAATGGTGATAATTTAGGTAATGCTTTAAATAATACAGGACGTGATTTCCCAAATAAAGAACTTATCGGGGACTTGGCTATTTATGCAGATATGAATGGTTTTGACCAGAATTTATCAAGAATTGCAAATGATTACCTGGAAGAATCTGTCAGAAAAATGGAATCCATTTCAAATGTTTTGAATAGTGTTGGTATTTTATTAGTTTCTACAATTATTGCATGGGTTGTTTTTGGTACTTTCCAAATGCAAGATCAAATTACAGCGGCTTTGTCATAAAAAACAACGCCCTTTTGGGGCGTGTTTTTTTATTGTTTCTTATTTTTCTGTTATACCATAAAGGGCAGGTTTTCCAGTGTTCCTTCTGCAACACGTACACTTACGTCCAACATCATAAATATTGTATCTGGGGTATGAGATATTTCTGGATTAAATAAATGTGTTGATAAAAGGTGGCTGGTGTTTACAGATAGACGCGTAATTAAATGGTCATCATCTAATAATGTGTAAATAGGTCCTATATCGCGTGGTGTGTTTTCGCCAATTTCATGTTCATTTTGTGGACAACGAAGACCGTCTAAAATCGTCTTTACGCGGTTATCAATGTCACTGCGCGGTACACCAACTATTTCAGGGTGCATCATTTGTATATCGATTTCTGCCAGTAATTTTAGGTTAGGGGTTATTATCGGATTCCAATCAATACCGCCAACGTGACGCGTTGTAATAGGGCTTTTTGTTGCGTTGGGTATCATATATTTTGTCATGTTGTCCCACGGTTGATGTTCAAGCAGTTTTTTTAGTTGTGGATGAAACTGCATACGAATATCAGAAATGTGCTGTGAACGTTTTTTAGGGTTAATTAAAATTTCCCCGAAATATAATAATTTAAATTTCATATTCCTGCCTCGATTTCATTCATAATTATATCATATTTTTGTTGACAAAAGTAGAATTTTAGAAAGACTTTTTTACGGTTTTCTGTATATCTTTTTATCCCCTTTTTTCTTGATAATTATAGCATAAATTGCTATTCTCTGCATAGAAAAAAGAAAGGAATATAAATGGCTGTTAATAACGAATATACAGGTGATTCAATTAAAGTTTTAAAGGGCTTGGAAGCAGTTAAAAAACGCCCTGGTATGTATATTGGTGATGTGGGTGAGGGTGGCTCTGGTCTGCACCATATGATTTATGAAGTTGTTAATAACTCTATCGACGAAGCGATGGCAGGATATGCGGATACTGTGTATGTTTCATTAAATGCAGACGGTAGTGCAACTATTCGTGATAACGGTCGTGGTATGCCTTTTGATATAAATCATGAAACAGGGCGTAGTGCGCTGGAACTTATCATGTGCGAATTACATGCTGGTGGTAAATTCGATAATGAAGGTAATGGTGCGTATAAAGTTTCTGGTGGTTTACATGGTGTAGGTGTATCTGTTGTAAACGCTTTGTCTAAATGGTTAGAAGTTCGCGTTTGGCGCGGTGATAAAGAAGCACATATGGCTTTCGCAGATGGTGTGCCAACTTGTGACTTGACAATTACAGAAAATAAAACAGGTCATGAACATGGTACAGAAGTGACGTTCTTGCCTTCTAGCGAGACTTTTACAGGTACAGAATTTAACTTTGATACTATGGAGACTTGGCTGCGTGAGCAATCTTATTTGAATGCGAATGTCAGAATTATATTAGAAGATTTGCGTGGTGCAGAAAAAAAGACTCGTGAATTCCATTCTGCCGATGGTTTGAAAGGTTTTGCAACTTATTTGGATAAGTCAAAAGAATTGCTGAACCGCGAACCAATTCAGATGATTAAGCAGATAGATGATACTTATATTGAAATTGTATTGCAATGGACTACTGCTTATACAGAAACATCTTTATGCTTTACAAATAATATTCCAAACCGTGATGGTGGTACGCACTTGGCGGGTTTTCGTGCAGGTCTAACGCGTGCGATAAATAAATATATTGGTGAAAAATTAACCAAGAAAGATATTAATTTATCTGGTGAAGATTTTCGTGAAGGTCTAACAAGTATTGTCAGTGTTAAAATTCCTGACCCTAAATTCGGTTCTCAGACAAAAGATAAATTGGTATCTAGTGAAGTTCGCCCGCTGGTCGAAAGCACTGTTTCTGAAATGCTATATGAGTATTTGGATGAAAACCCTGCTATTGCAAAGGCAATTGTTGATAAGATTATCGAGGCTGCAACCGCACGTGAAGCGGCACGCAAGGCACGTGAATTATCACGCAAAAAGTCTGGACCAGAACTTGGGGGACTGCCAGGAAAACTTGCAAACTGCTCAGAAAAAGACCCTGCAAAATGTGAACTATTCATAGTTGAAGGGGATTCTGCTGGTGGTACCGCAAAGCAGGGACGTGACCGTAAAACGCAGGCTATATTACCGCTTCGTGGTAAGATTTTAAATGTTGAACGCGTGCGTTTCGATAAAATGTTAACGTCTGATACTATTGGTGCGCTTATTACAACTATGGGTGCAGGTATTGGTAAAGATGATTTTGATATTGAAAAAATGCGCTATCACAAAGTTATTATCATGACCGATGCTGATGTCGACGGACAGCATATTCAAACCTTGCTTATGACTTTCTTTTATAGATATATGCCAGAGGCTATTGAAAGGGGTTATATCTATGTTGCAAAACCTCCGCTATATGGGGTTACGCGTGGTAAACAGCAGATTTATTTGCAAAACCAACGCGAAATGGATGATTACTTAATGGATCAACTTGCAACAGATGGTGTTATCGAAATTGCGTCTGGTGCACAAATTTCAGGTGCAGACTTAAAGCGTTTGTTGACTTTGATTCTGAATATGAAAAATACTTTGCAACCGCTAAATCATATTATGCCACTTCGTTTCGTAGAAGCCTTGGCGTTAAATTCTGTATTTGATAATGAAACAGAAGAAAATTTTGCAAATGCAGCAAAAATGCTTGATGCGGAAGAACTAGAATTTGAACGTGGTTGGAAAGTGACAGGTGATGAAACAGGTATTACTATTACACGTACTTTGCGTAGCGTGACAGAAACTCATGTTTTACCACGTGAAAAAATAAATGGGCCAGAAATTCGCGCATGGCTTCGTATGCAGGGACGTGAAGAATTAATAGAAACGTTCTCTAAACCTGCAGTACTTCGCGTGAAAGCAAAATCACAGAAAATCTGGGGTGCGTTGAATTTGTTGGATACAGCGTTTGAATATGCGAAGAATGGTTTGAAGATTCAGCGCTATAAAGGTTTGGGTGAAATGAATGCGGAACAATTGTGGGAAACGACTATGGACCCAAATCATAGAAGTTTGTTCCAAGTCAAAGTTCAAGATGCGTCACAGGCAGATGAAGTTATTTCAATGTTAATGGGTGATGTTGTTGAACCAAGACGCGACTTTATAGTTGAAAATGCGTTGGAAGCAAATCTGGACGTTTAATCAAAAAGGTAAGATATGGCAGATAAAGATTTTGAAATTAATGAATTTGGTGAAGTGGTAAGACTTTCTAATGGGGCGCGCGTTGAAGATGATGCTTTGTGGAACGAATATCATCAATTGGAATATGAAATCTTTTCTCATAATGACAAAAGCCCTGAAAAATTAAAACGTTTTGAAGAATTAAAAAAGCAACTGGGGGTTGATGATAACGCTAAAAAGAATGCTTTTTTAAAGGCAAAACAAAAAATACAAGCAAAGGCCCAAAAAACTATGTCTGTTTCAGAAATCTTATCAATGAAACATGATTTGCAAAATGAATAAAAGGACATATGTTTTCTGCTGATTGGTTCTTTGATTTAGATAAACGTCTGCGTGATATGGGACTTGATTCCGATGCGCAGACGTTTGATGAAATAAAACAAAATCTTTCTTGTCCTAAAAAATTTAGTCCTGATGAATTTGCAGAGCAGGTCATATACGTTATTTTAGCAGGCGGCTTTTCACAAAAAACTGCTAAAAAAATCCATCAAAAAATTATGAATAAATTAGTTAATAATATATTTAATTACAATGACTTATTAACGATATTTAATAATAAAAATAAAATTAAAGCAGTTTGTGAAGTTTGGAATAATAGGCGTGATTTTTGCGATAGTTATTATTCTTTGTGCGATTTAGATTCTAAAATTTCTTATCTGCAAAAGTTGCCTCACATAGGAAAAATTACTGCAAATCATCTGGCACGAAATTTAGGCGAGGATGTGGTAAAATATGATATATGGATTCAGCGTCTGGGGGCGCTATATGCAGGTGAGGTTGCTTTACAGGAAAAAATTGATAATAAAAAGTTATCACCAGAAATAAAAAAAGCATGTGATGATATGTTTTTTCATCTTGTTAAAGAAACTGGTTTACCACGCGGTTATATAGATGTGGTTTTGTGGAAGGCTTGTCAAAATGGGTTAATAAAACTATGAATGTAAAAATAGAAG
Source organism: uncultured Pseudomonadota bacterium (assembly GCA_949298405.1). GTDB lineage: Bacteria > Pseudomonadota > Alphaproteobacteria > Rs-D84 > Rs-D84 > Enterousia. The sequence goes on from CASFWA010000001.1 coordinate 117,364, forward strand.
ATTCTTGGAAAAATGCTTTGTCAGATGAATTTGATAAAGATTATTTTATAAAACTTACAGATTTTGTGCGTGGCGAATATTTGTCTGGTAAGCAAATTTTTCCTGCACCTGCTAATATTTTTAATGCTTTTAATTTATGTCCTTTAGATAAGGTAAAGGTCGTCATTATTGGACAAGACCCATATCATGAACCAGGGCAGGCGCATGGACTTTGTTTTTCTGTTCTGCCGCCGACCGCTGTGCCACCATCTCTTATAAATATATATAAAGAAATAGAAAGTGACTTGGGGCGCCCAAGTAAAACACATGGTGATTTGACTGATTGGGCAAAGCAGGGTGTCTTATTATTAAACGCAACTTTAACGGTTCAAGCACATCAAGCGGCTTCGCATGCTGGAAAAGGGTGGGAGCAATTTACCGATGCGGTAATACGCGCAACAGCGGCGCGTGATAATATTGTTTATATGCTGTGGGGTTCGTATGCACAGAAAAAAGCAGATTTTGTAAAGCCAGAAAAAAACCTTGTTTTGAAAAGTGTGCATCCGTCACCGCTTTCGGCGCATCGTGGATTTTTTGGAAATCATCATTTTTCAAGGGCTAATGAATATCTGGTGTCTCATGGAAAAGAGCCAATAGATTGGTAAATAAAAAAAGACCGATTTTTCGGTCTTTTTTTGTTAGAAACTATAAGTGACGCCTAAACCATAAAATGCATAAGAGTTGTTTTCGATTGCAGTATTTGCGTTCGAGAAGTGTTGCATAAACATTTCAACCCCGAAATCGTCTGTGATTCTATAACCTGCAATCAGTTTAAATTGAAATAAAAGTTTTGAACCTATGCGTTCGTTTTGCTGTGCTTGCAATCCCATACCAATTCCAGTTGAAAAATACCAATTGTCACCATGAAGCAGGGCAATATCTTCTGAAAGGTAAATCATAGGAATTGTATATTTGTCCCAATCCCAACCATACTTTTCACCCCAACCAAGTGTTTGGCCTATATTTATTGACTGTCTGGCAGGTATTCTAAAAAATGTTGTCGGTTGAGAATACTGTAAGTGCAACAAATAAAATGGTACTAATTGAGTCGGAGGCGGAATAAGGAATCCACTGTTTACACCTTGACCTATATTAAAAGCAAATTGATGTCTGTTTTCGCCCATAAAAGGGTTGGATGCGTATGCACCAGCGGTTGTGATGAATATGCTTGCGATAATAAAGATAGATATGTTTTTTTTCATGATTGAAAATATATAATACCATATATTTTAATTCAATAAAATTATTAATTTTTTTAATGATTTTTTTTGACCTATAAAAATTTGTTTCTTGATTTTAGGTTTTTCTTTGTTATAATGCGTGCCATTGGCGGGATAGCTCAGCTGGTTAGAGCAGTGGAATCATAATCCACGTGTCGGGGGTTCAAGTCCCTCTCCCGCTACCAGAATAAAAGAAACCGGGGTTAACCGGTTTTATTTTTTAGAAATTTTCTTTGGTTTTTTCGTATCTTTTATGTATGCAACCAATTGTCGTTTTATGAACACCCGCAGTTATTTCGTAATAAACAAATCTTCCGTCACGACGCGATTTTACAAAATCGTCATCTGATAATTTCTTTAAGTATTGTGATACTTTTATTTGCGGAATACCCGTTCCAGAAACGATTTCTGTAACGCATGATTCACCGTTATATACAAGAAATTCAAGTATTCTGATTTTATCAAAATTTGCAAAAAGTTTAATTCTGTTTGCGGCCATTGTTGTATAATCAGCCGGTAAAATTTCTTTATAACCGTCACGTAAGAATTTTAATTGGTCAGTCATATGACCGAATAATTTTCGCAAGCAAACAAAAATACTAGCAGGGTATTCTTCGCATATTTCATAATATACAAATATTCCGCGTCTGTGTGTTTGTACTAAATTTGTTTCGCGCATTTTTCGCAGTGATTGCGATACTATAATTTGTTCTGCATTTACCCCGCGCGAAATTGCAGATACAGATGACATTCCGTTTACATCAAGAAATTCTAGTATCCTAAGTCTTAAAGGGTGGGCGATATATGTTAAACCACGTACTGCACGTTCCATAACAGGTGTTGGTAATTGACGATTTATTTTTACTTCTGGTAATGTTGCACCTGACATATATGCTACCTCTGTAATATGCAGATTATCAAGATTTTTACTTTTTCGCAAATAAATAATTTGACTTTTAAATATATATTATAAATAATATGTATGAATTTTTATATATATTAAAATGTAAAAATATAAAGAAAGGAGATTTTTTTTGAAAAAGTTTTTTAAATCTATTTGTGTTTTATCTTTGGTTTCTTTGCCGACTGCGGCATTAGCAAATCCTGCGTGTCCTGTATGTACCATTGCAATAGGTGCATCTTTGGAAATTGCCAGACAACTTGGGGTTCCTGATTCTGTTGTCGGACTTTGGGCAGGTGCTTTGCTTACATTGCTCGGCTATTGGGCAATAAAGTTCTTTGATAAAAAGGGTTGGAATTTCTGGGGGCGTAACGCATTACTTATAGGTATTTCTGTGGCTATGATTGGTTTTATTTATCTGGGGCAGGTGCCTTATTCACCAGTTTGGATTTGTGGTGTGCTGCATATCGACCCGGTTTTATTTGGGGCGATCCTTGGAATGATTTTATTTATTTTAACAGAAAAACTTTATGACTGGATGAAGGCTAAAAACGGTGGACATGCACATTTCCCATTTGAAAAAGTTGTCTTGCCTGTCGTTGTGTTGGCTTTGGTTAGTTGGTGGTTATCTGCATGCGGGTTATAAAAGGAGAAAAAAATGGAAAAAATAAAAAATGTTAAAGAGTTTGTAGAAAAGTTAGATAGCGCGAAAAAGGTAAATCCAAAAGATTTATCTTCTGACCAAGATTTAACTATCGGTATTATGAATTTAATTTCTATTGAAGAACACTTGATGTTTTCGGGTGCTAAAACTGGTAAGACAGAATTTTATGATTTAATAAATGAAGTGCGTGAACAACGCAAAATTATGATGCAGAAAATAATACCTTCTTATGAAGGGGAAGTTTGGTGTATTTCTAAGCACTTATTGGCTTCTTCGATGCGTTTGTTCGAAGTCGGAACCAAGGCTTTGGCGGCAGGTAATAAGAAAGATGCGTATGATTTGTTTGACAGGTCTTATGGTTTATATTGCATATTCTGGGGGCTAAATATGGGGATTATGGGAAAGTCCGATGTAAAGTGGGTAAAAACGAACAATAATCAAAAAAAAAGCCCAAAAGAAGATGAAGAAATAGAAGAACCAGAGGTTATAAGTGAAAAAAGCGGGGGACTGTCAAAATTAAAAAATTGGGTAAAAAATGCGGTGAATTGTTGTATAGAATAAAAGTATTCTATGAGCACTTAATCCAAAAATCCTGCTGCATGTGGGATTTTTTATTCTTGCTTTTTCGTGCGCAGCCCGTATAATTGACCTTACCGATGCCCTAATAGTCTAGTGGTAAAACACGTCCTTGGTAAGGACGAGTCGCAAGTCCGATTCTTGCTTAGGGCACCAGATGTTTTTACGGGCGCGTTCGCAGCGATATGACTGACAACCATGGAGTGAACTAAACCCAAGTTAAGTTATAAATCAGGGTGGCACCGCGCAACTTAAATTGCGCCCCTGTAATAAATCTTTTCGGGTGCCGAAATTCCTAGATTTTTGCTCCCGAATAAACAAAAAAGGGACCAAATATGTTATCTTTGAAATCTAAGTATAGAACGCATACTTGTGGTGAACTTAATAAAGAAAATGTCGGGCAATCTGTTGTTCTGTCAGGTTGGGTTCATCGTAAACGTGACCATGGTGCACTGTTGTTTATCGACTTGCGTGACAACTATGGTATTACACAGTGTGTGTTTGATGGTGGTAATGACGCGCTGGAAAAAGTTCATCCTGAATCTGTTATCAAAATTACAGGTACTGTTGTTGCGCGTGATGAGGCCGCGGTAAATGATAAAATCCCAACTGGCGCAATCGAAGTAAAGGCCGAATCTTGGGAAGTGCTTACAAATGCAGATGTGTTGCCGTTCCAGGTTTTTGGTGATGATGATACTGTCGCAGAAGATTTGCGTTTGAAATATCGCTATCTGGATTTGCGTCGTGAATCTTTGCATAGAAATATTTTAATGCGTAATAAAATGATTAAGTTTATTCGCGATAAAATGTGGGAAATGGGTTTCTCGGAATTCCAGACTCCTGTTTTAACCGCTTCTAGTCCAGAAGGTGCACGTGACTTTATCGTACCATCACGTTATCATCATGGTATGTTCTATGCTTTGCCACAGGCGCCACAGCAGTTTAAACAATTATTGCAAATTTCTGGGTTTGATAGATATTTCCAAATTGCACCTTGCTTCCGTGATGAAGACTTGCGTGCAGATAGATTGTTAGAATTCTATCAATTAGACTTGGAAATGTCTTTCGTTGATCTGCCAGATATTCAGGCTGTTGGTAATACTTTAATGCCTGCACTTATCAAAGAATTTGTACCTGATGCAAAAGTTTGCGAAGATATACCGCATATTCCTTTTGATGAGGCTATGTTAAAGTATGGTTCTGATAAACCGGATTTGCGTAATCCTATCATAATTTCTGATGTGACAGAAATATTCCGTGGGTCAGACTTTGGTATATTTGCAAATGCTATAGAGCAGGGCGCAGTTGTTCGTGCTATACCTGCACCAAATTCTGCAGATAAACCACGTTCTTGGTTTGATAAACTTGGTGATTATGCCGTTAAAGAACTTGGACTTGGCGGATTGGGGTATATCGTTTTTGCAGATGAAGCAAAAGGACCTGTTGCGAAGAAGTTAGATGCAGAACGTATCGCAAAATTGCGTGAAATTTCAGGTGATAATTCTTCTTTGTTCTTTGTTTGCGATAAAGAAGAAGTTGCTGCAAAAGCCGCTGGAAAATTACGCAATAAACTTGGTGAAGATTTGGGCTTAATTAATCCAAAAGAATTCCGTTTGTGCTGGATTGAGGCTTTCCCGTTCTTTGAAGAAGATGAAGAATCTCCGACTGGCTTAGCGTTTACTCATAATCCGTTCTCGTATCCTATGGCAACATTGGAAGAACTGAAAACAAAAGACCCGTTATCTATTAAAGCGGCTCAGTTCGATATGGTATTAAATGGTGCAGAAATATGTAGTGGTGGATTGCGTAACTTTAACCCAGAAATTATGCTTCGCTGCTTTGAAATAACTGGTTATGACGAAGAGATTGTTAAAAAGAAGTTTGGTGGTATGTATACCGCATTCCAATATGGTGCACCACCGCACGGTGGTTGTGCATTCGGTTTGGATAGACTTGTCCAAATTATGTTGGATGAACCGAACTTGCGCGAAGTTGTTGCTTTCCCAACAAATCAACGTGGTCAAGACTTGATGATGGGAAGCCCTAGTGAAGTCACAGAAAAGCAACTTCGTGAAGTTCATATCCAAGTTCGTAAGAAAGGATAAATTTTCTTGAAGAATAAAAATACCCGCTTTATAGCGGGTATTTTTATTAAGAAATCAAACCTATTAAAATTAAATTTTTCCTATGTATAATTTTAGGCAAAAAATGGAGAGGGTATGCGTAAAAAGGCGGATGTAGAAAAATTGGCAAGGACTATGGGACTTAGCCAATATCAACAAGACGTTCTGATGTCTAATCACGATAAATATGATATGACAGGACTTGTAAAACGAGGTGGGGTTTTATATGCACCTCATCTAGTAAAAACAAAAAGTATTTTTGAAATTGCTCGTAAAGCTTTAACTGGTGCTTCTGCAGATTTAATCGGTCAAGATAAAATGTTGTTGCGTGGACAGCGCAAAATAAAGTTTTATGCCGGTGGTTTCCATTGCGTTTCTGTCGGACAGTTTAAGTACTATGCAGATAAAGACGGACATGCAGTTCCCAGAGATATTTTTATGCAGGCGATAGAGTCTAATAAACGATAAACTTTTATTAAAACTTATCGTGTGTTTGTACAAAGGTTCTCATATAACTTGGGTCAAGATTTATCATTATCTCTGATAAAGAATAACCACGCTTACCGGTTGGTGAAATGCTTAGTTCAATCGGTGCAGGTGAGGGTGATGTTCCTCTTAATATCATTTTGAATTGTGCTTGCATCTGATTGTTTACAATTTCCAAACTTCCTATTGCATCTGTGTGTCTTAATTGTAATTCTATGGGGCTGGTAGTTTTAAAGTCACCATTTTTATAATCGCCTATTATACGCATTTTTTTTATCCAGGATTCACCTTGTTCAAGTGCATTAGATAACACAAATTCTGCGTTTAAAGTTGTCAGATTTTCAGCAGTTGCATAAAAATTATCGATTCCTAATCCTACTAGGTAACCGTCTTCAAAGGATAAATCCATATTGCCTGACATATTATATTCTATGTCATGTGCAATATTGCCAAAGGTGTCCATATTTATTTCTGCGGTAATTGTGGTGTCGCGTATGTTCAATGGCATTAACGAAGATAGCAGGTTTCCATTTATAACAAAGCGATTTAATTGTGCGAAAATTTTATATTGGTTTTTATCTTTGCGTAGTGTGGCAAGCAAATTACCACGCGATTTATCTGTTATAGAAAATGTCTGTAAGTCAGATTTTAAAGCATATACAAAGTTTTTAAACTCTATACCATTGTATATCATACTGTCTGCAGATAGTGATAAATTTACAGGTAGGCTAAATGGCAACATTATTGGTGCATTAGTTAAGAATTCTAGTTCTTCGTAATTATCAAAAAAGTCCTGGTTCATAAATGCGTCTACATTTAATAATTTTGTATGAAGTGTTATTTTTTCCCCACTGACGCTACCTGTAAATTCTTGACCTGCAATTTCTATTTTCAAGTTCGATATTGTGTCCTTATTATATGTTCCAGAAACAACATATTCTAGGTTGTTTAGAGATTGTAAATCTATATTTGGTAACCATTCTTTGGCATTTTTTCCGGTTATTCTGAATTCTGTTTTTGTAAGTTCTAGGGTCCAACGTTCAGAATAGGGGACAAATAACATTATTTCCCCTTTCCATTTAAAGTCCCCGCGTACATTTTTCATGAATTTAGGTATTGTTTGTATATTGGGGTTTAACCATTGCAGGGTTTTATTTTCTGCAAAAGTATATGTTGGTTTCATATCGTCTGCTGAGATATCAAAACTACCGCCTATGTCCGAAAACTGAAAGTTTATTCTGCCTGTATTACCAAGTTCACGTGCCCATTTTATAAGTGTTTCTCTTTCTGGCATTGGTTCATTTGATTGTATAAAAATTTCAAATTTATCCCCTGATACAGATAAACTTCCATAATAATTACCATATGTAAATTTACTGCATTTCCATGCGTCTGGTGTACCAGAAAATAGACACATAGCAGGCATACCTTTGTATGGCATTGTTATCATTATGTCTTTTGCACCTTCTTTATCTATGATTCCACCAGTTAGAGCCAAGTCGTCTGCAATAATATTGTTTATTTGCAGATTATTATTTGTCCCAAGTGCGTTTATCTTTAAGTGCTTGAAATAATATCTGCCAAATTTTAAGTTCCCATAAAAATCTAAGTCAAAATTTGTTTTGTAAAAAATACGAGACGGTTCAAAAAGAAATGATAAGTCATAGTCTATATCTTTTGCGCTTAATTGAACCTTTTTATCCCCGTTTGGTAATATCTCAATATTCCCCGTAAAATTGTTTGCGTGAATGTCTGTGAAAGAAAATCCTTGGCCCCCATCCCATTCAAATCTGGTTGTTAAATCAATCGTTTTATTTATTTTGGGTTCTTCAAAGCCGAACCATTTATTTATGTTGTCTGTTTCCATTGTCATATGACCGCGAACAGAACCATCTGCATATAATTGACCCGTAATTTCTAACTTGTCGTTTTGATTGCGTACATAAAATAAATCTTGCTCAAAGTCTATATCGTATTTATGGTTGTCTGTACGAACAATTCCTGATAAGTTCCCATTTTCTAGTGTTGCACTGATTATTTCAAAGTCACGGTTCTTAAATTTTACATAAGAATTGTGAATTTCTATGGGATGATTAAAACTTTTGGGAATTAGTGTGTGTATTGTGGCTGTCGCATTATATACTGTGATATCTCCTGTTAGGGGCGCATTGTTTAAATCAAAAATACTTGTTAGTGGTACGGAAAACATAAGTGCACCTATGTTACCAATCGTAGTATCCACATCATGTGCAACAATTGTCGCACGACCAAGAAGACTAAAATTTATATTCCCATTTATTTTGGCTTCTACCCCAGTTTGTTCTGTGATTGCTTGTTCTATCTTGGGTTTCATACCATTTAGCGTTATCATAGGTGGTACTAAAACAAGTGCCAAAATGGCAATAGATATTAAAGTTATAAAAGACCAAAAAATTCTGCGTTTATATCTGGGTTTTAGTGCCATTCTCTCTTTCCTTGTATTTTAATTATAATGAATTATATTAATATTTGTGAATAAAAAAATATTCGATCTTCAAAGTGATTATAAACCCATGGGGGACCAACCGCAGGCTATTTCTGAATTAGTCGCGGGTGTTCGTGATGGAAGACGCAGTCAAGTTTTGCTGGGGGTGACTGGGTCTGGTAAAACTTTTACTATGGCTAATGTTATTGCAGAATTGGGGCGACCTGCATTGATTATGGCACCTAATAAAATTCTGGCGGCGCAATTATATACTGAAATGAAATCGTTCTTCCCAAGAAATCATGTCGAATATTTCGTTTCTTATTATGATTATTATCAACCAGAAGCATATCTTCCAACAACAGATACTTATATAGATAAAGACGCTTCTATTAATGAACAACTTGACCGTATGCGTCATAGTGCAACGCGTGCAATGCTGGAAGAACGTGATGTTGTGGTTGTTTCGTCTGTATCATCTATTTATGGTATGGGCTCGCCAGAACAATATGCAGGTATGAAAATTGTTTTGCATGCAAGGGATAAAATTAGCATGTCGGATGTTATGCATTCTTTGGTTGATATCCAATATAAACGCAACGATATGAATTTTGAACGCGGAACTTTCCGTGTTCGTGGGGATACCTTGGATTTGTTCCCTTCGCATTCCCAGGATAGGGCTTGGAAGTTGTCTTTCTGGGGCGACGAAATCGAAGAAATATGGGAGTTCGATACCTTAACAGGTGCCAAACTTCAAAAATTAGATAGAATTGCAGTATACCCAAATACTCACTATGCGACACCTATGCCGTCCATTCTTCAAGCAATCGGTCAGATAAGAGAAGATTTAAAAGAACGTTTGGAATATTTCCATGAAAATATGAAATATATTGAAGAACAGAGACTGCGTGAACGCGTGAACTTTGATATTGAAATGATGGAGTCTACTGGTACTTGTCGTGGTATTGAAAATTATTCTAGGTATTTATCAGGAAGATTACCTGGACAACCACCTCCGACTTTATTTGAGTACCTTCCAAAAGATGCGGTTCTGTTTATTGATGAAAGTCATGTGACGGTACCACAGATTTCTGCTATGTCCCGTGGGGATAGGGCTAGAAAAGAAACTTTATCTCAATATGGGTTCAGATTACCTGCTTGTATCGATAATAGACCTCTTACTTTTGATGAATGGGATGCTTTGCGGCCACAGACTATATTCGTATCTGCAACGCCCGCAGATTGGGAACTGAATCAATCGGGGGGTATCGTTTCAGAACAAGTTATTAGACCAACTGGTTTATTAGACCCGATTTGTGAAGTCAGACCAACAACGCACCAAGTCGATGATTTGTTAGAAGAAGTCAAAAAAGTTAAGGGTAGGGTACTTGTCACAACACTGACAAAGAAAATGGCAGAACAATTAACTGACTATTTTGTTGAAAATGGTGTTCGTGCAAAATACTTACACAGCGATATAGAAACTTTGGAACGTATAGAATTACTTAGGGATTTAAGACTTGGAAAATTTGATGTTCTGGTCGGAATTAACTTATTACGTGAAGGTTTGGATGTTCCAGAGTGTGAATTAGTTGCTATTATGGATGCAGATAAAGAAGGTTTCTTGCGTTCCACGCGGTCGCTTATTCAGACAATTGGGCGTGCAGCACGAAATGCAAATGGACGTGTAATTCTTTATGCGGATTCTATTACAGATTCTATGCGCGCTGCGCTGGATGAAACGGCGCGCCGTCGTGAAAAACAGATGGCTTATAATAAAGAACATAACATTACGCCCAAAACTGTTACAAAAGCGGTCTTTGCAGAAGTCGGGGATAAGGAAGAAAAAACTGATAAAAAACGTAAATTTGTTTATACTTCTGCTGGGGTTATGGATGCAGAATCTTTGCGCAAAGAAATAAAGCAGTTGACTAAGAAAATGCGCGATGCGGCTGAAAACCTTGAGTTTGAAACGGCCGCAGATTTACGTGATGCAATTCATAAACTGGAAGACGATTTATTATTATTGGAGTAATTATGGAAAAAGAATTCTATCTTGAAAATGTTGAAGAAACTAGAAATTGGGCGAAAGATTTTGCTCTTAAATTGCATGCGCCTGTGACCGTTGCATTGCACGGTGATTTAGGTATGGGTAAATCAGAAATTGCCCGTACTATTATCCAAACTCTTCGTGGCGCAGATACCGTTGTCCCTAGTCCTACTTTTACAATCGTGCAAAGTTATGATGGGATTTCTCATTTTGATTTGTATCGCATAGAAGATAAATCGGAACTTACTGAAATAGGTCTGCCTTATGCGATTGCTAATGATATAACTTTAATAGAATGGCCAGAAATTGCCGCTGACATTTTACCAGAAAATACTGTACATGTTTTTATTACAGAACAGAGAAACGGTAGAAAAATAGTCTTAAAATAATTCTTGCCTTTAATTAGGAATAGGTACTTGTTGAATAAAATTTAGTTCAGAAACCTAGTTAGATAGGTTGTGAAAGCAACTTGTGCGGATATAAAATTCGCAGTGCGAACTTTGCAGAGCATACGGATTTTCTAAGGTCTTGAACCACATCCCTATGGGTTTACAATATTATAAAGTATTGTATAAATCCATAAAACGCATTGTTTGCAATAAAAAACTGTGCTTTTGCACAGTTTTTTATTCGTTGGTTTGTTTTAATAAACTTTGTACCGCCAAAGGAAAATCAGTGCTTTTCGCAAGATAAGAACCGCTTATTAATAAATCTGCACCGGCTTCCCAACATTTTTTTGCTGTTTCTGCATTTATTCCACCGTCAACAGAAATTATGTACTTTAATCCATGGTTTTTACGTGTCGTAGCAAGTATGGCTATCTTTTTTAGGCAACTTTCATCAAATTCTTGACCCGCAGCACCCGGTTTTACGGTCATAACCATTATTTCGTCTATCTCTCTTAATATAGGTTTTAGAATCTGAACAGAAGAATCTGGATTTAGTGCAACGCCGGCTCGTCTTGATGCGGACTTTATTATACGTAATGCTTCATGAAACCCAGATGTGTTTGTAGATAATATGACAGTGTCCGCGCCAGCCGCAATTACATCAGATGCCCAAACTGACGGACTTTCCGTCATTAAGTGTACATGAAGATGCGCATTTGTGTGTGCACGAATATATTTTAATTCGTTTACACTACCTGCAATTTTATTAACATAAAAGCCGTCCATGATATCAACATGAATCATTGAAATGCCACCAGAATGAAATAAAGAATATGTCGCAGGGCTTTTCATGTTAAAGCATAGCGTGCTTGGTAATATCGGTAAAAATTTAGGTCTCTTCTTGGGTTTCTTTTTTATTTTGCTGGTAAGTATTTTCGCAAAATTATGCCAGCGTTCACTGCGTGCAATGTATGCTTCGCGGTGTTTTTCTTCGCATTTCCATATATAAGCGGATAATGCACGAACAGATGCATCAGCATGTAGATTTTGAACAGGAAGCCCAAAGGCATTTTCAAAAAATTCTGATATAGATTCTATTTCTGAACCGCCACCACTTAGAATAATTTTTTTAGGATGATATTTATTAAATGCAGCAGCAACTGCTTTCTTTATCTCTGATGCAGTGTCTACAAGGTGCGGTAATATTATGTCATTTACATCTGCCCGTGAAAATTCATAAGACGTGTCCGCAGGTGTAAATCTATCCATCTCTTTCGGCATAAGACTTGCCACATTTCTTTTTATTCTTTCTGCGTCTTCAAAATCTATCTTTAATTTTTCGGATATGTCTAATGTTCTGTCTGTGCCACCAGTCTGCATTTTTATATGCCAAACAGGACCACGGTCTGTCCAAATAGATGCCTGGGTGTATTGTGCACCTAAGTCTATGAACATAGTTGTTTCTTTGGCTTTTCGAAACGCATAATTCTGTAAATATTGTGGGTCGTAAAATGCTTCTGCTTGTATGTGGGCACGACGAAGAAAAGAAAATATTTCATCTAGTCTTTCGCGTTCATAAAATATAACACCAAATGCAGATATTAACTGTCTATCTGTATGACCAATAGGACTATACATGTCCCGTGATGTCGGTGTATCGTATCTTAACGGTACAAGGTGCATCATATAAAAATCTTCTGGTGTAGATATCTGTGAAATTTGTGTTTGTAAGTCAGCAGATGTTATTTTGTGTTCCGTATTCCATATCGTGTTTTTGCCCGCCATTTCAAACTGTGAATCACCAAAGTTTCCAGTTATATATGCGGTATCAAAATGAGAACCAATCTGCTTTTCTAATTCGTCAATAACTGATTTTAGCGCAAAAACAGTGTCAAAACTATCAACTGTATGAATTGCTGACCTTTCTATATGACCAGATTGAACACGGTGAGCAATACCACGCACACCACTGCTGCCAATGTCTAAGCATAAAAAAGAAGAGTCAAATAAATTCATTTCTTATTTTACCAAAATTCTTGAACTATCGCGCATGTCTATAATTGTTAGTTTCTTTGATAAAATCTGATGATTGTTGTTTAAAACTATCAAGGAACCTATCGCCCCAGCAGGGTCTTTTTCTGGTAATAATACAGTTATGCCACCAGTTGTATGAAGATTCCAACGTCTGCCTTCTATCCATTCCATATAATCTAGGTCTGATAATAAATTATGTGCCGCTTTTGTGATTTCGCTTATGTCGTTAGGAACAGAACCACGAAAAACAACAGTGCCTTCGTCGCGTGTTTCTTTTGGACGTTTTACAATAGTTCCATCCGCTGACAATGGAAAATAATTTTCCCCATCTGTCCATAACGCAACCGCTTTATATAACTCAACCTTAACAGATAAATTACCATCAGGTTTTCTGCGTACCGCAGATTCCTTTACACCCGGTACCGCATTTATGCGGGCATTTATCTGCTCTAAATCAATAGAATAAGTTTTTGTCGCAGGTGCAACTGCTGCCGCAGCCGCAATCGCGGTTAAGTCTTTGTTTTTAGAATCCGTAGTTATGGATATGTTGCGTACATATGCGTTTTGACCGTATCCAAGCCCTGTCATTATGATACGGGTAGCAAAGTATACTGCCAGTATAATCGCAATTACAAAATATAACCAAAACCAGAAAGAACGTTTCATGGGTTCAATTATATCACAAAATCATATAATTGGAAATGATTGTAGAAAAATTTTTAACTTGCGCGTAATAAGTACCCGCGTCTGAACATACATTTTCTATAAGAACCAACACTTTTGGATGTCGTGTTGCGTGGAACAGATAATAATGAGCGTTGCCCCACATCTTTATATTCGTTTGATTGAAAAGTTACCCACAGACCGTCCCAATCAGGCATAACATCACTTTGGTTTGGGGCAATTAATTTTGCAATTCTAGATCGTGGCATATAAGACGGTCGGTCAATGCCCAGACATGCCTTGTGGTCGCGGACAAATTGCTCCATTGTCACAGACTCGTTTTCCCAGTTAAGTATTGTCGCATCATCAAGGCTTCCACGATTAGGAGATGCACATGCAGATAATGCTAATAATAAAACTAGGTATTTAATTCTCATGTTTTGTATTATAATTTAATTGCCTTTATGGGGCAATAGTTTTTATAATAGGGAAAAAGGGACATAGGACAGAGACATGGCGATAACAGTTCAGAATTTTATTAAACTTGCTAATTTCTATAATCAGATGGCCATGATGATGTCCGCTATCTGTGTAGAAAAGGGGGGTATCGCACAGGAAAATTATGTAGGCCGTTTCTTTGCGGCAGATACATTGGAATTTGTTGCAGAGTACGGACGCAGATTGATGGCTAATAATCCTAAATCTGTATCTGCAGATGTTGCGGCGGTGATAAAAAAGTTTGAAGAACAGTTTAAAAAAGTGCAAAATTTAACTACGCCAACGCAAAGACCTATATATGAAATGACATTGGAAGAATTTGAAAGGGTTATGAATATTTAATGTGTGCTGGAAAGGATAAGGGGATAATATGAAATTAATCAGACTGACATGTGATTTTCTGTTTGCGTGTGTGGGCCTGGGCTTGGTTGCAGGGTGTGCATTAAATCAACAACAGGAAGAACAGCCTTTGTATGATACAATCACTGTTGTAGATAATTTAGTTATTGATGAAAATTCTGTTCCCATTTTCCCAAAAAAAGCAGCATTAACTACTGATACTGCAAGACGGTTTTCTATCGATTTGCCTAAACGTTGCGAGGTTAACTGGGATAATCAAACGGTTGTTTCGGTTGTTCCAGAAGAAAAAATAGAAATAGTGCGTCTGGGGGTGGGGGACCCGTTGCCAGATTTACAAGTTTCTGATTACGAGTTCAAAGAAAGAACTGTAAAAGAAGCGATGGACAAATTATTAGAAGGAACTGATATTTCTGTAATCGAAGACGAAGATATGTTCGAAACTATATCCGGTTCTGTATCTAATGGTGGCTTGACAGAAACTATTGAACTTATGGCGAAAATGGGGCGCGTTTATTATTCTTATGATGCGGTAAATGCAGAACTTCATTTAAACCACAGGGCAAAGTGGATGATAAAAATGCCAAAAAATGAAAGTATTATCATGGCGTTATTAGACGCTATGCATGGTGCAGATATGCGTAATTTATTGGTTGATTGGCAAGATAAGACTGTCGTTTTCGAAGGTAATTATCAGACAGAACGCGAAGTCGCAAAAATTATATCTGATATCTCTTCAAAAAAGTATATGTTGGCTTGGGATATCGATGTATACCGCGTTTATCCGCGTACAGATAATCCTATTATATGGATGAACTTGTTGCCTGCATTTGGTGATAAAAATATAAAAATGTCTATCCCAGGTGTTGTAGGTCGGGCCTTGGTAGTTAGTCCAGAAATAAACACAAAAACTTTACAAGAGTTTTTATCACAGCAAGCAAATGTTGTTTTAATTTCACAGGGAACTTTTGTTATACCTAATGGTTGGCAGTCAAGATTTGATATCGGGCAATGTAGTAAAGAAGATAGACTTGAAACAGACCTTATAATAGGTGCAACTGGTAAATACGGTGATTTTGGTGGACGTAATAAAATTGATGCAAAAATTGTGTTGCGTACAAGTCAAGGAGAATTGTCGTCATTTAATATACCATCTAGTGTAGGGGATAACTATGTTATTATTGGAATCCCGACTCATTCTTTTGTGACAACACCAGAAACTTTAATAAGTCCGTTTGCGGAATTAGTTGTATTTATGTCGCCACGTATAATTTCGATTGTTGATGCAGCAGATATACCAATAGAATCTACACCTCTTATAGGTGACGCATTACGCGAATTTTTAAGCCAAAGTGAATAAAGGAAAGTTTTTTAAATGTTTTCTAAATTAGAAAGAAAAATTGCTTTTAGATATTTATCTGCAAAGAAACGTGGATTTGGTTCTGTCGTATCATGGGTTTCTTTAATTGGTATTATGCTTGGTGTAGCAACTTTAATCGTTGTTATGTCTGTAATGGGCGGTTTTCATGATACATTGTTATCACGTATTGTTGGTATGAATGGGCATGTGGTTGTTTATCATCAAGATGGTGCAATTCAAGATTACGACTTCTTGATTGATAAGATGAAACAAAATAAAGTTGTTGCCGCAAATGCTGTCGGTATTGTGCCAATTGCCGAAGGGCAGGTTATGGCAACCGCAAATGGTAATAATACAGGTGCTATGATACGTGGTATCAGAATGTCTGATTTGGCAGCGAAAACTGTAACTGGTACAAAAATTTATGGAAAGGCACTTGATAAAATTACAGATGGCGAATTAGTCGCAGGTGCTTCTTTGACACGTGCGTTGCATGTTGGAATGGGGGATAATATTTCACTTGTTTCTGCAAATGCTGCAACACCGACACCATTTGGTTCTATGCCCAGAATTATGGCGTATCCTGTTATGTCTTCTTTCTTTATGGGAATGTATGAGTATGATTCCGGGTATATCTTTATGCCGCTGGAAACTGCGCAGAAGTACTTAAATATAGGTGAAGCGGTCACCCATATTGATTTATTCTTGAAAGACCCAGAAGATACAACAGAGGTGCGGGATGCTTTGGCTACTTTGTTGCCAACGGGCTTCGTTGTCCGTGATTGGCGTGATTTAAATAGAGGCTTTGTAGGTGCCTTGCAGGTTGAATCAAATGTTATGTTTTTGATTCTGATGCTTATTGTAATTGTTGCAGCCTTTAATATAGTTTCTAGTTTAGTTATGCTGGTAAAAGATAAATCCAAAGATATTGCGGTGCTTCGTACTTTCGGCGTTTCCCGCAGGTCTATGATGAAAATATTTATTCTGTCTGGTACTAGTATCGGGGTAATAGGTGCTTCATTTGGAACTGTATTTGGTGTCCTTATTGCTATATATATAGAACCAATTAGACAGTTTTTCCAATGGGCAACAGGACGTGATTTGTTCCCGGCAGAATTATATTATTTGTCTGAACTGCCATCAAAATTAGTGCCAAGTACCGTTGTTGGTATCGCAATTTTGGCAATTGCACTTTCTTTCTTGGCAACTCTTTACCCTGCTTGGAAGGCAGCAAGTACAGACCCAGTTGAAGTTTTAAGAAATGAATAAAGGACACGCATAATGGCAAATATTTTGAATTCTTTGTCAAAGGTTTCTAAAGGTGACATTGTCTTGTCTGTACGTGATATTAAAAAAACTTTTATGGAAGGTGGACAACCACTACATATTTTGCGCGGGGGTGGGTTTGATTTGCATCGCGGGGAAATTATCGCTCTGGTTGGACCGTCAGGAAGCGGAAAATCTACTTTATTACAGTGTGTGGGTTTGCTGGATAAGCCAACTTCTGGTAGTATTTTACTAGACGGAACGCCTGTTCAAAAAATGGATGACGAAATGCGTACGATGATGCGCCGTCGTAAAATAGGTTTCGTGTATCAACGTCATAATTTATTATCTGATTTTACCGCAATCGAAAATGTCGTTTTACCTATGTTATCGAATGGGGTTGATGAGCAAACCGCAAATGTGCGTGCTTTGAAGTTATTAAAAGCTGCAAATGTTGCACATAGAGCGTCACATTTACCAGGGGAAATGTCGGGGGGGGAACAACAAAGAACCGCAGTTGCACGCGCTTTGGCGAACAATCCAGAAATTTTATTGGCAGACGAACCAACTGGTAGTTTGGACCCTGCTCATGCAACAACTGTTTTTGATTTGCTGGTGGATTTAGTCAGAAAAAATAAGATGGCTATGCTTTTTGTTACGCATGATATGAATTTAGCCGCAAAAGCAGATAGAAAAATTACTATAAATTGTGGTATAATAGAATAACGAAAAGGTGAGAAAGGAGAGATTATGAAAAAAACAGCAAAAAAAGAATTAAAAACAGTTCAGAACTGTACTTGCAGTACAAGCCATAAAATTTGGGGTGCAGTTGCATTGGCGGGGTTGTTCTCTTGCGGATTGTTGTTAGGGCTGTCTTACAGCATCGATGGTATGAACAATCGTAAACTTTTGCTTGGTGCAGAAGAATGTGACGCAATAGCACAAGAAATAGTAAATATTACAACTGCTGGTGCAAATGAAGGAAATATTGATGCTTTGCGCGAATTAAATGAAGCATATTCAAATGGTTGTGCAGGTCGTTTAGTTATAATAGAAAAAAGTACGCCTGTGCAAGTTTCTAATCAAACGCCTAAAATTATGGCTACATGTAGTCGTATAGAACAGTTGTTAAAAGAAAGACTCTTTTCAGAGGATTCTGTAGAAGCATGGAAACATGCATCTAATGCTTATACTTATAGTACTCTTGCAGAAAAGGGGTGTGCAGAAAATGCAGATATGTATAAAACTTTGGCTTTGCGTGAAATAGAAATTACGACTGCTTTGCAACCAGAAGAAAATTTGGGAACTCGTGAAGTGGAAACAGTAATTGATGCTTATAAAAAGTTAGATATGCAACGTGAAGCACAGGCTTTTTTAGATAAAGTTGAAAAACTTAGTGAACCTGCAATTGATTTCATATTAAAAATGGAAAAGATAATAAATGAATAAGCTAAAATTTAAATTTTTTGTAACATTATTTTTATCGGTTTGTTGTGTACCTTGTTTCGCTGAAGATGGGGAAGGTACTATAAGTAATGTTGTAGAAAGAATGGACTGTACGGAAATTCAATCAAGGATATCAGAACTTTCCGCAATTGAAAACCCAACAGAAGAAAGTGTTAATGAATTAACACAATTGCAAAATAAATATCGTAGTGATTGTGTTAAAAGTGCGTCTGGACGTAGAACAATTGGTCGCGTATCTGTGCTAAGTGCTGCACCAAAAGTAAGCGTTGAGGCAAAAGCAGCAGTTGCAATCGCACCATCGGTAAAAATAGCAGATGCAACAAGTGTTTTAAATTCTTTCGTAGAAAAGCAGAAATCTAATTGTCAGTCGTTTAAATCTTCAATTGATAGTTTAAAACAAAACTCTTCAACAGCTTCGGAAGATTTGGAAAAATTACAAAAACAGTATTCAGAAGATTGTGCAAAATATGATGAAACAGTAGTTGCTGTAGAAGAAGTGGAGGTTGACCCTGAAAAAATTGCTGCAAATATAGAAGCGGGGTTATGCGCAGATGGTAGTAAACCGAATCGGTTTGGTTGCTGCGCGGGTGAAACCTTTAAAGATATGGGTAATCTTGTTTTTGCTTGTTGCCCAGATGATGGTGGTGATTGCTATCCACCGATAACAGCGGGGACTTTGTTATGAAAATAAAATTTTCTATGTCGTGGTGCATTTATGCCGCAGTATTTTTAGTTGGTGTTTTAGTAGGGTGGGGGATAACGGCTTATTCATATTCACCAAAATATGAAAGTGGTATGTCGTGTCCAAATGGTGAAGCACCAGATAAAAATGGTTGTTGTGCAGGTGAGATTTATACCGATATGGGTGATTTAGGTTTTAATTGCTGCCCAGAAGATGGCTCTGATTGTTTCCCGCCAATAAGATAAAAGGTGGTGTTTTATAATAAACGCTTGCGTTTAGTGAAAAATAGTATATAATCACAGGGCTTTGAATTTGTTGCGGGCATAGTACAAAGGCTAGTATGCAAGCCTTCCAAGCTTGAAATGCGGGTTCGATTCCCGCTGCCGAGCCGGGGCAGACTGTAAATCTGTTGGCTTAAGCCTGAGGTGGTTCGAATCCACCCACTCCCACCAAAATAGGAACCGACCGAGTAGGTCGGTTTTTGTTTTGCGCTAGGGGTGGTGAGATGAGAACCACAGGTTCGACAATGAGTAGATTTTGTAAGCAAAGCGAAATGAACTTTTCAAGAATGACGCGCAGAAAAAATCTAGGTAAAAATTTGTTTTTTTGTAATAAAAAACTCCCAATCGGGAGTTTCTTACATTTCTTCTGGAAATTTTAATCCCATTAAATTTATTGCCTGTGATAATACGCGTAATGATTGCTTTACTATCGCAAGTCTTTGTGCCTTTACTTCTGAACTTATATCGTCACGCATTATAGGGCAGGTATGATAAAATGTATTTATCAATTTGCACAAATCATACGCGTAATTTGCCAATATATATGGTGCACGACGTTCAAATGATATTTCTACAATTCTATTAAAGTCTAGTAAGAACATTAATAAATCGCGTTCTTCCGGTAGAAGGTCAACTTTTGTTATTTCTGCTTTTTCAGATGTTTTCTTTAATATAGAATTTAATCTGACCGCAGTATATAAAATGTATGGCCCGGTTCTGCCTTCGAAATTAGTCACCGCATCAACATCAAAGATATAGTCTGATTTTACATCGTGCATCAAGTCATTAAACTTTAATGCAGCAAGCGCGATTTCTTCTATTGTTTCATCTGGTAGATTTTTACCCGAATCATTAACGCGTGTGCGTACAGAGTCTGCAACGATATTTATCATCTCGTCTAAACTTGGGACATTCCCATCACGGGTTTTAAAAGGTTTCCCGTCTGCACCGGTTATCGTACCAAAACCAATGTGTTGTAATTCAATGTCTTTTGCAAATCCTGCCATGCGAGCGGCACGAAAGATTTGTTTAAAGTGCAGTGTTTGACGGTTGTCTGTAAAGTAAACGATTGCGTCAGGATTGTCTGTCTTTTCACGATAATAAACTGCCGTTAAGTCTGCGGCTGCATAGGTTTGTGCACCTGCGCTGGATTTCCACATAACAGGTGGCATAGGTTCTGTGTCTGTGTCTTGTTTTACAGATATTATTTCTGCACCGTCACTGTGTTCAATAATTCCTTTTTGATTTAGAATATTTTGTACTTCTGGTACATATTCCGCGATTAAGCGTTCACCTTTGTTTTCATCAAAAGTTAAAATATTTAATCTTTTTAATAAACCGTTTACTTGATTTAATGACATCGGAATAAATGTGTCATAAATCTTTTTGTATTCTTTGTTCCCATTTTGTAATTCAACAGTTATTTTCTGTGCTTTTTCTAACCATGCTGGGTCTTCCTTGGCACGTGCAGATGAAGCAGGGTACATACGATTTACATCATCCACATTTTCTGGCATACCATATTCTAATACCCATGCGATTATCAATCCCATAGGACGACCCCAGTCCCCCATATGATTATAAGATTTTGTTTTATGTCCTAAAAACTGTGCTATGCGGTTAAATGTGTCGCCTACAACAGTTGTACGCAAATGACCGATATGTAAATTTTTACCAACATTATAGCCACCATAATCTAGGTCGATTTTTTGCGATTTTTCTGTGTCTGGTTTTAAGTCATCTGTTAAAGCAGATTTTTTTATATATTCGTCTTTCAATTTTATATTTATAAAACCAGGACCCGCAACAGATACAGTTTCTATATTTGGAATTTGACGTAAATAAGAAACTAAAATATCTGCAATTTCACGCGGTTTTTTGCCAACACTTTTTGTTAGCAGCATAGCGATGTTTGTTGAAAAATCACCGAAGTCACGAACTTTCGGAATTTCGATAGTTGTGTTATTTAAAATTTGTGGCGTGATATAATCTTTGATTTCTGGAATTTCTTTTATTTTAGAAATTACAGCATTTGATATCTCTTTATAAATATTCATTTTTTTACCTTATTAATAAAGCAATATTAATTTATAAAAACGTGTTTTCAAGAAATATATAAGGATTATTCTTCAATTTCAACGCTGTCTATATAAGTTCTGTTTACTGATTCTAAAGATACAGGTTGAAAGTCTGGTGATATAAATGCATCACTGTCGTCTTCTGGAAGAATTACGATGTTTTCGTGAACAGGTGTTGTTTGTACCTCGTGCGTTATGTTTGCACCATATGTTTTTGACCTGTACTGACTTCGTAAGCGTTCAGGTATGTTTATATAATCCATAGGATTTATACCAGATGTTTCAAGTTTCATTGAATTTGCTGGTTTAATATTGTGTTGTTCTATGTTATAAACAGGGCTCATAAAGTTCTGCGGTGCTTCGCGTACTGTTTCTGTTATGCCACCACCTGTTATCTGTACTATACGTAATGCACGTTCACTTTCACCAGCCGGTTTTAACCTGAATAAACCGTCAACACCAACATAACCACTTGGGTCTAATAAATATGCTGCATCTGATTTGTTAGAATAAATCATTCCTATCGCCATGTTTGCAGCATCATAACCAAAGGTTGCTAATCTATTAGGTGCTTTGCCCGACATTTGTTCATATAAGTTAGCAAAACTTTGTGAGATTTCTGGTAATATTGCATATTTTGCACCATACATTGTAAAGTCACTTGCTATATCAGAACCGTCCCAGACCGCGGTACCATAAAATCTTGCGCTTCTTGAATCAACACCATAATATCGTAAGAAAGACGCAAGGTTCTTTGTGTCATCACCGTTGCCTAAGAATAAAACGGCATCATATGGTAAATTGCCTAATGTATCTGATTTAGAAATTTTTTCTAACTGTATTGTTAAAGAAGATTTTTCAATCGCAGTTAAACGTTCTTTGGTTAGTATATCTGATAATATTTCACGTGCTTTTGTATTCGCGGCAGTACGTGCAGCATTCATAGATGCTTCTTGGGTCGCTGTTTTTATAGATTCTGAATCGTTTTCTTTGTAATAGAATATGCCGACAGCAGGCGTGTTATAAATTTCAGATGCTTTTAATGCGGTTCCTGCCATTAGTTTTCCAGACGGTGTGTCAGGAGCAAGAATTACGAAATTTTTTACCCCATCATAAGACATTTCTTTGACTATTGCTTCAACACTATTAGTTGGCATTAATGCCATCGTCATTACCCCACCACCAAGTGACGCGGCGTCAGATGTAAATGATAATACTGGTAAGAGTTCTGGCTTTGCATTACGTAATGTCTTTGCATCGTTTGAGAAAACAGGTCCAACTATTATTTCTGGATTTTCTGTCAGTGCACTGATTATAGCGTCATTTGTTCCTGTGGCGGTATCATAAAAAGATACAGATAAATTTTGTGGTGCGTTTTGTAAAACGGCAGTCTCAATGGAAGTTCTTATCGTTTGACCAGTTTGAGCATTGTCACCAGATAAAGGTAATAAAACCGCCATCCTGCGAACAGGTGCACCAATTAAATTATCCGATGGTGTTCCAACTTGGAAATCAGGAGAACCATATTGCATATATGCAGGGGAACCAGTCTCTAATGTGCCGTATTCACCAAACCAGTCTTCTTGTGGGGCGCCACAACCGGCAACTAAAACTGATAAGCAAAATGCAAAAAATCTCTTTATATACATTGAAAAATCCATTTTATTCTGTATCATTTTACTATAAAAGGATTACGAATGCAATCTGGGCTTTATATTGTTGGTACACCAATAGGTAATTTATCTGATATATCTGCGCGTGCACTGGAAGTCTTGCGTAATGTAGATTTGGTCGCGGCAGAAGATACGCGTGTTTTCGGTAAGTTAGCGAGTCATTTTGATATAAAAACACCACGTGTTTCTTGTCATGAACATAATGAACGTGATGTTGTGCCAGAATTAATAGAAAAAATCGCAGCAGGTGCTTCTGTCGCTGCTGTATCTGATGCAGGTATGCCAGGAATAAGTGACCCTGGGTTTCGCCTAGTGCGCGCAGCAAGAGAGGCTAAATTACCAGTTTTTGTAGTGCCAGGTCCTGTTGCAGCAATATCTGCTTTGGTTTTATCAGGCTTCCCAACAGATAGATTTACTTTCTGTGGGTTCTTTGATGAAAAGAAATTGCGTGAAGATAATAAAATAAGGCACACAATAATTTATTACGAAAGCCCTAATAGAATTATGACAACTATATCTGCTTTGGCACGTGTAATGCCGGAAAGAAAAGTTGCAATTGTTCGTGAAATTACAAAAATTCATGAAGAAACTATTATAGGATATCCTGCTGATTTATTAAATATTGTACCACCACGTGGGGAGATAGTAATTGTTGTTGCGCCGGCTCCAGAACATAAAATGTCAGATAGTGAAATTACAGAACTTGTTAATGATATTTCTGCTTCTTCTATGAAGTCCGCTGCAGCGGACTTGGCGGCGCGTACAGGTATATCTAAAAAAGAAGCATATAAAAGACTGCTAAATAAAGAGGATAAGTAAATGATAAAATTTGTGGGCAGTTTTGAAACAGTAGAAAGTTTACCTAAAACCCAATTCCCTGAATATGCTTTTGTCGGGCGCAGTAATGTCGGAAAGTCTTCTTTAATAAATGCGGTTTTGGGTGAAACGGTTGCAAGAACTTCAAATACTCCTGGGCGTACACAATCTTTAAACTTATTCAATGTTGATGATAAGGTAATGATTGTGGACTTGCCGGGATATGGATATGCAAAAGTTTCAAAAGAGCAGGCTATGCGCTGGTTGCAAAGGCTAGAAGACTATTTGATGAATCGACGTCAATTAACACGACTTTTTATACTGGTTGATTCAAGAATAGGTGTTCGTGATTCTGATTTAGATTTAATGGATTTTTGTGACGCAAATGGTATTGTTTATCAAATAGTTTATACAAAAAAAGATAAAAAAGTTCGCGAGAAAAATCAACGTGAAGTATCTCATGAAAATCATCCTGCTATGATAGCAGATGTTTTGGAAACATCCGCGGAAAAGAAAACAGGCTTGGAACCTATAAGGAATATAATTGGCATCAAATAAAAATATTTTTTATGCAACTAACCCTGCACATATGCTGGATGCTTTATGGCAAGTGTTAAACACATCTGGTGTTCCGCTGGAAGACATGTTGATATTTGTGCCTAGTCGTCGTGCAGTTCGGGGACTTGAGAAATTTTTAGTTGAAAAATCAGAACATAGTATCATTTTACCGCGTTTGGTTGCTTTGGGTGAGGGCGCAGAAGATTTAGATGAAGAAGAAACAGAATTCCAAGATGTTGTATCTAATACGGAACGGCTTGTTTTAATTACTAAACTTTTAGCACAAGATGCAAGCATTGGAAATATTGCAACTGCATTACCGGTGGCACGTGATTTATTGCGTATGCAGGATTATTTGGAAAACGAAGGTGTGGATGCTGCGCAAATTAATTGGATTGATTTAGTCGATGAAAAATATGCGGCTCATTTTCAGCATAAAGCACAACTTTTGAATATTTTGTCTAGAGTGCATGATTTATATACCGAAAATAAGCGGACAGAAGTAAATGCTAGAAATCAAGATATTCGGGCGTGGATAAAACATTTAGATGAATATAAGTTGGTCGTTGTATGTGGGTCTACGGCAAGTGTGCCTGCAACTGCTGATTTAATGGCGGCTATTTCTGAAAAAGAACACGGACGAATAATTTTATCGGGTAAAATTTCAGGGCGTAGTGAAGATTTCGAATTAGATACTAATCCTTATAATGCAGAGTATAAGTTTTTAAAACGTATAGGGGCATCTATATCAGATATTCAGCCTATTGATGTGGGAGATAGCGCAATAGACTTTTTTAATTATGCCTTTGGTAATGATACAAAGCGTTTAGAATTTGGTGATTCTTTGCAACATTGTCATATGGTTGAATGCGCCATTGAAAGCGAAGAAGCAAAAGTTGTTGCAGAAATAGCGAACAGGTCAATTAAAGATAATAAATCTGTCTTAGTTATTACCCCGGACGCAGCAGGAAATCAACGTATTGCAACAGAGCTGTCCGCGCTTGGATTGAGTGCGGATTTTTCTGGTGGACTGCCAGGAACAATGACCTCAACAGGACGCGCAATTTTAAACTTATTTGATGACTGGATAGAGCAGGGTAACACGAATACTTTTGATAAACTATATTCTGAATATGAATGTGATTTATTTAAGACTATTATAAATTTAGTAGATAATTCTGATACCGCGTTTGAACCTCTGTTTGATATGACCGATTCGGTATCTATGCAAATATGGCAAGCAATAAAGAATTTATCTGATTGTTTAAATAAAGCGGATTTAAAGTTAACTTTATCCGATGCGCGTGCAATATTAGCAGACGCAATAGGTGGTGTGTCTGTTCGTGGGGTTATGGATGATAGCGCGAAAATAGTTGTCCTGGGTACAATAGAGTCCAGAATGCAGACCGCAGATGTAATTATTCTGACCGGGTTAAATGAAGGTATGTTCCCTGCGCAAGGATATGAAAATGCATGGCTACCTCGAAACTTGGCAAAAGAAATAGGTTTGCCGTCGCCTGACAGGAAGGTATCTTTACAAGCATTAGATTTTATGAATCTTTCTTGTGGAAAAGAAGTTTATTGGTTGCGCAGTTGTGTGTCTGGTGGTGTGCAAACTGCTGAATCCAGATTCCTGTCTCGTGTTGCGGCTAGATACGGAGATTTGGGTAAGGAACATGGAAAAGATATTTTAAATTCTGTTCGTGCTCGTGATGATATTGCTTTAAGACCGTTAGATTATTCTGCACCAGTACCTCCTGCAGATTGGACTAAGGTTTTTGTGACGGAATTAGAGTTATTAATTCATAATCCGTATGCTTTTTATGTTCGTCATATTTTGCGTCTGCAGCCAAAAGATGACTATTGGTTGCCGCCAGATGCAAGGGTTTTTGGAAATCTTGTTCATGATGTTATAAAAGATGCTAAAGATTTTTCTGCCGATTCGCTTGTTCGTGAAATGGATTTGCGTGCACGTGATATTTTAGGGAGTGATAGCATATTGTTCCATTTTTGGCATAAACGTTTTTTAGAAATTGCACCAGTTGTGTCAGCAGAATTATCTGATATTAAAAATGCATGTATAGAAGTTGATGGCAGTTTCTATATTGGTGGACGCGAAATTTGTGCACGTGCAGATAGAATTTGGGATGGTGGCGTTATGGATATAAAAACTGGTGCGGCACCTAGTAAAAAACAATTGGAAGAGGGTAATATGCCTCAATTACCATTAGAAGCATATATCTTAAAAAATGGCGGTTTCCCAATACATACAACTGAAAAATCTAAAACGCCAGTAATGATGTTTTTACAATTAAAGCATAATAATGTAAAACCTATATTATATGATGAAAAGACAACAGAAAATATGATGAATGCGGCGGTAGAAAAAACAAAAGAATTAATCAATATATTTTCTGTCGGATGCGCTCCATATGAATATAGAGAAACAGGCGACAGAAAATATAAGGCATATGATGATTTGGCTAGATGTGATGATTAATTAATCTAACTTTAACATCAAGCCACAATGGTCAGTTGGTTTTGTTGCAAGTCTTGGTTCGATATCTATTTCGCAATTTTTTATAATTTTCATTGCAGCAGGGTTTGCTAGGAAATAGTCTAGGCGCAATCCTTGCTTTTTCCCAACAGTATCACCACCGCGATAACCGTACCATGTGTAATCTATTGTGTCAGGGTGTTGTGTGCGCCATACGTCTGTCCAACCAGAGTTTAACCATTGGTTCATAATTTCTCTGGCTTGTGGAGCAGCAATTGCAATACCTACGTAATTTTGTGGTTTCCAAACATCCTTGTCTTCTAATGCTACATTAAAGTCACCGCCAATAATTACAGGTTCTTCAGAATTTATGTATTGTGAAATGTAGTCTGTAAATGCTTTCATCCATTCTAGTTTATATGGAAACTTTGGCGATTCGATTGTGTCACCGTTCGGCATATATACATTTATTAAACGAATTCGTCCGTCTACAACACATTCAAGAAATCTTGCATTTACATCTGGATAGGTTGGAAGACCTGTTGTGACATCTTCAATAGAATATTTAGAAAAAGTCGCAACTCCATTCCAACTTTTTTGCCCAAAAACCTTTATGTTATAGCCGTATTCGTCAAATAAATTATGCGGAAAACTGGCATTTTCTACTTTAAGTTCTTGAACCATTATCGTGTCGTATTTGCCGCGACGTAAAATATCTAAAAAACTCTCTGCATGGGCGCGGATAGAGTTTATATTCAGTGTTAGTATTTTCATATTTGCAATCTGTCTCCTTCTGGATATAATAATTCCTGTCCAATATAAAAAAAACAAGGATTTTTTATTATGAATATGTATCAATTACTGGAACGTGCAGCAAGTACATGGCCAGACAATTTGTTCTTGGTTCGCGAAAATGTCACGTTCGCAGGATTTGTAGATTTAGTTAAAGCGCGCGCCGCTTCATTAGATGCTATCGGTGTAAAGCGCGGTGATGTTGTTGGTGTTTTAGCACATAATATTCCAGAATTTCCGATAACTTTGTTCGCTATATGGTATCTTGGCGGAAAGGCGTTATTGCTGGATACTAATTTAACACCGTTTGAATATGACAATATGACAGAAGTCACAGATTGCCATCTTGTATGTGCAGAAAAATCTTTCTTTTATAAAACAGATAAGTTCAAGTTTTATGATATAACCAAGAAAGATGGAAAAATAAATCCAGATTTGAAACCTGCACCGACAGAATCTTTGGACATTGCAACTATGTCTTTCACATCGGGGTCAACTGGTACACCAAAAGTTGTACCTTTGAGTCACTTTAATTTAATCGAATGTTCAAATTCTTTGGAAGATATGCATGAATGGATACAGCCAGGGTTCGTTATGTATGGTTTCTTGCCGATGTATCATATTTTCGGCTTTGCTGTCGAGTTGCTGGCGACTTTGCATTATGGAGCAGGGGTATTATTGCAACCAACAGTTAACCCAAAAGAAATTTTGGCTGATTTTAAACAGTATAGACCTCATGTTATACCGGCTGTTCCGCGTTTGTGGGAGGTTTTCCGTAATAAAATTATCGATAATATAAAATCTCAACATAAATGGTGGTTGGCTTCAATCGTTCTTAAATATGGTAATGTGTTAAAGAAAATAGGATTAGGGGCTTTAGTTCGTAAAGTTCAAGAACCTGTTTTGGCCGTATTCGGTGGTCGTGCAAAGTTATTAATCGCAGGTGGTGCGGCAACGAAACCAGAAGTAGAAACTTTTTATGAACGCCTTGGGTTGACCTTTATACAAGGTTACGGTATGACAGAAACTGTTGGACCTATCTGTATTTCTAAACCAACTAAAAAGCGTTTGCCTTTTGCGTTTGGTGGCCCAACAACTAATAACGAATGCGAAATTCGTGATAAAAACGAAGATGGTGTCGGCGTTTTATGGTTGCGTGGTCATCAGGTCTTTGGTGGTTACCTAAATAACCCTGGGGCTAATGAAGACTCTTTTGATGAACGTGGTTTCTTTAATACTGGGGATATGGTTACCATGGATAAAAATGGTGAATTGCATTTCGCAGGTCGAAAAAAGCAAGTAATCGTCTTGGATTCTGGTAAAAATGTATATCCAGATGAATTGGAAGGATTGTTTATCACAATTCCTGGTGTTAAAAATGTTGCGGTGTTTGAACATAAAGTAAAAGACAAAACTGTCACATACGGTGTGTTCAGTGTAGAACCAACGATGACGCTTGAAAAATTGGCGGCTGCAATTGCACAAGCAAATAAGAAAGTTGCTTCTTATAAATGGGTGACCCATTTCGCTATGACAACAGATGATTTACCACTTACAAGTACGCAAAAGGTAAAACATCATGTCGTTCGTCAGAACTTGATTGATGGTAAATATCCAATAAGAAAAGAGTAAGAAAAAAAGCCCCTAAAAAAGGGGCTTCTTTATTTGCCTAAGCATAATTGTGAGAATGTTGCGTCCATAACTTCCGCTGCAGTTATTGTACCTAAGATTTTTCCTATGTTATCAGCGGCTAGTCTTACATGTTCTGAAAAAATATCATAATTTTCATCAGGGGCATTCAGTGCTTTTTTTAATTCTTCTGCCGCGTCTGTTAATAATGCTTTTGTTCTAGTATTGACCGCTATACCCGATTCGGCGTCGTTTGTTAAATCATGAATTTTATCTTTTATTGCTTTCATAAGGCTATCAATACCTTCATCTGTTTTGGTTGATATATATATGCCTTCTTTACTTTTTTTGCCTTTGAATAAATCTAATTTATTAAATACTATAAGTTCTTTTTCGGTAGGTTTTTTGTCTGTTTTTTCGGTTGCTTCGAATACATGTAAAACTAAATCTGCATTTTCTATTTCGGTTATCGTTCTTTCGATACCCATTTTTTCAACTGTATCTGTAGCTTCGCGAATACCTGCTGTGTCAGATAAATTGACTAAATATCCATCTATATCAAGTTGCGCAGAAACAACATCGCGTGTTGTACCTGGTACGTCAGAAACAATTGCACGAGATGAACCAACCATTAAATTAAATAGAGACGATTTGCCGACGTTTACTGCACCTGCAAGCGTTATGTTAAATCCGCTGCGGATAGCGCGTACAGCTGTATAGCGCGAAATTGTATCATTGATTTCTTTATATAATTTTGCTGTTTTTTCTTTTATTGTTTTATTAATGTTTTGTGGTAATTCATCTTCCGAATAATCTAAAATTGCAGCAGCGTATGCTGATATTTCTATCATTTGATTTCGCCACGTGTCATATTGCTTGCTGTCTGTGCCAATCATAGATTTTAACGCACTTTGACGCTGTTTGTCTGTCTGGGCGTCTAGTAATGCGGCAAGACCATCTATGTCGGCTAAATCCATTTTATTGTTATAGAAGGCACGTTTAGAAAATTCACCAGGTGTTGCCATACGCATCCCCAGACCTTGAAGGTGTTCAAATATTTTTTCTATAACTGCTTGGGCACCATGGCTATGTATTTCAATTATATCTTCCCCAGTAAAAGATTGTGGTGCTTCAAAATAAACACAAATTACTTGGTCTATTAAATAATTACTGGCATCTTTTAAGTTCGCAAAGTATGCATGGCGCGGAGTAAATATTTTTTTATTTATAAATTTTGAAAATATATATTTAAGATTTGTACCACTGATTCTTATTACTGCAACTCCAGATTTACCATGACCACTTGATAACGCAAATATTGTTTCGTTATTCATTTTATTTATTCCCGCTTATTTCTTTTAATGCCATAGGCACTAGTTTTGCTACATCTGCATTTGGATTTTCTGATACTAATTTTTGTGCCATATCTATTATATCCAACCTTCTATATCCCAATGATTCAAGCGCAGACAATAAATCGGGTAGGGCGCTTCCTGTGCTTGAATCCAAAGTATTAAATTCAAATGATGCACCACCGATTTTATTCTTTAATTCTAATATTATTTTTTCTGCCATCTTTTTACCAACACCAGGTGCGGTTGCTATTGTTTTTGCGTCCCCAGTTGCAATTGCAGATATTAATGTATCTGTCTTTATTGTGCCCATTATTGCCAATGCAACCTTGGGACCAACACCAGATACGCCTGTTAACTGATTAAAAAGATTTTGACTGGAAATTGTAGAAAAACCGAAAAGCCGGATAGAGTCTTCGCGGACAACCGTTTCTATCCATAAAGATACAGTCGATTTCGGCGTTAAGTATTCCGGGGTAAAAACTTTGTAACCAACGCCACCTGTCATCAAAATAACAAAACCGTCGCCAGTATAATCAACAACTCCTTGCAATTTGCCAATCATTTGTTATCCTTTTGGGGTAATTCTAATCTAATAAAATTAAAAGGTCAAATATGAGTGGACACAGTAAATGGCATAATATTCAGCACAAAAAGGGTGCAAATGATGCTGCTCGTAGCGGTTTGTTTACGAAGTTAGCACGCGAAATTACAATGGCTGCAAAGTTAGGTGATAAGAACCCAGATAATAACCCTCGGTTGCGTTTGGCTGTTTTAAATGCTCGTAAAAATTCTATGCCGAACGATAATATTAAACGTGCTATTGAAAAAGCATCTGGCGCTAATACAGAAAACTATGTCGCAGTACGTTATGAAGGTTATGGCCCAGGTGCAGTCCCTGTTATTGTAGAGGCTTTGACTGATAATCCACGTCGTACTGTTCCAGAAATTCGTAATATATTTGCTAAAAATGGCGGAAATATGGGCGAAGAAGGTAGTGTTGTATTTATGTTTACTCGTGCAGGTCAGATTTTCTATCCTGCGTCTATCGGTAAGACAGAAGATGAAATGATGGAAATTATCATGGATGCAAATGCTGATAACTTAGAAACTTCTGAAGAAGGTTTTATTATCACAACAAAACCAGATGATTTTATGACCGTTCAAAAGGCATTAAATGATAAGTTAGGTGAACCAGAAAGTGCAGAACTGACATGGATTCCAAATATGCCTATGGATTTAGACGAAGAAACTTATGCAAAAATTGAAAAGTTAGTAGACGCTTTGGATGATAATGACGATGTTCAGAAAGTCTTTACTGCAGCAGCATAAGTTTTGTGTTTTTACAAATAAAAAATGTCGCAGTTGCGGCATTTTTTATTGTATAATTTATGGAAAAGAAGGTTTCTTATGACGCGTATAATTGGAATTGACCCGGGGCTTTTGCATACAGGTTGGGCAATAATAGAAAGTGTTGGTCCGAATCGGAAATATATCGCAAGTGGTGTTGTTGTGCCGCCTAAATCAGGGTCTTTGCCGGGTAGACTAGATTTTATTTTCCGCGAAGTTTCGAAACTTTGTGACGGTTTTCAACCTGATGAATGTAGTATTGAAATTACCTTTGTAAATAAAAATCCTCAAACAACGCTTATTCTTGGACATGCGCGCGCAGCAGCGATTGTAGCGGTGGCAGACAAAAATATCCCTATATTCGAATATGAACCTAATAAAATAAAAAAGGCTTTAACATCTGCGGGGCATGCAGATAAAGAGCAAGTGTATAAAATGGTTCGTATGTTATTGCCTGCCGCACAACCAAAAACACCAGATGAAAGTGATGCGATTGCTATCGCGTTGGCGCATTCCAATATGAATAAATTTAAGTTCTAACTTTTTATTGTGATATGTTATAATGAAAGTATAGGAAGCCAAAGGAGGCAGCAATGAAAAAAGAATATATGGAAAATTGCGAAGCGAAACTGTTATCTAAACAGCGCATTTATTTAAAATCGTTTTTAATCAATTTGCTGCTGGTGGTACTAGTTTGGTTGCTTACTTTGTGGCCCACATTTATGTATCTGGCAGTTAGAATTACCGGTATTTCTTTGCCTTATCTTTATGTGTCCGCTATTAGTTTCTTGGCTATATGGATGTTGGCAGGAATCGTGTTTTTCCTTGTGCCGGCACTTGCTGTGTGGTGGGAAAGAAAGGTTATAAAATAATAAAAAAAGCCGGTGTTTGCCGGCTTTTTTATTTTCTGAAACTTATTTTCTCTACGGCGTCACGACCAAAATATTTATTAATACGCGTTTTAATTTCTTCTGCCATATAAGACAATTGAAGTGTATATGCAGGGTTTGTAGGTCTAATTACTATATTAAATTTATTGTCGTGCGTTTTCTTTATTGCTGCGATTGTTGCAATGCTAGAAATTTCTGGTCCCATTATTTCAGACCATCTTGCAACGAGGTCAGAATCTGATGCGCGAATACCAAATATTTTTAATAGTCCACCCATCGCGCCCGCAATAGTTTGGGGGCGAGAGGTGCGCTGGTTAAACTTATTTGGTTGGTTTGACATAACTATATTCTTTTGGCATTAAAATAAACATTTGACCTTGTGCATGTTGACCATGTGCAAATTTATATGCTTCATCCCCTTTGCCAAAGAATATATCTGCGCGTATCCAACCGCGTATCGCACTGCCAGTATCTTGGGCAATCATAAGACGACTGAACCTGCGTCCGTCAGATAAATTTGTATCTATGTATACCGGCATACCCAGGGTATAAATGTCGTCATCCATCGCTATGGAACGAATTTTTGATAACGGTGTGCCAAGTTTACCAATTACATCTGGTGGAACAGATTCATAAAAATACACATATCTAGGATTAGCATAAATTACTTCTTTTGCAAGAGCAGGGTTCTTTTTTAAATATGTCCAAACTGCATCCGCAGAATATCCGCCATCTGGTCTGATACCGCGATTCTTTAACTGTTCCCCGATAGATTTAAATGGCATATCATTTACTGCGGCGAAGTTCAATTTTACAGGTGTTCCGTCTTCGAGTTGCAGCATACCACTACCTTGAATCTGAATATTTTGTACATCAACTATGTTTGCCCAATACAAAACGCGACCGATTCGGTTCTCTACAATTGTTTTCTTATCAACACCTTTATAATTTCTGCCGTCTGTCGGAACACCCATTAAAGGTTCATTGCATTGCGCTGTTTGTGTCCTGCATGCAGGAATTATCGGGGAATAATAACCAGTGTATGTCCCGCGTTTGCCGCCTTCATCATTATAAACTTGATATGGTTGAAAGTTTGATTCAAACCATGCACGGACGGTCGCAACATCTGCGCTGGCACTGGGGAGCATGCGACATTTTTCTTCAAATAATGCGCGGTCCGGAATTACGCGACCTGTATATTGAATCTTTGCTTTGCAAGAATTTCTAAACGCTTGCAGTGCATAACGAACATCATCATTGTCCCAGCCAGGCAGGTCGTCATAAGAAACCTTTTTTAAGTTTGATGGTATTACAGAGTCGTCACCTTGGTGTGTAGGGGTAGATAAATCACAAGATGTTAATGCAAAAGCGCAACATATACCTAAAAGACCGCGCAAAATACCCCTTTTTAGAAAAATTGACATTTTCTTCCTTCCCCCCACTTGTAAAATACTTTTATAATGTTATATTACCATAAAATGGGGTGTTAAGTCCAGATGGGTTTTTATCCCGCCAAAAAGGAGTAAATATAATGTCTAATTTTAAAATCATATCTCAGTTCTTGAAAGATATTTCTTTCGAAAGTCCAAATGTACCAGAATTGTTCTTTAAGCAGGATAATGGTCAGGCTAAATTAGAAATCAATATCGATATTCAAATCAAAGGCGCAGAAAATAATTTGTTTATGGTTGATTTGATTACAAAAGTTCATTCAAAACTGGAAGCAGGGGATAAATCTATCTTCTTGATTGAATCTACTTATTCTGGTCTGGTTCAAATGGGCGAAGAAAAAGACGAAGAAGCCAAAAAACGTACTTTGTTAATTGATGTGCCAACTTTATTGTTCCCATCTGTTCGTGCTTTGATTGCAAGATTGACTAGTGAATCTGGATTCCCAACATTTGTTATGCAACCTGTTGATTTTGCAAAATTGTATGAAGATAAACAGGCTCAAAAATAAGTTTTATATTTTCTTTCCCAAATCCGCCAAAAGGCGGATTTTTTATTTGTCTTGAATTTGGTGTTTTGACCTTTTTATGATAAAATACGCCAGACATGGCAAAAGATAAATATATTTCTGTAAAAAGCGGCGTAAGCGGTTTTTCGTTCGCAAACCTTGGTTTGTTTACCGGGTTCGCAGACGGTATTTATAATGCTGTATATTCTTTGGTATTATTAGAAATTTTTAGAAATTCTGCTGTTGTTGGTATCTATGTCGCTATATATGCGGCGTTCTGTATGATTGTTGGGCTTTTCGCAAATGAGTTGTTTAGACGCTTTTCAAAAGTAAAAGTTTTTTACTTCGTTATGATGATGCTGGCTGTTTGCTATGCGATGATGAGTTTTTCTATAAGAACAAGCACCTTTGTTATTTTGGATTATACAACTGGTATAGCAATTACTCTGGTAGGAGTGTTAATTCCTTTATTTATGTCTGATTTTTCAAAAAATATCGGAATGGCTAAATTAAATTCGCGTTATCATTTGTGGCTAAATATCGGTGCTTTGTTTGCACCAACGATTGCGGTTGCAATCGCAAATCATTTTGATAATAGAGCGGCATTCTTTGCGTCTGCTTTAATTTATTTAGCAGGTTGGTTCTTTTTCAGGTATTTCCATATAGTCCAAGAAGATAAAAAAATAAGCCCCGTTGACCCACGAAAAACTTTTAAAGCATTGTGGAAAAATGCGCTGCAGTTTTTTGCGCGACCTGGTATGGCGCGGGCGTACGCAGTAAATTTTGGATATTATTCTTTGCGTGCAATGCGATATTTATATGTACCAATCGTTGTTATAGAAAACGGTTTTTCAAAAGATGTTTTAGGTTGGGTATTAACTTTGGGAATTATACCTTATCTATTCTTGTCTGAATTAATGGCAATTTTAGTTAGAAAGTATGGGAAAAAACTTTGGCTGATGATTGGTTTTGTTTCGTTTGCTGTTTTTTCTGCACTGGCAACTTTTGTGACAGGTTTCCCACTGCTTGCAATCTTTGTTGTTTGGCAAGTCTCGGGCGCTTTAATGGAATCTGTCCATGATTTGTTATTCTTTGACACGGCTAAAAAAACAGAACAGACGAAGTTTTATGGTGTGTTTAGAACAAGTGTGAATTTGCCTAATGTTGTTGCACCGATGCTTGGTGCGGCATGCATTACCGCCTTTGGGGGAACGTCAGCAGTTTGGATTGTGACCGCTGTAATAGGTGCTTTGTCTGCTTTGATTTTGTTGTCAAAAAAATAATTTAGTGTTTTCTATGTCTTTGCTTATTTTCGTTGCGTGACGGTGCGTTTCCTTGTATCATTCTATTCAAAAGAAAAGGGGAATTTTATGGCAAAAAAAGAAGTAGCAAAAGAAACAAATGCGCCTGCAAAAAATCCTGCATTGGAATCGGCGTTGGCACAAATTCAAAAGCAGTTTGGTAAAGAAGCCATTATGAAAATGGGTGATGGCAGTCAGCAAAATATAGAAGCGATTTCATCAGGGTCTTTGGGATTGGATATTGCGCTGGGTATAGGTGGTTATCCACGTGGGCGCATTGTTGAAATTTATGGGCCGGAAAGTTCAGGTAAAACAACTTTGGCGTTGCACGCTGTTGCAGAAGCACAGAAAAAAGGCGGCACATGCGCTTATATTGACGCAGAAAATGCGCTTGACCCGTCTTATGCAAAAAAACTAGGTGTTGATGTTGCGAATTTAATTATTTCTCAACCTGATTCTGGTGAACAGGCTTTGGAAATTGCAGATACTTTAATTAAGTCTGGCGCGGTAGATGTTGTGGTTATCGATTCGGTCGCTGCATTGGTGCCAAAGGCAGAATTGGAAGGTAATATCGGTGATTCCTTTGTTGGAACAACGGCGCGTCTTATGAGTCAATCTTTGAAAAAGTTGGCTGGTAGTGTTTCACGTAGTAATACTTTGTTAATCTTTATTAATCAGATTCGTATGAAGATAGGTGTAATGTTTGGGAATCCCGAAACTACATCTGGTGGTAACGCGTTAAAGTTCTATGCGTCTGTACGTCTTGATATCCGTCGTACAGGGCAGATCAAAGAAAAAGAAAATATTGTAGGAAATGAAACGCGCGTGAAGATTGTAAAAAATAAAGTTGCCCCACCTTTCCGTACAGTTGATTTTAAAATTATGTATGGTGAAGGTATTTCAAGAATCAGTGAAATACTGGACATGGGCGTTAAATATGATTTAATAGAAAAAGCAGGAAGTTTTTATTCTTATAATAATGAACGCATGGGGCAGGGTGAAGCAAATGCGCGTCAATGGTTGAAAGATCATGAAGATGCTCAGAAAGAGTTATTAGATAAGATAATGGCTCGTGCTAGTGGTATCGCAGAAGAAATGACAACTGGACCTGTAGATGATGACGTAGATATTGTTTCTACAGACGTGGTTGAAGAATAAAGGTGAACGTATGAATTTGGCAAAGGCAATAGCAGTGTCTGATGTTATTTTACGAGGGCACATTTTGAATTGGTTTTGGCGTGATAGAAATACTCGTCGTGTGGTTCGTAGCGATGTTATTTCAAAAATTATCCCAAGATATTTCAAACGCTATTTGCCCGCCGCCGCTGCAATAGAAGAACGTAAAGTTATAAAAGACGATAAAAACGAAAAGATTTTTACCATCTGGTTGCAGGGTGAAGAAAATGCGCCCGATTTGGTAAAGGCTTGTTATAGAAGTGTGCGAAAAAATTGCAAACAGGAATTAGTTGTTTTAGATGAAAAGACATTGTTTGATTATATAAAATTGCCAGATGTCATTATGGAAAAACGCAGAAAGGGTATGATTAAAAATGCTCATTTTGCGGATATTTGTCGTGTGGAACTGCTATACAATTATGGTGGTTTTTGGTTGGATTCAACGGGATTCGCAACAGGTCCTATCCCAGATTGGATTGTAAAAGAAGATTTCTTTGTATATCTTGCAGGACAAAATGTAGGAAGCCCTTATAGTTTTATGCAAAACTGTTTTATCCGCAGTAGAAAAGGCGCTTATTTGTTAGATGCTTGGCGTGCGATGATTTTAGATTATTGGATGCACGAAAATCATAATTTTGACTATTTTATGCATCAACTCTTGTTTAAGACTTTGGTCTTAAATGATGAACGTGCAAAAAAATATTTTGCGAAAATGCCGCATGTGGACCAAGACCCAACTCATATGTTGTGGTGGTCGTATCAGAATAAACCTTTTAATCAGAAAACTTTTGATGAAGTCACATCTGGGGCATTTTTTCAGAAATTAACTTATCGTGGTGCAGACAACCCCGTACCAGGTAGTTATGCAGATGTTATGATAAATAAAATGTATAAAGACTAATAAGGGAGGCCTTTATGCCAGTAGTGTCGGTCATAATACCTATATATAATGTAGAAAAATATTTGCGTAGATGTTTGGATAGCGTTTTAAATCAGACTTTCTCAGATTGGGAAGCAATTTGTGTAAATGACGGCAGTCCTGATGGGTCTGCCGCTATTTTATCGGAATATGCAGCAAAAGATGATAGGTTTAAAATTGTAAATAAAGAAAATGGCGGTTTGTCTGATGCCAGAAATGCAGGTATGCAAGTCGCAAAAGGGGAATATATATTATATCTGGATAGTGACGATTTTATACATCCACAGACATTGGAAATAACGCATTATTTAGCAAAACGCGATAATTCAGATATTGTGTCTTTTACCTATGACCGTATATATAGACCACAACTTATGATTAGACATAAGTTGGGCTTGGATACAGATAGGGTTGTGCCAGGACGTATGAACAAAAAATATGATGTTAATCAAATAGCAACCTTGATAACAGATGATGTTTATGTATATGCTACTGAAAGAGCACACAATGCTTTTAATCGTAATAAAAAATGGCTGATAAAGCATTGTCAGGTTTGGAAGAATTTATATAAACGCGAATTAATAGAAGATACCCCATTTATAAAAGGCATTTTATTCGAGGATTTCCCATGGTGGTCAGCTGTGATGTTGAAAAATCCACGCGTCACAATTTGTGCGTTGCCGTTATATTTCTATGTGCCTAATTTTGGTGGTATCGTTTTATCAGCAAAGCAACTGCGCATATTACAAAGTTTGTGCGAAGGTATAAAAAGTGCTTATCTTTTATATAAAGAAAAAGCGTCTGATTATCAAATGCAACAGTGGTCCGAAAAATTTAAGTGGTATTTTATTAAATGGGCTTTTCGTAAAGTAAAATACTTGGATAATAAGGCTGATTTAGAAGTTGCAAGAAAACGTTTCTGTGAATTAGAAAAAATAGGCGCTTTGGATAATCCGCCTGCTAAATGGGCTAAACAATTACATGCAGATATTCGTAAGTTTATAAAGGATATGTGTCCAAATGCCAGGTAGAAAACCATTAGTTTCTTTTGTAATTCCTATATATAACGTAGAAAAATATTTGCGTAGATGCTTGGATAGTGTTTTGAATCAGACTTTTACTGATTGGGAAGCGATTTGCGTAAATGACGGCAGTCCTGATGCGTGTGCAGAAATTTTAAAAGAATATGCAGCAATTGATTCGCGATTTAAAATTATAAATAAAGAAAATGGTGGCATTTCTGATGCAAGAAATGTTGGCGTTGATGCTGCAAAAGGAGATTTTATTTTTTTCTTGGATAGTGATGATTTTATTCATGTTCAGACATTAGAGATTTTAACTGCTTTGGCAGAAAATAAAAACGCTGATATGGTTTTGTTTAAATTTGATACGCGGTTTCATGAATTTATGAGTAAGAAAATTCGTAATAAAGAAGATGTGTCAAATTTTTTACCTGAATCTAGAAATGTTATTTATAAACGAAATAGAATAAAATCGTATG
Source organism: uncultured Pseudomonadota bacterium (assembly GCA_949298405.1). Lineage (GTDB taxonomy): Bacteria > Pseudomonadota > Alphaproteobacteria > Rs-D84 > Rs-D84 > Enterousia. Next base: position 157,373 of record CASFWA010000001.1, read on the forward strand.
GTACAGAAAATATACTTTTCCATAGTACCGAAAGAAAAAGAACCTTGCGTGTGTTCCATCCTGTGCGCAGACATTGTTATCCAGTGCTGGCATTGTATCGTAAAAGTTTGATTGCAGAAGTACCTTTTATTCGTGGAATTATTATGGAGGATTTCCCATGGTGGTCCGCCATAATGCTGTGTAGACCCAAGACGGTTATGACAAATTTACCTTTATATTTTTATATGCCAAACGTTTCTTCTATTCTTAATAGTTCAAAGGCTTTGCGTATGATAGAGTCTATTGCAACAGGTATAGAAAATGTTTTTAGTCTTTATTCTGCTTATGCTTCGGATCGTGAATTTAGACATTTTAATAGGGAGTTTTTATGGCCATTTACTATTATTGCGATGCGTAAAGTAAAAGAGTTAGATAATAAACTTGATGTTGCGGTTGCACAACGTGCTTTTGAAAATTTGTATAAGCAAGGAGTGTTTGATAAAACACCAACTTTACGTGCTAGAAAATATCGAAGAAAAATAAAAAAATTTATAAACCAAAATATATAAAAAACTGCGTTAATCGCAGTTTTTTATATGTCTAAATTTTTAAATCTTTTCGGAATTGTTGTTATCCATTTTAACCCAAGCATGGCAGGCTTGTTTATGTCGTATATAGGACGCAGCAAGGTCTGCAGCGTGCGCGCAAGTTTCGGCGATTTGTTTTTGTTTTTCGTATTAGTTATGATATCAATTGTGCGTGCACGTTTCTTTAAATGCTTTTCCCATGACGGATTACGGTCACCAATTTTATTTTTTATCATCTCTAAATCCACGCTGCCAAAGTGAAGTAAATATAAGTTTTTATCAATATGGAAGTTATGCCCCTTGATACTGTGAAACCCGCTGCCCCATGTTGCAGGCTTTAACATTACAACTGGTTTTGTATATCTTGTTGATAGCAGCGCATAATTACGTTGAGTTAAAAAAGGTTCTGCCATTTTTAATGCAGGTTCTGTTTTTAAATCTTGTCCAACATCTAGCCCCAGACCAGATAGTGAATAGAAGAATGTGTCTTTTTTAGATAAATATTCTTTTAAAGATGTTTTTAAATCTGGGTCAACAATTAAAAATTCATCGCAATCGCAACCGATTACAATGTCATAGCCTTTTTTAAATAGTTCGTTGGCTAAACTTGAAAGTAATAGAATTCTTGTTTTATCACCACGTTGTACTGCTTCTTCTTTGTGAGGCAATTTTTTTATGTTTGCTTTTCCTGCCTTGCTGGGCGTTTTTTGTTCAAAACCATCTAAATATATATATAAATTTTCTTCGCCTAGTTCTTTGCCATAATATGAAATCCAGCGGTTTAGAAAAAACTCATCATTGCGAGCCATTGTTATAGCAGCAATTCTTTTTATATTTGTTTTTTTGTTTTTCATAGGCCCTCTGTAAATATTTTGTGAATAGCGTATTTTATGTTCCTGTATAATATCTTAATAGGATTTTTTGTTAAAAGCCAGTTTATATATTCATTGCCCCAGGTACGCTTTGCATTTAAAAAAATAACTGATGTAATATCCTTTGATGTATGGCTTAATACATAGTTTATTTGTCGACCCAGACTGCCATTGTGTCTGTTAAATGCCGCTTTCTTTATAAATGGAAGTTTTTGTTTATATAATTTTTTTATATCGTTATATATCCCGCGACCAGGTACTTGATATAAGCATTCCCAAGACTTGCCTTTCTGACTAATTAGTTGTGAAAAACCATGCTCATACACTTTTGTAATACTGCCTTTGTCGGATAACTTTTTTACTGATAATATGAATTCATCAAACCAAGAACTTAGAAATACTGATTTTCGCATTCCTATAAACCATGATTGTATATGAGGATGCGTTGGGTGTGGATTACATACCAAACCAAAAGCGTCTGTTCCTTTTGATTCCATTTTTTCTAAATATGGTTCTATGTCGTATAGCGGTCCATATACAGAATCATTTATTAAATATAAAAATTCGTAATTATTTAATATGTCGTTTTCTTTTGCATATTGATATGCACGTTTATAAGACCCGAAATCATATTCACTGTGACGCGTGGCATCCGAGTAAATGCAAAAAGAACCAAACTTTGAAAGTTGGTCCTTGTCGCAATCATTGTCCATGAATAAAATTACATCACCGCATTTCGCCATGCTTTGCACTAAATATAACAGTGATTTATCTGCTATATTTTGTGCATCGTATCCAGCAATTAAGAATAAACGTTTATTCTTCGACATTCTTTCTTGTTTTTTTGCGAATGTTGCTATCCAATTCTTTCTTGCGTAGACGAATTGTTGCAGGTGTCACTTCTACTAACTCATCATCTTGAATATATGATAGCGCTTCTTCCAAAGACATTTTACGAGGAGGTGCCAAGAATAATTTTTCGTCCGCAGTCACAGAACGCATATTTGTTAATTCTTTACCTTTTATCGGGTTTACTTCCAAATCGTTTTCTTTGCTGTGTTCACCGATAATCATACCAGAATAAACTTCTGTCTGTGGTCCGATAAATAGTGTGCCACGTGGTTGCAAGTTAAATAATGCGTATGTCGCAGCAGTACCGTTTTCCATAGATACTAATACACCTGGTCGATATTGCATAATTGGACCACGATATGGTTCGTATCCTGAAAAGACGCGGTTCATAATACCTGTACCTCTGGTATCTGTGCGGAATTCTGATAAATATCCGATAAGACCGCGCGATGGTGCAGAAAATACTATACGGGTTTTTCCGTTGCCTGATGCTTTCATCTCTGTAATTGTTGCTTTACGTTTTGTCATTTTTTCAATTACAACACCGCTGAATTCATCATCTACATCAATTACAACTTCTTCAATTGGTTCTAACTTTTCACCGTTTTCGCCTTCTTGCATAACGACGCGTGGACGTGATACGGACAGTTCAAAGCCTTCACGACGCATTGTTTCAATTAAAATACCTAGTTGTAATTCACCACGACCAGATACTTCAAATGCTTCGTTGTTTTCACTTTGGGTGACGCGTAATGCAATATTCGTTTCTGCTTCTTTGAATAATCTTTCACCAATCATACGTGATGTTAGTTTTTTACCTGATTTACCAGCAAGTGGTGAAGTGTTAACAAAGAATGTCATAGTTAGGGTAGGTGGGTCAATTGGCATTGCAGGTATTGGTTCGGTAACTTCTGGTGCGCAAAGTGTATCTGCCACGGTTGCTTTTGAAAAACCTGCAATAACTACGATGTCACCCGCAGATGCAGAATCTAATGATACTTTTTCAACCCCGCGATGCTCGATAATCTTTGTTATTTTGGCGTTTTCTATGAATTCACCTTTCATATTTATTGCTTTGACGGATTGACCGACTTTTACTGTACCTGATTCTATTTTGCCTGTTAGAATTCTACCTACATATGGGTCTGCTTCTAGTGTTGTTGCTAGCATTTTAAATGGCGCATCCAATTGACAACGGGTACCATTACAATCTGGTGCAGGTACGTGGTCTATTATTAATTGAAATAGTGGGGTCAAATCTTTGTGTTCATCATTTAAATCACGAACTGCCCAACCATCACGACCAACTGCATATAAATATGGGAAATCTAATTGAGAATCTGTTGCACCTAATTTATCAAATAAATCAAATGTTTCTGTTAGTACTTCATCTGGACGTGCGTCTGCACGGTCTACCTTGTTTATGCAAACAATTGGGCGCAGCCCCAATTTCAATGCTTTTGATAATACGAACTTTGTTTGAGGAAGTGGGCCTTCGGCAGAATCAACTAATAACACAACACCATCTACCATGGATAAAATGCGTTCTACTTCACCACCAAAATCTGCGTGCCCTGGGGTGTCTACAATATTGATTTTATACCCGTTCCATAAAATAGATGTAGGTTTCGCAGAAATCGTAATACCGCGTTCGCGTTCAATATCACCACTGTCCATAACGCGTTCAGCAACTTTTTCATTTTCGCGGAAAGTTCCCGCTTGTTTTAACATGTTGTCAACCAAAGTTGTCTTGCCATGGTCAACGTGCGCAATTATTGCAATATTACGAATTTTCATCAATTTTTCCCTATACTTTTATATGCTATAATTTTTTTAACCCATAGATTATACCATAATTTCTGTTTTTCAAGAAGTATGCACTATGAATATTTTTTGATTTTAATAATTGACATAATACGTCGTTTGTCTATAATGTAAAGAAAAATATTTCATGGGGGATAAATATGCAAAAAGAGTTCTCAGAAGAGAAAGTTTATTCAGATATAAAGTCTGGCTTCGGTAGTTTTAAGGTTTTAGCAAAAGCGAGTTTGGCTAAAAGGTGGAAAGACTTGTCACGTTCACAAAAATATGACGCGGGCAGGGCGTTGGTAAAAATCGCGGATGTTGCAAAATACCCTGAAATTTATTTTTCGCGTGCTGCAACAGAAAAAGACTATATGAACAGAATAAAAAATTGGATTGAAAAAAATAATGTTGCACCAGAAAATGCAAAATGTGCATTTTATATGGTATGGCGACCTTCGGATTATGTTGTAAATGATGCAGCAAATGCTTTTTGGTATAATGCAGATTTAAGAAGTGCTTTTTATAGGTTTTGTGATCTGGTTCAAGATTGGGAATATGGCAGAACTGCAGATGGTGAAAAAGGGCGAAGTTCTTTTACATTTTTGGCAGAAAAAATAGAAGAAAAAGCAAAAGATTTAAATAAACAAGCAAAAATAAAACAGGCGAATATTTTTGTTCGACCAATTAAGGAATTCCTTTATTCTTTTCAAAAATAAAAAAACGGGGAAAGTCCCCGTTTTTTAATGTTTGCCACCAATTTTAGTTCTGCCACCCATAAGAGGTTGTAATTTCTTTGGTATATTTACAGAACCATCTGCATTTTGATGGTTTTCTATTACAGGTACCAATGCGCGTGGAACTGCAATACCTGTATTGTTTAATGTCGCAACAAATTTAACATCACCCGTTGCATTTTCACGATATCTGGTATTTGTTCTACGTGCTTGGAATGTACCAATCGAAGAACAACTGCCTAGTTCTTTGTACGCGTTTTCACTTGGAACCCATGCTTCAACGTCGTTCATTTTTACTTTGTTGAATCCCATATCTCCTGTCGAATTAGCAATTACGCGGTATGGTAATTCCAGGTCCTCCATTACTTCACAAAGGTTGTTTAATATATGTTCATGCATTTCGTCAGACTGTTCTGGTTTGCAATATATATATTGTTCGACCTTATTAAATTGGTGGAATCTTGCCAGACCCCTTGTGTCACGACCTGCGGCACCGGCTTCTTTGCGGAAGCATGGTGAGAATCCTGCGTATTTTATTGGTAGTGCATTTTCAGGTAGAATTTCACCACTATGTAGCGAGTTCAATATTATTTCTGCGGTACCTGCCAAGCATCTATCGGTATCTGTTAACATAAATACATCATTATTCATTACAGATAAATCAGAGCCCATAAAGTGACCAGCGTCAAATATTGTTTGTGGTTTTGTAATGGATGGGCATTCTATAAATGTAAAGCCTTTGGATATCAATTTCTGTATAACATAAGTTTCTATTGCTAATTGTAATTCCGCTGCTTCTCCCATTAAACAATAGGTACGTGTTCCACATATTTGACCGATTTTTTCTGGTAACCACCAATTGTTCATGTCTAATAAGTCCCACTGTGCACGCGGTGTAAAGTCAAATTTTGTCGGTTCGCCTACACGACGGACTTCCACATTATCACTATCATCTGCGCCAATTGGTGCATCTGGACTGGGAATTTGTGGAACGCGATGTAATAAATCATTTAGTTTTTCTTCCTTTTCGGCAAGTTCTGCTAAATCTGCAGCAATTTCTTCGCCTATTTTTTTCGATTCTGCGATTAATGGTGCTTTGTCTGCAGCAGTCGGAATTTCACGAGTTATTTTATTCTTTTCTGCGGTTTTTGTTTGTGTAATTGTTTTTAGTTCTCTTACGCGTGTGTCTAAGGTTAAGATTTCATCTACATGATCTTCAAAGCCTTTTACTTTACACGCATTCTTTACTGTGTCTGGATTTTCACGAATAAATCGAATGTCTAACATTTCTTATGCCCTTAATTGTTTTTTGTTTTTGTAAGAATTGTTTTTGCGATATAAATCGCGATTTTTTATGAATTAATAATTGAAACGTACCCCAAAAGGGGATGAGTAAGAACTAAAAAAGTAATATTCTTTTATCATAACAATATAAATCATAAAATATTGACTGAAAAAAAGCAATAAAAAATAGGGCGTTTTCATGGTGATAGAAAAAAATTGCGCCATTGGGGGCTTTATGTTATGCTAAGCCCCGAAAAGATAACTAGGAGATTTTTTATGACAGATATTGTTATGCATGACGTTATAATTTTGGGCTCTGGTCCCGCTGGACTTACTGCAGCGCTTTATTGCGCACGCGCAGGAAAGAAAACGCTTGTTCTGGGTGGTGATAGATTAGGGGGGCAGACCGCAGGAATTGCAGTTCTGGAAAACTACCCAGGTTGGAAAGGAAGTGGCTTAGAACTTGCAGAGTTTATGAAAACACAGGCCGAAACATTTGGCGCAGAAATTATTTTTACGTCTGCAAAAAATATTTCCGGTGATGCAGAAAGTGCTTTTAGTATTTTAGCAGATGACGGAAATAGATATGTTGGTAAAACTGTCATAATTGCAACAGGTGCTTCACCACGTAAGTTGGAAATAGAAGGTGCAAAAGAATTCTTTGGCAAGGGCGTTTCTTATTGTGCGACTTGTGATGGATTCTTCTATGCTTATAAAGATGTCATTGTTATGGGTGGCGGAAATTCTGCTTTAAATGATGCTTTGTATTTAGCAGATATCGCAAAAAGCGTAAAGATTGTTTATCGCAAAGGTGCGTTTACTCGTGCAGAGGCAGTTTTGCGTAATCGCGTCGCAGAACGTGAAAATATAGAATGCTTATTTAATATGGATTTAAAGAAAATAGCAGCGTTGCCAGATTCTGATAGATTAGTTGTGACAACTACAGATGATAAAGAAATTGTTTGTGATGGCTTGTTCGTTGCAATAGGGCATGAGGCAAATACTGATTATTTAACAGAAGATATTCGTCGTGATAATATGGGGCGCTTGATACCAGCAGAATTACCAGAAGGTGTATTTGTAGCAGGTGATGTTCAGTCAGAACTAAAAATGCAAATCGCAACAGCAGTAGGAACGGGTTGCAGTGCAGGTATGGATGCAATCGCGTATTTAAATTCGCGTGGTTAATAAAAAGGTCTGGGAAACAGACCTTTTTATTTTTTACTAAAATGTTTTTTTAGAATTTCATATGCGGCAGAAATTTTTGTAAATTCTGTCGTTGCTTTATCTTTTTCAGATGCTGTGTCTGGATGATACTTTTTGGCAAGTGCACGGTACCTTGCAGAAATTTCACGCCATGATGCACTTATCGGTAATTCAAATGTTTTTAATGCAGATACAACATTTGTGGGTAGTTTGCTTTTAGGTGGCATTTTATCAAATGTACCGCGCCCAGTTATAAAATCGTTTAAAAAATTTACATATTCTGCTTCGTCTGCGTTTGCTTTATTTTTATCTTTAAGCGGTGCACCAAATGTCTGACGTTCCCAATCTGCTTCTATTTCTTCTGGGGTCATATCTGCATAATAATTCCAATTCTTATTATATTCAGCAGCGTGTTCTTTGCAGAAAAACCAATAGTCTTTTAATTCGCGCGTCTTGGGTGCACGACAAGTACCAGCCTTGGTACAGCCTGGATGATCACATTTTTTTATCATATATCGGATTCCTTTTTATGACCTAACGGATGATGCATTTGTACAGTTTCACGCAATTTTTCTGGCAGGACATGCGTATAGATTTGCGTGGTTGATATATCTTCATGCCCAAGCATGGTCTGTATTATTCGTAAATTTGCACCACCTGCAAGAAGGTGGGAAGCAAAAGAGTGACGCAGAACATGCGGACTTACCCGATGGGGGTCAATCCCTGCAAGAACAGCACATTTTTTCAGAATTTTAAAAAATCCGTCCCGGGTTATATGACCGTCTTTCCCATTAGATGGAAACACGTATTTTGATTTTTCATCGTCACGAATGGATAACCATTTTTCTAAAGCATGTTTTGCGCGTTCATGTATCGGTACCATTCTTTCTTTTGCGCCTTTGCCATGAATTAATAATTTATCACCTAAATATGCGGTCGTTGGCAATTCGCATAATTCTGAAACACGCAAACCTGATGCGTATAATAACTCTATCATAGCACGAAGTCGAATAGAGTTCTTTATATCACCTGCAGAAGATATTAATAATTCTATTTCTTCAACTGATAAAAATTTAGGAAGTGCACGCATTCTTTTTGGTAATTCCAGATTAGATGTTGGGTTTTCTTTTATTATCTTTTCCAACATTAAAAATTTATAAAATCCGCGTAATGCGCTGGCTTTCCTAGCAACGGAAGATGCTTTGTCGGGAAGGTCTGATAAATATTTTTGTATGTCTGCGCTTGTTGCACCCATTAAACCGTTCGGTATGCTTTCATCCGCATGACGCAAGTCACTGGCATAACTTTCCAGTGTTTTTTGACTGCGACCTTTTTCTGCAGAAAGTGCTTCTAAAAAAATATCTATATAGTTCATGGGTATAAAACGATTTCTGTTACATTCTGAGCAGGTGGAAATGATATTATCATTAATACGATTAAGATAACTATCAAAGCCCATATTATTATTTTATTCCTGGTTGTATTCTTTTTACGAATAGGCATGTGGGTTATCCTTTTGGCTTATATTGTATCAAAACTTGCGATAAATGCGCCCGCACCAGCAATTATTATAAGTTGCGGTGCAACAATTGCTAGTAATGGTGGCAGTACACCTGTTGAACCAAGGGCATTAAACATATTTGTTAAAAAATATACCGCAAAGCATGTAATTATACCTATGCCAAATTTTAAACCGAAACTATAATTCCTACGCTGCTTCGTTTGCGAAAAAGCGACACCAAGTGTTGCCATTGCTATCATTGTTAACGGTAAAAATAGCAGAGTCCAAAACTGAACAAGGTGACCGCGTACTGTCACGCCGATTGCCTGCATCTTTTTTATGAAGTTCGGTAAATCCCAGAATGATATTTGATCCGGTTGTAAATAACGGTCTAGAACAGTTTGCGGGTTTAGTAGTGTATTTATATGCCAATCAACGGTTTTGGGAATTCCATTGTCGTCCCATGTGGTTGCTTTTTTTGCGTCTAAACCTGCATCAGATAGTGTCAATGTTTCTGCTTCTACACGTTGGGTTAACTTAAATGTTTTGTCTTGTACATATACAGTGGCATTTTCAAACAATAAAATATTTCCAGATTTATGCATGTTTTTGGCGTTCATTGTTATATAACCGTTATCAGACGATTCGCGTAGCCATATTGCATCATCAATTAAAACCAGGTGGTCTGGTGTGATATTCTTTTCATTTAGACCAACGGAATATGGATTGATAATCGTTGTCGCGATAATACCAACAAGTGCGGCACCAAGCAAAAATGGGCGTGCCATTTGATAAGGTGATAAACCTGCGCTGGCAATAATTATTTTTTCGCTTGATTTTGTAAGATTATATGAGGCAAGTAAGGTTCCCATAAAAACGGCCAGCGGTAAAAATAGAGGTACATATTCAAGCAATCTTACCCATGTTTCTGATAAAGCATCCATAACAGTCGGGTTTGAAGGCAGTCTTTCTACAAAAGTTACCGCCATGATTATGCCGCATACCACAAGCATAACCAAACCAAAGCCAGAAAAAAATCGGCGCATTAAAAATCTATTTAATATATTAAGTCTAAACATATATATATCCACCATTAACTAAAAAAGTATACCTTGTTCAATTGACAATTGCAAAATTAAAATGAATGCTTATAATTTCGATACAATATATAGGATTTAGATATGGAAAAAAGGCCGATTTCAAGGGCTGGGTTTGACAGCCTTATTAAAGAATTAAAAGATTTAAAAGAAGTTCAACGTCCAGAAATTTTAAAGACTGTTCAATGGGCGCGTTCGTTGGGGGATTTGTCTGAAAATGCAGATTATAGTGCTGCAAAGGAAAAACAACGTCAAATTGATAAGCGTATACAGTTTATCGAAGAAGTTATAAATAATGCGACAATAATAGATGTTGATTCTTTGTCAGGTGACCGTGTTGTGTTTGGTGCGCGCGTCGTTGCAGAAGACGAAGACGGTAACAGAATGCAATGCAGAATTTTGTCTGATATCGAATCTGATGGAAAACAAGTGATTTCTTGTACTTCACCTGTGGGACGCGCTTTGATAGGTCGTTGTGTCGGTGATACCTGTATTGTTAAGTTGCCTAGTGGTGAAAAAGAATATGAAATCTTGGAAGTAAAATTTAAGGACTAAGTTTTGCCTGTTCGCGTTCTGCCTGATTTTTTAGTTAATCAAATTGCCGCAGGTGAGGTAGTGGAACGTCCTGCGAGTGTCGTAAAAGAACTGGTAGAAAACGCGTTGGATGCTGGTGCAGACCAGATTATGATAGATGTTATTGATGGTGGCAGAACTTTAATTTCTGTTATAGATAATGGTTCGGGAATGTCGCGTGATGACTTGGCAAAAAGTATCACAAGGCATGCGACATCAAAATTACCAGATGATGATTTGTTGAATATTAATTTTATGGGATTTCGTGGCGAGGCTTTGCCTTCAATCGCATCTGTATCTGATATGACAATTGATACTTGCAACGGAATGGATGAAAATGGTTGGTGTTTAAATTGCACAACAGGTGATATCAGGCCTTCTGACTGGGAAACAGGAACAAGAATAAGAGTTAATAATTTATTTTCTAAAACTCCTGCTAGATTAAAGTTCTTGCGTGGTGACCGTGCAGAAATGATTTCTGTGTTAGACGTTGTAAAGCGTTTGGCTATGGCGCGCCCTGATGTGGGGTTCGTTTTAAATAACAAATGGCGCTTCCCAAAAAATCAAGATATGTTGGAACGTATCGCTGCAGTTATGGGTGATGATGCGCGTGGGCGTATGTTGGAAGTAAATGCAGTTTCTTCTTCAAACAAATTATTAAAATTTCGTGGCTTTATTTCTGAACCGACATTGCGTCGTGCTTCATCTGTTGACCAATATTTATTTGTAAATGGCAGACCTGTAAAAGATAAGGTTTTAGTCGGTGCTTTGCGTGCCGCATATATGGACGTTATGCATGCACGCGAATTCCCGCTATGTGCACTGTATCTTGACTTAGAGCCAAGAAGTGTGGATGTAAATGTATCACCTGCAAAGACAGAAGTTCATTTCTTAGAACCGTCCCATATTAGAGGCTTTATTATTAAATCACTTCGCAGTGCGCTGGCAAAAACTTTGGAAGAAAAAGTTGATGAGAGTCCTTCAAATGTTTCTGCCGTTTCTGCATTTCAGACAAGCGCACCTAAATTAAATTTTGGTATAAATAATCGTATGTGTGTTTCTTCTCCTAATAGAAATGCACCTGATGTTGCTTTTATGTTTAAACCTGTAATAAACAATGGAACTAATGTCGCATCGCAGGAAGAAGACAGGTCCCTTTATACAGAGACAGGTAATCCAGTAGAAAATGATTTGCCGTTGGGGCGTGTTATAGGGCAGGTAGGTAATAAATATATCCTGGCACAAAGCGGTGAAAATCTGGTAATTGTTGATCAACATGCCGCGCATGAACGTATTACTTATGAGAAACTTCGTAAATATGAAATAAAAGTACAACCATTATTAACTCCAATTGTTGTAAATATGCGTATTGAAGATGTTGAAGCGGTTTTGTCTATCGTAGAAGAAATGAAAAAGTCGGGGTTGCATATCGATTCTTTCGGTGATGACGCAATTGCTATTTTTGAAAAACCTGCAGATTGGGACTTAAATTGGAAAGATTTGTTCCATAGTATAGCGGATGAAGTACGTGAATACGGACATTCTTCCCAATTAGGAGAAAAATTACACTTAAAACTTGCAAATTATGCTTGTCATCATAGTGTAAGAGCAGGACAAAAATTAGACTTTAATCAAATGGATGCACTGCTTCGAGATATAGAAAAAACTACGCGTGGTGGTGAATGCAATCATGGAAGGCCTGTTTATAAAATCATACCACTTACAGAAATTGACGGTTGGTTTGAACGTATTTGATTTTTGGGCTTTTTGATAACTATTTCCTTTACATAATCGGCTTTTTTTACTATTCTGAACCCATAAATATACAAGGAGAAATATTATGAATGAAACAGCAGTTGTTGATAATGTAGCGCAAACTACACCTACATGGGATTGGATGGGGCTGTTGCTGTATTGCGTTGTTGTTTTTGCAATCATTTATATCTTTATGGTCAGACCAAATAAAAAGCGTATGGCTGAATATCAAAAGATGTTGGATTCTTTGAAAGTCGGTAATCGTGTTTTGGCGGCTGGCATATATGGAACTATCAAAAAGATAAACGAAAATACAATCGAAATGGAAATCGCAAAAGGCGTTGTTATCGAAGTTAATAAAAACGCAGTTGCAAATGTTGAATAAAAGGGTTTGGTTATGTTTAAAAAACTAGCAATAATATTTGTCGCGGTATTTGGCGTATTGCTGGCAGTGCCTACATTGGCACCTAGTTTGGCACCTTATTTTCCTTCTTGGATTCAGCCTATTTCTTTGGGGTTGGATTTAAAGGGCGGGGCACAACTTCTGTTAGAGGTTGATACCGATACAATGTTTCGTGAAAAGGGAATGCAATTATATGATGATGTGCGTAGCGCATTGATTGATCGTGATAAAGGTGTAATTCGTTTCTCTAATTTACGTAACAATGACGGTGTTGTGTCTTTGGTTGTTCGTGAAGAAGCAGAAGTTTCTGATGCAAAAGGTCGTTTAAGAAGCGTTCTTGGGGATTCTGTTGATATTTCTTCTGATGATAAAACACTTACGTTGGCTTATACTGCAAAAGCAAAAGAAGAAATGGTGCAAGACGCATTGGCACGTAGTATAGAAATTGTGCGTCGCCGTATTGACGCGTTGGGTACGAAAGAACCTTCTATTCAAAGTCAGGGTGGAAAGTATATCTTGATTCAATTGCCTGGTGTTGATAACCCGGAACGTATAAAAGAGTTAATTGGTCAAACCGCAAAAATGACTTTCCATTTGGTAAATGAAAATGTGACTCAGGAACAGTTGTCTTCTGGTCATGCACCAAAAGGAACAGAATTCTTGCCATTTATGGATGCGCCCGACCAGAAGATTCCTGTTTATACGCGTATAGAGGTTTCTGGTGAATCTTTAAAAGATTCTCAGGCTGATTTTGACCAGCATAATATGCCTGTTGTGACAACTACTTTTGATGCAACGGGTGCGCGCAAATTTGCAAAGTTAACAACGGACCATGTAAATGAACGCTTTGCAATAGTTTTGGACGGCAAAGTTTTGTCCGCACCAACTATTCGTGAACCAATTCCAGGGGGACGTGGGCAGATTTCAGGTGGTTTTACTTTGCAAGGTGCAAAAGATTTGGCGGTTCTTTTGCGTAGTGGTGCGTTGCCCGCACCTTTGCAGGTTATCGAAGAACGTACCGTCGGTGCAGGCTTGGGTGCTGATACTATTGCCGCCGGTAAAGTTGCTTCTTTGGCAGGTATGATATTTATTATGATTTTCATGATTTTCTGCTATAGAGCCTTTGGGGTTATTGCAAGTTTTGTTTTGGTTGTAAACTTAGCGATGATTATAGGTATTTCTGCATTGCTTGGGGCAACGCTTACATTGCCTGGTATTGCAGGTATCGTGCTTACCTTGGGTATGGCGGTTGATGCAAATATTTTACCGTTTGAGAGAATCCGCGATGAAATTAGAGAAGGGGTGACGCCATTACGCGCAGTAGAGGCAGGTTTCCATCGTTCTATGAAAGCGGTTATGGACGGAAATTTAACCAATTTAATTTGTTCGTTGGTATTGTTCCAGTTCGGTGCAGGTCCGATTCGCGGTTTTGCAGTCACTTTGTCGGTCGGTGTTTTGACCACATTGTTTACATGTGTATCGTTGTCTAAGGTCATCATCGACTGGTATATGAACGGCAAAAATAAAAAAATTGGATACGTAAAAAATAAGTAAAAGGTTAGTGTTATGAAACTGAAATTTATGAAGTATCGTAAATTGTCCTATTGGATTTCTGGCTTGTTAGTCGCTTTGTCGATTTTATCTTTGGCAACGCGTGGTCTGAATTATGGTATTGATTTTGCTGGTGGTATTTCTATGGAGGTCACACCTGTATCCGCAGATTATACAATTGATAAAATGCGTCATGCTTTGGCCGATTTTAATCCAGAATTGCAATCGATTGATAATAAGTCTATTTTGGTTCGTGTTGGTTTGCCAAAAGGTGCAACTGATGCGCAGCAAAATCAACGTGTCGCAGAAATTAAAAATATCTTGGGTGATAATGTTCAATATTCCCAAGTACAAATAGTTGGACCAAAAATTGGTGGCGAACTTGTTCGTGGTGGTATTTTGGCGGTATTATTCTCGTTCATATTAATGGCGGTCTATGTATGGGTGCGCTATCGCGGTGGTTATGCTGTCGGTTCTTTCCTGTCTTTGGTTTTGGACTTTATTATAATGTTTGGATTTTTCTCTGTCACAGGACTAGAATTTAATCAGACGTCTATTGCGGTAATTTTGATGGGGGTTGGATATTCTATTAACGATAAGGTCGTAAATTATGATAGAATAGAAGAAAATATTAAAAAATATCATAAAATGCCAATGTCTGATTTAATTGATTTGTCTGTAAATGAAATGTTGCGCAGAACTATTATGACAGGTGTGTCTACTATACTTGCTATGGTTGCACTGTATTTGTTTGGTGGAACAATGTTGCAAGAATTTGCAATATCTATGACTTTTGCCGTTATTATGGGTACGATGACAAGTATATATATTTCAAATGTAATTTTGTATCACTTTAACCTGCGTGATAATGAAGAGAAATAAAAAGTTGTGTTGCATCAAAGCAAAAAAAGAGGAGGGTAAAATGAGATTCTTTAAATTCGTTTTATGTGCTTTTTTGGCTTTTGGTGCAACGCCGCTTTATGCAGAAAGCTTGTTCTTTGAAGATGAACCAGTCCAAGACGGGTTAAATGTTTTTGATGTTTCTGCGACTTTCGCTGATATTTATAAAAAATTAGATAGTGTTAGTTGGGCTGGGAAAAATATAAATGTAGCCATTGAAAGTTTAGAAAAATTAAATTCTGATGCACATATTGCTGCAACAGATGAACGGGTTGTCCTTGTTTGGAAAGATTCTATAATCGCAAATTACCCAAGACCAAAAGCAGGAGATTGGAATGGTTTTGGTGAAATTACAACTGCGCTTGTATTAAAATTACGTGCAAATGACCCTGTGCTTCATAATGCTAGTGAAAGTGAAATGTATCAGATGGTTGTGGATAGTCTTATGCGCGGCATAGATGAAAATGGAAGATATATATTTTCACGCGAAGCAGAAATAAATGAAGACGGAAGAATTTTGACAAGTGTTGGATTAGAAGGCGCGCGTGATGAACGTGGAAATTATCGCGTCACAGGAATTTATAAAGATTCCCCGGCAGATACGGCAGGTATTCGAGAAGGGGATTTAATTACTGCCATAAATGGATTGTCTGTTGCTTCTATGTCTGATGCGGATTTATCTGGTGTGATGTCTGGCTTTAATTCTGGTACTTCTAAATTAAAGTTGTTAACCCCAGCAGGCGGAAAAGATGTTGTATTGCGTAGAGCAACTATTATTTTAGCAGATGCAGATGTTGTTCATCGTAGTGACCCAGAAAGTGGTGGCTTGTTAGAAATAGTGGTTCATAAAATATCAGATAATTCTGCAGCAATCGTAAATGAAGCGTTATTATCATATCCTGATATTACAGGAATTGTTTTGGATTTACGCGCAGCAATAGGAGACGACGAAAAAGCGGCTGCAAAGTTGGCTGGATTATTTATAGGCCCCGAACCTGTATTACGTATAGTAGAAACAGCACGGGATGAAGTCGAAGTTGTCCCTGGTGGAAAAGCAGTGACAGATGCACCTGTTGTTGTTTTGATGTCTGATATGACGCGGGGTACCGCAGAAGCAGTAGCCGCGGCTTTTTATGAATATGAACGCGGGGTGTTAGTTGGTACGCCTACTGCGGGTAGTGCGCGAATCGCAACCCGAATAAATTTAGATAATGGCGGTGCGTTAGAATTATTGAATAAATCTATTAAGACAGGTAAGGGTAGAAATATAGATGGCCGCGGTCTTTTCCCTATTGTATGTTTGTCTAATATTCGTACTTCTTCACAACAACATGCTTTCTTCTTAAATGTTATAAATAATGATTTTAATTCTAAGGATTTTAACCAGGACGATGAAACCAAAGTAGAAGATATTAGACGCGGTTGTCCTACGATAACAAGCGGTGCGGATGAAGATGCTTTGGCTTCTGCTGTTGCGGTTAAAATTTTAACTGATAAAAAAGTATATAACAAATTATTTGCAGATTAATTCAATTAGGATGGTTAAGCATGTTTTTAACAAAAGACAATAAAATAAAATGGAAATTTTTGGGTTATTCAGGAATAGTGACTATATTTTTGGTCTTCTTGGGAATATTCTGGTTTGATAAACCTCTTTATTTATTTATGCGCAATTTTGATTGTCGATTGTGGGGGGTATTTGATGCGGTTTTTGATGCAAAAAATTGGTTGATTGTTTCTGCGGTTTTATTGTTATTCTTTTATATAAAAAAAATATGGCATTCTAAACCGCTGTATAAAAATGAAAAAAATAAGTTTAGTATGGTCGTTCTTTGTAAAGATGCTTTATATAAAGTTCGTAATAGTTATGCGTTTTATGTGTTTTGTTCTGTCTTGGCGGCAAGTGTTGTTGGGCAAATATTAAAGGTTTTAATAGGTAGAGCACGCCCAATCTTTTATGAGGCTTTGGATATGACCGGTTTCTTCCCTTTATCAACAGAGTGGGCGTTTAATTCCATGCCATCGGGGCATTCATTTGCTTCTTTTGCTGGACTTGTTATGTTGGGCTTGCTTGCACCAAAAATAAAATGGATTACTTGGTCTTTGGCAATACTAATTGGTATGTCGCGTGTTTGTTATGGGGCGCATTGGCCGACAGATGTTCTTTTTGGTGCCTTTATTGGTATGGTAATGGCCGATTTGGTAAAGGCGGTATTGAAAGCAAAAAATATGGAAAAATAAAATAAGGTTCTAACAAAATTACTATTTTTGTGATAAAATGCATGAAATGGAAAAACAATCAAAATTTTTACCAGATAGGGTTTCTGGCGCACTTAAAAGTCTGATTAAACGTATAGCAGGTGGGGTTTTGCTTGCCATAGGGCTGTGGGCTTTGTGGGCTTTGTTCTTTTTTAATCCTTATTTAAATGGTTTTGCAGCAGCAAGTACTTTTGGTGAGCAGTCTATTATGGGGCAGGTCGTCGGCTTTTTGCGTTATGGTGTTGGCTTTATCCCAGCTATGTTTTTGATACTTTGTATAGCCAGATGGGGACTTGCATGGATTGCAGGTTGGGAAGAAGAAACTGCACCTGAATATAATTTTTTGCGTTGTTTTGTTGTTTTGTGTTTGGGAACGGCTGGTTTTGGACTTGTAATGCCTTCTGCTACTTTCGGAGGTTTGGCAGGGCGTTTGGTTGCGACTGATGTTGCTTCTGTTATAGGTGGCTGGGGGGTAATAATAGGCATTCTTTGTATTGGAGGATTCTTTGTTTTGGGCGCCTTGTTATTACATATAAAATGGGAGCATGTTAAAAGTGCTGTAAGCGTTTTATATAAGTCTGTTCGTTGGTTAATGTCTGTTTTTCATTTAACAAAGGTTGAAGCAGAAAACTATTATGAAGATGTGGAAGAGGAAGATGATTTTGTCGATGATGAAGAAAATAATGAAGTAGAGGAAAAGGTTAAGAAAACGCGCGCTGTAAAGAAAAAAGTACATAGCGTTTCAAGAAACATTAGTGTTGTAGATGGGGTGCATCAATATGAATTACCTGACCCCGCATTTTTAGAACGGTCTTCTTTTGGTAAAAATGTTATCACACCAGAATTAAAAAGAAATGCGACTGCGATGGAATTCCATTTTACGGAATATAATGTTTATGGAAAAGTTGTGGGAATTAAACCTGGACCGATTGTTACTCTTTATGAATATTTACCAGAAAGTGGAACTCGTATGGTTGATATAAGCAAAACGGTAAATGATATGACACGTGCAATGGCCGCAGAAAATATTCGTATTGCGCCCATACCAAGTACACAATTTATCGGTGTGGAAATGGTTAATCTTAATAGACAAACTGTCCGTTTCCAGTCGTTGGTAGATAATGATACTTTTATACATTCTAAATATAGAATACCTTTGGCATTGGGGGTTGATATTGGCGGTAATCCAATGTATTTTGATTTGGCAAAAATGCCCCATGTATTAATTGCTGGGCGTACTGGGTCTGGTAAGTCAGTTTTTGTTCAATCCATTATTATGTCAATTCTGTATCATTTTACTCCTGATAGATGTAAGTTGATGATAATTGACCCTAAGGGTGTTGATTTTACTTTGTGGGATAATATACCGCATTTGATAACACCTGTTTTGACAGATGCAAATGCTTCTGTGAATGCTTTAAAATGGTCTGTTCGTGAAATGGAAGAACGCTATAAACGCTTACAATTATTAGGTGTCCAGAATATAGAAGGATATAATGAAGCCGTTGCTAAAAAACGTGCAAGCGGTGAAAAATTAACAAGACAAGTTGCAGTTGGTACAGACCCTGAAACAGGTGAATTAGAATTTGAAACACAAGAAGTTGATTTGTCTGATATGCCGTATTTGGTTATCGTAATAGACGAGGTCGCAGATTTGATGTCTGTTGCACGCAAAGATTTAGAAGCCTGTGTTTTACGTTTGGCACAGAAAGCACGTGCCGCAGGAATTCATCTTGTTGCTGCAACTCAACGTCCTGATACTTCTGTTATTACAGGTGTTATTAAGGCTAATTTCCCAACCCGTATATCTTTCCAGGCACGTAGTGCAATCGACTCTATGACGACATTGGGTGAAAAAGGAGCAGAGCAGTTGTTGGCATGTGGTGATATGTTATTTAGTGAGGCTGGAAAACGACCTGTTCGTATACATGGTGCTTTTATAGAAAATACAGAAATTAATCGTGTTGCGGATTTCTTGCGCGCACAAGGTGAACCAGAATATGTTGCAGGGGTATCAGATGGAGATGATGTAGGAATGTCGGCGGGAATATCTATCCCTGGTGCTGCGCCAAATAAATCAGATAAGGATGCAGATCTTTATACGCAAGCAAAAGAATGTGTCTTGAGAGATAGAAAACCTACAATTTCTTATATACAGCGTCGTTTGGGCGTTGGATATAATAAAGCTGCAGGGTTTATGGAACGTATGGAAAAAGAAGGTATCGTCAGCCCACCAGATGCAAAGAATAAAAGACAGATTCTATAAGTTATAGGTTAGGTTTGTTTGCCCATAAAACTTAGGTTTTTATGGGCATTTTTATTTAAATGCTTTTTTGGACTGATTTTTTATGATATAATTTTCCAAAAGGAGTTTTTGTAATGAAAAAACATGTTTCTTTATTTATGTTGGGTGTTGCTTTGTTCGGCATATCACCTGTGTGGGCAGCAACTAATTCTGGAACACGTGCAGGGTCTAGCGCGGATTTAACGGGGCAACCTGCGGTGCGTGAACGTACACAAGTAAATTATGAAAAGTATGAGACTCGTACATCTACGAAGACATATGATCAAAAAGATGCAAAAAATATATATTATACTCAACCTGCTAATCGTAGTGACTTGTATAAGCAATATTCTAGCAGTTCTAATTCTTCGGCAAATGTTCGTACAACACGTGCAGAAACTTATCGTAGTGAACTTAGAAGAAAATATTATTTAGCACATCCGTTCTTCCAACCGCTACAAGGAGATTTCGGTTCTGTCACAGATTTGTCTTATACAATGAGTTCTTATGACATTTTACTGACTCCATCAGAAGGTGGGTATGTTTCTGACCCTAATGGTAAATGGGATATGGGACAGTTTTCTATCAAGGAAGATTTTAGTTATGGTATTACAGATCGTATCGCTGTACTTGCTATGTTGAGATATGATATGTCTGACTATAAGTTTGATTGGTCTACTGCACCAGATGATACTATGGATGATAGTGGTTTGAATTTGTTGGGGCTGGGCGCACAATGGCGTTTCGTTGATAATGAAAAATGGATTGCAACACTATCTGGTTATTATCAGTATCAAAAAGATATATCAAACAATTTCTTGTTGGACTTGAAAGGCGGATATAAAATCGGTACTTCTACTATTTATGGTCTAGCGCGTGCGTGGTATGTAAACTTTGACGGTAATTCATATGGTAATGGAATAGAAGGTGAAACCGCCGAAGGTACAAAGGCTACAATATTCTTGGCATATGATACAAATGTTGGGAATGTATTTTACCTGGAAGGTGGTCTGGGCGTGTTCAGCGTCTTGGATGAAGATTGGACATTAAACTTTGAGGCCATATTTGGGGATTATGATTGGCATAATCAGGCAAGTTTAAAGGCAGCAATTGGTTGGCAACCTAATGATTGGTTCGCTTTGAATCTGTATGCAAAAACGGCTGTATATGATTCCGCAGATGGCAAGGATTTGACTTTCTGGGGAACAGATGCAGATACTGGTTTGTTTGTACAAATGGGTAATGCTAATATTGATAATTATTCCGAAACTTCAATCGGGTTACAGGCAATATTCTCATTCTAATTGATGCGTGTATAGTTCAGGCTCTTTAATTAGAGCCTGAACTATACGCAGTTGTGCGCTTTTTTATTTTGATAAAACTCGGGGGAGAGAATGCGTAAATTTTTTTCATTATTATTTGCTTTGGTTTTGGTTGAGCCTTTCTTTGCTGAAAATGCACGTGCGAATACTTTGGAACAAGATACTTCAGATCCTTTGTATATGTTGAAAATAGAAGAGGTTTTATCCCAAACTTCTTTGATTTATTGGGATAATATTTTGCGTCTTGGACAAACTGTGTCTTATGGTTTGAATAATCGGTTAACAATTGCTGCAAATGTTCATTATCAGCAAGACTTTGATGGTCCAGAAGATGGATTTTCTAGTATTGATTTAGGCGGTATTTATCGTGTCGGTATGGCAGAAGGAAATAGTGCACATATAATTTCTGATGTTTTGTTCGGATTAAAGTTTGGAGGTAGTTCGCGCGTTCGTACACCTTATTTCGCAGATTCCACATACTATGCAGGTTATCGTTTCGGTCGTCAGTGGGCAGGGGTCACTTTGGCTGCAACTATAAAGTCTAGTTGGATTTTTGACGATGTTCGTGGAATGGCTTATATAGATTTTATTCCAGAAGCGTATTTTCGTGTAAATCCTGATTGGCGATTGGGGACAAGTTTGACTTTACGTAAAGCAACAAACCCTCATTATAACCAAGAATGGTTGGGCGGTAAGGTGGTTCGTCAATATGGACGTACACAGTATATCGGTCATTTAGACTATGAATTCGAAAGTAATGAGTTGCAAGTCGGTGCCCAGGTAAATATTTTATTTTAATATCTGATACCATTGTGAGATAAAAAATCACAATGGTATTTTTTTATCTCGGTTTGTTGACATTTTTTATTTTTGTGTCATTATTGTGTCCATGATGAATGAAAAGATTATTTTTGTATTCCCGGGGCAGGGTGCCCAGTATGTTGGTATGTGCAAAGACTTGTTTAATGAATTTGCGGCAGTTAGACATACTTTCGAGGAAGTGTCTGATATTTCACATAGAAATATTGCAAATATTTGTTTTGAAGGCCCAAGAGAAGATTTAAATAAACCGGAAAATACTTCTTTGGGAACTTTCGCTCATTCTGTATCTATTGCAAGATTGATAGAAGAAAAATTAGATGCACCTTTATATGAGGTTGCTTATGCGATTGTAGGACATTCCATGGGGCAGTATTCCGCATTACATTGTGTGGGAAGCGTTTCTATGGAAGATGCTGTTCATTTGTTGTCCGCTAGGTCTTCTTATATGTCTATGACAAATCAAGCGGGTGGCGGAATGGCTTGTATTGTTGGTTTGTCCAAAGAAGATGTTGAACGTTCTTTAATGGCGGCAACAGGGCATGGATATACGGCTATTGCTAATCATAATGCACGAGATCAGTTTATAATCAGTGGGCAAAATGAGGCATTGGATGCGGTTATTGCACGTGCACGTGAAAAAGGTGCAAGAATTGCAAGACGCTTAAATGTTGCTATACCTGCTCATTGTGCATTGATGCAAAATGCGGAAATTTTATTACGAAAAAGATTGGAAAATATTAATATAGAACCTCCAAAAACTAACTGGTTTTCAAATCAGACCGCAAACGTTATGGTAAAACCTTTGGACGTAAAAGAATCTTTATCTGACCAAATGACACATGGGGTGCGCTGGTTGGAAATAATGGAAAAATTCCCTGCCTATAATATCACGCGTGCTTATGAATTAGGACCAGGAAAGGCTTTGACAGGGTTGATAAATCGTGCCAATGTTGGCTGCTTTGCTTCCGCAACAGATAATATCAAAAATGTAAAAAATATGTTGAATGAACTGGAACAACAAAAATTACGTTAATTTTTCTTGTTAAGTTTTTCACGTAAAGAATCCCAGTATTCTAAACGTTTCTTTATTTCCCTTTCGAAACCACGCTCAATTGGGTTATAGAATTTTCGTCTTTGCATTTTTTCTGGAAAACAATTTTGACCGCTAAATCCCGATTCGGTATCTGGTTCGTATATATAGCCCGCACCATAGCCCATTTCTTTCATCATGCGTGTCGGCGCGTTTAATATATTTTTGGGAGGCATTAAACTACCTGTTTCGCGAGCAGCCTGGTATGCCGCATTTTGTGCACGATAATTTGCGGTGCTTTTTGGTGCCGTACCTAAGTAAATAACCAATTCTGTTAGAGCAAGGTCACCTTCGGGACTGCCCATGCGTTCATATAATTGCCATGCGCTTAATGCGATTTGCATGGCGTTGGGATCTGCAAGACCTATATCCTCCATAGCAAATCGGCTTAATCGCCTGAATAAATACATCGGGTCTTGTCCGGATGTCATCATTCGTGCTGTCCAGTATAATGCAGCATCTGTATCACTGGCTCTTAATGATTTATGCACCGCTGATATTAGGTTATAGTGTTCGTCACCACTTTTATCTGATAATGGTGCACGTTTTTGTATGGCTTTGTCTAATGCTTCTGAATTTAGTTTCTTTTTAAAATTAGCAGATAATAAGTATTCAACAGTATTTAATAAAAATCGAGCATCCCCATCTGCCATTTGGGCAAGGTGTATGCGTGCCGATTCGTCTAGTGGTAATTTCTTGTCTAAGAATTTTTCCGCACGTTCCATCAAAGTCATTAAATCTTCTGTGGATA
Organism: uncultured Pseudomonadota bacterium; assembly: GCA_949298405.1. GTDB lineage: Bacteria > Pseudomonadota > Alphaproteobacteria > Rs-D84 > Rs-D84 > Enterousia. The sequence continues at coordinate 181,001 of CASFWA010000001.1, forward strand.
GACCTTGTAATACACCTGTGTGACAACGCGATAGTAAAGCATTATTTAAATTAAAACTGGGATTTTCTGTCGTTGCACCCATAAATACGACTGTGCCATCTTCTAAATATGGCAGTAAGGTATCTTGTTGGGTCTTATTAAAACGATGAATTTCGTCTATGAATAATAAGGTGTTCCTGCCAATCTCGCGATTCATTTTCGCGGCTTCCATCGCCTTTTTTATGTCTGCAGTACCAGAAAATACCGCAGACATCGGAACAAAGTCCATGTCCACAGATTTTGCAAGTGCACGCGCAATTGTTGTTTTCCCGCATCCAGGAGGTCCCCATAAAATTAAATTTGATAATTTATGGTTGTCTACCATTCGACGAACAAGACCATTTTCACCAAGTAATTGAGTCTGACCTACGATATCATCTATTGTCGCAGGACGCATCAAATCGGCAAGAGGGCGGTTTTCATTCTGCATTATAAATTTTACTTAGGTTTTATTTATGCTTTATTTGTGATATAATGGATTGTATTAAATAAATAAGGGTTTCGCAATTGGTAAATAATAATAAAAATCCTGAATTTACATTGGCTGTGGCTAATTTAGCCGCTGCGGCAATCGCTGCTAATCCCGCCCTTACAATGGAGGCGGCGGTAAAAGCCGCACGCGAGTCTTTGCGTGGAACGTCTGTCACACCACAACAAATTGCTGATTCTGTCCAGCCTGATAGAATTCAATGCCTTGAAGATGGGACTTGGCATGTTATGTTGCGCCGTTATGTGAAAAGAAAGTTTAATTTAACACCACAACAATATCGTGAAAAATGGGGCTTGCCGGATGATTACCCTTTTGTTGCACCTAAATATTCTGCAAAACGTTCGAAAATTGCAAAAAAAACGGGACTTGGTAAAAATAAATAATGAGGCTTTATAAATGACCGAAAAGTTTAGAAAAATTGTCGCAAAACCAGAATTGCTGGCAAAAAAATTGCGTCAGGCTATAGAAAAAACAAATCCAGTGGATTACGTTGATGAACAAAGAAAAATTAAAAATGAAGCAGGAATAAAAGATGGTTATGCTTCTGTAAAAGACGATTTAGAAAAATTTGCACTTAGTTCCGCAAAAGGTGCAGGGTGGCTTGCAGCAGGTGGTACACAATTTTTATTAACACTGACTAGGTGGATTACATTGGATAATGTTTTTTTGCGTAAGTTAGAAAAAAAACTTGGGGAAATAAAAGTCGAAAAAAATAAAAAGGGTAAACCAAAAAAATTGCAATCGTTTGCAAAAAAATATCCTAATTTATCCGCTCATATAATGTGGTATTTTATGTTGGCCGCAGCAATTGGGGGGGGGAAAGTCGCAGTAAACGAGGGAAAAGAAGCAGTATCTTCATACAAAGAATGGAAAATAGATAAAGAAGTAGAAGAAAATACACGCGGAACTTATGCCGCTTTCTTAAATAAAATGCGCCCGGTAACACCGTTCTTGATAGCGGATTTGATAGCCAAAGAAGGTGTTCATATCGATACAACAACAGGTTTACATACCCCTTATTTGGATTCAAAGGGCATACCAACAATCGGGTTTGGTTCTACTATGTTAAAAGACGGTACGCGCGTCACAATGAATACAAAACCTATAACCACAGATGAAGCATATGAATTGGCCCGTTGGCATCTTGAAGATGGAGAAACTTATTTCGTCCTATATTGCTATGATGTTGCAAGTGATAATATAAATATTAATAATACCAATGAAGCATTGGGGATGAGTTCTATTATTTATAATGCCTATTCAAAGTTGATAGAAAATAAATCTGATAGAAATCATCAAAAAAGATTTAGGGAATTAAGAATTTTGTATGATGAATATGGTTATGCCGTCCCTGATTCTTTGGTAAAAAATACATTCAAAAAATATCCTATTACAGATCCAACAAGTTTTGGAAAAGCATGGCTGGGAAATGAAAATAAAAATTCTACCGCAGATAAACTTGGCGGTTTCTTGGCAGGAGGAAGAGGACTATATTGGCGCCGCTGGCTAGAGGCAGGTTTGTTTACAGGTGACGTTACACCACAGATGTTATTAGATTGCCCGTCAAATGGTATGTATGAGTTCTTTAAAGTAATGGGGGAAAAGAAAAGTGCTTTCTTTACTGGTGATATAGATGATAGGCATGTAAATAAAAAGACCTATGAAGAGTTTAGAAAGTGGTTGAAAAATCCAGTTAATGAAAAAGGTGAATCTTTAAAACATTGGAAAAAAGTAAAAGATCATCTGCCTAAAGATGTTCTGGCTTTTTGTGAAACTGGTAAATGTGAACTTGGTAATCGTGAGTTCGCACAAATTATAAAAAAACGCGAGAATGTAGAAGTAAAAACTTATGTAATCGGATATGATGAAATGTATAAAAAATCGCTATCCGCGTTTAAGCAGGGAGATTATAAAAATGCCGCCAGTGGGTTTGAAAATATGATAAAGCAGTATCCTGGAAATGCTTTGTTGCATAATGATTTAGCGGCTGCTTATAATAAACTTGGAAAATATAAAGAAGCAGTTAAAGAAGCACGAAAGGTTCTGTTTGATATAGGCGATAAAAGTCAGTATGCGGCAGCACAATATAATGCTGGTGTCGCGTACGAACAGTTGGGTGATTTAGAACGCGCTTTGGCTAACTATAAACTAGCGGTAGTAAACGGTAATAAAAGAGTACAATCTGATGTATCAAGAATTGAAAAGAAATTAAAAAAATCTAAAACTTTGGCTTTTAATCAAGCAGCAAATAACATGAAACAAAATAATAAAAATTCAGATTTTATTACTTTTGTTTTTGATGAAAATTATTTGGGATAAAGGTTGTGCGTTATGAAGGTTTATGTGGATTACAAAGATTCTAGGTGGAATCGTTATAATATAGATTTTTCTGCCGTTGCAAATGCAGTTGTAGGTACAACACATAAAAAATCAGAAGTGTCTATAATTTTAACAGACGATAAAGAAATACATGAACTAAACCGTCAATATAGAAATATTGATAAGCCAACGAATGTACTGTCATTTGAATTAGGTGACGATGTTTTGTTGGGGGATATTTATATATCTCTAGATACAGTTATGCGTGAAGCAAAAGATTTGAATATCACAGTAGAAGAACATACTGCACATATGGTAGTTCATGGAGTTTTGCACCTGTTGGGGTATGACCATATAAAGGATGATGATGCAATTGTAATGGAAACAAAGGAAATAAGTGTTTTAAAAAAGTTGGGTATAAAAAATCCGTATGAAGCGGATTTGCCTATATGCAGCGATTCTTCATGTTGCCCGGGTGGAAAATTTTTTTCTTGGTTAAAAAAAATAAAAATACGTAAAAATAGTTTAGAACAATACTTGATTTTATTTTTATTGGGGGGATTTGCGTCTTTGGGTTTTGCGCCTTTTTATATGTGGTGGGCGACAATTTTGGCAATTGCGCTGGCGTATAAAATAATAGTTCGTGCTGCAGATAAGAAAGACAGTTTGGTAAAAGATTTTTTGCGTGTTCTTCCTTTTAGTGCTGCATATGCTATGTCTATGTTTTGGTGGGTGTTGCATTCTATTTATGTCGTACCAGAATTGACTGCGCAATTTGCTGTGTGGACTGTGCCGGGGTTAATAGGAATAGGTGTTTTGGGTGGAATTGTTTTTGCGGTTCCTTTTGTCGTAATCTCTCGTATGTGCACGATTCCGGCGCATAGAGCGATTCTGTTCGCGGCAAGTTGGGCACTTGTTTTATGGTTGCGTGAATGGCTTTTAACAGGTTTCCCTTGGAATCCAATTGCTAATATAACTATGCCTTTCCCTGTACTAGCAAATTCTATGTCTGTATGGGGGGCGTTGGGACTTACTTTTATTATAATCGGATTGATTGCGTTAATAGTGGAGGTCTTAACCGATAAAAAATCTAAGTACTGTTGGTTGCTTGTTGGTGTTTTTAGTGTTTTATTAATTGGTGGAATCTTTGCAGGATACAATAATATAAAAAAGTCTCAGAATGATGCCAATGCTTCGCCGATTGTAAGAATTGTGCAACCTGCACAAAGTGCTGTGCAAAAAGCAACTCATTCTAGGGCAGAAGCATTAAAAAACGCAGAAGAAAATATAAAGAATTTGATAATGCTTGCGGCTGCGCCCAATAAACCAGATTTAATTATTTTTCCTGAAACTTCGTATCCTTTTGTCGTTGTGCCTGGTGACGATATGCCCGTCGCAAATGCTTTAAATTCTAATGTTGTAATAGGTGCAACAACATATGATAACGGTAAAATGTATAATTCAATGTTAGTTATATCCCCAGAAGGAGTAATTAAAAAAATATATAGCAAATCGCATTTGGTGCCATTCGGTGAATATCGACCATTAGGCGATATAATACCAACGCCTGGACAATTAACTGCGGGCAAAGGACCGGAAATAATAAATATTAATTTGGGAAGTAAAAACTTTACTTTCGTTCCCGCAATATGTTATGAAATTATTTTTTCTGATTCTTTGCAACCCCAGGAAAACATGCATATAGACGCAATTATAAATATAACAAATGATACTTGGTTTGGAAAAACACCAGGTTCATATCAGCATCTTGATATGGTACGTCGTTATGCAATAGAATCAGGATTGCCTATTATTAGAGCAAATTATTCTGGTATCAGTGCGTTTGTTTCATCTGACGGTGAAATTATATCATCGCTGTCGATAGGGCAGGCCGGGACTTTGGACGGTTTTGTGTGGGGGGCACATGATACTTTATATCATCTAATTGGACGTGATGGTTGGATGATTGTTATATTGTTATTTTCTATTGTTTTGATTTTTGGAACCAGAAAAAAGAATTAAAAGAAAAATAAATAAGTCGTAAATTGCGGCTTATTTATTTTTTATTTTATTTAGAATCCATATTCTGATTGCAGATGATAGGTTTGTGTCAGGTGTTCGATTTGAGTCTATTTCTGTGATAATTGATGCAATAGATTTGTTTTCTGCTTTTGCAATATCATGTAAACATTCTATGAATTCTGATTCCATAGAAATACTTGTTTGATGACCTGATAAAGAAACTGATATTTTTTTCATAATTTTAATTTTTACCAGCCATTAAGCAATCTGTCAATGCCTTGTAAGGGTCATCGTATTTGCGTAGTGGATTTAGGGATAGATTATCTAACATATAGCATGTACCAAAAGAATCTACTGCGAACCAAAATAAATCATTTCGACCGAATACTGTTTTCCCCCTCATACGTGCGTGTTTTATAACGGATTTGTTTATTTCTGTTATGTTGGGAACAGGAAAATTGGAACCAATTTGGTATTCTGATGGACCAAAAATATAGCCATTGCCAAGATTTATCCCCCCGGTCTTTTCATATATTTTTATTAAAAAAGCCGGCAACATCGCTGCACACATTTGTTGCAATGACATGTTAGATAAACTTATTTCTTGGTTGTTTGTTGCAGGGGCAAATGTTGCGCCTTGTTTCTTTATGCCGGATAAAAATTCTTCTTGGGTCATAAGCGTTCTCTTTTTACATATCTCGTTCCGCAGATATCTGGGCTGCTAGTTGCGATAGTCTATCTTCTGTCGCGTTTCCACCGTCCCCACCAGATGCTGTGTGCGCCGGAACATAAATCTTTTTTACTGGATTTGGTAACCATATAGTTTCGTTACCATATTGGTCTATTATAAATAGGTCTAGGTTATGTGAGTGTGGAAATGTTTTGCACATAAATAGGTTGTCTATCGATAATTTACCACCCCATACCAATGGTATTCTGAACCTTATAGATAAGTTAGCAGGAATTTTCCTGCCCATTATTAATGCCATAAATTCTTCTTGGCTTAGGTTCATAAAAGCAAGTTCTTCAACAGAATCTGTTAAACTTGTTATAAATTCGTGGCAGAGTTTTTTATATTGCTGAAACCAATCAGAAGGTACTTGCGCAGGAATAGGGGATATGCTTATTATTGGCATATCTTCCATTCGCATATCGGCTAATTTTTGTTCTGCGGATTCTTTACTTAATTGCATTAAATTTTCCCTATATAATTAATAACGGTGTCAATGTATTGGGAGTATGCGTCAAAATTACCGTCATCATCGTCTGGAATGGCCGGATTAGGTACGTTCTGAATATAACTTTTTAATTCTTCAATAGTTTTAAACATTAATATATCTTGGAATTCTGATGTAGATGCATCAGGTGCGTCTATTATAAAACCATTTATATTTATATATATATCATCTAATGTGTCAGAGAATATTTGAGATAGTTTGTCTATCATTCCACGTAAGTCTGTTGTCTTTATTCCAACCGCACCAATCCATAAATTTTCATTTGTACCTATGGCTAATAAATTAGTTTTTATTCCATTAATACGTGGGTCTTGTTTGACAATATATCCTGCGTTAGAAAATATTTCTTTGATTTCAGAATAATCTTGTTCTGTATGTGGATTGGCTGTGGATAGATGTGACAGCGGCGTAGCGCTGTTTTCAGTGCTATGATTTGTTAGGTTAAAAGTAGGTATGTTTAACCGTGGCGGACGTGAAATAGAAATACTTGATACAGGTGTTTGATGTGGTGCAGTCTGCGTTTGTGCAGGCAGAACTTCTAATGTTGATGCATCATCAATCGGCGTGTCCTTTTTTTCTGATTTTGTAGGTGCATTATTAGATGTGGTATGTATTTTTGGTAGTTTTATTTTTCGTAGTTTGGGGCGTACAATAGTGTATAAACCAAATAGCATTACGAATATTGTAATAACAAGAGATACATAAAATTTTGAATCTATAGGGGATTTTGCTGCTTGTAAATAAGATAAATATTCCCAGTGCTGTAATGAAAAAATGTTAAAACCGAATATTGTGTTAAACCAAAAACTTGCCCCCAGGGTGACGGCAATTAACCACAACATTCCAAGTAATATATTGTCTATTTTGTTTTTCATTTGTCTTTGATTATATCATATTTATGATAAAGTAAAAAGAGTTATGATAAATACAGATTTCTTTATTGGTGATGATTTTAAAGGGTTTGCTTTATGGATAAAGTCTGTCGCAGAGCAAACTGATTTAGCATATGCTGCAGAATGTGCCATTGAACAAAATTTGGACTTCGTTTCTGTTGCTCCTAAATCGGTACCTGTCATATGGCCATGGCTGGAAAATAAAAAAATAAAAATATTTGCTCGGTTTTATTTAGATGGTTCTGCTGATTCTGTTGATACTTTGTCTGAATTAACGATAAATATTAATACTGTCTTAAAGCAGGGGGCTGATGGCGCGCAGGTGTTTATTAGATTTAAAGATTTGGATTCTTTTGTATCTCAACTATATCTAATTAGAGATGATTTGTTCTTTAATAAAGATTTATATGTCGGTATTAATATCGCAGATATAGGACCTTTTGATTGGGATGATGTTTGGAAGAATTTAAGTAAAATTCATGCAACTGGGCTAATACTTGCATTGCCTATGGATAATGGAGATAAATCCGATTTTGTTGGACGTATATATTCTGCACTTGAATCTTGGAATAAAAATTATGATTTTAATTTACATTTTGCCTTGGGGGAAAATCCTTTGCGGATAGAGCAAACTAAGCGTTTGATGCAATCAATGCAACCAGATTTGGTTGATAAAATAAGATTCTTTATCAATGTTTAATTTTTTATTACTAGATATTTGGGGTGGGTTGTGCCCGCCTTGTTTTTGTGTTGATACCTAGTTTCTATGGTTGGTAGGTCGGGTGTTTGTACCTTTAAATTCGTCTTTTTTAATTCTTCTAGTATCCAATCATAATATTCCCAATGGTCTGTGCCTATTATTATCTCGCCATTATCGGTTAAATGATTGGAAAGGTTTTTGATAAATTCTGCATGTAATAATCTGCGCTTCTCGTGTTTTGCTTTTGGCCATGGGTCAGGATGTAATATCCAAATTTGTTCAAACTTCGAATCGGTATTCCTTAGAAAATCGCGAACGTCATCAGCAAAAATACGAATGTTTTTATATTCTGGGCGAACAGAATTTGTTTCATCTGTAATCGCAGATAATAATGACGCAACGCCATTCATAAAAGGTTCTGCACCAATTACCGTTTTGCCAGGATTGTTTTCTGCAAGTTCACGAAGATGCTCGCCAGCACCAAAGCCTATTTCTAGGATATTTAGTTCGTTTTCCGATTCGTTTTTAGGTAATAGGGTTGGCAAAATATTATCCAGCAGCCATTGTTGACGTGCAGATAGTTTTTTTCCATGCCTGCGACCAAATGTTCTTATTTCTTGTTTTTCCATATAATTAGTATAAAATTCGAAAAATAAGAATACAAGGAAATATAAATGATTGAGTTTCCAAATGTCATAAATTGTGATGGTTTTAATCTTGAAAAAGTTGAACCTTCTTTTGATGTGGCGAAGTACTTGTTTAATATCGTTGATTCGCAACGGGAATATCTTGGTAAGTGGCTTATATGGGTTGAAAAATCAAATAAACCAGAAGATATGTATGACCATTTAAATAAAGCGTCTAAAACTAATAATGGAAGTTATTATATTGTCCTAGACGGTAAAATCATTGGTAGTGTTGGTTTGGGAATTATATCAGAAACACATAAAATTGGTGAAATAGGATACTGGCTATCAAAAGATTATAACGGTCGCGGGATAATGACTAACGCAGTTAAAACGTTGAGTGATTTCGGATTTAATACTTTGGGTTTAGATAGAATAGAAATTCTTGTGGATACAGAAAACCGTGCTTCACAGGCTGTTGCGGAAAGGGCAGGGTTTGAAAAAGAAAGTGTATCAAGACATTCTTTTATTCTGCATGGTAAATCTCGTGATAATATAGTTTTTGTGAAATTTAGAAAGGGTTTAGAAAATGCGTAATGGTTTAAGTAAAGATTTAATTGTTCGTGTGTTGGGTGCAGAACCTAAATATACTTTGGCAGAATTGGAAGAAAAATATCCATTGCGTGATTTGCCAGATGGTGCGTTTGTGACGCGTTTCGCGCCAAGTCCGACAGGCTATATGCACATTGGGGGTCTGTATCAGGCCTTGGTTGATTGTAAGTTAGCACAGCAAACTGGAGGCGTTTTTATGCTGCGCATAGAAGATACGGATACAAAACGTGAAGTCGCAGATGCTGTTAAAATTATCGAAGATTCTATGCATAGATTTGGTCTTCAATATAATAAGGATGAAAAATATGCACCTTATTATCAATCTAAGCGTAAAGATATTTATCACAGTGTCGCAGCAGATTTATTGGCACGTGGCTTGGCATATCCTTGCTTTTTGACTGCGGAAGACATGGAAAAAATACGCGAAAATCAAAAAGCAGCAGGTTTTGCAACTGGTATATACGGTGAATTTGCTCGTGATCGCAATTTAACAGAAGAAGAAATAATTGCGCACTTGGATAACGGTGAAGTACCGACGATTCGTTTGTATTCAATGGGTAACCCTGAAAATCGTATCTTCTGTAAAGATGCTGTTCGCGGTTCAATAGGTTTTCCAGAAAACAATGAAGATATTGTTTTAATTAAATCTAATGATGGACTTCCTACTTATCATTTTGCACATTTATGTGATGACCACTTTATGCGTACAACACATGTTGTTCGTGGTGAAGAATGGTTGCCTTCTTTCCCGTTGCATGTGCAATTATTCCGTATGATGGGGTGGCAGACACCTATGTATATTCATACATCTACTATTGATAAAATCGATTCGGAAACAGGTAAACAACGTAAATTGTCAAAACGCCATGATCCAGAAGCAAATGTTGCATTCTTCTTGGCAGACGGTTGGCCAACAGAAGCGGTTTTAGAATATCTTGGAAATATCGCTGCGTCTGGTTACGAAGAAGCAAAAATGAAAGGGCAGGTTAAATCTATCTGGGAATATGAAATGCGCCCAAAGAAAATATCTATGTCTGGCGCGCTGTTTGATATGAAAAAGTTAGAATGGTGGGCAAAAGAATTTATTGCTTCTTTACCTGTTGATGAGTTAGTAAAACGTGTTCGTGATTGGGCGGATGAATATGATGCTGTATGGGCAGCAAGAATCGCAGATAAGCCAGAATACTTAAAAAATATTTTGGCAATTGAACGCGATAATCCAAAACGCATTCGGAAAGACTTTATTACTTGGAAACAAACTTTACAGGAAGTTGCTTATTTCTGGGATGATTTGTTTGTGCCTAATACGGAATATGTTTATAACAAAGATGTTTTATCTGCTTTCTTAGAAACTTTTAATGTGTCAGATGATAAAGACACTTGGTGGAACAAAATTGTCGCCATTGCTACAGAAAAAGGTGTTAAAAATGGTGACGTGGCGATGAATTTGCGTGTCGCATTGACAGGACGCACAAATACACCCGACTTATATTCTATTATGCATGTAATGGGTGAAGAAAAAGTTATTGAACGTATAAAGGGCGCTATAAATGGTTAAAACAAAAAAAGTAGTTCGTGCAAAATTGAAAGCGTTAAAGTCCGATTCTAGGGGCAGTAGATTACTTAGAATTTTGCAGGCAACAGGATTGTTCCGTTGGGAAAGACCTTCTACTAAATCAGAAGAAGTTTTGAATATTCTAACGCATGGTATAGGTATAGGTTTGGCAATTGCAGGACTTACATTGTTAGTCGTATTTGCTGCGCTGGCAGGTAATGCTTGGGCTATTGTATCTTGTGCTATATTCGGTCTGACAATGTTCACATTATATTTTGGTTCGACTATGTGTCATGCAACAATCGGGCAAAAAAGTGAGTGCTTTTTTGAAGTGTGGGATAGTGTCGCGATATATGCTTTGATTGCAGGTACTTATACCCCGTTCTTGTTAGTTAATTTACGCGGGTGGACTGGTTGGACTGTGTTCGGAATACTGTGGGCAATCGTTATATTCGGCGCAATTATGAAAATCAGAAACCCAAGACAGCAACCAAAATGGATGGTCGCTTTATACCTTGTTATGGGGTGGACTTTGATATTTATTTTGCCTGCGATGCTTAGAAATATTCCAGCACGTGGATTGTGGTTCATTCTGGCTGGCGGATTGTCTTACTCTTTGGGGGTTATATTCTATCTGTGGCGTAAAATGAAATACTCGCACGCAATATGGCATCTGTTCGTTATAGGAGGAAGTGTATGTTTCTTCTTCGCCGTATTGTTCGGGTGCATTATCGATTTTTAAGTCTTATAAAGTTGACTTATTTTAATAATAGTATTAATATATTTGTCAGCATGATAAAAAATATATTGTTCTTCATTACAACTACAACAACCCCTTTGGGGGTGTAGTTTCTATTTGCGATTTCTTCGCACAGTGCAATAATCAAAATAATCTATAAGTTTTAATTTATAAAAAAATAAAGGTTTTTATTATGTCTTATCCAATTGAAACGATACGTCATTCTTTGGCTCATGTTATGGCAGCAGCAGTGAAAAATTTGTATCCAGATGTTAAATTTGCTGGGGGGCCTGCTATTGAAAATGGTTTTTATTATGATTTTGATACAGAACATCGCTTTTCAGAAGAAGACTTTGAAAAAATAGAAAAAGAAATGCGTGACTTAATCAAGTCTAATGGCAGATTCGAACAAAGAAACATTGATTTAAATGAAGCCAAAGAAATCTTTGCAAATCAACCTTATAAAATGGAATGGTTAAATGAATATGATGCCGCAGGTGAGGCTCTGTCTATTTATACGTTCCGCGATTTCGTAGATTTGTGTCGTGGACCGCATGTTGAAAGTTCAAAAGATTTACCTCGTGACGGTTTTAAAATTCGTAATGTCGCAGGTGCTTATTGGAAAGGCGATTCCAAAAATAAAATGTTGCAACGTATTTATGTAGATGCGTTTGCAAGCAAGGAAGAACTGGACCAGCATTTGAAAAATATGGAAGAAGCGGCTGCGCGTGATAACCGTAAACTTGGTAAAGATATGGACTTGTTCCATTTTGAACCAGATTATGCGCCAGGTGCTGTGTTCTGGCATGATAAGGGATATAAGATTTATCGTAAATTGATTGAATATATCCGTGGTCGTCAGGAAAAAGCAGGGTACTTAGAAATTTCTACACCGGCTGTTATGGATCGCTCTTTGTGGGAACGTAGCGGTCACTGGGCAAAGTACGGTGAACATAATTATTCTGGAAAAACGCAAGACGGTAAAACGTTCTGTGTAAAGCCTATGTCTTGCCCTGGTGGAATGCTTGTGTTTGGTCAGGGGATTAAGTCTTATAAAGATTTACCTATGTATTTGGCTGAATTCGGAAAAGTAAATCGTTATGAAGCGGCAGGCGGTTTGTCTGGATTAATGCGCGTTCGTGAATTTACTCAAGATGATGCACATATCTTTTGCACAGAAGAACAGTTAGAAGAAGAAGTTGTTAAAATACTGCGCTTCATTAAAGATATTTATGGCAAGTTCGGGTTTGATAAGATATCCATGAAACTTGCAACACGTAAAGAATCTGAATTCCGTATCGGTTCTGATGAAGTTTGGGATAAAGCAGAAGGCGCTTTAAAGCATGCTTTGGATGCAAATGGTATCGAGTATGAAATTGCAGAAGGTGATGCCGCTTTCTATGGGCCAAAAATTGATAACTATTTGAAAGATTCTATGGGGCGCACTTGGCAGTGTGGTACGGTTCAGTTGGATATGAATTTGCCTGAACGCTTTGATTTGTCCTATATCGGTGAAGATGGTGAAAAACATCGTCCGATTATGCTGCATCGTGCTATGTTGGGCTCTATTGAACGTTTTATGGGAATCTTGTTGGAATCAACAGGCGGAAATCTTCCTTTGTGGTTGTCGCCAGAACCTGTTGTCGTGACACCAATTTCCGAAAAGTTTAAAGACTATGCGCTGGAAATTGTTAATGAATTACGCGATGCCGGCGTTTATTGTCGTGCAGATTTGCGTGATGAAAAAGTTAACTATAAAATTCGTGAATTGTCTTTGGCCAAGACACCAATTATTGCGGTCGTTGGTGAAAAAGAAGCAGCTGATAAAATGGTGACTCTGCGTCGCTTGGGTGTCGAAAAGCAAGAGACAATACCTTTGGCAGAATTTATAGAGCAGATAAAAAATGCTATAAAAATGCCTGCATAATGTAAAAAAATATGGCGCACAAATTTGTGCGCCTTTATAATGTAATGTAGTATTTTTTAAGAAAGGAAAATAGATGAGAAAAATTGTTTTTGTTTTGTTCGTTATGACCGTTCCTATGATTGTATCTGCTTGCGCAAGAAAGTGCGAAACAGAACCTATAGTCGAAGAAAATCATAAACTTATTGTGCCACCAAATTTTGGTCAAATGCCAAAATAAGGTGCTTTTTTAGTTATATATTCTTTGTTATGTCGTATTTTTTATGATATAATTACGGCAAAGAACAAATGGGAGAATCCTGATGAATAATGATGATAACTTGGATTTATTAGATTTAAATGATGATGCAGATAGTTTGGATACATTGCCAGAAGCGTCACCGTTTGCGGCACCCAGACCCAAAAAACCGTGGTTGTTATTGGCGGTTGGTGTGTTGGTAATAGTTTTGGCTACTTATATCATTATTCGTGTGATAGGTGGTGATTCTTCTTCGTCGATAGAGGTTGATTTGGATGCGCCAGCAGTCATTGTTGATGGTGAAAACGCAATGCCTGTTGATTTAAAACCTGCGCCAACACCAGTAAGTGTTGAACCAAATGCACCGATAATTGTACCAGAACAAAAACCTGTTGTTCAACCGGTGGCGCAACCTGCGAAAGTTGCCCCAACACCACAACCGCAACCTGTTGCGCAACCTGAACCTGAAAGAGTTGGGACACCTGTTCGGGTCGTAGAAGATAGAAAAGAAGTGACTTTTAATCCTGATAAACCTGCCGCGCAGAAGCCAGTTGCTAAAACTAATGTTAAACCTGCGGCAAAACCAGCAGCAAAGAAAACTGTTGCAAAACAGCAGGTGGCACCAAAAGGTAGTTGGTATGTCCAGTTCGGTTCTTACAGTACTCGTGCATTGGCAGAATCTGCACAGCGCAAGATTCAATCTGCTCATCAAGGATTGTTTGCAGGGAAGCAGTTTGTTATCTTGGCCGCGGTGTTGCCTAATGGAACAACAACTTATAGATTGCGTATAGCATTCTCTACATCAGCAGAGGCAAATGGTTTTTGCCGTAATGCAAAATCTGATGGGCTAGACTGTTATGTCGCAAAATAAAAAATAAAAGGTGTTATAAATGTTTGGACGTTTTGGTTGGGCTGAAATACTTGTTATAGTCGTATTGGTTTTGATTTTGTTCGGTCATAACAAAATCCCTGGTATGATGAAAAATTTAGCAGATGGTATCAATATCTTTAAAAAAGAATTAAAGGATACAAAAGTTAAACAGGAAAAAGAAAGTGAGAAAAAAGTAGAAAAGCCTGTAAAAACAAAAAATAAAAAAACTGTTGCAAAAAAGAAAGCAACAAAAGTTTCTAAAAAATAATATTATAAAACGCCGAAACTCGGCGTTTTTTTTTTTTTTTTTTTTTT
>CASFWA010000001.1:195586-418380 GCA_949298405.1 uncultured Pseudomonadota bacterium
CTGCGGGGCTTTATAAAAAAATAACCGCGTTTTGCGGTTATTTTTATTTCCTTTTTTCGTATTCTTCTTGTTCTTCTATGGTCATTGTTGCTAAGGGACGCGCAAGCATACGAGATAAACCAATTTCTTCACCAGATACAACACTGTAACCGAATGTCCCGTTTTCTATTCTTTCTAATGCACTATTGATTTTCTTTAATAAATTATTATCCCTTTCAGACATGCGTAAGTTCATAGTAATATCTTGTTCCGCAGTTGCGTTATCAGAATCATCGCCCACACCAGCGCTTTCGTTCTTTTCTGCAAGCCTTACTGCGCTTAATACGGAATCACTGTCGTGCAACAATTCTTCTTTTTGTGCAGTTAATATCTGATAAAAATATGCCAACTGTTCTGGACACATATATGGTTCAGATTTTTTTGGTACATATTTCGGTGGTAATTCTATGCTTTTATAATTCTTTTCTGCCATCTTTAGGCTCCTTGTAATTCCTTTACCCAATCCATTAATGTTTCTTCATCCATTAATCCTGTGCGTGCTTCTACTAGTTCACCTTTGCGGAAAGCCAGAACGCTTGGAATGCTGCGAATGCCGAACTTTGCAGGTGTACGTCTGTTAGATTCGTCTATTTCAAATTTTACGAATTTTACATCAGATAATTTTTCTGAGGTCGCTTCAAATATAGGGCCAAACATGCGGCATGGACCACACCAAGACGCCCAAAAATCAACTAATGTTATACCGTCTCCTAAAAGAGAATCAAAGTTTGCGTCGTTTGCATGTTCTAAAGACATCTTTTTCTCCTTCTTTATTGATATTTTTCAGGAGTGTATTATAATCAAGCCAAAATGCAAGAGAAATCATAAAATGAATAAAATCATATACTTAGATGCAGCAGCCAGCGCATTAAAGCCAGAATCTGTTATAAAAACTGAAATGGATTTCCTGCGTAATTCATATGCTAATGCAGGGCGGGGAATTTGTGCGCGTGCGATTGCGGTTGACGATAAAATTGCTAATGCTCGTAAAAAAGTTGCAGATTTTATAGGTGCTAAATCACCAGAGCAAATTGTTTTTACTTCTGGTACAACAGATGGTATGAATAGAATTACGAAAATAATTAATGATTCTGTTTCTGGCGATTCTTTAAAAAATAAAACTATAATGGTATCCGATTTAGACCACCATTCTGCACGCTTGCCGTTCGAGGTTTTGCCAGATTCTATTGCATGTAAAATAATTTTATGCCCATTAGATTCGAAGTATAACTTGACAGAGTCTGATTTACCTAAAGCCGATGTTTTTGTGATTACTGCTATGTCTAATGTTTTAGGAGTGCCCCAAAACGTTGCGGGTTTGGTTGCGGCAGCACGTAAAAAAAATTCAGATGTCATTACAATTGTTGACGCGGCGCAATTTATAGTACATGAAAAAATTGATGTGCAAAAATGGGATTGTGATTTTATGTGTTTTTCTGCGCATAAAATAGGCGCAGATACAGGTCTGGGGGTGATGTATATTAAAAATCCTGAACGTTGGATTTTACCTGATAAATTTGGTGGTGGAATGATTGCCAGAATAAATGGTAGCGCAGTAAATAATGATTATTCTTTGCAATGGGAACCAGCACCAGATAAGTTTGAAGCAGGGACTTTACCTATAACCCAAATTGTCGGATTGCCAGCGGCAATCGATTATCTTGAAAAAAATCGACCTAATTTAGATTTGATAAAATATTTATATGATGAGTTATCTAAAAATAAAAAAATAAAAATAATTACAAAACGAGATGCGACTTTATTAACTTTTGTTGTTGATGGTATGCATGTTTTGGATTTTGGTGCTTTGGTTGGTTCCGCTGGTGTTTGTTTGAGAGTCGGAAATATGTGCGCAGGATGGATTCATAAGTTATTAGATATCCCTGGTTCGATTCGTATTTCTGTCGGCCCTTGGAATACTATGGATGAAATGCGTCAGGTAGTTGATTTAATAAATAGTATAGTGAAATAAAATTATGTTATCTAAAGAAGATGTTATAAACGTTTTAAAAAATATTTATGACCCAGAAATACCTGTTAATATCTGGGACTTGGGTTTGATTTATGATATATCTATTAACGACAAAGAAATATTTATATCGATGACTTTTACTAGTCCTACTTGCCCAATGATGGAAGATTTGTTGCAGCAGGTTAATGATAGTTTATCTGTGATATCTGGTGGACGAGATGTAAAAGTTGAATTGGTTTGGGACCCTCCTTGGGATTTGTCGCGTATGTCAGAACAGGCTAGGTTGGATTTAGATTTAACAGAGCAGGGGTGGTGATTATGCAATATGCAGAAATGAAAAATCTTTTGTCTATGGTGTCTGACCCTGTTGAAAAACTAGAAATGGTTATGGATTTCGGAAAACAGATGCACCCGGTTCCAGAAAGTGCAATTTGTCATGAAATTATAGGTTGTGCATCATATGCAGAAATATGTATCGATGGGAATAATTTTTATGGAAGAGCCGATTCGGCTTTGGTTAGTGGAATTGTTGCTATTATTACCGCAATGGTTGATGGCAAAACGCCTGATGAGATAAAAAAACTTGATTTAGAATCTGAATTTTCTAGGTTAAATATAAACTTAGGTACAGGTAGATTAGGCGGGGTTAATTCAATGATTCGTTTTTTGAAAAATTTATGATAAAATTGCATAAAATCATATTTAAGGCGGACGGGAATGGGCGAAGACGAGAAAATGTTTCAAATTGGTTTGTGGGCGTTCGTATTGGTTGCTGTTCTGGCAGCGGTTTTGCAGGTATGTTATAGAACACAAAATCGGGCAAGAAATAGAATTAGGGCGGAAATCGTACAAACACAACAAGAAATTGCTGTGGCACAGGCTAATTTTGCTTCTTATGTCAGACCCGAAATTTTAAGAAATTTGGTGGTTTCTGTTGCACCAAAGTCCGAAGTTATAAGTTTTCATAAGTCTATTTCTATTAACGATTTACCAAATAGAGAAGCACAAGAATAAATGTTCGAAGTAGGAAAGGATATTTTTAAAAGGGGATTTAAAGGATTCGTTGCAGATGCTACTGCACGTGGTCGATTGCGCTTTATATATTCTTTATTTATTATTGCTTTTTTAATATTTACTGTGCGTACTTTATGGCTGGGCATACAAGGAACGGACAGGTCTAGACTTGCAGGGGCAGATGCAGAATGGACCGCAAAACGTGCAGATATAATTGATAGAAATGGTGATATCCTTGCTAAAAATATTATGTCGGGGCATATAACTTTACGCCCCCAGGCCGTAAAAGATAGAGATAAAGTCGCTGCGACAATCCATCAGGCTTTGCCTTATCAATATTCTTTGGCAGATGCTTTGAAATTGGTTAATTCTTCTCGTAAATTCGTTTATTTGAAAAAATATGCAAGTGATGCACAACGAAACATAATTGCACAAGCAAAATTGCAGGGATTAGAAATCGAACCAGTACAAACACGTCGTTATCCAAAACGTAGATTGTTCTCGCATGTAATAGGGTTCGTCGGAAATGATGGACATGGGTTAGAGGGTGCAGAAAGAGTTTACGATGATTATTTAAGTGAAAACCAAGACCCTTTACAACTATCTTTGGACGCGCGAATCCAGTCTGTATTCTATGAACAATTATCTTTTGCTATGCAGAAATATCAAGCAAAAGCTGCTATGGGATTGCTGATGAATTCACGTACTGGCGAGATGATTGCTATGGTTTCTTTACCTGATTTTGACCCGGAAAATATAAGTTTAGACCCAGCGGCAAATAGAATGTTTAAACCTTTGCGCGGCGTTTTTGAAATGGGGTCCATATTTAAAGTATTTAATACCGCTATGGCTATGGAAAACGGTATAAATAAAGAATATTATATCGCGGAACCTTTTAAAATACCTGATAAGTTTGGACGTACTGCAGCAAAAATAGGCGATGTAAGAAGTTTTAAACCGCCTCGTCCTAATCTGACAGTCGAAGAAATTATGTTGCATTCATGTAATGCGGGTAGTGCACAAATTGCTTTGGACTTGCCCGATGGAACGCAGAAAGAGTTTTTCCATCGTATACATTTGGATGAATCTTTGAAATTAGAATTCGGAACAACAGAAAGACCTTTGATGCCGGCAAAATGGGGCCCCGTCGAAAAAGCAACTTTGTCTTTCGGACATGGTATTTCTGTGACGCCTATGCATTTGTTGTTGGCTGTGAATTCTATGACAAATGGTGGAATTTATATTTATCCAACGTTATTAAAAAGAAATGTCGGGGTTGTCAAAGGAGAACGTGTTTTATCTGATGAAATATCTGCGCGGTTGCGTGCAATAATGTTGCGTATTGCAGAAGAAACAAGTGGAAAAAAGGCAAGAATTGCAGGAATACAAATCGGTGGGAAAACTGCAACTGCTGAAAAGTATGTTAATGGGAAAGTTGATCATAAAAGAAATTTAACCGCGTTTGCAGGAATCTTTCCAGTTGCGGCACCCCAATATACTATTCTGGTTATATTAGATGAACCCAAAGGCACAAAAGATTCTTTTGGATTAAGAACTGCGGCGTGGAACGCAGTACCAACTGCGGGAAAAATTCTTGATAGTATACTGCCATTGCTATTTGAATAGTTTTTGATTATAATTATTTACGATAATAAAAAAAGAGTATAGCGTGAGAAATATAGTAGATAAGTCCATGCTTGGAAAAGTATGGACGGCGGCAGCGTATTTAGGTGATGATGAATCTTTATGTCAAGTAGATAACTTATTACAGAGAGTGCTGGAAAGCCGTGGAATCTGTGGGGATGTGGCTGTAAAAAAATTTTTAAATCCTTGCATAAAAGAATATATGCCAGACCCTTCATGTTTAATTGATATGGATGTTGCTGCAAAGATAATAGCAGATAGCATTTTAAATAGGAAAAAAATCGCAATATACGGTGATTATGATGTCGATGGAATCACTTCAACGGCAATCTTTGTAAAGTATCTGCGCTCGTTGGGTGCAGATGTGGTTTGGCATTTGCCCACTCGTGAAGGGGAGGGCTATGGCTTAAATCTTGCCGCAATAGATGAAATCGCTGCACAAGGGGTAAAACTTTTAATTACTGTTGATTGTGGTATAAGTGGTGTTGATGAAGTTGCACATGCTAGAAAGTTGGGACTGCGTGTGGTCGTTACTGACCATCATTCACCAGATAGCGTTTTGCCAAGTGCAGATGCTGTTATCAATCCTAAACGGGAAGATGATACATCTAATTTGTCCTATTTGGCAGGAGTGGGCGTTGCTTTCTTGGTTTTGGTTGCCTTACGTAGAGAATTAAAATCGCGTAAAATCGATTCGGATTTGCACGAAAAATTAGAAAACACAAATCTTATGAATTATTTGGATTTGGTCGCCTTGGGAACGATTTGTGACACGATGCCTTTGATAGGACTAAATAGAGCTTTCGTTGCAACTGGGCTAAAAATTTTGGGGTTGCGTAATAATTTAGGCTTGCGTGTGTTAATGGATGTTGCAGGAATTAAAAAAACTTCTGTATATGCAGCAGGCTTTGCTTTGGGACCGCGATTGAATGCCGCGGGAAGACTTGATTCAGCGTCGCCGGCACTGGAATTATTGTTGACAGATAATCCGCTTGTCGCACAAGATTTGGCACAGAAATTGCATTCTATGAATCAAGAAAGAATTGATATTCAAAATGCAATTATGTTGTCTGCAACTGATATGGCTAAAAAATGCCGTGATAGTGGTCGTTGTAGTTTGTTCGTTTGCGGAGATAATTGGCATGGCGGTGTTATGGGAATTATAGCAGGACGGTTGAAAGATAAATATAATCTTCCTTCTTGTGTCGCTACTCGTTGTGACGGTGTGATAAATGGATCTGGACGCTCGATACCAGGGGTCGATTTAGGTAAAATTATTCATGATGCTCTGGCAGAAGGAATAATTACAGAAGGTGGTGGACACGCAGCAGCAGCAGGTTTTTCTCTGGCTGCAGATAAAGAGAGCTTGTTCTGCGACTTTTTAGAAAAAGCGGTGAAGGAACAATTAAATGGTGAAATGCCTCATCAGGAAGTTGTGGTTGATGCAGAGTTGGATGCCGGTAGCGCAAATTTAAAACTTGTTCATAAAATGGCGGCGTTGGAACCTTTTGGACAAGGAAATCCTGAACCTACATTGGTGTTATATGGTGCAACTATTAGATATGCCAGTGTCATGGGAAATGGTTCGCATTTGCGCGGTGCGGTTGGAACAAGTAATGGTAAGCAACTTTCTTTTGTAGGGTTTAATTTGGTCGGAACGCCGGTTGGGGATTTTTTACTGGACGATGCAAATGTAAACACTAAAATAATGATGTTGGGTAAATTAAAAGAAAACGAATATAATGGTCGGGTTAGTGCCCAGTTCGTTTTAGAAGATATTGCTATATAAATGAAGAAGAATTTAAAAGATTTTATAGAAATTTTAAAAAGTGCGAAATCTATCGCAATTGCAGGACATAAAAATCCTGATGGGGATTCTTTGTGTTCTGTCTTGGCGCTAGCAAGGCTAATTCGATTGAATTTTGATAAAAATCCTGTATGTGTATATGATGGTAATATACCCGATTGTTTAGACACTGTGCCAGATAGAGATAAAATTTCATATTTTGAACATGTTAATTCTTCAAAGAAATTTGATGTCGCTATATTATTGGACTATGGAACGGAAAATCATATCGGTGGATTTAATAAATTTATTAAAAATGCAAGGTTTGTAATGGAAATAGACCATCATAAAAATAATGCACCTGTTGCAGATATTTGTATTGATGATGAAAATGCTTCTTCGGTTGGTGAAATACTATATAAAATTATTCATGCGTTAAAATGGAAGACAGATGATGCCGTTTTAGAACTATTGGCAACTTCAATAATAACTGATACAGGACATTTTAAATATGTGCGTAATGGGACACCTTTAAAAATAATGGCAGACCTTGTCGATGCAGGTGTTGATATAGAACGTATATCAAATGCGTTGAGTAATAAACCTAGAAAAACTGTTGTGACAGAAGCAGGTGTTGCTTCGCGGGCGGAATTCCTTTACCACAATCGGCTAGCAGTTGCAATAGTAGGGGCAGAAGATTATAAAAATTTAGACGGACGTGGGGATACTGTCTTGAATATTCTAGGGCAAATAAAGGGTGTTGAATATATTGTTTTATTAAAACGTCAAAAAGAAAATCAAACAGGTGTTTCGATAAGAAGCAAGACTAAGCCAATAGAACATATTGCTGTCGCATTAGGTGGTGGTGGGCATTCTCATGCCGCAGGTGCGGTTGTTCAAGATAATATTGATAATGTTTATAAGAAAGTAGTGGAGTTATTTAAGGGGGTAAAATGAGAAAATTTTTATCTTTTTTATTCTGTGCTTTTTGTTTTTTTGATGCTTTTGCATCAGTAGATAATGCGCTGGTAAGTTCTGCTGAAAAATATCTGAATTCTATAACGGGGCTTTCCGGTTATTTCGCTCAAACGGCAAATGGAAAACAAGAAAATGGTACTTTTTCTATGCTGCGCCCAGGTAGAGTGCGTTTAGATTATAATAATATGCCTGTACAATTAATAGCAGATGGAAAAGATTTATATTTCTTTGATAAGTCTTTGGACCAGATTACAACAGTGCCATTGACAAGTACGCCCGCAGGAATCCTGATTAGAAGCAATATAGATTTAAAAAATGCGGATATAAATGTTTATGAAACTAATTCTGATAAAAATACTTTCTCTTTGAAGATGAATTTAAAAGGGCAAGAAGGATTGGGAAATATGACAGTAGTTTTTGATAAAAGCCCGGTAAAATTAAATTCTTGGACTGTGGTCGATGCAACCGGTGCAAAAACAGATGTCGTTTTTTCAGGGTTAAAAACAAAAACTGATTTCGGGAAAGACTATTTCCAAATTCAAAGACATAAAACCGTCAGTACAAGTGGTGGCGATTCGTTCTATGATTAAAAATGTTCGGGATAAGTTGGGCAGAATTTTTAGTTGTTGTATTAGTTGGGGTTCTGGTAATCCCTGCGCGTATGTGGCCGGATGTTGCAAAGTTTTTGGCTAGAACAGTTAGTTTTATTCGCAATATGATTTGGAAAATTTCAGATGCTTCTGAAAGAATTAAACAACAAATTGATTTAGAAAAACCGATAGATGAAATTTTAAGAACCACCACAGATGATGTTTTGGCAGATTTTTCTACGCCAATAAAAAATTTGAAGAAAACTCCTAAGAAGACACTTAAAACAAAAATTGTAAAAAAGCAAAAAGGTAAAAAAGAAAAATGAAAAAAATGACTTTGGGTCAACATTTTTCTGAGTTGCGTAGTCGTATTTTGTGGACATTTACTGTGTTCGCAATTGCGTTGTGTTTGGGATGGTATTTGTCGCCTTGGTTGCAGGAGTTTTTAACACTTCCTTTGTTAAAAGTTTGGCCTGATGGTGCGCTGTTATATACTGGTGTCGCAGACGGATTAATGATTCGGTTTTCTTTGTCTGTTTTATTCGCTTTGTTCATATCAACCCCTTTTGCGTTGTGGCAGGTATGGGCGTTCGTTGCACCAGGACTTCATAAAGGTGAAAAAAATGTGATTTGGCCGATTTTAATTTGTTCACCAGTTCTTTTTTTGCTGGGTGCAGCGTTCGCTTTCTATATTTTGTTCCCATTTGTATTTGGGTTCTTTATAGAATTAAATCAATCCGCACCTGTGCCGTCGGTTGTTTTACCTGTTGCAAAAGACTATTTATCTTTTGCAATCGGGTTGCTTAAAGTTTTTGGACTGGCTTTTCAATTACCTTTGATTTTGGTTTTGTTAAATAGAATAGGGGTGTTATCAAAAACGCGCGCAATTAAAATGCGTAGATATGCGATTGTCTTTATTGTTATTATTGCAGCAGTTTTAACACCACCAGATGTTGTCTCGCAAGTTTTATTGGCTTTGCCAATGTGGGCTTTGTTCGAATTAAGTATTCTTTTTATGAAGCCCGACAGTGATAAACAGAATGCTTAGGTTGTTTATTTAATCGATTTTTTGTGATATAATCTGTGTGTGAAAAAAATCAATTTATTTTTTATCGGACTTTGTTCGTTGGCTGTTTCTGCATGCGATTTACAGCCAAAAATTGTTGCTTTGCCGGACACTGTTGGTGAATTTATTTCTGCACGTTATCCTGCCTTGTTGGCAGACCCGAATACTCAACCAGAGATTTATAATTCAGCCGCAATTGACTATGGTGTTTATGCGTCACCTAATCTGTACGGTTCGGTTGAACGGTCTGATTATGTTGAATATGCAAGTGTAAATGATTATATCGTACCGCCACAATATGAAGATTCTATGGCTGTGTCAATGTATGGTACGGCGTCAGAATCTTCTGTAAGTGTTGATTATGGTGCGCCTATATCTGATGATAACGTCGTTGTAGTTGCTTCAACACATGAAGATTATTTAACTGTGCCTATGTATGGCGGAATGACGACCGTACAAACAGATACTGAAATAGTTGTTGCAGCGGGAGATACTTTATATTCTTTGGCTAAAAAATATAATACAACGTCAGATGAAATAGCGAAATTAAATAATCTTTCAGAACCTTATGCGCTTTCTGTTGGGCAAAAGTTAAAAGTCCCAACAAAAGTTGAAACAAATACAGTACAAACTGTTTCTTTGCCCGCAGCACAAGTACCAGTAAAGCAGACTACTACGCGTGTGGAATTAGATGAGATTACTGTCGGAGCAGGGGATACTTTATATTCTATATCTCGTAAATATTCGGTGCCTGTAAATGATTTAGCGGTAATGAATAATTTGTCCGCACCGTTCGTTTTATCCATAGGACAGAAATTAAAGGTGCCCGATTTAAGTAAAGCACCTGTGCGTACAGCAACTGCTGCAACGACAAATACTGTTTATGGAACCACACCAGTATCTTCGCCAGTCACGGAAAAAACGCAAACAACATCAAAATCTACGGCCGCGACAACAACAAAAACGAAAGAGAAAATATCGTCTGACCCAACAAAGAAATTACCTGCAATTAGTGCAAGGTCTTCTTCGAAATTTTCGTGGCCAGTTCGTGGAAAAATTTTGTCTAACTATGGTGCAAAATCTGGCGGATTGTTTAATGACGGTATAAATATAGGGGCGTCCAAAGGAACTGCGGTCAAGGCTGCCGAAAACGGTGTTGTTGCTTATGCAGGTAATGAAGTAAAGGGTATGGGCAATTTAATAATTATTCAGCATTCTGGTGGATGGATGACCGTTTATGCGCATATGGATTCTATGGTCGTTCGTCGCGGAACAAAGGTTTCTGTCGGACAGAAAATAGGTACCGTTGGTGCAACAGGTAAAGTTGATGAACCTCAATTACATTTCGAAATAAGAAAAGGAACAAAGGCATATAATCCGTCTTCTTATTTAAAGAAATAAATTTATAAAAAAATAAACCGCATATGCGGTTTATTTTGTTTTTGGTGGGCGCGCAGGGACTCGAACCCTGGACCCACTGATTAAGAGTCAGTTGCTCTACCAACTGAGCTACGCACCCGGGTCCTTTTATTTTTTTACCGGGTTGATTATAGACTTTTTTTCGGTAAATGCAAGGCTTTTCTGGATGTGTGATTGTGGGGTTAAGGTATCCATACCTATACAATCTTTTTTTTCTCTTTGATAGAATCACGGTGTGTTGACATGAACTTTCTTATGGAAACTTAAAAGGAGAGAAAATGAAAAAAATAGTTATTTCAACTTTGGCTGTGTTGATTGCTTGCCCGGCATTCGCAGGTCCTGGTTATCAACAGAGAAACAGCAGTTGGCAGTTGTTCGGGTTGGACCCTTATATCGGTATCCGTGGTGGCGCAAGTTATTCTAATTTGAATTACAATTATAACGATGCCAAAGAAACGATGAGTGATATGGTTTTCCAAGGTAGAGCCGCTATGGGGTTGGAAATCTGTGATACTATTCGTTCGGAAATTGAATGGTCTATTTACAGCAAGGCAAAAGATTCAGCAGATTTTGGCAGCATCACAGATGTAGAAGTCGAAACAAAAATGCAGACTTTGTTGTGGAATATGTACTGGGAAATCGGCGGATACCAAATTGTTCGTCCTTTTGTAGGTTTGGGTGCTGGTGCTGCTTTCACAGATGTTAAACATATAGTTCCTGATGTTGGAAATCATAGCGAAAGCAAAACTCGTTTCTCTGCAATGGGAACAATGGGTATAACTTTTGATATGGAACGTTTCGCAATCGATTTAGCAGCACGATATAATTATGTTGATGTTGAATCTGGATTGCATAATTTTGGTGCAGATGTTGGTATCAGATTTATGTTCTAAGGTGTCTTTATATCCCGTGCCGAAAACACGGGATGTTTTTTATCTATTTTCAGGTGTAAATATTTTTTGTATGTGCACGATTTTCGGACTTTTTGTGTTTAGAGTCCTATGCATTTATTGTGTAAAGATTGCTATCATTTAATTGTAATAGAATGGAGGTTTTTATGGCAAAAGCAGGTAAAAGTACAATAAAACGTAAACCAGCAAATACGAATGTTTATATGATAGGTTCTGGTATCGGTACCTTATCGGCAGCAGTATATTTAATTAGAGATGCCAAGGTGCCTGGTAAAAATATTCATATATTTGAAACGCTTGATGTTGATGGTGGTAGTTTAGATGGTGCAGGTGATGCAAGTAAGGGGTATATGATACGTGGAGGACGTATGTTAAATATACCTACGTATGAGTGTTTACAGGATGTTATGAGTAGTATCCCTTCAAAAGAATTTCCAAATATAAGTATGGAAGAAGAATTTTTAGAATTTAACGAAGAATTTAAAACGCATTCTAGGGCACGTCTTGTAAAGCGTGACGGTAGTAAAGTAGATGTGACTAAAATGGGGTTCTCTGCACAAGACAGAAAAGAAATGGAAAAACTAATTTTATTAGAAAGTGAAAAATCTTTGGGGGCAAAAAAGATAGAAGAAGTTTTCGGAAAACATTTTTTTAAAACTAATTTCTGGCTTATGTGGCAAACTACTTTTGCTTTTCAACCATGGTCTAGTGCTGCTGAATTGCGCCGTTACATGATACGCTTTATGCATGAATTCCCACGTATACATACTTTGGCAGGTGTCGCAAGAACTGCATATAATCAACATGATTCAATTGTAAAACCTATAGTTGATTGGTTGCGTGAAAAAGGTGTACAAATTACTTTTAAAGCAACTGTAAATGATATTTCGTTTGTTAAATTACCCAAAGGTGAAATTGTAGCGGATAAAATTACTTATAAACATTCAGGTAAAAATAAATCTATAGCTATAGAACCAAAAGATTTAGTGTTCTTTATAAATGGTTCTATGACAGATAATTCTGATGAAGCAGGTATGGATACTGTCGCAAAGTATAAGAAAAATGATATGCCACCTTCTTTTGAATTGTGGGAGAAAATAGCAGAAGGAAGACCAGAATTCGGAATCCCAGAAGTTTTTTATAGAAACCCAGATGAAAGTATGTGGATGTCATTTACTGTGACGATAAATAAAAACCCAAAATTATTAAATTATATTCAAGAGTTTTCAAGGAATCATCCAGGTGGTGGTGCTTTGATGACGTTTAAAGACTCTGCATGGCGCTTGTCAATTGTTGTGGCGCGGCAACCACACTTTAAAAATCAACCGTTAGATACACAGATATTTTGGGGCTATTCTTTAAATATGTTTGTAAATGGTGATTACGTGAAAAAGTCTATGTATAAATGTACTGGTCGTGAAATAATGACGGAACTTATGGGGCATTTACAAATACCGAAAAAAGAACAGGCAGATATGTTAAAAGGACTAATTTGCAGGACTTCGATAATGCCTTATATTGATTCGCAATTCCAGCCAAGACGACAAGGCGATAGACCTTTGGTAAACCCTAAGGGGTACGAAAATTTTGCTTTTGTTAGTCAGTTTGCAGAAGTGCCAGATGATGTAGTTTTTACTATGGAATATTCTGTTCGTGCCGCACAAAGAGCAGTTTATTATTTAATGGGGCTTGATAAAGAATTAACACCAGTAAGTAAACATCAATATGCACCAAAGGTTTTATTAGATTCTTTCTTTAAATTGCATAGCTGAAATAAATAAAAGCCCTTTATAAAGGGCTTTTATTTATTTGTTTTTGTTTTAGGCTAATTTTGCTAACGCCATTTTCCCTAAGAAACCTTCTTCAATAGAACTAAGTTGAGATGTCATACCTTCGTTTAATTCATTGTCATTTAATAATTCTTCTAGTCTAGAAATTATGTTTTCACACATTTTTACTAGGTTTTTATCTATTAATTTCGGATTTAATAAGTCTGCTTTTAATGCTTTCTTATTATCTGTCGCCATAAAATAACACTCTGCAATATTGTCGACCCAAGTATCTAGGTCTTCTGTAAGTCTGTCATATAGTAAATGAGGTGAATATTTGTCCGTTGTCCAGTGATTTAATTTACATGCGTATTTAAATGCAATTAAGTGTTGCATAAGTTCATACATAATATCTCTCCTTTGTTGTTGTAATTTTTAATTTATCAATATTTAAAGAAAACAGTTATAGGACTGTATTCAAAAATTGTGCTATGTGCATGATTTCTGCGTTTTCCTAGGGATTCAAACCTGGCGAAAATTGAATGAAAATGTTGTACTATTATTTTTGTAACCATAAGGAAAAAAGGAGAACTTTATGAAAAACTTAGTTAAAAAATTATTAATGCTGTCATCTATTTTGGGGGTGGCAGTTCTGTTGTCTGGTTGTACGGGGTGCGGACAGAAAAATATGAAGCATCCGCAGCAAAGACAGATGCAACAAAATCAAAAACCGGAAATGGTTGTTTTTTATCAAACATATGAAGATGCAGATATAACAAAAGTACATGCAAAAATGTATACTCATAGCAGCCATGGCGGTGAATCCAGAATGGGGTATATTAAGTTTAATGAAACAGATGCAGGTCTGAAGATGGATGTAGATTTGAAAGATTTACGCCCAGGCGTCACATATACTATGAAAATATATCAATGTGAAAAATGCTCTTCTGGTATGTGTTGCAGCAACACAAGTCTTGCATCAGATTTGCCAACGTTACGTGTTGAAAAATCTGGAAGATTAGAAGAATCCTTTATATTACGTGGTATTAATGCAGGCCAATTAAATAATGCAAAAATATATCTGGAACGTGATGGCGGATATAAAGCGGCATGGGGTACTTTGGAAAAAGGCATGATGCTATAACGTGTTGTTTATACCTAAAAAAGAACTCTGATATAGAGTTCTTTTTTTATAATTTTTCTTTAAGAAAAAAATCTTATGTGATAATCTAACCCATTGTGGAGATTAAGAAATTTTTTGCTGTGTTATTTTTAACGCATTGTTTGTTTTATAACAATGCTGCTTTTCCTTATGTAATAAATGATTATAAATATGGTCAGAAATTAGACCTTCTGGAAAATACTGTTATTACAGAAAATGCACTTGTTGATGTGACGAATATAAATATTATTAATTCAATTTTTATCGCTAATAGTGGGGAATTGTCTGGAAATATAAATGTTGCAGATGGACGGATTTTGCAAATCCAAAATATGGGTAAGGTGAATGCCAATTTTAGGATGGGCGAAAATGCAAGAATTGTTCAGGTAGTTTATACAGATAAAGATTTTAATTCTATCGGGTTAAATAGTGAATATGATTTACTGATAAATAATTCAGAATCTTTATCGTTAAGTTCTGTAATCAATTTCGGTGCCGCTGCAGATAAAATTATATTTTATGATTCTGTATTAGAATTTAACAGTCTAATGCGGGTGCAAAGAAATAAGATTAATGAACCCAAAATTGAAATAGTTGGCAATGTAATTATTTATGTTAACTCTGTAGATGATATTTTAAATAGGCCAATATTATCTAATGTGTCTGGTGAAGGTAGTGTGTCTTTTTATGTAGATAACCTTGATGATATGTATGTTATTAAATCATATCTTAGTGATGAAAATGTGTATGGAAAACTTGTTAGAGAAACTGATTATTCAAAAATTCTCAAAAATAAGACAGGTGTCTTTCTTGATGATTTAAGAAGCAATACTCCTGATGATAAATTATTTAGTGCTTTGGATGTTGCTTCTGATAGAACAGAATTAGAAAATGTTATGAATGATTCTGTAAAATTAAACCCTATTAATTTAATGAAACCGATTCGGATTTTTAATAGTTTTCAAGGGTTGAATATTCTTTCAAATGCTTCTGCGTTAGAAGTTGAACCGGTTTATATGTTTTCTGATGATTTTTATTCTTATGGAATAAATGCGCGGTTGAATTTCCATTCGTCAGATAAAATGAATGTCGCTATATCTGGATATGGCGCAAGATTGGATTTTTCTGATTATATAAATGAATTTTCGTCTTGTTTATATGGGGCTAGTTTTAGATTAAATTATAATGATGCTTTATTTGTATTGGACGGGGTTGCCGGGTTTACAGTCGCTAAGTTCGATGTAGGTGCTGTCTTTGATGGAAATAATATAGAAAATAACCCAAGTGGCGTTTCTTATTATTTTACAACTAATGTTGGGCATACTTTTAACATAATAGAAAATTTAGATTTTATTCCTTTTGTTAACATAGGTTTTGATTATGTTTCTGTGATGAGTTTGTCTGATATAGATTTTGTGACAGGTATTGGTTCAGATATAAAATTTAAATTAAATGATTTTGATATTAAATATGATTATGGATTACGGTTTCGTTTGTTGGCATCTGGGCAATTGTCTGGTGCGTTTCATGTAAATATTTTATCACCATTTGATAGAGCAGGCGGTAATGCAGAAATTGCTGCTATATATGACGATAAAATCGGTGTTTCATATAATCTTAGGTTGGGGGCGATTATAGAATTTTAGTTAGTCTACAATCTCGCCACGTAAAGATGCTTTGTTTGCAGCAGTTATACGAATGTTCGCAAGTTGTTTTTCGCAGTTCGGCGATGTTGCGTTAACAATGCATTGTTGCATGTATGGTGTGCGATATACTAAATGTTTGCCGGTTTTGTCCGGTCCTTCGCATAAACACTCCATAGTTTTTCCAATACACGATTCGTTAAAACTTCTTTGCAGTTCATTTAGGTAAGAATCTAATTTTGCCAAACGCTCTGCTTTAATTGATTCTGGAATCTGGTCCTTCATTAATGCGGCTGCTGTATGAGGCCGAGGAGAATATTTAAAAGAATAAGAATTTATATATTTTATTCTTTTTGCTATTTCCATCGTCTGTTCAAAATCAGAATCTGTTTCACCTGGGAAGCCAACAATAAAGTCGCTGGATATCTGAATATCAGGACGTGCCGACTTTAATTTGTCAACTATATCTATATATAGATTCAGGGTGTAAGGACGGTTCATTCTTGTCAATACATTCTGCGACCCGCTTTGTATAGGCATATTTAAAAAAGGTAATAATTTAGGTTCTGTTCTGAACATATCTATCAAGTCATCTGTCATTTCTGTTGGATAACTGGATGTAAATCGTATTCTTTTAATATTATTCAGTTTTGCAGTTTCCTTTATCAAGTCAGATAAACGATATGTTTTGCCTTTTGCTTCATCTGTGTATTTATAACCATTTACATTTTGACCTAAGAAGCATATTTCTATTGCGCCTGTATTTGCAGCGTGCTTTGTGTCGTGCAAGACTTCTTTAAAAGGGCGTGATAGTTCGCGACCGCGAGTGTAGGGCACAATACAATATGTGCAGCAATGATTGCATCCTTCTTGAATAGGTATATATGCCACTGCGGGTGATTTTTCCATTCGTGGCAATTCGTCGAATTTTTCAAGCCCGGTTAAATCTATGTTTAATAATTTTGTTTCAGGATTTTTTAAAATTTCAGGCAGTTTATGATAACTTTGTGGGCCTAAAACAAAATTTAAATCAGGTATTCGTTGAAAAGCAGTTGCGCCCGCTTCGCGCGCAACGCAACCAACTATTCCAAATAGTGCGTCGGGCTTTTTGGCGCGACGGACACGCCCTAAGGCAGAAAATACTTTATTCGTCGCTTTTTCGCGAACTGCGCATGTATTTAATATAATGATGTCTGCTTCTTCGATTTTGTCGGTTTGTTCAAAATCGTGCTTTTCTAACATGGCGGCGATTCGCTGACCGTCATAAACATTCATCTGACAACCAAAAGTTTGAATAAAGAATTTTTTCATAGTTTTATTTATGTTTTGTGTTTTCTGCACGAAATTTTTTTGCTTTTATTTTTTGTATATTTCTTAATGTTTCTTGACTGTGAACGAGTTTTTTTATTTCTGGGTCAGGTATTTCAATAACTCCATATTGAACGCCCGTTATACAATCGTCTTTTATTATACCTATAACTTTCATACTTTTTCCTTTTTATGCTAGTTTCTTTTTAAGTAGTTCGTTTACAACCGCTGGATTTGCTTTGCCGCCTGTTGCTTTCATTACGCCGCCAACAAAGAATCCTAGCAGACCAACTTTACCTGATTTATACTGTTCTACTTGTGCAGGGTTCGCAGCAATTATATCATCAACGGCTTTTTCTATTGCGCCAGTATCTGTAATTTGCTTCATACCGAATCGGTCTGCAATTTCTTTTGGCGTTCCCGATTCGCCGTCTAACATTTTGATAAAGATTTCTTTTGCTTGTTTTCCGTTAATTTCATTCGCGGAAATCATATCTACTAATTCTGCTAAATTTTCAGGTGTAATAATCCGCGCTTCGCCTTGCTCAGATGTATCCACAGCGTTTTTTGCATCCCAATTTTCTGGGTGTGCAAATAGTTCACTTATCATCCAGTTCGCAATTGGTTTTGCGCGTTCCGATTTTCCGTTAACAGCAGTATCAAACCATTTTGATATGTCTGTCGATTCGGTAAGTCTTGCTGCATCATATTCGTTTAAACCCATGCTTATATATCTTGCACGTGTTGCAGCAGGTAATTCAGGCATTGTTTGCTTTATGCGTTCAATCATTTCATCGCTGATTTCCAAAGGTAATAAGTCTGGGTCCGGAAAATAGCGATAGTCCAAAGCGTCTTCCTTGCTGCGCATTACAGATGTTGTGCCTTCGGATTGGCTATATCTCATTGTGTCTTGTGATACTGTGCCACCAGTTTCATATATTTCTATTTGGCGACGTGCTTCGTATTCAATTGCAGATTTTATAAACTTAAATGAAACCATGTTCTTTGTTTCTGTACGCGTTCTGAATTCATTTGAACCAACAGGTCTGACGGATACATTTACGTCTGCACGCATAGAACCTTCTTCCATGTTTGCTTTTGACACACCTAGTGCACGCGCGATTTCACGAATTTCACGTAGATAGCGCTCCGCTTCATCGGGAGAGGTTATATAAGAATTATTTTCAGGATTTTTTGTGTCTAAAAATGTGACAATTTCTAGTAATGCTACACCTGTTCGGTTGTAATCCGCAAATGATTTTGTTGGGTGTACATCATGTTTTAATTTACCTGCATCTTGTTCCAAATGTGCACGTTCAATTAAAATCTTTTTAGGTTTTCCGTCGTCCCCCATAATTTCAACCCAACCACGACCTACGACTGGTGGTTCTTCGGCTGGTTGTGAAATCTGATAACCTTGGGGAAGGTCAGGGTAAAAATATTGTTTACGTGCAAATTTACTCTTTCTGGATATTTCTGCATTTAAACCCAAACCCATTTTAATAGCCTGTTCTACGCAGAATTCATTTAGTACAGGAAGCATACCTGGCATAGCAGCATCAACCATAGATACCTGAGTGTTAGGGGCGATTGTCGGGTTATAGTTTGCAGATGCACCACTAAAAAGTTTGCTGTTAGACAGAACTTCTATATGTGTTTCAAGCCCTATGACTAATTCCCAATCTGTTGTTTTACCCTTTATCGTAAACATTTTTATTTTTCCTTGCTTTTTTCTTTTTAGTATCTTATTATTCGTTTCGCGTTGGCTAGATAGCTCAGTTGGTAGAGCAAGGGACTGAAAATCCCTGTGTCAGTGGTTCGATTCCACTTCTAGCCACCTTAGACCTTCGGGTCTTTTTTTATTTCCCCATTACTTTTGTTGGTCTGTTATCTATACCTGCAAATTGCTCGATATGCTTTGCTAGTTGTAGAACTTTTAAATCATCAAAGCGTTTACCAACAACTTGCATTCCTAGTGGTAAGCCGTTCTCTGCCAATCCACAGGGTACGCTGCATGCAGGAATACCAGCCAAATTCATCGCTACTGTAAATAAATCAAGTGCATAGTATTCAAGTGGCGTTAAATCCGAATCAAGTGGCATAGCCGTACCTGCGCCAGAAGGGCATAGTATTAAATCGCATTGTTCAAATGCTTTATTGAAACTATCTGCAATCATACGACGTACCCGCGCGGCTTGCATGAAATATACTTCATACGATTCGCTGGATAATACAGCGGTACCAACTATCATTCGACGTTGTACTTCTTCACCAAAACCAGCGGCGCGTGTCTTTTTATATGTGTCTATTAAATCTTCGCCTTCTATGCGCAAACCGTATTTCATGCCGTCATAGCGCGCCAGGTTAGAAGACGCTTCTGCTGGTGCAATTATATAATATGCAGCCAACGCGTCTAATATATTAGGAATAGAAACTTCAACTATTTCTGCACCAATGGATTTCAAGTCTTCAATGCGTGCATTAAACAATCGTTTCATATCCGCAGATACTTCAACAGCTGCAAATTCTTTTATTATACCGACACGCAGTGTTTTCCCGTCACCTAATATAGGAGATAGGGGTACTGTTGCATTAAATCCTTTATCACTGCTTGTGGAATCTTTTGGGTCGTGTCCAGCCATGGCAGATAATAATAATGCAGCGTCATCGACTGTCCTTGCAATAGGGCCTGGTGTGTCTAAACTAGATGCAAATGCGACGCATCCCCAACGGCTGCATAAACCATATGTTGGTTTCATGCCAACTAACCCTGTTATTGCAGAAGGGAAACGAATCGAACCACCTGTGTCTGTGCCTGTGCCGCCAATTGCTAAACCACTTGCAATTGCACTTGTTGCACCGCCAGAAGAACCACCAGCAGTTAATCTTTTTTCCATTTGCCATGGGTTTACTGGGGCACCAAAATAACTTGTCTTGCTGAAAGTCCCCATAGCAAATTCATCAAGGTTTGTTTTCCCCAATAATACAGTTCCTGCATCTATAAATTTCTGGGATACAGTCGATTCGTATTCTGGTACAAAGTTTTCGAGCATTCTTGACGCGGCAGTTGTTCTGATGCCGCGCGTTGCAAATAAATCTTTCATACCAATTGGAATGCCGTCCAAGGGCAGGGCAGTACCCGCTGCATAACGTGCGTCAGATGCAGCAGCGTCTGCCATCGCACGTTCTGGTGTGACTGTTATATAGCAATTTAATTCCTTGCCATATTTTTCTATTCTGTCCAAATAAGCACGAGTTAGTTCAACTGCACTTATTTCACCTGATTTCAATTTCTGTAATGCTTCTGTAATTGTTAGGTCTATCATTTGTATCACTTTCAATTTTTATTAATTATTCATCCATAACTTTTGGTACAGCAAAGTATCCACGCGAAATACCTGCATTGTCTGGGGCGTTTGATAAAACTAAATCCCTGATATTTCCATCTGTGACAACGTCTGCGCGTCGTGGTAATTTGTGTTCCGCTGGATTTAACATAGGTTCAACCCCTGTGGTATTAATCTTTTGTAATTTATCCAGCCATTCAATTACAGAATCAATATTCATTTTTTCCAGTTTTTCTTCTGAAATATCAATTCTTATTAAATCTGCAAATTTTTTTAATTGTTGCTTGCTAAAAGCCATTTCTAATCCTATTCTGTTTATATATTTTACAAACAGAGGAAATTATACAATGATTTTGCCAGAATTCAAGGCTTTTCCACGCACAGGACGCGTTTTAGGAGTTGACTGGGGCGCAAAAAGAACAGGTGTTGCTATTTCTGATGAAACACGTAATTTCTTTTTTGCAAGAGAGCCTATTGTTGCTTCTAAATTGGGGGCTTCTATCGCAAAGCAAATTGCTGATTTAGCAACCGCAGAAAAAGTTGTTGGTATCGTTTTTGGGCTGCCTTTATATGCAGATGGAAAAGAATCTGAAACTACTAAGTTAGTTCGTGCGTGTGCCACAGAAACGTGCACATACATCGATTTGCCTGTTGCTTTTATAGAAGAGAATTTAACAAGTTTTTCTGCCCAGGAAAGTATGGGAAAAGTCCGGATTTCTGATATAAAACAGAAATTGGATTCAGAATCTGCACGATTGATTCTTGAAAATGCGATTGCTTTGTTAAATAGATTAATTTAATTTAAATAAACAATAAAACGCAGAAACGGTGCATATAGCGCCGTTTCTGCGTTTTATTATTCTTCTCTTTTATCAGGTATTTTCCCGTCCGCAGATAGTAATATTGCAATCCAACGTGTTGAATCAAATTGTGCGGTTATTATGAATGTCGCCACTAATAATGGCACACTGAAAAACATCCCAGCAATTCCCCAAATCATACCCCAAAATACTAAGTTTATTAATATGGCAAGTGTCGAAAGATTTAATGTTTTTCCAGTGAATTTAGGCTCTAAGATATTGCCAAATATTATTTGTAAACCAATAAGCCCTATGGCTGTTAGTATCGGCTGTTGTAAAGATGGTGCGGTAATCAAAGAAAATATAATAGGTAATCCACATGCAACAATTGCACCTATTGTTGGAATATAACTTGTTATAAATACTATAAACGCCCATATCCCAGCAAACTCTACGCCTATCATTTGTAGCCAGAAATAAGATAAAATGCCCGTTATACCTGATAATAATGTTTTCATAAACAAATATTTCTTCATGTTATTATCAATACTATCTAAGATATATCTCATTTTTTTTGACTGCGTTTTATTTGGAAATAATACAGCAAATTTTTTGTTGAATGTGCTTTGTTCTATGAACATAAAAAGCATGTATATCAAAATCATACCCGCAGATGTCACAAGGTTTGCCGCAGATGCACCTATGTTAGTCGCGATGTTTGCTATGTTTGGTATCATGCTGGCATCAAAATGTATCCCGAGTGATTCAGATAAGTAATTCCCAAATACTATCAGTTTGTGTTGAATTAATGGCATCGCGCCTATTAGTTCTTTGAACATTGGTTGTATCTGTGTCACAAAGAAATAAAGTAGAGCGCATAAAATCAGTGTTGATAAAATATTGGATGCCCAATCAAAAGAACGAGATAAAATAGGACGGCGTTTCCTATTCTCGTCAGAATTGTATGGCATTATTTTTCTAAAATATGCAGATGTCGCATTTATTAAATACCATAAGAACGTTGCAACTAGTAAAGGTATTAAAATAGAACGACCTAGCCATAAGAAAAAAATTATGGCAACAAATAAAATTAACCCATTCATAAAAACCTCCTATGCCTTGTATCTGTGCATATAGCGCGTTTTTTTAGTTGTTTGGTATTGCTGCTGAAACCTCATTAATATTCATGGTTATATTTGTTATTTCAGATGCGCTTAAATATACAATTAAGCCGATTAAACAAATTATTAAAATTATGTTTAGTATTATCGCAAAAGACGAGTATTTATGAGGTAAAATTTTACCAAAACCGTCCTTGCCATATATATTTAACCATATAGCAAAGATTACTGCTAAAAACAGCGTTAGCAATATTGAATTAAACCCGAAGAAAAAGCCTGAAAAGGTGACTAATGCTATAAATACTATAATTGTATTAACAGTGTTTGATAATACCCAATCAGTAAATTTATTATACCATTTTGTTTTTAGTTGTAATGTTTGTTTGCCTTTCTTCACATCTGGTAAAATGTATCCAGGTATCCATAGTAAACCAAACCCCAGCGGCATTGAACATAATATTTTCCAAGGCGAAATTCCCAATGTTCTGCATCTGCGGAATTTTAAATATAAGTTAGCAATAAATAAACCACATAGGTATAAATAAAATAATGCGGCTACTACAATTATAGCAATAAATGATGCACTGGAATGGGTAGGCATTAGTAAAAGTTTTAGCATTATAGTGTTCGCATTCGCGACAATTATAAGTGTTGATATTATAAATGCTGCAGATGTAAAAAATATTTGTGCATTATTTATGGCGACAAAACTTTTCCTATCCAGATTATCCGACGGCATTTTCCTTAACATTAGATAAGCACTTACTGCAAATGCAACTGCTAATAATATTGTTAGCAGGCTTTTAGATTCTGTACCGCCATTAAAAATAAGAGATGAAATAACAGCATATATGAATCCCACACCAATCATCATAAGAAATGTAATTACACTAAATTTTATCGGTTTCCATAGAAGCCAATCTAATAAAGTTAAAGACTTTTTTTCTGCCATTGTTTTTCCTTTGCTTTTCTGTTTATTCTATCACAACTTTACCTTTTGATAAAGTTGTTATAGCGTCTGGTTTTACTAGCGAAGTAAAGTTTTGTTGATGACTTATGAAAAGAAATGTTGTTTCAGGCATTTCTTCCATTGTCTTTACAATTTGTTGTTGCACAGTACTATCTGCACCAGAATCTGGTTCGTCTAATATTGCAAGCCTTGGTTTCGTTAACATAAGACGCAATAACATAAGTTTTTTTCTTTCACCACCAGAAAAACCAACGTTTATACTTCTGTTTAACCATTCTTTCGGAATTTCTAGTTTTTCCCTGGCTGCTTCTAAATTTGTTAAAAATTCACCCATTGATAATTCTTTTCCAGTTTGAAAATGTGTGTGTGCAGAAATAGAATGCTTTAAAAAACTAAGTACTGTTAGACCGGGAATTTCAGGAACATTTTGCGCGCCTAAGAAAATTCCACGTAATGCTCTGTTTGTGGTGTTTTCTTTTGTTATGTCTGTTCCGTCAAATATTATTTTGCCGGTATCGATAGTGTAATCTGGATTGCCAGCAATCGTTTCAACAAGAGTTGTTTTCCCAGAACCGTTATGTCCCGATAACAGATGACGTTCACCATTTTTTATTGTCAGATTTATATCTGATAGAAGTTTTTTCCCGTTTAAAGATACAGACAAGTTTTCTATTTTTAACATATTATTTCCTGTAATCATTTTTAATCTTTTGAAATCGCCATTTGAATTAATTGTTTGGATTCAACCAGAAACTCCATAGGCAGACGCGATATAATAGGAGAAGCAGATGCGCCTATTATTAGAGCAGTTGCTTCATCTTCTGGTAGACCAGATTGCATTAAAAATTGTAATTGTTTTTTATCTATGGTTCCTGTTGTTGCTTCGTGACTTTGTTTGTTTGTGCCATTAGAATGAATAATGGTGGGTAAAGTGTTTGCAATTGCGTCGGTACCGATTATTCTTGTGTCACATTTTGAAGCGTTTTTAGCGTTCTTCCCGTTAAAACTTACTAAACTGCGAAATGTCTGACGTGATTTGTCCAAGGCGACACCGTATGATACAATGTTTGAAATGGTATTATTGCCTATGTGAATCATCTTTGTGCCTGTGTCGGCTTGTTGGGCGCCACGCGTTATTGTTAGTGAATAAAAGTCGCTTTTGGCGTTATCCCCAGCAAGAATTGTAGATGGGTATTTCCATGTCATAGCAGAACCAATTTCTACTTGGGTCCAGTCAAGTCTTGCACCGTTCCCACATTTACCACGTTTGGTTACAAAGTTTAATATTCCACCTTTCGTTGAAGTTTTTTTTGCTTTCTTGAATTCACCGGCATACCAGTTTTGTACAGTTGCATATTTTACAATCGAATTGTCGTGAGCAATTATTTCTACTACACCACTATGTAGTTGATGGTTAGGACGACGCGGTGCACTGCATCCTTCCATATAACTTAATGTTGCGCCTTCGTCAGCGATAATTAAAGTCCTTTCAAATTGACCAATTTTTGCGGTTTCAATACGAAAATAACTTGCTAAATCTATTGGGCATTTTGTGTTTGGGGGTATGTATACAAATGTTCCATCTGAAAATACTGCCGCGTTTAGAGCAGCATAAAAATTATCCGTTGCAGGAACTACACTACCTAAATATTTTTTTACTAAATCAGGGTATTGCTTTACTGCCTCGGCGAAGGGCAAAAATATTATTCCTAATTTATTTAATTCTGATGTGTATGATGTATGTACTGATTTACTGTCGATTACAGTATCTGTTGCCATACCTAATAAAGCGCGTTGCTCGCTTTCGGGTAGCCCCATTTTTTCATATGCTTGTTGTAAATCAGAATTATCCAACTGCTTTTGTTCGTTGTAATAATTTAATGAATTATAGTCGATTTTTTCATAGTTTATTTCTGCCCAATGGGGTTCTGTCATTTTTGACCATGCCTTAAAAGCATCTATGCGCCATTGCAATAACCATGATGGTTCTTGTCTATATGCAGATATTTCACGAATAAGTTTTTCTGACAGTTTTGGCATAAAGTTTATATTTCGTTACTTTGCGCGGCAAGTTGCTTTGCTTGGGCAAAGAAGGTTAATGACTGACCCAAAAGCCCATCTGTAAATGTTGCAGATAATATACCGTCTGGGTCCGTTGTAGTTAAGTGGTGCAGAAAACTATCCGCACGGTTCATGTAGTTGTCAATGCTTCTGGCAACTTCTGAATCTAGTTTTATACATCTGCGCAACTTTTCAAGCGCAAAAGGATTTTTTGCATATTCATCCATAATGCCACCTAATGCACGCCATAATGGGTGTTCGGATGTGTTGCGCGGCATTATATCAATCGCTGCCATAATTGGAATTAAGTTTTGTAGTAAATCTTGGTAAATCATTTCTGCGT
The DNA here is from genome assembly GCA_949298405.1 of uncultured Pseudomonadota bacterium. GTDB lineage: Bacteria > Pseudomonadota > Alphaproteobacteria > Rs-D84 > Rs-D84 > Enterousia. Next base: position 221,530 of record CASFWA010000001.1, read on the forward strand.
TTTCTGCAACGGCGTTAGTAGCAGATTTGTTCTTTAAAATAGATTGAATTTTTACTATCAGGTTATATTGATGTGTTAGTGTTTTTGTCGCTTCGCGAACACGACTGTTGATAACAGTAATAAAATATAGAATACCAAAGTTTATAAGAATTAAAATAATGATTCCTGCTAAAATCAATGTGTTATACATTAAACGCTCCTGAACAGTTTGTTTTTTCTGAGTTAGTATAACATCTTTTGCCGATTCGTGCGATTTTATCTTGGTATCATAAAAAATAGGTACTGATAATATTGCGTTTTAGTCTTGCACAGATTCGGTCAAGTTGATATAATAATTATAATAAATAAGAGAAACATTCAGGAAAGGAAGTTTTATGTTCCGCAAGATTTTAATTGTCGCAATGTTTGCAACTGCTGCTGGGTATTGCTTTGCAGCAGATGATTTACCACAAGTTGTCACGTCAGAGGTCTTTTATTCTCAGGGGTCTAATATTGACGGTTCTCGTTATTCACAAATAGAATCTAGTCAGGTTGTTGAAACTGAAAATGGACAGGTTGCACAAGTTCCTGTTTGGCCTCTTGCTGGGTCTGATGCGGATGTTGAAATTGCTTGTGAGGGAAGTGCTTGTTCAAAGTCCAAACAGAACGACAATATTAGAATTGTTTCAAAAATAGGCGCAGATTTAGTCGTTGAAAATAATTTTAATCTGGGGTCTTCGGACGGTGATTTTGGTGGTTGGTCTGGTGGTGCAAATATGCTTCATGGTACTCAGATACCGGCAGGTTTTGATGACGAATGTAATAACGGTTCTGAAATGCCTTTGCTGCATAGAGAAATGCTAGAAGATGACGGCGGTTCTGTTTTGACTGTGTCTCGCAGTTCTCGTAGAGATTGCACTAATTACAAAGATGGGTATGAGGCTTTTGTTGCTAAAATGGGATTGTCAGAAGAAGAAGTTGCAAATGCTAATAAAGTAGAAGGTGTCGAAGCAGAAATTGCTGTAGATGTTTCGGCAGATGCAGAACCACCGATGGTGCTTATCGATCAGGTTCGTTCATGGGTCGTTGCTAGTGGGCAGACATTGCGTGAGGTTTTGCAGGATTGGTGCAATAAAGAAGGATGGGATTTGGTTTGGGCGACTTCTCGTGAATATCCAATTGAGGCAAGTGCAGTATTTAAGGGGCGTTTCGTAGATGTCGCATCTGCGCTGGTTAGAAACTTTTCACGCGCAACGCCTGTTCCTTATGCAAAGTTTTACAAGGGAAACCGTGTGTTAGTAATTTCTACATCTGAAGAATAGGGTGGTGGTTTTATAAGTTGGCCAGAGGAGAAAATAGATGACGAAACCAATTAAATTTTTTGTTATGTGCGGGATTTTGTGCGCAATAGCAACAGGATGTGCAAAAGAAGAATCTGCTAAGGTCGCGGCATCTGTTGATCAGGATTTTATAAATGCGTATGATGCGTTTGAAATGGCTAAAACACCGCGTGCAAAAGTTGCTAGTGGTGATACTGTTTCTATGTCAGAAGGTGTATGGTTAGGCGCAAGTTCTACTGTTTTGGAACATAGAAATAATCTGCCGTCTCAATTTGAAACAGATACTGGAATCACAATCCTTTTAGATGAACCTGTGACTTTGCAGGTTTTGGCAAATAATATTAATTCTATTACTGGAATTCCTGTGAAAATCGATAGTCAGGTTAATCAGGAAAAATTAAAGAAGACAGTAAATATTGCTTATACGGGCAAGTTATCTGGGTTGTTGTCACAAATCGCAACAGATTTAGATATATTGTGGTATTATGATAAGACGTCTATTGTCTTTTATGAAACAGAAACACAAACATTTACTTTGTATGCACTGGGAACAGATGTTTCTTATCAAACTGCCGTAGAAACAGATGACGGAAATCAGGTGTCTTTGGAATCTACTTTAAAAGAATGGGATGAAATTGAAAACGCAATTAGTTCTATAATAGGAGATAATGAAAATACTAATTTTACTGTATCTCGTAGTTTGGGAACTATTACTGTGACGGCACCTCCGTCTATTTTGACAAGAGTAGGCGATTATATAGCGCGTCAAAATAAACGTTTGTCTCAATTGGTGACAATCGATGTTAAGGTTTTGCAGGTATCTATTTCTAATGATTCTGCATTCGGGTTGAATCTGGCTGCGGCGATTAATTCTGCGTCTGGATTAAATATCGTTGCAAACCCAAAGAATAATTTGGCCACAACAGAGGCTAGTTCTATGAATATTGCTGTTCTGTCTAATACCGTTTCCGCAGTGACAGGTGCAACACATATGGAGGGAAATACAGAAGTAGCAGGTGCTTATACACAAGACCAAATTAAAAATGGTTCTTTGTCAGGTGCTGCTGGTAGTAATGCTCTTATTCAGGCTTTGGCAAAACAGGGTAAGGTTTCTTTGGTAACAAATGTCGGTGTCACAACGCGTAGTAATCGTGTCGCGCCGGTTAATAATACAAAAACGACAGGGTATATTAAACGTTTTGAATCTCGTAACTTTACAACAGTTGAATCAAGTACTGTTGACCAGGATGACTTGGAAACAGGGTTCTCGATGCAGTTGTTGCCGAACGTCTTAGAAAACGGAAAGATATTATTGCTGTTCAGAATGTCTGTACGTGAATTGTTAAAGATGTCAACTCAGACAATCGGGGAGGTTACCTTGCAATTACCAGAAGTAGAAGAACGTAGTTTTATGCAGGAAGTAATCATGGAATCAGGACAAATGTTAGTTGTTTCTGGGTTCGAAAAGCAGACGAATAATGATACCCGTTATGGTTTAGGTGATCCTGACTTTATGGCTCTGTCTGGTTCGCGTGAAACAACCGCAACGCGTGATGTGTTGGTGGTTATCTTGACTCCGCAAGTTTTGGTTAGTCCAATGGATGCAGAACGAAATATTCAGCAACATTGGGGGGCACCTCTGAATTAATAAAAACCGCCGAAAGGCGGTTCTTTTTTGCTTCTTTATTATATTGGGTTGCTATTGTTTTATGTGATAACAAATGCTTTGAATTAAAATTATTTGTTTATTTATATGTTTATTGTATTTTTTTCTACGAACAAAAAGCGTTCCAGCGGAACGCCTTTTTAAAACTGTTTTTTGAAAAATTATGCCATCTTTGCTACTTTCTTTGCCAAACGAGATACTTTGCGAGCAGCACGTTTCTTTGGCATTACTTTACCAACAGATTTCATAATTTTGCTTTCTGCAGCGCGCGCAGCACTTACTGCAGCATTTTTATCGCCAGATTCAATAGCAACTAATGCTTTCTTTGTCGCGGTTTTTACAACGCTACGACGTGCAGTGTTTACAGCATTCTTTTTTGCTGTTACTAAAATTCTTTTTTCAGATGACTTGTGATTTGCCACTTTATTTTCCTTTTATTTAATCACGTTTTCTGCTATTTTATAGAAAACAAACATAAAATCAAGGAAAAATAAAATGATATACGTAATTGGAATAATTATTTCTTATCTGTTGGGCTCTATACCTATGGGATTGTTGCTAACTCGGTTAATGGGAAAGGGCGATTTGCGTAAGGTTGGTAGTGGTAATATCGGCGCAACTAATGTTATGCGCGTCGGTGGACTTAGAATGGCAGCCGTCACTTGGATTTTAGATATGCTAAAAGCTATCGCAGCCGTATTTGTTGGTGTTGCAATAGGCGGTGAAGTCTTTGGTGCTTGGTGTGGTTTCGTCGCAATTGTCGGACATTGTTATCCTGTTTGGTTGAAATTCCACGGGGGAAAGGGGATTTCGTCTTTGTTCGGTGTTCTGTTGGCAGTAAGTCCGGTTTCTTTCATAATTTGTGGAATAGAATGGTTAATCGTTGCGTTGTCTTCTGGCTATTCCTCGCTGGGGGCGGTTGTCGCTTTCTGTGTAATGCCAGTATTAGGTTTTGTTATGGGATGGCAAATAGGTTTGCCTTTTTTGGCTATCGCTTTATTGTGTTTGTGGCGCCATCGTGAAAATATCGGCAGACTAGTTGGGGGTACCGAATCGAAGATTGAATGGAAATGGAAAAAATAATAAAGGCCGCATAATTAATTTTATGCGGCCTTTATCTTATTGGATTTATTCTTTATTTATACTGCGTTTTATGATATAATATTTCTATAAAATCGGGGAAGAGAATAATGAAAAAAATAATATCTTTATTTGCTGTATGTTTGGTTTCTTTACCTTCTTTCGCAGCAACACAAGAAAATCAGGCACGACGTTCGATGACATCTCAGATGGTTATGGCGGCACCACGTGCAACGGCTTCAACTGCTGAAATTAGTGCAATGGCCGCAGTTAATACCGCTGTACCGTTGGCAGAAAGTTCTAGTGTTAGGGTTGAACCTATTACAAAACCTTCTGCACCTGCAGTAAATAACAGGGAAAAAGAAAAGGCCGCGTGTATAAATAATAATATAGGTGTCGGTAATACTTTCGTTTGGGCTTCACGTTATAGTAATTCTAATAATTATGCTTCGATGGTAGAAGATACCGAAAATCCAGATAACAATATTTGTTTCGTTAAAGTAGAAATAAAATCTAATGACCCTAAAATAAGCGTATCTGATGTACCTAGTCGTTATTTTGAAATGGGACGTGATATTACTTGTGGTGACTGGGCAGATGAAGGGGTCTTACGTCAACGTATTTTGGATGCTAAGAAATCAGCACGTACATGGGCTACGGTCGGTGGTGTTGTCGGTGGCGCAGGTGTCGGGGTTGGTATTATGGAATTGTTTGGTAATCGTTGGATTGGTGGTAGTGTCGAAGGACAGAAGGATTTAACAGGTGACGAACGCTTGCTTTCTCATCTTTTGGTGCTGAAACGCGATAAGGACCCACAATATAATGATTTTATAGAAGCACTAGAAACTATGCAGAAAGAATGTAAAAGTATTCAGAGTGCTGGTGCAGAACTGCCAGATGAGTGTAAAAAATATAATTATGAGTACTTGCTGAATGCAAAAAATATAAATTAAGTTAAAAAGCCCCATTTGGGGCTTTAATTATTTTATACATATATTATATGTAAATAGTCCTTTTATTATTAACCCTATATTTTTATAGTAGTGCTATGTCTAATTTATTTAATAAGTTATTAATACTTCGTACGCCTGGAATCGGGCCTGTAAAATATAACGATTTAATAAAACGCTTCGGTACATTGGATGAGGCTGCGGCTTCTTTATCAGATAATGATTTGGTTCGTGAATCTGTTTTGAATGAATTAGAACGGGCTGAAAAGAATAATATTCATTATATATGTGATGATGAAGATTTATATCCCGCTAAACTTAAAGAGATAAAAAAACATCCGCCGGTCATATCTGTTAGAGGAAACGTTAATACTTTGAAAAAGTCAATAGTAAGTATTGTCGGTACGCGTCATGCAACTGTTGCAGGTATGGAGTTCGCCGCAGAGTTAGGAAGAAGGTTTGCAGATAATGGTTATGCAGTGGCATCGGGCATGGCAATTGGGACAGATGCTGCCGCACATCGCGGGGCGTTAAAATCTGAGGGCACTTCGCAAACAATCGCGGTTGTTGCAGGTGGGGTTGATTATATATGGCCACTAGAAAACGAATCGTTATATTGGGATATTGTAAATCGTGGTGCAGTAATAAGTGAGATGCCTGTTGGGTTTGAACCAATAGCAAATAATTTCGTACAAAGAAATAGATGGGTTGCAGGAATCTGCGAAAAGTTGATATTAGGTGAGGCTGATTTAAAGTCGGGTAGTATGACAACTGCGCGATTCGCTATTGAATATGGCAAAAAAGTATACGCAATTCCGTCACACCCTTCGGATTCTAGGAGTTTGGGACCAAATTCATTAATAAAAAGTGGTGCTGCAGAATTGTGTTTAGGAGTAGATGATTTTTTCAAATCAGAAAAAAATACATCTAATGTGAAAAAAAATTCTGAAAAAAATAAAACAGAAAATTCTTTATTAGATGCCCTAGGAACAATTCCCGTATCTGAATCTGTATTGGCAGAAATTGTCAAAAAAAATATTTCGGAAATTAAAAGCGATTTAGTGGTCTTAGAATTGCAGGGTTTGATTCAAAAAGTTGACGGTGGTTATATTCGAAGATAAAACTTTTTGTGTATATACAGTGTATATACAAAGCGCGGAAATCGGGCAAAAAAACGAATCGTTGTCAAAAACTAAATGTTAAAAATTTGGTTAACAATTGGTTGCAAACACGAATTAATCTTATACATTATCAGACGTATCCAAAACGATTGAGAAACACTCAATCACCAAAGCGAGAGAGTTATAAAAGTAGGCTGATATAAAACTAAATTTTTATTAAATCTGTAAAGGTTAAATAAGATTTAGCGTTTATGGCGGGGTGTTTTTTATACTCTTGCGCGGGCAGGAAACTCTTTTAAAGGAAGGAAAGGAGAAACGACATGCAAGTAGCGGCAAAAAAAATGATGACTAACTTGGAACAAATCAAGGGGGCCATAGCCGCAAAAATGGATGTCGCAAGTTATTCTTCTTGGATTTCCCCATTACAGTTTGATGTTTGTGGTGATACTTTGGTGCTGACTGCACAAAATCAATTCTCTGCGGATTTTATCGGCAGTGTACACGCAAATGTTTTATCTTCTGTTGCGGCAGAATTTGGTTTGAACGTAAAAATTTGTGTTCGTGGTGCAACAGTTTCTGCAAATGTTGCAAATGACAACAATGTTCAAACTTATACACCTGCAAAAGCAGAAAAGGTCGCAACAGTTGCAACTAAAAACGCTTTTGATTGTTTCGTATCTTGTGAAGAAAATTCATTCGTTTTATCTGCGTGTAAAAAATTAGCAGCGGGTGCGGTTCCTTTCTCCCCGCTGTTTATTTATGGACCTGCAGGTTGTGGTAAGTCTTTGTTGGTAAACTGCATTGAAAATGCATCAGAAGGTCGTGTAATCAAAATGTCTGGTGGTCAGTTCGTTGCAGAATTTACACGTAGTCTTCATGATAAATCTGTCTTCGCATTCAAAGACTTCTGCCGTAATTGTGATACTTTCATTTTAGATGATGTTCAGACTTTGGCTGGTAAACGTGCAACTTGTGAAGAATTTGTACAGTTAATCGTTGATTTACGTGCAGCAGGTAAGAATGTTGTTTTAACAGCAAATGCCGCACCAAATAATTTGTCTGGGTTTGATCGTCGTATGCAGTCTTTGTTGGCTTCTGGTTTGGTCGCAGATGTTGTCGCACCAAACGCAAATGTAAAACGCGTTATGTTAACGCGTGCAGGGGTTTCTTCTGAAGTTGCAGAAGCACTTGCAACACGTATCGCAGGTGATGGTCATTTGGTTGGCGGCGTTGCAACAAAAATTAAAACATATTCTGAATTGATGGGTGAAACAGTTACATTAGAAATTGCACAACGTTTATTGGCAGACACATTGCAGAAGTCTAAGACACCAATTGCAATGGTAAAATCTATGTGTGAAAAATTGGGTGTTGCGTATGACGCAGTATGTGGTAAAGGACGTAGCCGCGCAGTAGTATTGGCGCGTCAGATGATGATGGCAGTATTGAAGGGTGCAACAAATATGTCTTTAACAGAAATCGGTCGCGCGTGTGGTGATCGTGACCATGCAACAGTTTTGTATGCAATTTCACAAGTTGAAAAATTAAAGAAAACAGATTTGGTTTTGGCCGCACAAATAAACCAGATGATAGAAGAATGCAGATAATTGAATCTTGGGAAAAGTTTAGTATTTAGTTGTTGGTTCCCCAGTGAAAATATGATAAAATAATATAAAATTGTATAGGTATAAAAAGCCTGACAAAGGTTCGAAAATTCGACCAAATGGGGGAGAAATGAAAAAGTTTTTATTATTTCCAGTTGTATGTTTGTTAATATGTGGCGCAGTCATAGATGCACGTGCGGCGTGCGAATTTAGAGAACTTGGTCTATTTGATATAAAAAATAGTAATGAATATTTATATCAAAACCCTTCGGATTATAATGCTAATTATACTTTAGAATGTGGTGGTGGGTATTGCCCAAGTCAGCAAAAAGTTTTTATGAATGCTAACCATTATCATGACGGTAAAAAAATACCAACTGCTAAAATTTACACTTGTGTAGCATCTGGGGATACACGTTGGTCGGAATATAATGTTATGGATTTGGCAGAATGTACAAAAGTTGTATGCAAAATAGATAATGTTTTATATAACATTGATGGTTGGTATATTATGGATGCCAGAGATGGTACTTCTGGTGTGGCAACTGGCAGAAAAAATCAATTGTTGGTTCAAAGCGAAACAGATTTGTGTAGATGTAAAAATCCTACAAATAGTTCTAACCCAGAACCTGTAAAACCAGAACCTGTAAAACCAGAACCTGTAAAGCCCGTTCAACCAACAAATCCTGGAACAAAGACTTCTTGTGTACAACAAAGATGTGGTGGTTTGACTGGCAGTCAGAAATCTGAATGTGTGACTTGCTGTTATGTCCCTGCATCCCTTGCAAAGTGGGAAAATGGTGTATGCAAGTGTCAACAAAATCCTAATCAGAAGTTTAACCCTGCAACTTTGCAGTGCGAGGATGTTGCAACTGTTGCGCCACAACCTGTGGCACCACAATATGATTGTGATACAACAAAACTTGCACAAGTTGCAAAGTGGAAAGTTACATATGGTTCTAATTTAGAAGTTTCTACATTAATAAATATCATTCTTGATTATTGTAATGGTGCAACAAGAGTGGAAAGCGTATTTAATGCATATTATGTTGAATTGCAGGCATTGATTGATAGCCTTCAAAAATCAGAAGCAGAGGCAGCGGCGGCAGCTAAAATTACTGCACAGATTAATGCTTCTAAAACTAAAATAAGTGCCGCAGTTGAAGAAATGAACGCTATTTCTGCTGGATTTGATGATAGTGTTTGGAAAAATGAAGAAGGTAAGTTTAATACTTCGCGTCTTGTTTCCGATTCTGTCGCAGGGGTGGTTTTAGGTACTGCTGGTGGCTTGATTACAAGTAATGTCGTTAAAAAGAATCAAGTAGAAAATGGATTTGAAGATATACAATGCACCGTCGGTGGACAAGTCGTCGCCGGTTGGGGCGATCAGTTCCGCGTCGGTATCCAATAATCTAGATGGGGAAGACAAAAAAATACCGGGGTTAACCCGGTATTTTTTATTTTTGATTCTGTTTTTCAATAACTTTGTATAATAAGTTATCGCGAATTTTTATTTGGCGGAAAAAGTCTTGGCGTGTTTTGTGATTTAGACATTTTAGAAAATCTGCTAAATCACCACGTGTCATAACTTCGTTTGTTGGAAATAACATTGCTACTGGGTCGCCAGTTTCTTTGTCTAAGTATTCAATAATTGTGCTTGCCAATTTTTCGCCCATAATAGGTTTTAGTTTTTCAAATGACTTTACCATATTCGCAGCGGCAGGATTTGGAAAATCAAGAGAAGTTAACCAACCTGATTTGTTGTCTACTGGTTTGCCATTTATTGTTACAACTGCAAGTGGTGTACTTTGACATAATTCAAATGCAGAATCGCCACCTAAAACAGGTTGTTTAATTACATATGTGTTTTTTTTCTTTTTTGTCGGTTTCATATTTTACATCCGTTTATTAATAAATTTACATATAGTATATACCAAAAACAAAATTTGTCAAGCATGCTTGCTCTTGGAATGCTAGGGGTAAAGATTTTGCCATGTTTTTAGCGATTTGTACAGGCAGAATAATTTCCGTTTGTTTTTGCTTTTGTGGCAAGTTTCTTTACCGTATTGTTTGAAAGAATATTCTGTTATACGAATAAGTCTTTTACAAATTGGGCATGTTCTGTTATAAACTTGAATCTAAATTCAGGTTTTTTACCCATTAATTCAGATACGATTGTACGTGTCTTTTCTGTATCTTCTGCACCTTCATCTGTGCGTGGGGGCAGGTCAACACGAATCAAACGTCTTGTCTTTGGTGACATTGTTGTTTCTTTTAACTGATTCGGCATCATTTCACCAAGACCTTTGAATCGAGATATTTCTATCTTCTTATTTTTATATTTATTATTTTTTAGTTCTTCTAATTCTTCGTCTGTATCAACATAAATCGATTCGGTTCCACAAGTTAACTTATAAAGTGGAGGACATGATAAATACAAGTGACCACCATAAATTAATTGTGGCATGTGTTGATAGAAGAATGCCATTAATAGTGATGCAATATGGCTGCCGTCAACATCAGCATCGGTCATAACTATTATTTTTTCATACCTTAATTTACTATCGTCCCAATCCTTTGCGGTTCCTGCACCAATTATATCAATTAATTCATTTAATTCTTTATTTGCCCCAAACCTTTCATCTGAATTAGATATAACATTTAAGACCTTACCACGCAGAGGCATAATCGCTTGTGTAGCGCGGTCACGTGCTTGCTTTGCGGTACCACCAGCAGATTCCCCCTCTACTATAAATAATTCTGTACCTTCAACACCGTGCTTAGAACAGTCTGCTAACTTCGCAGGCATTCTGATTCGTTTTGTCGGTGTCTTCCTTGCAATGTCTTTTACTTGTTTGGTTTTTATTCTGGCGTTCGCAAGATTTATAACAAAGTCCAATAATGCATTTGCTGTTTTAGGGTCTGACGCCAAGAATATATCCCACGGATCACGCAATGCATTTTCTGTATATCTTGCAATTTCTGGATTAGATAACTTCTCTTTCGTTTGACCTAAGAATTGTGGGGTCTTGTAAAAAACAGATACTATCGCTGCAACAGAGTCGAACACATCGTCACCGATTATAGATGCTGCTGCTTTGTTGTTTACTTTTTCCCCATACGCTTTTATCCCCTTGGTTATCGCAGATTTAAATCCTGTTTCGTGGGTTCCGCCATCTATTGTTGCAATTGTATTACAATATGATGAGAAAAATCCGTCATCGGATGCGGCACCATTTTCATCCGTTAAAAATGTCAGTGCCCATTCAACGCGCCCCATATCATCAGGGAAATCTACACAACCACTGAAGATTTTAGGTAAAATACGCGGTTTTTCTTTTGTCTTTTCTTCTAAGAAATCTGCAACACCATTCGGATAATAGAATGTTGTATCCGCAGGAATATTCATGTCCTCTGTTAATAAACTTGGGTTGCAGTGCCATTCAACGCGTACACCTTTGGATAAGAAAGATTTTGCGCGTGCCATGCGATATATTTTTATAGGCTTAAATACAGCGTTTGCACCAAATATTTCATCGTCTATTGTGAATCTTATCTTTGTACCGTGATTTTTTGTTGCCTCCCCACGTGTCATTGAACTGGTTGGTTTACCACGTGAAAACGTTTGACGCCATTCATACCCATCACGAGAGATTGTCACAATCATCTCAGATGTTAGCGCATTTACCACCGCGCTTCCAACACCATGTAAACCACCACTGGTTTTATATACATTGTTATTAAATTTACCACCAGAATGTAGGGTGGTTAATATGACTTCAAGTGCTGATTTCCCAGGATATTTAGGATGCTCGTCAACAGGAATTCCACGGCCGTCATCTGTAATTTCAATGGTTTTTGCATCAATTAAGTTAACTATAATTTTTTTTGCAAAACCAGCAACTGCCTCGTCAATTGAGTTATCCATAATCTCAATCGGCAGATGGTGCCATGCCTTTTCGTCTGTGCCGCCAATATACATACCAGGACGTAGGCGAACTGGCTCCAAACCTTCTAATACTTGAATATCTGATGCGTCATAAGAGTGTTTATTTTGTTCTGTCATAGTATTTTATTATTAGTACATTATTTGTTTTCTTGCAAGCGAAAGAATTTTTTTGTGACCTTTATGGGCTTGATTTTTTTAATAAAGAACTTATATATTTTGAGAAATAATTATGCAGGCATATAAAAATGAATAAAAATCCTTATGAAGTACTTGGCGTGGCGCGCGATGCGTCAGATGCAGATATTAAAAAAGCATATCATAAATTAGTTTTAAAATATCATCCTGATAAAAATCCTGGTGATAAAGAAGCAGAAGAAAAGTTTAAAGAAGTTAATAATGCTTTCGATATTTTGAAAGACCCGCAAAAACGCGCTGCTTATGATAGATTCGGGGATGCCGCATTTGCAGGTGGAAATGCGTCAGGTGCAAATCCTTTTGGGGCGGGCGGTAATCCGTTTGGTAACGGTGCTTTCCACTTCAATATGGGTGGTGGCGCAGGTATGGAAGATATCCTGCGCGAGGCTATGCGTGGTTTTGGTTTTGATGGCTTTGGTGGCGGTGCACGCGCTGAAAATCGTCGTGGTGGACGCGATTTGCTAGACGAGGTAGTTATTGATTTAAAAGATGCTTATTTCGGAAAAACTCATACAGTTAAATTTTCTAGCGAAGTAAAATGTGATAAATGTAACGGCTTTGGGACAGCAGACGGGAAAGAAGCACCCGTTTGTTCAAGGTGTGGTGGTACGGGGTATGTGCATACCAGTCGCGGTTTCTTTGCTATGGAAACACCTTGCCCAGATTGTAATGGCTTGGGGCATAAGATAGATAAAAAATGTTCACAATGTAATGGTGATGGTACTGTCAGAAAAAGTCGTACACTGGAAGTTAATATTCCTGCTGGCGTAGAAGATGGAACGCGGTTGCGTTTGGCGGGGCAGGGCGAAGCCGGACAAAATGGTGCGCCCGCAGGTGATTTTTATTTAGATGTTCGTGTTCGCCCAGATAAAAGATTTGAACGTAATGGTGCAGATTTAATTACCAAGATAGATGTACCTTTTACTACACTTGCGCTGGGGGGTGAAATAGAAGTCGGAACAATCGATGATAAGAAGTTGGCAGTAAAAGTTCCAGCAGGTACACAAGTTGGCGAGAAGTTACGTGTGCGTGGGCATGGTATGCCAGGTAGACGTGCAGGTACTTTTGGGGACTTATATGTCGATATAACTATGACTGTTCCAACAAAGTTAACTGAAAAGCAAAAGAAAATATTAAACGAATTTGCAGGAACAAAATCAGAGAAAAAAGGTTGGTTTTAATTTAATATTTTTTCCAATAAAAAACCGGCAAGTGCCGGTTTTTTATTTCTTTATCTGTTTTAGTTTTTCTGCAAATGTAAATGTATATTGTGTTGCAGACCACAATGATGCAATAAGGGATAACCATGTTCCCCAAATACCAATCTGTGGCAAGATATAAATCAAAAACATCATTGTTTGACTATTTGATTCTGGGGTAATTAATGTGCCAATTGCAAATAATAACAAGAAAGCAGCAATTGTTATCATCTGTAAAGTTGTTTTGATTTTACCCATTGAAAAACGTGCTTTTGGTACAGGCATTTCAATTTTTTGTGTGCCCAAGAATTCACGTAGACCGCTGATGTATAACTCTCGTGCAATCATAATGATTACAGGTACAACGATAAACCATACTGGCATCATTACTGTTAACATAATTAATGTGTTAACTACTAATAATTTATCACCGATGTGATCCATTACGCCGCCAAGTTTTGAACAGACATTATATTTGCGCGCAAGGTAGCCATCAAACCAGTCTGATATTGCGGCAAGTACATATAAAATAAATGTTGTCCAGTACAATCCAAACATTAGTGTTGGGATAATCGCAAATGCCGCGGTAATGCGGAATGCTGATAAAAAGTTAACAAAAAATTTCATAATTTACTCCTTTTTAGAATCATCAATGCTTTGATTATATCACTTCTGAATGGAAATATGCATAGATTTTTTCTGCAGCAGATTTACCAAGTCCAGGTACGCGTAATAGTGCAGGTAAGTCTGCATCTGATATAGCGCGAACAGAACCAAAATGGGTTAAAAGTGCTTTTTTTCTGGTTGGACCTATGCCGTCTATTTCGTCTAAAACAGAAGATGTCATAGTTTTTGCACGTATTGTTCTATGAAATGTTATTACAAATCTATGCGCTTCATCGCGAACAGCGCGTAATAATAAGAACAGACTGGAATCTTTCGGTAAATCTCGGTATACGGAACCGTCTGGCATTATAAAATGTTCGTCCCCGTCACGAACTTCTCCTTTTGTTACACCAAGAATAGGTATATTAGGTGCAGTTTTATGTGCGATATTCCATTGGGCCGGCCCCCCGTCAACAATGATTAAATCTAATTTCGGACCGCGTTCAACTGCGCGAGATACGAATTCCTCCATCATGGCAATATCATTTCCTGCGCGTGCCGAATCGCGTAGTTTAAAATGTCTGTATCCCGACTTAATAAAACCCTCGTGACCAAATGTTATCATCGCACCAACTGGGTTTTTACCGAATAAATGTGAATTATCAAAAACGCCTGCACATTTAATTTTAAAACCTAACCATTTTTCTAATTTTTTTACATTTTCATCCCAGTTAAAATTCGTGCTATGTGCATGATTTCGCCGTATACCGCGATTTGATGTGTGCGTTAATTCTGCAATTTTATCCCTGCATGCAGCAGCGGCTTCAAAGTCCATATTGTCAGAGTGTTTTTTCATCTCTTTTGTTAAGTCCGCAATTATTGGTTCGCTGTCACCAGTTAAAATTTTTCGCGCCAGTTGTACATTTCTTTCGTAATCGGATTGTTGGATTGTACATGGTGCACTGCATCTTCCGATTTGATAAAGTAAACAGGGACGGGTCCTATTGCGCATGAATGTATCTGTACATGTTCTTATTTTACAAACTTTCTGAATCGTTTTTATTGTTTCATTCAGCGCAGATACAGAAGGATAGGGACCGTAAACGTCACGACGTTGCGATATTTTTCCACGAAATTTTAATAGTCTGGGATATTCGTGTTTTGTTAATGCTATCATCGGGTACATTTTCCCATCGGTAAGCATTATATTATATTTTGGTTTTTGGGTCTTTATTAAATGCTGTTCCAATAATAAAGCATCCGATTCGGTTGCAGTTATATCCCATTCAACGCGTGCAACCAATGAACGCATGACTTGTTTGTGAGGTTCTAACTTAGAGATGTCCAGATATTGGTGCAATCTATTAGATAAGTTTTTTGCTTTGCCCACATACAATAATGTACCTTCGGCATCATACATCTTGTATATGCCTGGGGCGTTGGGACTATTTTCAATCAAATCAGAAAATTGAATATTCATGCTATTTATGATAGAATATTATAAATTAAATAGCAAATAGGGGTTTATTATGAGACAAGAATCCGGTCGTTCAATGATAGAAATGATGGGCGTTTTAGCAATTATGGGTGTTATAACTGTTGGCGCAATTGCCGCTATATCTAGTGCGATGAGTTTGCAGAAAAGAAACACTGTAAATGATGAAGTTCTGCAAATGGTGACTCAAGTTCGTCAGTTGTTTAGCGAATATGATGATTATTCTAATATCAATAATTCTACGATTTTCGGGGCAATTGGTATGTCTAATAAAAACCCATACGGCGGAACGTATGAATTGTCTGTAAATCCATCTAATTCTCGTCAATTTATTGTATCTATAAATGGGCTTTCGCAATCGGATTGTGAATATTTTGTGACAAAGGGTTGGGATGGTTCGGTTGGTTATGAGATGTCTGGACGGACTGCCAGTGGTGCTTCTGGGAATTGTAATAATCAAAATGGTAAAAATGTCGTTCAGATAACATATGGCGAATAATTATTTTGTCGGGGCGTGATAATGGCAGAAATGATAGAGGTTTCTAAGACAGAAGAAGGAACACGCTTGTTGCGCTGGTTCCTGCGCCGCTATCCATCTATGCCACAACGCGAGTTTTATAAATTGTGTCGCGGGGGACAAATAAGAGTTAATTCATCCCGAGCGCACGGTCAAGAAATATTAAGGGCAGGGGATGTTGTAAGAATCCCACCGACTGTTGGAAGTTATGCACATACAAATGTAAAGAAAACAGAGTCTGGCGAAATGTTTTCTTTGGCGGATTTAGAAAAACTGCGCAAATGTATTATTCATTCTGATGAAGATATTGTTGTATTCAATAAGCCGGCGGGTTTGGCTGTCCAAGGCGGGACAGGAATTCGTAAGTCTGTGGATAAAATGGCTGCCGCCTTGTTTCCATATGACAAAATTTCTTTGGTTCATCGTTTGGATAAAGAAACAAGTGGTATTTTAGTAGTTGCTAAAAATCAAAGAGCAGCACAAATCTTGGCAGATGCATTTCAAACAAAAACCGCCCATAAAGAATATCTAGCGTTATTAAATGGTGATGTAAAACCTAAACGCGGTATAATAGATAATTATATGATAAAAGGGCAGGTGTTTGATAGTGCGGCACGTGTAAATGGGGGTACAGGGCAACGCCCACAACGCGCAATTACTGAATATGAAGTTTTAACTCAGGCGGGCGGGCATCTGTCGTGGGTTTTGTTTTCACCTAAGACAGGAAGAACACATCAACTTCGTATTCATAGTGCTTTTTCATTGCATGCACCAATTGTCGGAGATACTTTGTACGGTACAGAAAAAAAACTGGATGGTACTTTAAGGTCAATGTTTGCAACAAATAACTTGTTTTTATTGGCTTATAAGATAACATTTCAGCACCCAACTACGGGAAAAATGATGACTTTGCGGGCAGATGTCCCAGATTTTATGAAGCCTGTTATTTCCTTCTTGGAGTTTAAGTTGCCTTAAATTGCGTGATATAAAATGGTAAAAAAGAAAAAAAAACAGAATGTATTTTTTATCGTATCTCGTGTGATAGTCCTATTTTTTATGGGATTGGTGGTGGCTTTTGTTATCGCGTTTTCTCAACTGAATCTTGAAACTTTGCGTGGCGATGTCTTGGCTATTTTAAAAGATGCGACTGGGTTGCCCGTTGAAATTGATGGTAGTGTTTCTTGGAAGTTATCACTAAGACCGCAGATTGAATTAAATAAAGTTAGGGTTCCTAATGCAGAATGGGCAAAACATAAAGATGCGTTTAGCGCAGAAAAAATTGATGTGACCTTAAATTTAATTTCTTTATTCCGTGATAGACCAACAATTCAAAACGTTAAAATTTATGATGCTACGATATGTGTAGAGCAAAATGAAAAAGGTGAGTTGTCAATTAAATCTGATAAAGATATTTCTGACAATAAGGCAGAAAATGCTAAAGCCGATTATCCTTTTGAAGATCCTGGACTTGGTGGGGTAGAAGTTAAAAATCTTAGTTTGGATTTGTTCGGAAATATTTATTCTTTAACAGGTTTCCAAGTACGGTATTCCCCACGTGATGATACACGCGAATATAGTGGTTGGGTTAAATCGGATAATGATGTTTTTCCGTTTATTGTTTCTTTTTCTAAATATAATGCAGAAAGAAAGGTTTATCCTGTCAGAGTTGCTTTTGCAACTGGTGGTGATGCATTAATTGCAAATATTGCTTTGGAGGGAACTAGCAAAGCTCCCATAGATTTTATCATAAAAGGTGATATCCCTGATATTACCGCTGTTGGTGATGTTTTTGATTTAGAAATACCAGAAATGCCTTTGATGAAAGTTGATATTACAGGCGGTTTTGATAGAAATAAACTTAGCTTTCGTAATTCTTCTATAAAAATTAAGGATAATATCCTTGCTTTTTCTGGAGATATAGATTGGTCTAAAAATATTCCGATGGTAAATATGTCTTTGGATTCTAAATATATAAATTTGAAAGATTTGTTCCCAGAAATGTATTCTAGGGAGTGGATTAGACCTAATCGGGAACTTAATGTTTTTAAAGATGTTCCTTTGTTTGGAAGTGTGTTTTTGAATTTTAATTTGAATCTGCACTTAATGTTGGACGATTTTATTATTTATCGCGATTTTTCTATAAAAGATATTGATTTGAATGTAGATTTAAAAGATGGACGTGCACGTGTTGATACAACTAATGTTATAGGTAATGGGAATGTGCAAGTTGGCGGTACCGTAGATATTGATACAGACGGTAATATGTATGTAAAATTAGGTGGAATAGGAAGAAATGTTTCTGTCGGGGAAATTTTAAATCAAATACAAATAAAAGATTTAATTTCTGACTTGCCTGTTAATTTTGAAACTTATTTGGAAGCAAACGGCAAAACCCTTTCTGAATGGATGCAAACTATTACTGGGCCTGTGCAAATTTATTCCGCAGGTCAGGGATATGCACATTCTGCGTTGGTCGCAAATATTTATGGTACGGATTTCTTAACGACTTTGCGTCATAGTATTCAGGATCTTTTCCGTACAGAAAAGAAATATAATCAAATGACTATTTCTTGTGTTGCGCTTAATGCGAAACTTCGTGATGGTGCTTTTGAAACTCAACATGGTGTCGCAATAGAAACAAATGCTATAAATATAAGATTTGCAGGAAAGTTAGATTTGGGAAATGAGAATTTAAAACTTTCTTTAACAACCGTTCCTGTTAGAGGTATTAAATTGTCCTTGACGGGAAATGTTGTTAATTCTATAGAATTTACCGGTAATCTTGCAGAACCAGATATTAAAATAAGTGGTGCTGCTGTTGCCGGCAAAGTAGCGTCTGCAACTGGTATAGGACTGCTATTAGCCCCATTTACGGGAGGAATAGGTTTAGTCGCTGGTGCAGGTGTGGGGCTGTTGGCAGGTGACTTGCTGGAAAATTGGTTGGCGGATGACCATCCTTGTGAAACCGCAATGGAAAAAGGTGCGCCGGCTCGTAGAAATGACTCAGAATGGTTGAATTTGCCGGTGACGGAATTACTAAACGGAATATTAAAGAATTAAAAGGGTGAAAACATGTTTAATTGGATTGGTTTAGTTCAGGTTGTAATAATTGCAATTGTAATGTGGTTGTTTTATAGAAGTTTTATTCAAAATACTTCATCAGAACGTTTGGTACGCGGTTTGTTGGGGCTTGCGTTTTTATGGGTCTTGAGTTTTGTGCTTTCTTGGGCGCATTTAGATTTGTTAAGCGGCTTTTTACATTGGACTGCATTGTTCTTGTCGATTAGTTTAATCGTGGTATTTCAACCAGAGTTACGTAAGTTTATGGCTTTGATGGGAAATATTGATGAATGGCGTAGAATATTTAAACGGGGTGGGGTGACCACAAAAAATACAAGCGCATTAGATGCAATTGTTTCTGCTGTAGAATATATGTCTGCGAAACATACGGGGGCATTAATCGTTTTCCCAAGTAGTGTTGATGAAAGTGTCATAGAAAAGAAAGGGGTTGCTATTGATGCAGAGATTTCAAGTGAACTTTTGCTGACGATATTTTTTAATAAAACACCTTTGCATGACGGCGCGGTGATAATAGAAAAGGATCGTATCGCTTATGCAGGAGCAATTTTGCCGTTGTCCCAGAATAATTTGAACTGGAAATATGGAACGCGCCACCGCGCAGCACTTGGCTTGTCAGAAGTTTCTGGTGCAACGGTTTTGGTTGTTTCAGAAGAAAGTGGTGATATATCAATCGCAGAAAAGGGTAAATTTATCAAATACGATGATATAAAAAAATTACGCGCAAAATTAGAAAAAGTTATGTCTAAATAATATATTAATGCTTGTATGTGGCCCAGTCAGAAAGACTGGGCTTTTTTGACGTATTTATTTTTTTGTATATTTAATATAAATTCTTTTGCTCTTGCACCGAATCGGCATTTTTTGATAAACTTTAACAAAAGAATGTAGGGCGTATTTTTAATAACAGGAGCACATACATGGAATTTTCAGTATTTCGCCAGGTTTTAATTCGTGCGCTGGGGCATATGCAGTCTATTGTGGAAAAGCGTGCAACCCTGCCGATATTGATGAATGTTAAAATAGAAGTTGCAGATGATTTGGTCTTGTCTGCGACAAATGTTGATTTAGAATTGGTTGAACATGTCGAAGCCGATATCACTTTGGGTGGGAAAATAACAGTTCCTGTTCAGATGTTGTATGATATTGTTCGTAAGTTGCCAGATGCATCAGAAATTTCTTTTAAGCAGTCTGGCGATCAGTTGGTTGTTTCCAGTGGTAGGGCAGTTTTCCGCTTGCCTACATTGCCAGCAGAAAACTTCCCAGCGATGGCGGGCAGTAATTTGACAACTAAATTCCAAATGACTACGGGTGATTTGGCCCATCTGATTAATCAGACTAAATTCGCAATTCCAACAGATGATGTTCGCTATCATTTGGGGGGGATTTATTTCCATATTTCTGATGAAGGTAAAGAAAAAATGTTAACTGCTGTTGCAACAGATGCACAGCGTATGGCTTTGTGCGCGATGCCGGCACCGGCGGGTAGTGCAGAAATGCCAGCAGTTATTTTACCACGTCGTGTAATTGGTGAACTATCAAAATTGTTGGAAGATGCAAATGTAGATGATGTGACGGTTGAATTGTCTGATACAAAAGCACGCTTTACTGTTGGCCCAGCAACGCTTACAAGTAAGTTAGTCGATGCACAATATCCTAATTATAGGGTCGTTATACCTAAAGGAAATGACAAAATTGCCATTTTGGATAGAAAGCAGTTTTTGAATGCAGTTGATTTGGTTTCCGTTGCTAGTGTTGATAAAACAAAATCTGTTCAGTTAACTTTCTCGATGAATAAATTAGTTGTTAACGCTTCTAGCCCAGATGCAGGTACTGCAACACAAGAATTGGATATTGAATATAATGGTGATGCATCATTTACCGTAACGTTTAATGTAAAATTCTTGATGGATGTTGCGGGACAGGTAGAAGGTGAAAAGTTCCAGATGGAAATGCAAGATCCTCTGTCGCCAACGATAATAAAATCTACTGATAAAAATACAGATGCATTATTTATATTAATGCCGATGAGGATGTAAAAACTGCCGTAAGGCGGTTTTTTTACGGATTTTATAATTGCAAAGTGTTGTTTTTATGATATTATTGCCGCCACAAAAAAGGTTAAATTATGTCTATAGAAGAAATTTCGGCTGGTAAAATGCCACCAAAAAAAATGAATGCTATCATAGAAGTGCCGGAAAACGGCTTCGTAAAATATGAAATCGATAAAGAAACGGGGCTGCCACGTGTTGACCGTATTTTGCATACTCCAATGGCTTATCCTGCAAACTATGGCTATTTCCCAGGAACTTTGGGTGATGATGGTGACCCATTAGATTGCGTGGTAGTTTGTAATGCCCCTTTGCGCCCAGGGGTTTTAATTGAGGTTAGACCAATAGGTGCTTTGTTAATGGAAGATCAGGCAGGTGGAGATGAAAAAATTATCTGCGTTCCACGCGATAAAATCGATCCTTTCTATACTAATACTGAATATGTTGAACAGTTGCCTGCAATATTGCGTTCTAAGATAGAATATTTCTTTCAACATTATAAAGATTTGCAGCCAAATTCTTGGTCAAAAGTGACAGGTTGGGCAGACCGTGAAACTGCTGATAAGTTAATTATGGAAAGTATCGACAGATATTGGGCTCATAAGCGCGAAGTTCAATAATCTTCTTGCGTTTATGCGATTGTTCCGTATAATTTGAAAAGTGAAAAATAAGAGGTAGTACAATGGCTTCATACATTGCTAATGATATGCGTGTGGGTTGGGTTATTGCTCATAACGGTAAACGTTATTCTGTTATGTCCATTACAAAAGTAAAACCAGGTAAGGGTGGTGCTTTCGTTCAAGCTGATTTACGTGATATCGATTCTGGAAATAAGGGCGGTGACCGTTGGCGTGCAGAAGATAAGGTTGAAAAGTTGATGGTCGAAGATTTTGATTGTCAATATCTATATTCTGACGGAACGGATGCTTTCTTTATGAATTTGTCCGATTATGAACAGTTTACTATGCCTGTCGAATCTTTGGGTGAACAAATGAAATTCTTGGCACCTGAAATGCAGGTAAAGGCAAACTTTGTAGAAGGTCAACCTGTTTCTATTTCTTTGCCAAAAACAGTTGTCGCAACAGTCGAAGAAACAGAACCTGCTTTAAAAGGTCAAACCGTTTCAAGTAGTGGTGGTAAACCTGCTATCTTGGATAATGGCGTTCGTGTTCAGGTTCCTTTGTTTATTGAACAAGGCGAAAAAATTGTCGTTAATACAGAAACTTTGGAATATGTAGAACGCGCAAAATAAATAAAAATAAATTATAATAACACATCTGTGCACGGTGGCAACCAACTCGTGTAACATTTGTACACTTCGTGGTTGTCACTGCACGTATCTATGGCGTTCTAATTTATTTTACAGTGGCATTTTACGCAAATTTTTTGTCGCCATTTTGGCGACTGTTTTTTAACCTTGCATAGTTTATGTGTGTGCGATAGTATGTTTGTGCCAACGGGTGTTCCGTTGGCGGGGTGTGGAAACCCTTCAATTGCGTCGCGATTTAGCGATGAAAAGAAAATCCCTGATTTTGGTCAGGGGGGTCGTGAATATACTGAATAAGCGACACAATTCAATTGATTGTTTCCAACCTCCTGACCACCAAAAAAACGGTGGTTTTTGTTTAACCAAAACAAAACAGGGGTTTGAAATGAAAAAAATTTTTATTACAGCATTCTTGCTGGGGGCGGTTGTGCCTGATGTTGGGCGTGCAACAGCAATAATTCCACCAGAGCAAACAGAAACAGAAAAATATGTTGGCAAATTGGCCGGGTATGTTAGTTGTGTGTTGTGTATGGACAATGCGGTGCATTTGCGTGATTTTATTTTGGCGTATGGATTTGGTGGCAGCGGTTCGTGCGATTATGAAATGCTGAATAATTCGGACTATATAGAATATACTGATGCTTTACGCGAAAATAATTTGTATGATGCAGAACAGTTTGGGGTGCCAGATTCTGGTGCATTGGTAAATAGTTATTTGGATGTGATAGGACAGGAATTGTGTCTAGGGGTGCCACCGGCACATTCGTGTATGTATTACGCCTTGTGTATATGTGCTGATGATCATTATCCATATATCGGGGAAGGATCGAATGGTGAAGTTGGGTATGGCTCTTTGGAATGTGTGGCGTGTCCCAGTGGTGGCACGTCAGAACCAGGCGCGCGAAGCATTACATCGTGCTATCTGCCGTCCGGCACAACCGGCAGTGATGCAAGTGGTAATTTTATTTATGCGGATGATTGTCATTATGTCGAATAAAATTATAATCCCGGCAATAATGCCGGGATTATAATTTGTAGTTATTTCGTTTTTTCGTTTGAGCCCATAATATTTTTGATTTCATCAACGCAATTATCATAGATATTTTTGCGTCCTGTACCCAGATAGTCACGTGGGTTAAAGTTTTCTGGTTTTGTTGCCAATGTTTCGCGAACACCAGCGGTGAATGCTAAGCGGGAATCGCTGTCCACATTTATTTTGCATATATTCATTTCAACTGCATGACGTAATTGTTCGGCAGGTATACCAAGTGCGTTGGATAGTTTACCGTCATATTCGTTTATTGTTTTTACAAAGTTTTGCGGAATGCTGGATGCGCCATGTAATACCAATGGAAAATCTGGTAACTGTTTTGCTATTTTTTCTAAAATATCAAAACGTAGTTCTTCGTTTTCTGTTTTCCTTTTATATGCACCGTGACTTGTGCCGATTGCAATCGCAAGAGAATCTATATTTGTTGC
This sequence comes from uncultured Pseudomonadota bacterium, assembly GCA_949298405.1. GTDB lineage: Bacteria > Pseudomonadota > Alphaproteobacteria > Rs-D84 > Rs-D84 > Enterousia. Next base: position 245,106 of record CASFWA010000001.1, read on the forward strand.
GTTTACAAAATTTACAACGTCATCAGGGTTGGTATAACTAGATTCTGTGTTTTGTGTGTTTTCGTCTTCTATCCCTGAAAGAGTACCTAATTCTGCTTCTACACTTACATCGTATTTGTGTGCAAAGTCCGCAACTGTTTTTGCTAATTCTATGTTCGCATTAAATGGTAATTTTGACCCGTCTATCATAACACTTGAAAAACCAAGTTTTATAGCATTAACGCACGATTCAAAACTGGAACCGTGGTCTAGGTGCAGACTTATTTTTTCTTCCGGTTTTATATGTAAACCCCATATCATACCCATTAGTAGGCTAGGTCCCATATATTTTAATGCAGATTCTGATACTGCAAGAATGACAGGGCTTTTTGTGTCTCGTGCAGCGGATACAATGGCAGACAATGTTTCCATGTTGTAAAAGTTGAATGCGGGTACTGCATAATGCTTTGAAATTGCGTCAGAAAAAACTTCTTTTGTATTAACTAAACCGAAATCTTTATAGTCCATAATGTCTTCCTCTTTTCTTGGTATTATAGCATAATAAACTTTGCGGTGCGTAAATAAATATAGGAATCTTTTAGTTGACAAATACTTGACAATGAATATTTTTGTGCAACAATTATAATACGAATCGGGAGATGGTCTGAGGATAGGCAGAGTTTAAAAGGTGTTATTATGAAAAAGATTTTGGTTTCTGCAATTGCTTTGACTGCTTTGGCAGGTTGTGGTGGTTATTATGATTATTATAAAGGTGGCGTAAGATATACTCAAGATGGTCAGGATTGTATATATTATGCAGGTGAACAGGGACGTAATTTATCTAGTTATGTAAGCGGTTTGGATAACGGTAAAAAAATAGTATATCGCAATACTCGTTGCGAAGATTTGTATGCTCGCGATATGTTTGGTCAGGAACCACGTCATGATCGTCAAATTTTAGTTCCAGCAGCGCAAGAAGTTCCTTGTAATGCATGTGAAAACAAAATCGAAAAAGTTTCCTATGGTTGCCAAACTTGTGCAAAACCAGTTTTAACACGTAGATACATTATTATGTAAGTTTGTTTGCTTGTTATAAAAGCGTCCCTTGGGGCGCTTTTTATTTTTGTATCTTTCTTGAATAAAGTGTTTTTTTGTGGTAAAATTACAGAAAAGGAAAAGGGGTTTTATATGAAAAACTTGTTGAAAAAAATCGGATTTGCTGGCTTGGTTGTTGTTGCTGGTGGGGCGGCGGCTTTGGCAGCACCTGCGGCAGGCGGTGTTAATAATGCGGGGCTATGCGGCTTAATTGCCCAAATGTACGGTGTGTTTAAAATTCTGCGTACATTGGCTTTCGTAGGTGCGGCATTTATTATCGCAGGCTGGGCCTGGGGATATATCTCCAAGGGTGAAGTAAAACTTGATGATTTGCAGAAGAAGGGTACTGGTATGTTGGTCGGTTTTATATTGTTGTTCGGTATCGGTGTAGTTTTGCAATTCTTCTTAAGTTCTGCTGGGTTGGCGGCAATCGGATGCCAAGATGTAATTTTGAATTGGGGTAGAATGTAATAAAAAAAGACGGTTTTATAACCGTCTTTTTTTTGCTTATCTTATTTTTGTGAATGCGAATTGTTTTATAAATTCGCGTTCTTTTTTATTTAATTCGGTTTTTACTTCGTTGACTGACTGTTTTTCAATGTCTTGTTCTGGGTATTTGCCTGTCGTCTGAATCATTTTGATTCTTTGATTATATAATGCTTTAAGTAATATATCGGAAAATTCAGAAAAACTCATTGATGGTTTAGTATCGTGTTGTCTTATTGTCATGTATAATGCTTTCTGGCGCGCTAATAATGATTCTGCGCCCATATAATTCGCGATAGGGTCGTTGTCTTTTATTGCTATGCCATGAATCTCTTTAAGGGTTTTTGAATCTATGTTATAGAAAAATGCGTTTATTCTTGCGTGATTAAATAGTTTCATATTTGCTTTTTTTCTAATTGCAATACCGCTTATTACTTTTTCTGCTTTTGTAAGATTTTCACGTAAATAGATTCTTGAAAATTTATATGCCATTTCATTTAATTGCTCGAATTTTGTGTTCGGGTTCATGAAATATAGTTGGGCGAAAATCATATAGGGGTATTGTTTCATTATGCTCCAACAGGCATATCTGCTTAATTTCGCGTCTAAACCTTCTTTTTTATATTTTACACCGTTAGGTGCGTGTATTGAGTAATTGTTTGTTATAGTTATTATGTGCGATGTTATGAAGTCTTGAAACTTTTCTGGTGATAAAAGATTGGACTCGCCTTTTTGGTGTAGTTTTTTAGGTGTGTGTCTGGTTATTGCGTTATAAGCAGTTGAATATGCGTTTTTGTGTTCGCCCATTAAATCTTCGCCAAAAAGATTATATAAGTTTGAAAATAGCCAATAATCTGAAAGTTGAACGGAAAAATCTGTTTCTGGTGAAAATAAATTTGTTTCTTGTTTGGAGCGTAAAATTTGGCCCTGTAAATATTCGTATGTTGTTTTGGCTTGTGGACGTGGCATGTTTTGTTCCTATAAATTTATACGATTGTTTGCTGCTTTTGTTCTTCTATGTTCGCGATAGAGAATAAAACAGAAGATATTAATGATTGATATGGTACGTGCTGTTTTTCTGCCAACTGTTTTATGCTGTCTAAAACAGGGCGTGGAATACGCATGTTTATTACGCAGTCTGATTTGTTAAATGTTTTATATGCTGCGTACTCTTTTAATAAAGATTCCATGTTCATTATAAACAGTTGCTGCATAACGTTTGGCATATACACAATCTCCTATACGAACCACAATACCATAGTCTTTACAAGTGACTATAACATTGTATTGGCATTTGTCAATACATTTGTGATTGCAGGTGTGATGGCTTTTGTAATGTCGTGTGTGATGGCGTTTGTGTTGAGTATTGGCGGAAGAGGGTGGTTTTGTGTTCTTTTATTGTTTTATTGTTTTGTTTTTAGGTGCATGTTTAGGAATCTTTTTATTTGATAAAATCGGGGTGTGTGCCTTGCTTTTTTGTAAATATGCATATAAAATTACAACGAAATCTTTTTGGGAAAGGAATTTAAAATGTTAAGAAAAATATTATCCTTGTTTGTGGTATGTTTTTTTACGGTATCGCCTGCGTTCGCAGAATTGAAGGTTGATATTATTGCAGGTGCAACAGAACCCATTTCTGTTGCTGTGCAAAAGTTTGAAACAGTTGGGAAAGTGTCTTCTGATGATGCGGCGATGATACGTGAAGTTGTAGAAAATGATTTAAAGTCTACGGGGCTATTTAGAATTGTTTCTCATGATGCGCTGCCAGAGTTTGTAAAAATGGGTAATATGCCAGATTTTAATTTGTGGATGGCGATTAAAGCACAGGTTTTAGTTCAGGCAAAGTTGTCCGCAGAATCAGACGGTAAATATAATCTAGAATTTTATGTATGGGATGTTAATGGGAAAGAGCAAATAGAGGCTCAAAGTTTAGTGGCATCAAAAAAGTCTGCACGTAGATTGGCGCATATCATGGCAGATGCTATTTATGAAAGACTAACAGGTGAAATTGGTTATTTTGATACGCAAATAGTATTTATTGCGGAAACGGGGCCGGTTCATAATCGTGTGAAACGTATGGCAATTATGGACCAAGATGGGTATGGGTTGCGTTATTTGTCTGATAAAAAGACTTTTGTTATGTCGCCTCATTTTTCGCCCAATATGCAAACTATCGTATTCTTATCCTTTAAAGACGATGACCCGATGGTTTGGACTTTGGACTTAGATACTGGTGAACAAAGAAGATTAGGACAGTTTGGTGGAATGAACTTTGCACCTCGTTTCTCGCCAGATGGCTCAAAAATTGCATTGTCCTTGGTAAAAAATGGAATTACGCATATATATGAATATGATATTGAATCTAAATCTTTAAAGCAGTTAACGTTTGGGAACTCTTTAAATACAAGTCCTTCTTATTCCCCAGATGGAAAAAAGTTAGCGTTTAACTCTGACCGTAGTGGTAATCAGCAGATTTATGTCTTGGATTTGGAAAGCGGCGAAGTAGAACGTTTGACTTATGGAGCAGGGCGATATGCAACACCTGCATGGTCACCAGATGGGCAGTTTATAGCGTTTACAAAAATGGCAGACGATACTTTTTATATCGGTATTATGGACCCACGCGGAAGAAATGAAAAAATATTAGCAGGTGGTTGGTATATGGAAGCGCCTTCGTGGGCACCAGGGTCACGTCGCGTTGTTTATTATGAAACAGAACGTGCGCTGGACGGTATTGAACGCATTAGTCATATTCGTAGCGTCGATATTACTGGTAGAAATGTTTATGACATAGAATTACCAGACGATGTAAATGGTGTAGAACCTACTTGGTCACCTCGTTTGCCTTGATGAGTATGCGGATTATTTGTTTTGGTTTGATGTTGTGTGTGGCAGGCGCTGCTTATGCGGTTCCTGCCACTGTTGATTATATTTTTGACGGTGATACTTTTGCAGCAACCGTGCACTTAGATGACGAAGTCGATGTTTCTACGCGCGTTCGCTTGATGAATGTTGATACTCCAGAAATTCATGGTATGTGTGAACGTGAAATAGATATGGCTAATCGTGCCAAAAATCGGCTCGCTGAATTGTTGCCAATAGGAAGTAAAGTTGAACTAAAAAGTATAAAAGATGATAAATATCTGGGCAGAATAGATGCTTATGTTTTGATAGATGGTAAAAAGGATGTTGGCGAGATTTTAATAAAAGAAAATTTAGGGCGAGCATATAGTGGTGGGCGACGTGAAAGCTGGTGCGAATAGGAATATTTACTTGTATAAACAAATTGAATAACTTTTATGTGTCTAGTATAATTAGAATAAACACTTGCTTTTTTGCGGTGTTTGTATTTTTAGAGAGAATGATATGACACATAATGATGTATGGTCTGCTATAGATAAGTTGGCCAGAAAAAATAAAATTTCTTGTTCAAAATTGGCTCTTTCAAGTGGTTTAGATGCAACAACTTTTAATAAAAGTAAAAGGTATTCTGTTTTCGGCAAGCCACGTTGGCCATCTATGCATAGTATTTCGAAAATATTAGAATCTACTTCAACTTCGCCGACTGAATTTGCGGCTTTTATAGAAGATAATAAACAAGAACGCTAAAATTTTACCCCCGCAATGGCGGGGGATTTTAGTTGCTGTAGTAGCAATTGCTGGGGGTAAAAACGTATGTCCCTGCACTATCGGATAAATTTGTGTTTGCAGGTATATAACAATTCGTTATTGTTTGGGTTCCTGACGCGGAATTTCCGGATATGCCATCCAGTGAAGGGCATTTTATGCATCCTGAAGTTCCGTTGGTTGAAGAACCATAATATCCCTCTGCGCATCTGTACTCTGTCTTTTTACTGCATATGCAGGTTAAGGTATTGCAATTTGCAACAGTTCTTTTTTGGTAGCCGGTTGAATGGTTTGACCAACTGCTTGTTTCGCAATCTGGACAACCAGAAGAACAATCTGGATATGGCGTACATATTCCTGGAAAACTGTGGGATAAGTCACAATAAAAACCGTTTCTGCAGTCTGTTGTTTCATAGCAAGAACTTCCACTGCCACCATCTCCGTTCTCTATACATATACCGCTGGAACAATCGGCGTCGAAGACACAAAGGCTTCCATCATCTGGGCCACCAGAACATGTACCAGATAGGGATTCTGTCGGTACAAATAATATTGTACATAACGTTAGAGGTATAAAAATTTTTTTCATTCAAGCTCTCCTTGTTTTTGATGAAAATCAAAAAACCGCCGAATTCGTGTAGGCGGTTGGAGGCTTGAAACTATCTTATAAAATAGCGGGCTTATTTAATTATATCGCCACCCTCCAACCTTTTATAAGTTGGAGTTGTTTACATACTATCGCAATGCAACGCGTTATAAGAGAGGTTTCAAGTCCTCGTCCAGGGAATACCCCTAGACAAATTTAGTGTAGTATAAAATTTTTTATCTGTAAAGATTAAAAGAAATCGCCCCGTAACACGGGGCGTTTTCTTATGCACTATGACGATTTATTGCTTCACTTATTTCTTCCAAGGACGCATTACATGGAAGTAGCGGTTCAAACCAGACGTTTGCTGTCCCGCTGCGGATTTGACCGTGTTTGGGCCAATATAGACCTGCATCTGTGCCAACTGGTAAAATAGGTAATTTTAATTGATGTGCTAAAAATAACAAACCACGTTTAAGAGGTATCTTTTGACCAGGTTTTGCACGCGTTCCTTCTGGGAATATTATTAATATTTTTCCATCCATTATTTTTTCTGCTACTGCATTAGTTAATTTTTGCATGTTTGTTGCACCACGTGCGCGATTTACAGGTTGTAAACCCATGCGCCAAAATGCCCAACCATAAATAGGTATCCATAATAATTCACGTTTTATTATGAAAAACGCGTTTGGAACAACCTTAGATAATATCGCTATTTCTAAAATAGACATATGCTTTGCAGCGATTATCGCTTTGCCGTCTAGACGAATGTTGCCATTTGGTGCAACTGGAACACCGTTTTCTTCCAATAGTGGATAGTGGACTGTGTATTTTATGCCTGCAACTAATCGGGCAACCATCAAAACCCCATATGCACATGTTAATACTAAAAACGTATTTAGTTTTTTTGATATTAAACCGATAAGTAATATCGGAGACCACAATACAAAATATATGCCTAGTACCGTTTTAAAAATAATTGTTTTTAACATTTTTTACCCTTCTTTTATTCCCATCATTGTTGCGATGTATTTTATATATTCTATAGTCCATCTTTCAAGTCTTTTTGTTGTTGGCATGCCAGTTAATGGTACGGGACATGCAACTATTTCTGATTCTGGTAATTCTTGTTTGATTAAGTACTTTGCTCGGTTCATATGGTCTTCGGTTGTTATTATTACAAGTCTGTCTAAACCCGCACGATTTGCAATTTCTTTTATTGCAAGGGCGTTTTCATATGTTGACTTGGAGTCTGATTCAATCGTGACTTTCTTTGCCATTTCATAAGAGCCTTGGGCGCCAGCACCAATAATGTAAAGGTCTGCATCTGGGTGTTGGCGTAATTGACGCATCGCAAATGGTATTCTGCGTACATCGCCAGTTAAAACAAATATACTGTCGTCTGGTAATATAGTTGCACAATTGCTGGGGGCCATTGATTTAAACATCAAACCTCCTAAAACAAAACAACTAAGTAATAATAAAGACGGTGTCAGAAGTTTCATTAGTTGTCTTTTAGGATATTTAATGTCGTTTTCTTCGTTATCCATATCGCAAAAATTATAATTGCAATAGGTAATAATAGTAGTAGTAACCAACCTGTCCCGGAAATATTAAGCATTGCCATAAGGCCAACGCGGGCGCTGTGCGCGGTTGATAATATTAAAAGCAAAATCGGGGCGGCTACTAAAAAGCCAGATGCTGAAGCAATAATACTAATTTTCGCAATTATTATTTGCATTTGGTGTGCTACGAAATTGTCACTGGCACCAATTTGATTTAATATCTCTAATTCACGTTTATGCAATAATGCGGTATTCCGTGCAATATAAGAAATGCAGATGCCGATTGCACCCAGTGTCAGAATTAATACAAATGTTGAAATGAATATCATTTTCCAACCCGCAGAAGTTGAACTTTTTAATGCCTCTGCATGAGTTAAAAATCTTGCATGTTTTGATATTTGCGTACCCACATTTTCTAAATCTGATGTACTTTTGAATTTTAATTCATACATTTTGGGAAGGTAGTTTTCTAATGCGTCGCCGCCGCCAGAAAGCCATGGACGCATTAAATCTTTCATTTGTTCTGTGGAAATTTCATTGGCTTCGATTATTTTGTCCTTATTTTCATCTAATATTTTTTTTACATTTTGATTGTTTTCAGGATTCATTATTTGAACTGTGGCAAATAAGTCCCATTGCGTGTTCCAGCGCATTACACCTGTGCCAATGGATAGAGATATGCCCAAGGCCAAAACTGCAAGAAATGTTAATAACGCCATGATGGCGGTCATAAAAATTGATTGCTCTTGAACTAATGAAAATACAATAGGTTTTTTTGTCATGCTTTCTCTATATCGTCAAATTGTTTAGATAATTCTGTAAAATAATTTTGAGGTTTTGGACCCTTCCATATTTTCTTAGTTTCTTGTGTTTCGTTTTTTATACCCGAGCCCCCAAGAAAACTTACCTTGTGATTTTCAACATGAATGACGGGAAATTTGTATGTGTCCATAAGTTTTGTGCTGTGGGTCGCCAATATTATAGTGGTTCCAAATGTTTTGTTCATTTGAATAAATAATTCCATCAAGCGTGACGCGTTTTCATCGTCAAGATTACCAGTCGGTTCGTCCGCAAGTAAAATTGAAGGCTGTATTATTATAGCACGCGCAACGGAAACCCTTTGCTGTTGACCGCCAGATAGGGTTTTGGGGTTTGCGTCTGCATATTTACCAAGTCCTACCCATTCTAATGTTTTTGTCACTAATTTTTTTATCTTTGATTCTGGTAAACCGCGTACGCGTAAGGGCAGGGCAACATTATCAAATACGGACATGTGTGATAGTAGTGAATATTCTTGAAATACTATAGCCATTTTATGTCGTAATTTTGTTATATCGTCACGCGTCATATTATTTGTCGCTTGGCCGAATAGTTTTATCTGACCGCGACAAGGTTTGTGTAATTGATAAATTAGGCGCAATAAGGTTGTTTTTCCTGCGCCAGATGCGCCAGAAAGAAAATAAAATGCACCGTTGCTGATATTAAATGATACATCAGACAATACCTCGCGGGCATTGTCATATTTTGCACCAACATTTGCAAAAGAAATTGCGGTATTGTCTTCCATAAATTAGATAGTAGTAAAAAAAGATATATAGGTCAAGTTTTCAAGCCCATTTTTACTGATTGACAAATTAAAAAAACGCGCTTTCACGCGTTTTTTCTATTCTTCTACAACTTTGGTTGTTGCATTTCTATTCTTTGCCCAGACTTCTTCGCCCGTACCTGGATATTGTGGACGTTCCTTGCCATAAGAAATTGTTTTTACTCTTTCTGGTTCAATTCCTTCTTTTATTAAAACGTGTGCTGCGTTGCCTGCACGTAAAGCGCCCAGAGCCAAGTTGTATTCAGTTGAACCGCGTTCGTCACAATGGCCTTCCATTATTACATTTATTTCTGGATTTTTTTTCATGTACAATGCTTGTTCGGATAAATTTTCCTGTGAAGCATCACTGATTACAGCAGAATCAAATGCAAAGAAAACTTTGTCATCGTTAATGTTGCTAGGAACGCTGCTGCATGCTGCTAAACTTATTGTTAGCATACAAAATAGAAATTTTTTCATTTTTCCCCTCAGTCTTACTATATTGTGTAATTACCTATATGAAATTTAGCAAATTTTTTTAAAAGATGTCAATATTTTGTTTTTTTATGCTTTGGAATGAATGCCGTTTTGTGATAGAATGGGTAAAAAAGTAGGAGTGTTTAAAATGAAAAAAGTTATTTCCGTTTTAGGTTTGTTTAGTTTGGTCGCAACCGCAGCAAATGCGGCACCCAGTCATATTATGCGTGATTCCAACGGTGGGTATCTTGTCACATATGATTATACGGATAAGGCAAAAACTGGTTGGTATGTCGGTGCGCGCGCAGATTTAAATTTTCTGAATTGGGAAAATAAATATAGCGTAGATTCTGGGCTGACTGCTTCGGAAGACTATGCTTCGGATAAATATTCTTTTGAACCTGTTTTTGGTGGTAGTGTTTTTGCAGGTCGTAGTTTCTCATATTTTTGGCGTGCTGAATTAGAAGCAGGTTATATGGGTTATTTCGAAGATAAAGATGGTGAATCTGAATTTACTATGCAGATACCTTATTTAATGGTTAATGGATATTATGATTTCACAAATGGTTTGTATTTAGGCGCAGGCGTTGGTGTTGCTATGCCTATTACAACAATTGATTTGGGTGCTACTTTGGCTACAACGGATGGAAGTGACCGTAAAGAATATGGTTTTGCACCTATGGCTGGGGTTATGTTGGGATATTCACATAAATTGGATGACAATTTAGTTTTAGATGTTCGTTATCGTTTAGCTGGAATGACCGGTTTGGATCAGCGTGTAAATATGTTTATTGAAGGTGAAAATTCTCATTGGTTTCAAAATGATATAGATTTTATTTTGGATAATTCTATATCAATTGGTTTGAGATATGAATTTTAGTATAGGAAAACAGTTGACCCGATTCGCAAAAATGTGATATTATGTGATACGTAGAGAGAATAAATGAAAAACGAATTAAAAATTTCAACGCTTGCGATAGTTTGTGTGTTGTGTACCGCTTTATCAAGTGCGTATGGTGCATCTTCTGTACGTTCTTTGGGTGGTACGGGTACTTATAGTAGTGCGTCAAGTGCTAGTGCTGCAAGTTCAAGCAGTACCGCGGCGGCGCGTAGTGGCTCTGTACGTGTTACACCGACCACGGGTGTTTCAGGTAGTAGTGCAACTAATACTAGTTCAACGAATAGTAGACGCGTTACAACAACACCGCGTTTATCTATAGGTAAGTATCTTGGGGGTAGTACTTCTGTTAGTACAGGAAGTTCTTTGCGTCCACAAACACCAAGTGGTGGCTCGTCTTCTGGTGGTGATGGTTCTATGGATCCTGAGGTTGCGGCAAATTTGCAAAAAGCAGTTGAGGACTTACAGGATAATATTGTCGACTTGAAAGATGCAGATGATGAGATAAAGGGGTTGTTGGAAGAAAAACAGAATGCTTTAATTCCGACAGATGATTATATCACTATCGAAAACGATGAAATTTTTGTAAACGTTGATAATTTGAAAGAAGCACTTGCGGGTGCTACTGGTGAAGATGGTCGTGAAATTGAATTGGATAAGGTTGGCGATTATTTGGTTTGGCGTTATGTAGGTGATAGTTCTTGGAATAATTTAATAGCTATTGCAGATATTACTGGACCACGAGGTCCCCAAGGTGAAAAAGGTGAACCGGGTGACCCTGCTAATTTGACTGATTATCCTACAAAAACAGATATGGAAGATGCGATAAGTGCGGCAGTTGATAATTTGGCTGCAACTTATGCAACAAAAGAAGAATTGGCAGATTATGTCAAGACGGAAACTGCAAATGCAATTTATGCGACAAAAGACGAATTGTCAGGAAAGTTGGATAGTGATGCTTTGGCAGGTTATGCCACAACAGTTGGTGTGCAAACTGCTATTAGGGAAGCGACTGATGGTTTGGCTACAAGCGCAGAATTAACCACGGGTTTGGCGGGTAAGGCAAATGTTGCTGATGTTTATACTAAATCCGAAGTTTATAATAAAACAGAAGTAAATGACCTTGTTGCCGATGTTGCTGCCGGTGATATGCAAGAAGCTTTAAAGGATTATGCAAAAACAAGTGATGTAGAGGCTGGTTTGGCTGAAAAAGCAGATAAGACTGCATTGGATTCAAAGGCTGACGCAACAGTTGTAGATGCGCTTTCTTCAAAAGTAGATACGATTGGGGTGGCTGCGGATAATGCAGGTCTTGCGGCGACGGCGGCAGCGGAAACTGCTGGTGCTGCAAAAACAACTGCGGAGGCGGCGCAAGCAATTGCAAATGCTGTTTCGGGTGAAGTAGAAACTGTTAAAACTACTGCTGATACGGCTAAAACCACGGCTGATGCAGCAAAGACAGCGGCGGATGAAGCGAAAGAATTGGCAAGCGGGGCAAGTGACGCGGCACAAGCAGCGCAAGATACTGCGACTGCGGCACAGGACAAAGCGGATGCGGCTGCATTGGCGGTGGCTTCGAAAGCAGATAAGGCCACTACTCTTGCTGGATATGGTATTACTGATGCTTATACAAAAACAGAAGTTGACTCTAAAGTAGAAGGCTTGGCGACGGATGCAGATTTGACCGAGTTAGAAGGAAAAGTTCAGACGAATACTTCAAATATAGGCGCGTTAAAAAACACAGTTGGTGAAGGTGCTTTGACAACTACTGCACAAAACTTGGTTGGTGCGGTTAATGAATTAAAAACCAAGACTGATGGTATGGCAACTGACGGTAATTTTGAAGAAATGAATAACAAAATTACTCAGATGGAACAGACGGTTAATACTGCGGTTGGGGCTATAGAAGGTAAGGCTGATACAACTTATGTTGATGAACAGTTGGCAACAAAAGCAAATACAGCAGATTTAGGTACTTTGGCTACAAAATCTAAAATTACAAATGATGACGTTGCGGATGATGCGGCTATTGCACGTACAAAATTAGCAGAGGATGTACAGGCGTCTTTGGATAAGGCAGATGCTGCTATAAGTATGGTTGGTGCAGGAACAGATGCTGTTTTGGGCGTGGATAGTAACGGTGACAAAGTTTGGTATGAGATAGCATTTTAAGGGGTTTAAACAATGAAGAAAATAAATTTCATTTTTTCTGGATTTTTAGCATCATTGTTGCTTGGTGTCGGTAATGTTAATGCTGCAACAAGCGGTGATCCTGTTAGAATTGCTAGTCAAAAATATGTTGATGATAAAGAAACAGCTATATTAGAAAATGTAGAACAGAATTATGCCAAACAGGAAACTGTTAATCAAATAACAGAAAATGTTACTACTGTGACACAGCAGGTAACACAGTTAGGTGATACGATTAATAATGAAGAAACAGGCCTTGGTGCACAGGTAGAACAGGCTGTTACAGATGCGGCGGCTGCACAAGAAGCAGTTAGCGGTTTAGAAAGTTCTGTATCGTCTTTGACAGAAACTGTAAATCAAAAAGCAGATGCGGCAGCCCTTGCAACAAAAGAAGATAAGGATAATAAAGCGGCATCTATTACTGCTGAGAATCAGACTTCTGGTACTGCGTATCCATCTGTTGGTGCAATCGTAGAATGGACAAATAAGAAAATAACAGAATTATCAGATACAGGTTTGCCAGTTAATCCAGATAATATAAATGATAATTCTATTGCTGGCAGCAAGTTGGAAAATGGCGCAGTTACAACAGATAAAATTGCTGATGAGGCGATAACAGAAGATAAGTTGAGCCAGGATTTAAGCACAACTATTGCAGGCAAAGAAGATAAGTCCAATAAAACTCAGACTATTGATGAATCTTCTACATCAGAACAATATCCGTCTGCGGCAGCAGTTCATACGGCGTTGCAGGGTAAGGCAGATACAAGTGTGTTGGAAAATTATGTCACAACAACTGAGGTCGAAGAAATAAATCAGAATATTACAAATGTGAAACAGCAGGTGACGCAGTTAGGTGATACAATTAATAATGAAGAAACAGGCCTTGGTGCACAGGTAGAACAGGCTGTTACAGATGCGGCGGCTGCACAAGATGCTGTTAGTGGTTTAGAAAGTTCTGTATCATCTTTGGCAGAAACTGTAAGTCAAAAAGCAGATGTGGCAGACTTGGCGAAAAAAGAAGATAAAGATAATAAAATACAAGAAATAACAGCAGAATCCACTGCGGAACAATATCCTTCTGCGGTTGCGGTTCGTACTGCTTTGGGAGCCAAGGCAGATGCAAGTGCTGTTGAAAGCATTACACAAAATATAACGAATATAAAACAGCAAGTAGAACAAATTACCGACCCAGAAACTGGTTTGGCTGCTGATGTTGAACAATTACAGACGGACATTGCTGGTAAAGCAAGTGCAGAATCTGTTGCAACATTAGAAGGAACTGTGACAAGTCAGGGTGGGCGTTTAACAACCGCAGAAGGTGAAATTGATGCTTTGCAAACGGCTTCTGCAACACATGCGACGACGGCTGCATTAACAGAAGGATTGGCATTGAAAGAAAATGTTGCGAATAAGGCAACGACTATTGGGACAGATAACCAAAGTTCGCCGACTGTATACCCATCTGTTGGTGCAATCGTAGAATGGACAAATAAGAAAATAACAGAATTATCAGATACGGGCTTGCCAGTTAATCCAGATAATATAAATGATAATTCTATTGCTGGCAGCAAGTTGGAAAATGGCGCAGTTACAACAGATAAAATTGCTGATAAGGCGGTGACGCAAGAAAAGTTAAGTGACGATTTAGTTAGTGAAATTTCCGGTAAAGCAAACGTGTCTGACGTTTATACAAAACTGGAAACAAATGAAAAGATTGTGGAACTGGCGGTGCCTCAACCAGAAGGTGAATGTATGGCAGAATCCGGTTTGTGTGTGTTGTCTGTTGGAACAGACGGGCAGTTCAAATGGGTAAATGTAACAGAGCCGGCACAATAAAGAACTAACTAACGAAACTAATTAACTAACAAAACAAAAAAGGAAAGGAAAATGAAAAAACTAACAGCAGGTATATTTGCAACATTATTGACAGTTGTCACTGTCGGAGCTGCAAATGCAGAAATCGCATCAAGAACTTATGTTGATGATCAGGTCGGTACAAGAGCCACAACAGCAAGCGTAACTACTTTGACAGGTCGTGTAGATACTGTAGAAGGTACTGTTACAAGTCAGGGTGGGCGTTTGACAACCGCAGAAGGTGAAATTGATGCTTTGCAAACTGCTTCTGCAACACATGCGACAACGACTGCATTAACAGAAGGATTGGCAGGTAAGCAGGATAAAGCATTGATTCAATCTGCACAGTATAGTGATAATACGACCAACGATACGTCATATCCATCTGTAAAAGCAGTTGCAGATGCTATCGATAGTGTAACTGGTAATGTGTCTGGCGTTAAAGAAGATGTTACAGAATTACAGGGAACTGTTGCTGGTTTACAAACAGGTAAAGCAGATAAAGCCACAACATTACAAGGTTATGGTATCACAGATGCTTATACAAAAACAGAAGTAGATTCTGCTTTGGATGCAAAAGCAAATACAGCAGATTTGGGCGCTTTGGCAGAAAAAGACACAGTAAGTGCAGCAGATATTGATGCAAACGCTGTCACAACGGCAAAAATTGCAGATAAAAATGTAACAAAAGCAAAATTGGCAGATGACGTTCAGGCGTCTTTGGGTAAGGCAGATTCTGCTTTGCAACAGGCTGCTTTGGCAGATTATGCAAAAACTGCAGATGTTGATGCAGATTTGGCGTTGAAGCAAGATAAAACAGATAATACTCTTGCAACTACACAAAAAACAGTTGTTGGTGCTATTAATGAAGTAAATACTAAAGCAGGAACTGCAGCGGCAGATGCAACACAAGCAAAATCTGATGCAGCACAGGCAAAAACAGATGCAACACAGGCGAAGTCTGATGCAGCAGCAGCAACGGCTGCAGCAGAAGAAGCAACAACTGCTGCGACAACTGCAACACAGACTGCAACACAGGCAAAGAGTACTGCTGATACAGCAAGTCAAACTGCAACACAGGCAAAGAGTACTGCTGATACAGCAAGTCAAACTGCAACAGAAGCAAAGGAAGCGGCTTTGGCAGCAATACCAAAACCAACAGATCCTAGTTGTGAAAACCCAACAAATAAGTGTGTTTTGACTTATAATAACTCTGCTTATGAATGGGAAGTTGTTGCAAGATAATCTTGTTGGTATCTTGATGTGCGGTATTTCATAAATATATCGCACATCAAAAAAAGTTTGCGTGAGTTGCGATTTAGATAGTGAAACGAAACAGTTTTTTAGGTAGAATAAAAATGATGAATACAAAAGGTCTTTTTGCAGTTTCTTTAATAGCAATGCTTGCTATGGGAACAGCTAATGCAGATATCGCATCCAAAAAGTATGTTGATGTACAGGTTGGTGGACGTTTGTCTAGCATTAGTGGTTCTACCAGTGGAACAGGTAATGTTGTCACTTCGGTTTCTGCTAGTGGTAGCACTGTTTCTGCAACAAAAGGTATAACTGCAGAAGAAACAAAAAATAAAGTTACAACTGTTCGTGCAACTGCATCTGCAACAGATACGGCTTATCCTTCTGAAAAAGCGGTTGCTACTGCTTTGGCAGGTAAGGCGGATTCTGCAGATATTCCAACTGTAAATAATGCAACACTGACAATTCAGAAAAATGGTTCTAATGTCGGTACGTTTACTGCAAATGCGGCTTCACCAGCAACTATCAATATTACAGTACCTACAACAACATCTCAGTTGACTAATAATAGTGGTTTTATTACTGCTGATGATTTGCCAGAAGATTATGTCTTAACTGCGGCTACATCTGATAAGTTGGGTGGTGTAAAAAGTGGTGGGGATATAACTGTCGGAACAGACGGTACTGTCACAGTAAATAGTGCAACAAGTGCAGATAAAGCAACAACCGCAACTAGTGCGACTAATGCTACAAATGCAACGAATGCTACAAAAGCAACACAAGACGCATCGGGTAATGTTATTACAACTACTTATGCTACGAAGACTGAATTAACTTCTGGGTTGGCAGATAAGGCCAATGTTGATGATTTAGCAACGGTTGCAACATCTGGTTCGTATAATGATTTAACAAATAAACCAACTATACCTACTGTGGATTCTGCTTTGAGTTCTTCAAGTACAAACCCTGTTCAGAATAAGGTTATAAATTCTGCTTTGGCAGGTAAGTTAAGTACATCTGGTACGGCTGCAAAAGCAACTGCAGATGCAAACGGGAATAACATCGTTAATACTTATGCTACAAAAACAGCATTGGCTTCTGTAGAAGCTGATGTTGCTACTGCGCAATCTACTGCAGATGATGCGGCAGATGCAGCGGCAAGTGCGCAATCTGCTGCAAATACAAAGGTTGCAAAAGCACAGGGCTCTACGAATGCAAATAAAGTTTTAATTACAGATGGGTCGGGTAATGTTGCAACTGGTACTGTCAGCAGTGCTATGATAACAGATGGTACAATAACAAATGCAGATATTTCTTCTTCGGCTGCAATTGCACAGTCAAAGATATCTGGCTTGACAAATTCGTTAAATGCAAAGGCTAATACCGCGGATTTGGCAGATGTCGCAACGTCTGGTTCTTATAACGATTTAACTGATAAACCTTCTATCCCTGCTGCAATAACAGTAGATAGCGCTTTAAGCAGTACAAGTACAAATCCTGTTCAGAATAAGGTTATAAACACCGCTTTGGCAGGTAAGTTAAGTACAACTGGTACGGCTGCAAAAGCAACCGCAGATGCGAATGGCAATAATATTGCTAGTACTTATGCAACAAAGTCTCAGATTACTGCTTTGGATAGCACTTCTTCTGGTACAGGGGCCGTTGTCACAGCGGTTTCACAGACTGATGGTAAGGTTTCTGTCACAAAAGGAAATGTTAAAATCCCTGTTGGCAGTGAAAGTGCTACGACTTATGCAACCATCTGGGTTGAATAGTAATAAAATTATAAATCCACCAAAAAGGTGGATTTATTTTTCCCCTTAAAACTTGATTTAATCATCTTTCTTATAATATAATTACCCTGCTTTTAAGATTCTTAAAAGCGGACCATGTTAGTAGACGGGTTTAGTCACCCGAATATAACAGTTTTAACTAACTTGTTGTCCCGACTTCTCGGTCGGGAAGTCGTTGCTATACAATAACTGCTTTGCGGTAAAGGCAACGAATTCATCGTTATATTTGAATGACTAACTTCCCGGCACCTACTTTCATAGGTGTCTTTTTTCTTTCTTTTTACACAAGGATAAAAAATGAAAGTACTATTGTCGGGACTATTATTCTTTTGTTGGGTTTTATTTCCTAATAATCTTAGAGCAGGGGATTTTATCGGTAATTTAGGGGATATTATTTCTTTTAAAGTTTTGCCTGTTTATTCATTTGCTGCAACTGTATATAATTCTGATTGGAATACTTGGTATGATTATGACTGGAACGGGTTAAAGCAATTAATTGTTGTTAATTTAATAAAATCAACTGTCACAGATACTTTGAAAGAAAATATTTCTGAACAAAGACCTAATAAAAAAGGCTTTGATAGTTTCCCGTCTGGTCATACCGCAAATGCTTTTGCAAATGCGGCTTTTATACACAGGCGTTATGGTATAAAACAGGCAATTGTTCCTTATGTCTTGGCTTCGTTCGTAGGATATTCAAGAGTACAGTCGCGTTGGCATTATACTCATGATGTTCTGGCGGGGGCGGCGGTAGGCTTCTTGTCTGCGTGGATATTTGCAGAAAGAAAGCAGAATATGTTTATTGCTGCAGATACTGAAAGCGTTGCACTTAGGTTTAGTACCCAGTTTTAAAAAAGCGATATTAAAAAAACACCCAGACCTGCTGCAATAATTGCGGTAATCGTTAGCGGCCAAAAATATTTTTTTACAATCGCATTTGCGCGTTCTTGGAAAAAATAAAGTAGCGCAGCAATTATTCCAAAGCGGCCTGTGCGGAATATCGCAGATACTGCCAAGAATATCCAAATTGGGTAACCAATAAAACCAAGCCATATTGCAAGTAGTTTATATGGAATAGGGGTGACCGCGGTTAATACTATTATCAGAATCCCATATTTACTAAACATTGGCTTTATTGCTGTTTCTATTAGTTCTGGATTTGAAAATGTGTTTATTAACCAAATACCTACGGAATCCCAAAGCCAGGCACCTATAAGATATGCAATTGCACCGCCTACAATAGACCCAAGTGACGTAGCAACCGCAATCGGTACAGCACGTTTTTTGTTGGCTATTATTGGTGGAGTCATAAATACTTCTGGTGGAATAAACAAAAATATGGATTCGCATATTGTTAAAAGGAATACTATCCATGAATATGTTTTGCTTTCTGATTTCTGTAAAATATATTCTGCGAATTTCATTATTTTTCCCTTGGCTGACAAAAAATTTACTTGATTGTAATTAAATATTTTATACTTTACAATTAATAATTATATGCAGTGGAAATAAATATGATTAAAAAGCAAAATAATTCTAATCGTGCCGCAAAAGTTGCAAGTAAAGTTCAAACACTTGTTGCAGAAATCTTGCGTGATAAGTTTGGCGAAGATAATTTGTTGTCTGGGGTTTCTTTGGTCGGTGCCGTTGCACATGGCGGTTTGCAATTCGTTCGATTGTTTTATTATTCGCGTAATGAAAATATTGAAACGGTACAAAAACGTCTGGATGATACAACTAAGATGATTCGTTATGAACTGGCTGCACGCATGAATCAAAAGTATGTTCCTGATATTCGTTTTGAATATGATGATACGCTAGAAAAAGCAGACAGAATTGATAAACTTTTAGATAATTTGGATTTAGGTAAATGACAGGGATTTCACAAATTTATCAGGTGCCATATTCTTTGGTAAAAGATTGTTATTATATTGTTAATCAAACAAGACCAAGTGAAGCAATTAAGTTATATCATTCTTTGAAATATGATGTTGAAAATCGCAATCATATAATGTTTATATTTAATGGGGTTTATTCACCGTTAGGTTTTATAAAAGGTTCTTTGCGTGATTCACTTAATGGCAGAGATTCTGTAATTGATTATTTGTTCGTTGATAAAAAGTATCACCATAGTGGAATAGGTACTTATTTATTAAAAACTTACGAATCTTATTGCCTTGAAAGTGGGGCGCAGGAAATTTCTTTGTACAGCGCACCAACTTTGCAGGCGCGAAAATTTTATGAGAAAAATGGTTATTCTTTGGTTAATCCTAATTATTTGATGGTAAAATCGTTATCAAGATAAATTGTTAAATTTTCGTAAAAAAACGAATTGCAACTTTTAATATGCTGGTGTATCATTGCCGCATAATGTTAGGGTTGTAATATGAATCAAAAGAATATCAGAAATTTTGCTATTGTTGCTCATATCGATCATGGTAAATCGACTCTTTCAGATAGATTAATTGAAATTACAGGTGGTTTGCAGTCCAGAGAAATGAAAGCGCAAGTTTTGGATTCTATGGATATAGAACGTGAACGCGGAATTACAATTAAAGCACAAACTGTTCGCTTGAATTATACGGCAAAAGACGGACAAACTTATCAACTAAATTTAATGGATACACCTGGACATGTGGACTTTTCTTATGAGGTTTCACGTAGTTTGGCGGCTTGTGAAGGGGCTTTAATCCTTGTCGATGCAACACAAGGTGTGCAGGCGCAGACTTTGGCTAATGCGTATTTGGCGTTGGATAACGATTTAGAAATGTTGCCTGTTTTGAATAAGATTGATTTACCTTCTAGTGATGTTGAAGCAGCGCGCGAACAAATTTCAGATGTTATAGGTTTGGATGCTAAAAATGCTATCTGTGTTTCTGGAAAAACTGGGGCAGGGGTAACAGATTTGTTGGAAGAAATTGTCGCAAAATTGCCTTCCCCTAGGGGAAATGAAAAGGCTTCAACTCGTGCACTGTTGGTTGATTCTTGGTATGATTCTTATTTAGGTGTTGTTATTTTGGTTCGCGTTGTTGACGGGCAATTACAACGCGGGCAAAAAATAAAGTTTATGGTGACAGGGGCAGAGTATGTGATTGAAAAAATCGGATATTTTACTCCAAAAATGGTCGATGCAGATAAATTAGAAACAGGTGAAATTGGGTTCATTATTACTGGTATGAAAACAATTCATGACTGTAAGGTTGGTGATACGATTGTAGATGCAAAAAATCCTTCTGATGAACCTTTGCCAGGGTTTAAACCTTCTATTCCTGTTGTGTTTTCTTCGTTCTTCCCAGTAGAAGCAGATGACTATCCTAATTTGCGTGACGGTGCGGAAAAGTTGGCCTTGAATGATGCGTCGTTTATGTTTACTACTGAAAAGTCTTCTGCGTTGGGTTTCGGGTTGCGCTGCGGGTTCTTGGGGCTGTTGCATATGGAAATTATAAGCGAAAGATTGCGTCGTGAGTTTAATCTTAGTTTGATTAATACTGTCCCAAGTGTGCTTTATAAAGTTCATTTGCGCGACGGGAGTGTTACGGATTTAGAAAATCCCGCGGATATGCCAGATTTAACAAGAATTCAGTCCATAGAAGAACCTTGGGTGCGCGCCACTATTATGATGCCAGATAAGTATATGGGCGGAATAATGTCTTTGTGTTCTGAAAGACGCGGTGTGCAAGAAAATATTTCTTATGTCGGAAATAGGGCGGTATTGGTTTACCTTTTGCCTTTGGCAGAAATTGTATTTGATTTTTATGATAGAGTAAAATCTTTATCTTCGGGTTACGCTTCGTTTGATTATGTTTTGCATGGATATCAGGCTTCAGATTTGGTAAAGGTTTCTATTCTTGTCAATGATGAAAATGTAGAACCGTTGTCTTTTATGTGTCACAGAAGTTTTGCTGAAAAACGCGGAAGACAAATTGTAGAAAAGTTAAAAGATTTAATACCGCGTCATCAGTTTAAAATTCCTTTGCAGGCTGCGATTGGTGGAAAAATTATTGCACGAGAAACGATCGCGGCTTATCGTAAAGATGTTACTGCAAAATGTTATGGGGGGGATATTACTCGTAAAAGAAAACTTCTTGAAAAACAGAAAGAGGGAAAAAAACGTATGCGTACTTTCGGTAATGTAGAAATACCTCAGTCTGCATTTATAAATGCTTTAAAGGTTAATTCTTAAAAAAAAGAGTAGTTTCGGCATGTTGAAAGATTTTTTTAAATATTTAATAAGAGCACCTTATTTTTATATGAAAAAGGATTTTAAAGAGTACGCGGAAGTTAAAAAGAAAATAGAAGTGTTGAAAAGAGATTGTGATGATGCGCGTGAAAAAATTACCAAATATAAGGAATTCTCAGAAAATATTTGTAGGGTAATATATACTTTTCCTATGAGAAGTTTTAGAGAACTAGATAGAGATGTGTTGTGTAATCAAATCATTCATTGTAAATTTTTTTATGACGAAGATAATTGTCAGAATCAGAATTGTAAATATTATGAAAACAAACTACATTATAACAATATAAAAAAAGAATTGGCGAATACTTTATATTTAAAAAAATCTTTTTGGGAAAAAAAGAATGATAAGTTAAAATAAATTTATATTAAAGATAAAAGGATATTTTATGGGAATGTTTTCTTATTTTGTTAGTGCTTCTTGGAAATCTATGCGTGAAGACTTTGAAGATTATATGAGTTTAAGAGAAGAAAGAAGCGCAAAACGTAAGATTTTTTATGCTGCATGTGATGACTTATATAATAACGTAACTGAAAAG
The DNA here is from genome assembly GCA_949298405.1 of uncultured Pseudomonadota bacterium. Classification (GTDB taxonomy): domain Bacteria; phylum Pseudomonadota; class Alphaproteobacteria; order Rs-D84; family Rs-D84; genus Enterousia. The sequence continues at coordinate 267,274 of CASFWA010000001.1, forward strand.
TCCGAATATGATAGTTCTTGTGCTTGTTTTACTAGATTGGATAATACAGTAAACAATCATTCAGATTCAATTGTATCGCAAGAGTATGAAAAAGTTTGCTCTAATTTTAAACCAGAAAAGTTATGTGCAGTTAAGGATTGCCCATATTATTTAAATAATTGGAATTATATTAATACTTTAATGGAATATGGTGAGAGTCAAAGCAAAGTAAAAAATTTTTGGAAAAATAAGTTTAAACAAATACAGGAAAACAAACGCTAAAATGGCTCACCAATTCTTTTTTAATCCTTTTATACTAGATAATCTGCCGGCACCAAGTTCTGGATTTGATGTCGTGCAAGATATATCAGAACCAAGATTGCGCATGTATATAACTAGCCGTGGTGTAAAAAGTTTCTTTGTTAGAAAACGGGTTCACGGTAAGGACAAAAGAATAATAATAGGTAATTATCCTGAAACTGATATAGAAACGGCTAGGGCGGCTGTGCCAAATATTTTACAAGAGGCTGCGAAAAAGAAGCCTATTCGTCATAAAAAAATTTTAATGCGTAAATTGTTAGATTTATATATGACGAATCGGGTTAGAAGAAATAGTTATTCTTATGATAAATTAGAACGTGCTATTGATAGACATTTAAAAACTTTGTTCGAAAGATATGTTTCAGAAATTTCTTCTCTGGATATTGCAAATGTTATTAGTGCGATAGAAGGTCGGGCGATTGCAGGTAGAATGCAGGAATTTTTGCAAAGTGTTTTTAAATATGCTATTGATATTGGATATTCTAAACAGAACCCTGTATTAGGGTTACCGAAGATAGAACAAAAACGTCGCGTTAGACCTTTAAATAAATTCGGGTTTAATAAGCTTGTTCGTGTTATAGAAAAAGAAAAAAATCAGAATCTTCGTGCTGCTTTCTTAATGCTGATTTATGGTTTTGCGCCAAAATCAAAGATTTTTTCTATGCAATGGAAAGACCTTGATTTTAACCATTATACTTGGTGTGACAGACCTTTGTCGGATGCAGCGGTTGTTTTGTTGCAGGATTTACCACAAGATAGTAAGTGGGTGTTCCCTGGTCGTGGTAGAGGACATTTAACAGACCCAAGATTAGCATGGAAACATATTGCAGAAAAAGCAGGTATCCCAAATTTAACAATGGATGATGTTTATAAGTTTTTATCCCGTCAACTTGTTTGGGCTTCTGATAAAGAAGATTTTAGAGCAAATATGAATGCTGTTATTGATGATGTGATGGCCTAATCATAGAAAAGTGCTTTTGTCAAGTTTTGTTATTGTTTGTTATAATTTCTTGACACTGTTGTCATAAAATGATAGTTTTTATTAATGACGCCCATGGTTGGGCCAAAAATTTAACTGAAACAAAGGATAAAAAATGACAACTTTTGAAAAAGTAAAAAAAATTGTAACTGAAAAATTGGGCGTTTCAGAAGCAGAAGTTACAGAAGAAGCATCTTTCATTAATGATTTGGGTGCTGATTCTTTGGACGTTGTTGAATTCATCATGGAAGTTGAAAAAGAATTTGATATCACTATTTCTGATGAAGATGCAACAAAGTTAGTTACAGTTGGTGATGCAGTTAAATATATCGAAGCTCATCAGAAATAATAGTTTGTAATGAAACTTTGGTAAAGATTATAATCCGTCTCGCATTTGTTTGTGGTGACGGATTTTTTTCTGTACGTTTTACCAGAAACAGGTTATTATATAACCAATCGATTAAAACTTTATAAAGGATGTTTAGTATGAAAAGAGTTGTTATTACTGGTATGGGAATTGTGTCTCCTGTTGGTACTGGTATCGAATACGCATGGAAGAATATCGTAAATGGAGTTTCCGGGGTACGTAAAATTGATACGTTTGATGTGTCCGATTTGAATTCTCAGATTGCAGGGTTGCCAGTCGTTGGTACAGAACCAGGGCAATATAATCCAGATGCAGTTGTGGAACCACGTGAACAACGTAAAATGGATAAGTCTATTGTTTATGGTATGGTCGCTGCTGATGAGGCTATTCGTGATGCAGGGTTAATAGACTATGATGGTGATAAAAATCGTATAGGGGTTTCTGTCGGTGCAGGTATCGGTGGCTTAAATACTATCTATGATAATTGTGTCGAATTGTATGCAGGTGGCCCGCGTCGTATAAGCCCCTTCTTTATACCAAAAGCAATTATTAATATGACTGCTGGGAATATTTCAATTAAGTACGGTTTGAAAGGACCAAATTTATCTGTTGTGACTGCATGTGCGTCTGCGGCTCATTCTATTGGTGAAGCAGTTCGTTTGATTCAGCATGGTGATGCAGATGTTATGATTGCAGGTGGTGCAGAAGGTGCAGTCGGTAAAATTGGTGTTGCTGGGTTCTGTGCAATGAAGGCTTTAAGTACTCGTAATGATGACCCTGCTGGTGCTTCTCGACCTTGGGATAAAAATCGTGATGGTTTCGTTATGGCAGAAGGCGCTGGTATCTTGGTCTTGGAAGAATACGAACATGCGGTTGCGCGTGGCGCAAAAATTTATGCCGAAGTTGCTGGATATGGTTTATCTGGTGACGCGTATCATATTACTGCGCCGGCTCCTGGTGGGGAAGGCGGTATGCGTGCAATGCAGGCGGCTTTAAAAGATGCTGGGTTGCAACCAAAAGACGTTGATTATATTAATGCGCATGGTACATCAACTGGGTTAGGTGATATGGGTGAATTGACCGCAGTTAAGACCTTGTTTGCAGGAACTGATGCATGTATGTCTTCAACTAAATCTATGACAGGGCACTTGTTGGGTGCGGCTGGCGCGGTTGAGTCTATATTCTGTGTATTGGCGATTCGTGACGGTATTGTCCCGCCAACAATTAATTTACAAGACCCAGAAGATGAAGTTGGTGATTTCAACTTGGTTCCGAATAAAGCACAAAAACGTGATGTTAAAGTTGCGTTAAGCAATTCGTTCGGGTTCGGTGGTACAAATGCAAGTTTGATTTTGAAAAAATTTGAAAAGTAAAAATTACAACTGTATTTGATAAAAACGCGGGTTTTACCCGCGTTTTTTTCTTATGTGTTTTTTATTTTTCTTCGTCTTTACCAAGACCAATTGTACTTTTGATTGGTTCGATAATTGTATTCTTGGCACTGTCTAATGTGCGAATTAAAGCACGACGAATTTTGCCGCTAATCGTCATAGGCAGGCTATCTACGAATTCTATCACTCGTGGATATTTATATGATGCAGTGCGACTTCTTACATGGTCTTGTAATTGACGGATTAGAATGTCGGTTGATTGGAAGTATTTATTTAATACTATTGTTGCTTTAACCGCCATACCACGCGATGGGTCTGGAATACCTGTTACTGCTACTTCGCGAACGGCTGGATGTTCCAGTAATACACTTTCTACTTCAAATGGGCTTACGCGATAACCAGATGTTTTTATTAAATCGTCGTTTCTGCCGACAAACCAATAATATCCATCCGAATCGCGATATGCTACATCGCCTGTGTGGTAATAACCATCACGAAATACTTGTGATGTTAATTTTTCGTTTTTATGATAGCCCTGGAACAGTCCTGTTGGACGGGCGTCTTTTAGGGAAACACAGATTTCACCCACTGTGCCGTCTGGAACGGGACGGCCACTTTCGTCTAATAATTGAACATCCCAACCCGCCGCAGGCATTCCCATACTGCCTGGTTTTGGTTCAATCCATTCATTGCAAAATAACATCACGCATGTTTCTGTTTGTCCGAAACCTTCATGTAGCTTTATGCCAGTTGCTTTAAAGAAGCGTTCGAATACTTCTGGATTTAAAGCTTCACCAGCGATATCTGCTTTCTTTAATGAAGATATATCGTATTTTGTAAAGTCTGCATGTATTAACATTTTATATACCGTTGGTGGTGCACAGAATGATGTAATATGATTTTCAGAAATTGCAGTTAATAAATCGTGGGCTGTTGCAATACTTGAAAAATCAAATACAAATACTGTTGCACCAGCCAGCCATTGACCGTACATCTTGCCCCATGAACATTTGGCCCATCCCGATTCAGATAAAGTAAAGTGAATGTCATCATCTTTTAAACGTTGCCAAAATAGAGCAGTATTTATATGCCCCAGGGGATATATGAAATTATGTGCAACCATTTTTGGCATATCTGTTGTGCCACTAGTAAAGTAAATTACCATTGTGTCTGTATTCTCGTTGTAAACACGTTCTAGGGTTTCAGGCATTTTAGATAAAGAATCTGCAACTTCATCATTTGTTATGAATTGTATTTCTTTATCACCGATAGCGTTTTTAATTTCGTTTACAACATGACCGTCATCAAATGCAATGATTGCTTTTACATCGGCCTGTTGAATACGGTATTCAATATCTTCTGTTTTTAACTGGTTCGTTGAAGGAATAGGAATTACCCCGATTTTATGCATCGCTAACATTAAAATCCAATATTCCCAACGACGGCGTAAAAATAAAAGTACTGTATCGCCTTTTTTTAAGCCGCGACTTGATAGAAAATTGGCAGCCGCGTTCGACATTTTTGATAAATCTTTGAAAGTAAAAGATTTCTTTTCCCCTGAATCATTTGTCCAAAGTAGTGCAACTTTATCTGGTTCTTCATTTGCAAGCACATCAATTACGTCATAAGAAAAATTAAAGTTGCTAGGAATTTGTGGGGCACCGTTTTCTATGTAATCTTTATAATCGTCAAATTTGTTTTTCTTTAAAAATTTAAGTGCATACATATATGTATCCTTTATAAATTTATACCTTCGCAAAGAAAAGTATTGCAGATATTTTTTATAAGTGAAAGAAAAATAACATATAAAAAGAGTTGATTTTTTTGGCGTCCAGTAGCATAATCCGGCTACTTAGATTGTGCGGAGTGTAGCTCAGTCTGGTAGAGTGCTACGTTCGGGACGTAGAGGTCGCTGGTTCGAACCCAGTCACTCCGACCAAAAGTTTTTCAGTATTTAAGTGATAAATTTTACTTTTGCAATTTGTCTTTTATTTGTAATAATTTGTCGGTCATGAAAAAAAGAAAACTTTCAAAAAATATTATCTTTAAATCAGTCGGGCTTTTTGCTGGACTGCTATTGTTATTCTTATTTTATTTTTTTGGTGTCAAATCTACAGTAAAAAATGATTCTCTTTTCGAAGTCGCTAAGGGGGCTAGTGTTTCAGCAATTGCTTCTCAGTTGCAGGATTATGGCTTAATCGATTCTATTCCGATGTTTAAAATAGCTGTGCGTGGTAATGGTGGTAAAATACAAACTGGTAAATATGAAATACCAGAAGGAACAAGTGTTTGGCGCATTGCACGTATGTTTGCAACTGGTGATATTGCAACCGTCACAGTTGTTGTTCCAGAAGGATTAACAGTTAAGCAAATAAAGCAGTTGTTGTTAGATACTCCTACATTGACAGGTTCTGTTGAGTGTGGAAAAGGTACTGACTTGCCTGTGTGCGATTTGCATGATGGTGATCTGTTCCCAGATACTTATAAAGTTGCCAGGGGAACTTCCAGATTGGCGTTCTTGGATTTGATGCGTAAAAAAATGGATGATACAAAAGCAGTTTGGGAAAAAACTGGTCGAATGATGCCAAAGCAACTTAAAAATTGGAATGATATTATTACTTTGGCTTCTATCGTTCAAAAAGAAACACCAAAAGCATCCGAAATGCCGATAGTAGCAAGCGTTTATTTAAATCGTCTTGAAAAAGGTATGCGTTTGCAAGCAGACCCAACTGTCGTTTATGCTATTACTAATGGGGTGGGAGATATGCAAGGCGCACCTTTATTGCGGGGGCATCTGAAAGTAGAAAGCCCTTATAATACTTATGTACGTTATGGGGTGCCGCCAGCACCAATAGCAAATGTTGGAATGGATGCTATAAAATCGGTTTTGCAACCAGCGGATACAAATTATTTATTCTTTGTCGCAGATGGAAATGGTGGACATAAGTTTTCAAAATCTTATGAAGAACATATGAAAAATCATGCCAATTGGCGTAAAATAAAAAACAGTAAATAATTTTTATTTGTTATGTTTTTTAATAATTATATTTGTTTAATGCTTTGAAAGCCTTGAAATATGCGTGTTTGGTTGTGTCAATAAGAATCTAATCCGAATCACAAATCCGCCTGATTATAGCATATTTCCGGGCTTTTTGCAAAAATCTTTTAACTTGAAAATGGTTTAGGTTGCGGTCTAAAATATTCCTAGCTAGATAAATATTTTCTAGTTTGAATAACTCAACTGAAAGGATAGAGTATGAAAAAAGTAGTTTTAACATCATTGTTGGCTGTTTTTGCTGTGTCGGGCGCAAATGCTGCTGTTATTAATGATAATCCATTGTATCGTCCAGATGCAGGAAAGTTCTACAGCATGACAGAATTATCTTCTAATACAAATTCTACAACTTTAGTAAATTTGGACGAAGAATTTGGTTATGGTATTACTGATAGACTGGCTGTTGGTGTTGCAATGTCTATGGCGGAAAATAATTGGTTTGATCAATCTCAATGGGGTACATTGGGAATTGGTGTAAATTATCGTCTGTTAGATATGGCTAATTGGAAAGCAGATGTTTACGGTAGTTATGGCGTTAACCCTGTTTGGGATTATGGCGCAAGTTTTATGGATGAAGACCTGACTTGGTACAATTGGAATGTCGGCGTTCGCGCAGGTTATATGACAGGCGCTTGGACTGTTGCAGGACACGTTGATTTTGATTATTCTAATTCCGAATCGTTTAACTGGGATGATGATGGTTGGCATTCAGTTAGTGCAGGTTTAGACGCATTCTTTGCTTTGAATGACAGTTGGTCTTTATTGGCAGGTGCTGAATATACAGGCATCATTGATGACAGAGTAGAAAATGCTGGAACTTGGGAAGGTAAGTTAGGTGCTAACTACAATATCGACGATAATAAGTTCATTGGTGCTTATGTTTCTAAATTTATGGCGCATACAGGTGCAGGTCAGTGGACTATCGCAGATGGTTTCGGATTTGGTGCTAAATTTGGTATCCAGTTCTAAATCTGTGTATATGGAATAAAATAACCCGATTTTGTTGTCGGGTTATTTTTTTACTTTCTTGTGTGATTTGCTTCCTGTGGAATTTTTATAAGTAGGTATGGCAACATTTTTATGTAAAAACTTATGGTGTAAGTCATGCTGAATAAAAAAATTTTTATAATTAGTTTTTCTTTATTGTTTCTTTATCCATGTTTTTCAAATGCAAAGGGTATTTCTGATGTTAGTAGACTTACGGAAGATAAAGAGTTTTCTGCTTCGTTTGGTGCAGAATTTAAAACTGGGACTAATAAGTCTGGTACGGGTCATGATGATATTTCTTCTGGAACAATAGATGAGCTAGGGGTTGGTATATCTTATACTTTTTTAAATGATTGGACCGTTTCTTTCGGTACAGGAAATGATTATGCAGATTCTCAAGTTGGGCTTAGTTATAAGGTTTTGACTTACGATGGATTTAAATTAGATTTGTCTGCAGATTATGGGATTGCGTGGACGAAAAATGCGAAAACGGATGAAAGAATAGGGTATAATAATGTTGATGCAGGTATTCGTATTCATGGTATTGCTGGTGATGCTTTCCAATGGGCTGCAAAAGTGACAGGACAATTTGTTTTTGCCGAGCCTCAAAATTTTTGGAATCTTGGTATAACTCTCGAAGGTATGTATTATTTTTCTAATGCGCTGGCAGTAAAGACAGAATTTAATTTTAAGTTCAAGGAAATAGAAATGCCTGTGACTTTGTATGATAGGTCTATAAAAGCAGGGGTTGTTTATAACATGTCTGATAATGCGTCTGTGCATCCTTATATTAAATATCATTTTAAAACCAAGAATAGCGACCATAGTGAAATCTTGCCAGATGATGATTGGAAATTAGGTGCAGAATTTTCAGTTGTATTTTAATAAAGACAAATATATTTTGTCGTAATTTTTATTCGTCTAGTTGCTGCTATGTACTAATAAAAAAGTTGTCATTGTTTTTTGTCGTATAGTCCCCAGTTTTTAGGGTTTTTTTATGTTGGATTTTGATTAAAAATCTTAGATTTTTCTTGACAATGTTGGGGTTCGTGGTTATAGTATGTTCACTTTCCGTGTAAATAAGGAAAGAAAAAAATACAGAAATCTGCATATCTTGACGGATTTATAATCGCGGGTAACCCGTTGAAATAAGTCTGATAGGCAGTTTTTGTGCAGATAAAAGAGTAGAAAAAATAAAGAGATTTTGAATGCCAACAGTAAATCAACTGATTCGGAAACCACGTAAAAAGGTTGTTGTAAAAAGTACGGCACCAGATATGGTGGAATGTCCGCAAAAACGTGGTGTTTGCACACGTGTGTACACAACCACGCCTAAGAAACCTAACTCTGCGCAACGTAAGGTTGCTCGTGTTAAATTAGCTAACGGTCGTGAAGTTACGGCTTATATTCCAGGTGAAGGTCATAACTTGCAGGAACACAGTGTTGTTATGATTCGCGGTGGTCGTGTAAAGGACTTACCTGGTGTTAAATATCATATTATTCGCGGTGTTTTGGATACTAAGGGCGTTGAAAGCAGAAAGCAGGGACGTTCTTTGTATGGTGCAAAGGCTGGTAAATAATTAATTGTGCACGCAGCGATGCTGTGTGAGTAATTTGGGATTGTCCCAGATGAAGAAATAAAAAGGAAATAAAATGTCAAGACGTAAAAGTGCAGCAAAACGTGAAATCTTACCAGATTCCAAATATAATAATCTGGTTGTTGCAAAATGTATTAATGTTGTTATGTGGGACGGCAAAAAAGAAGTTGCCGAAAATATCGTTTATGGTGCATTGGATAAACTGAAAAAGATAGCAAAAGACGGTGATGAATTGGCTGCATTTTTGGAAGCGGTTGATGCATTAAAACCTTCTGTTGAAGTAAAGGGGCGTCGTGTTGGCGGTGCTACTTATCAGGTTCCGGTCGAAGTAAGACCTGCACGTCAACAGACATTGGCTTTACGCTGGTTGATTATGTTCGCTCGTAAACGTGGTGAACGTTCTATGGAAGATAGATTGTTCGGTGAATTGCGTGACGCTTTGAATGGTCAAGGTGGCGCATTTAAGAAAAAGATTGATACTCATAAGATGGCAGAAGCAAATAAAGCATTTGCTCACTTCCGTTGGTAATCTTTTAGGACAATAATAAATCAAACGGCAAACAATAAAAAAGAAAATAAGGAAAGAATAACATGTCAGTCGGAAAAACCGCACCTTTGAATATGTATCGCAATATTGGCATTATGGCTCATATTGACGCAGGTAAAACAACTACATCGGAACGTATTCTTTTCTATACCGGTAAAACATATAAAATTGGCGAAGTTCACGACGGTGGCGCCACTATGGACTGGATGGAACAAGAACAAGAACGTGGTATTACAATTACTTCCGCTGCAACAACATGCTTCTGGCGTGATCATCGTATTAACTTGATTGATACTCCGGGGCACGTGGACTTTACTATGGAAGTAGAACGCTCTCTGCGTGTTTTGGACGGTGCAGTTGCGGTTTTTGAATCTGTATCTGGTGTACAACCACAGACAGAAACTGTATGGCGTCAGGCGGACCGTTATAATGTTCCTCGTATTTGCTTCGTAAATAAAATGGATCGTATCGGTGGAAATTTCTTCCGTTGCGTTGATATGATTCGTGAACGGTTGGGCGCAAATCCTTTGGTCGTTAATTTCCCAATCGGTGCAGAATCTGACTTCCGCGGTGTTGTCGATGTCGTTGAAATGCGCGGTATTGTTTGGGAAGATGATTTGGGTAAAGATCCTCATATCATAGAAATACCAGAAGATTTAAAAGAAAAAGCAGAAGAATTGCACAATAAGCTTATTGAAGAAGTTGTCACATTAGATGATGATATTATGGAAGCTTATATGGAAGGTAAAAAACCAGATGTTGCAACTATCAAACAATTAATTCGTAAAGGTACTATTAATCAAAACTTTAATCCTGTTTTGTGCGGTACTGCATTTAAGAACAAGGGTGTTCAACCATTATTGGATGCAATTGTTGATTACTTGCCATCACCATTGGATGTTCCTGCTATCAAGGGTACAAAAATGGATGGCGAAACAGTTGCGGAACGCAAACCTGATGCAAAAGAACCTTTCGCTGCTTTAGCGTTTAAAGTTGCAAATGATCCGTTCGTTGGTAACTTGATGTTCATTCGTATTTATTCAGGTAAATTGGTATCTGGTTCTTATATTTATAACTCTAACCGTGATAAACGTGAACGCGTTGGTCGTATGTTGTTAATGCATTCTAATCAACGTGAAGAAATCAAAGAAGCGTCTGCTGGTGATATTGTCACGTTGGTTGGTATGAAGGAAACGATTACTGGTGATACTTTGTGTGATGAAGCAAATCCAATTATCTTGGAAAACATTCACGTACCAGAACCGGTTATGAGTATTGCAGTTGAACCAAAAACAAAAGCAGATATTGAAAAGATGTCTTTGGGTTTACAGGCTTTGGCAAAAGAAGACCCTTCTTTCCGCGTATCTGTTGATGAAGAATCTGGTCAGACTATTTTGGCAGGTGTTGGTGAATTGCATTTGGAAATTTTGGTTGATCGTTTATTGCGCGAATTTAAAGTAGATGTAAACGTTGGTGAACCTCGTATTGCATATCGTGAAACTTTCCGCAAACCGGTCACAGAAGAATATACGCATAAAAAACAGTCTGGTGGTTCTGGTCAGTATGCTCAGGTAAAGATTGAATTTGAACCTTTGGAACCTGGTAAGGGCTATGAATTTGAAAACAAGATTGTTGGTGGTGCTATTCCAAAAGAATATATCCCCGGCGTAGAAAAAGGTTTGAAGATAGCACAGCAGACAGGTGTTCTGATTGGCTATCCAACAGTGGATTTCAAAGCAACATTGGTAGATGGTAAATATCACGAAGTTGACTCTAATGTATTGTGCTTTGAAATTGCGGCGCGTGCTTGCTTCCGTGAAGCAATGAAGAAAGCATCGCCAAAATTGCTGGAACCGATTATGAAACTTTCGGTTAATACACCGGAAGAATACGTCGGTGACATCATCGGAGACTTGAACAGTCGTCGTGGACAAATTAACGGAATTGAAACTCAGTTTGGTAATCAGTTGATTTCTGCTTATGTTCCATTGGCTAATCTGTTCGGTTATGTAAAAACGTTGCGTTCTTTGTCTCAGGGGCGTGCAAATCCTTATATGGAATTGTCCCACTATGATGAAGTACCTCAGAACGTTGCAGATGAAGTAATAAAGAAGTTAACAAAATAAAATAAAAAAAGATTGTGATTTTTGATTTCTGGTTTATGATTGAATGCAGAAAGTATGAATCGGAAACCAGATATTCAGAAATCAAATTAACAAGCAAAGCCTAAGGAGAAAACTATGGCAAAAGAAAAATATGTAAGATCTAAGCCGCATGTCAATATCGGTACTATCGGTCACGTTGACCACGGTAAGACAACATTGACAGCAGCTATCGTTCATTACTATGGTGTTGGTGCTGATCAATCAAAAGGTGTTGACCAAATCGATAACGCACCAGAAGAACGTGCACGTGGTATAACAATTAATACAGCTCACGTTGAATATGAAACAGAACATCGTCACTATGCTCACGTTGACTGCCCAGGACACGCTGACTATGTTAAAAACATGATTACAGGTGCTGCGCAGATGGATGGTGCTATCTTGGTTGTTGCTGCAACTGATGGTCCTATGCCACAGACACGTGAACACATCTTGTTGGCTCGTCAGGTAGGTATTCCAAAAATCGTTGTTTACTTGAACAAATGCGATTTGGCTAATGACCCAGAATTGTTGGAATTGGTTGAAATGGAAATTCGTGAATTGTTGTCTTCAAACGATTTTGACGGTGATAATGCACCGATTATTCGTGGTTCAGCTGTTTCCGCTTTGGAAGGTAAAAACGACGGTTTGGGTAAAGAATCTATCGATGCTTTGTTGAAAGCTTGTGACGAATATATCCCATTACCAGAACGTCCAGTTGATAAACCATTCTTGATGCCAATTGAAGACGTGTTCTCTATCACAGGTCGTGGTACAGTAGTAACAGGTCGTATCGAATCTGGTACAGTTAAAGTTGGTGATGAATGCGAAATTGTTGGCTTGCGCCCAACTCAGAAAACAACAGTTACAGGCGTTGAAATGTTCCGTAAATTGTTGGATCAGGGTGAAGCCGGTGATAACGTAGGTTTGTTGTTGCGTGGTACAAAGAAAGAAGATGTAGAACGTGGTCAGATTATCTGCAAACCAGGTTCCATCACACCACACACAGAATTTGAAGCTGAAGTTTATATCTTGACGAAAGAAGAAGGTGGCCGTCATACAGCGTTCTTCTCTAACTATCGTCCACAGTTCTATTTCAGCACAACAGACGTAACAGGTACAATTACTTTGCCAGCAGACAAAGAAATGGTCTTGCCAGGCGATAACGTTCGTATCACAGTGCAGTTGATTGCACCTATTGCTATGGACGAAGGTCGTCGCTTTGCTATCCGTGAAGGCGGACGCACAGTTGGCGCAGGGGTTGTATCCAAGATAATTAAATAATAAATGATAGCGGGTCGGTGTAACTGGATGAAACGCCAGTGATTACCGGCCCGGATAACAATAAGGAAAACGAACAAATGGTACCAGCATCTAAAATTCGCATCAAATTGACAGCGTTTGACCATAGAGTCTTGATGGAATCAGTGGAAGAGATTGTTAAAACTGCAAAGCGCACTGGCGCTGATGTAGTCGGTCCCGTTCGCTTGCCGACATTGATTAAGAAATTTACTGTAAACCGTTCCCCACACGTTGATAAAAAATCACGTGAACAATTCGAAATCCGTAATCATAAAGCGGTCGTAGATATTGTTAACCCAACCCCTCAGACAGTAGATGCCTTGATGAAGTTGGATTTGGCGTCCGGTGTTGATGTGAAAATTAAATTATAATTGTTTGTGTTAGTGCTTCTAAAAAAAGTGTGTGTACAGGTACTAACCTACTAACAAAGGAAAAAGGCATAAAAAAATGAAACGTAGCGGATTAATTACAACAAAAATAGGAATGACGCGTCTGTATGATGATGGCGGTGTTGCTCATCCAGTAACAGTTTTGTCTGTTGGTGATTGCACTGTCATTGGAAATCGTACGCAGGAAAAAAATGGTTATGTCGCGAATATCTTGGGTATGCGCGAAGCAAAAGCAAAACACGTGGCAAAACCGCAGGCGGTTGCTGCTGAAAAAGCAGGGGTAAAACCGTATCGCAAGGTTGTTGAATTCCGCGTATCTGATGATTGCGTTATCCCAGCAGGGACTGCATTATCAGCGTCTCATTTCGTTGCCGGTCAATTCGTCGATGTTCAAGCGACAAGTAAAGGTAAAGGCTTCCAAGGGGCTATGAAACGTCATAACTTCGGTGGTAAGGAAGCGTCACACGGTGTTTTAAAAGCGCATCGTTCTATCGGTGGTACAGGTATGCGTGAATGGCCAGGTCGCGTTCTGAAAGGTAAAAAAATGGCTGGTCAGATGGGTAACGAAACAGTTACTGTTCAGAACTTGAAAGTATTTGGTACTGATGAAGCAGAAAACTTGATTTTCGTAGAAGGTGCAGTACCAGGTGCAAACGGTACATTTGTATTGGTCGTTGACGCAGTTAAAAAAGAACAGAAAGATTTGCCAGTTCCAACAAAAGCAGCGGCAGCCGCAGTTGAATCTGGTACGGAACAAGTAACAGAAGCAACCGAAACAGAAACTGTTGCGGAATAATTAAGTAGGGCGACAGAAGAGTAAGGTGAAAGATATGCAAGTAGATATTATTAATTTTGATGGTAAAGCGGTCGGTAAAGTAGAATTGTCTGACCAGATTTTCGGCTTGGACCCTCGTGCAGATATTTTGCATCGCGTTGTTACTTGGCAACGTGCAAAATCTCGCGCTGGGACACATGCAGTAAAAACTGTTTCTGATGTAGAAGGTAGCGGTAAAAAAGCTTTCAAACAAAAGAAAACAGGTAACGCTCGTCAGGGTGAAAGATACAATGTTCATATGCGTGGTGGTGGTGTAGTTCATGGACCAGTCGTTCGTGATCACTCTATTGATTTGCCAAAGAAAGTTCGCGCATTAGGTTTGAAAATGGCATTGTCTTCAAAAGTAAAAGATGGCAGTTTGGTTGTTATTGATTCTGAAAAGTTGTCAGCTGCAAAAACAAATGCTTTTGCAAAACAGTTGAAAAAATTGGGTATTTCTTCTGCTTTGTTCGTAGGGGCAACGGATATAGATGAAAACTTTAAGAAATCAGCTGCAAATATCGCAAACGTTGATGTATTACCAACAATTGGTTTGAACGTTTTGGATATTTTGAAACACGAAAAATTGGTTTTGACCGCAGACGCAGTCAAAGCAGTAGAAGCGCGCTTGGCATAATTAATGTTTGTTAAGTGATGACGAAAAGGTAAAAAAAATGGCAGAAAAGAAAGTTAGTTCAGAGAAAAAAATCGTTGCGACTGCTGGTATTTATGATATACTGCGTCGTCCGATAATCTCAGAAAAGGCTGCAAAATTATCCGAAAGCAATGGCGTTGCTTTTGAAGTTGCAGCAAATGCGACAAAAGAAGATGTTGCTCGTGCTGTTCAGGCTATCTACAATGTAAAACCAACTAAGGTAAATATCGTTGTAGTAAAAGGTAAAGTTAAATCTTTCCGTGGTCGTGGTACAGGTACAAAACGCTTGGTTAAAAAAGCATATGTATCTTTGCCGAAAGATGCAAAATTGGATTTGTCGGCAAATATATAGAAAAACGGTTTTGGCAGAGAAATCCCATTTTAAAGGACGCTAGTGTCAAAACATAAATAAAGGTAAGAAAAAATGGCATTGAAACATTATAAGCCAACAACTGCTGGTACACGTGGGTTGACTCAGGTTGATCGTAGTGAATTGCATCGCGGTGCACCAGAAAAGTCTTTGACTGTTGGTTTGAAGTCCAAAGGTGGACGTAATAATTTCGGTCACGTCACTGTTCCTCATCAGGGTGGCGGACATAAACGTAAATATCGGTTAATTGATTTTGCTCGTAAGAAAAAAGGCGTTCCAGCAACTGTTATTCGCTTGGAATATGACCCAAATCGTACAGCTTTCATTGCATTGATTGAATATAAAGATGGTGCGCGTTCTTATATTTTGGCACCTCGCGATTTGAAAGCAGGTGATGTTGTTATATCTGGTGAACGTGAAGATATTAAACCAGGTAATGCAATGCCATTAAAGAATATGCCAATCGGTACAATCGTACATAACGTCGAATTGAAACCTGGTGCTGGCGGTCAGTTGGCTAGAAGTGCAGGTTGCTATGCTCAGTTAATGGGTAAAGACGGTGTTTATGCACAGATTAAAATGAACAGCGGTGAGTTGCGTAAAGTTCATTCCGATTGCTTAGCAACAGTTGGTAGCGTTTCTAACCCTGACCAACGTAATGTAAACTTGGGTAAAGCAGGTCGTGCACGCTGGTTGGGTATTCGCCCGTCAGTTCGTGGTATGGCTATGAACCCAGTTGATCACCCAATGGGTGGTGGTAATGGTCACTCTAAGGGCCACGAACCAGTATCACGTACAGGTATTCCAGCCAAGGGATATCGTACCCGTAGCAATAAACGTACTGCAAAGATGATTATTCGCAGCAGACATTTGGCAAAGAAGAAATAATAAGTAGTCTGGTATCTATATGGTACCAGAGATAAATAAAAACGGAGTAATTGATGTCTCGTTCAGTATGGAAAGGTCCTTATGTTCACCCATCTGTTTTGAAAAAAGCAGCGGCGGCGAACGAAAAGAATGACCATAAACCAATTAAAACATGGTCTCGTGGCAGCACGATTGTACCACCAATGGTTGGTTTGACTTTTGAAGTTCACAATGGTAATAAATTCATTCCTGTTTCTATCGTAGAAGATATGATTGGACATAAATTGGGTGAATTTGCACCAACTCGTACATTTAAGGGTCATGCGGCTAATAAAAAGGCTGCAGCAGCCAAAAAATAAAATAGGGTAAATAGTTATGACAACGACAAGATATGGAATTAAAGATAATCAAGCGCGCGCGTTTAATAAATTAATCCGCGTTAGCCACCAGAAATTGAATCTGGTTTGCGATACTGTTCGTGGTTTACCAGTAGAACGTGCTATCGATGTCTTGAAATTTTCTAAAAAACGCGTTGCTGGTGAAGTTTTAAAGACTTTGTTGTCTGCGGTTGCAAATGCAGAAAATAATAAAAATCTGCCTGCAGATAGCCTGTTCGTCAAAGAAATTTGGTGCGGTAAGGCTTTGACAATGAAGCGTATTATGGCCGGTCCTCGCGGTAGTGCTCGTCCAATTTTGAAACCTTTTTCTAATTTGACAATCGTTTTGGAATCTGGGGTTGCACCAAAGAAAAAGACTGTTAAACCAGCCAAAAAGGAAAAGGCTAAATAAGGTATATGTGGCAAGTGGTATGGATGCATGGCACCCTGAATAAAACCTATACGGTTTCAAGAACATTTGCCATAAAATTAAGGAAGTAATAAAATGGGACAGAAAGTATCACCAATCTCATTACGTGAATTTATTAATAAAATTACTGATTCACGTTGGATTGCAAATAAAAAAGACTATGCGAATTTGTTGGCAGAAGACATCAAAATTCGTAAGTTTATCGAAAAGAAACTGAAAAAAGCAGGCTTGGCAAAAGTTGTTATTGAACGTTTTGCTAAGAAAGTAGTTGTTACAATTCATACATCTCGCCCTGGTATGATTATCGGTAAAAATGGTGCAGATATTGAAACACTACGTAACGACATCAAAAAGTTGGTTAAAAATGACCAAGTTGTTGTAAATATTTATGAAGTTCGTCGTCCTGATTTGAATGCTCAATTGGTTGCACAGAATATTGCACAACAAATTGAAGGTCGTGTTTCTTTTAAACGTGCAATGAAAAAAGCTGTTCAAAACGCAGTTAAGGCAGGTGCACAGGGTATTAAGGTTATGTGCTCTGGTCGTCTTAATGGTGCGGAAATTGCTCGTAGTGAACAGATACGTGAAGGTCGTATTCCTTTGCATACATTACGTGCTGATATTGATTATGCGTCAATTCAAGCAAAAACAACTTACGGCGTTATCGGTGTTAAAGTTTGGATTTACACAGGTGATGTTGTAAATAAGGAAAAACTAGCATCTGAAATGGCTCGTCCAACAGAATATGCTGGTAGTAGCGAAAAGAAGAGCAAATAATTTTTGACTGTCATCTATATGGTGCAGATAAAATCAAAAATTAAATAAAGAAATTAAAAGGTTATTGTTATGTTAATGCCAAATAAAACAAAGTTTCGCAAACAGCACAAAGGTCGCATCCATGGTGTGGCTAAGGGGGGTAGCGAATTGGCGTTCGGTTCTTTCGGTTTGAAAGCATTGACACCAGAACGTGTAACAGCGCGCCAGATTGAAGCAGCGCGTCGTGCAATCACTCGTCATATGAGACGTATGGGTAAATTATGGATTCGCGTATTTCCAGATGTACCAGTTACTAAGAAACCTGCAGAAGTTCGTATGGGTAAAGGTAAGGGTGCAGTTGAATACTGGATTTGCCGCGTAAAACCAGGTCGTATCTTGTTCGAATTAGACGGTGTTAAACCAGAAGTTGCATATGAAGCATTTGCTTTAGCTGCAGCAAAGTTGCCGGTAAAAACAAAAGTCGTTGAACGTAAGGTTAACTAATTATAATTGCGCACTCGAAAAGAGGCATGGGCAAAAAAGGTTAAAAAATGGCAGAAAAGAAAGTTGAAAAAGAATCTTTGACGTTGGAAGCATTGCAGGGCAAACTGGAAAATTTGAAGAAAGATCAAATGAATCAGCGCTTTCAGCATGCTGCGGGTCAGATGCCGAAAACACACGTTATGCGTCAAACCCGTCGCGAAATTGCACGCGTAAAAACTCAGTTGAACGCTGCAAAAAAATAATAATAAATTGCCGATTTTTGTTGAGATTTCTAAAAAATTAGTTATCATATGCCGAAATCGGGTATAAAAATGGGCTTCAAATTCTGTTTTTGCATGGTGCATTTACAGGGTTTGAGATAGAAAAATGTAAGGGACTATAGTTATGCCAAGACGTATACTGCAAGGAACAGTTAAAAGTACAGCAAATGACAAAACAGTCGTTGTAGAAGTTGAACGTCGTTTCCGTCATCCTTTGTACGGTAAGTTCGTTAAGCAGAATAAAAAGTATAAGGCTCACGATGAAAACAACGAATATAAAGTTGGTGACATCGTTGCCATCGAAGAACATCGTCCAATCTCTAAGACAAAATCTTGGGTTGTAAAGGGGCGCGTTGGTGTCTCTAAAGACGGTTCGGTAGAAGTAGTGGACTAAAATCACAACAGGTTCTTTGAGGTCTTGTGATGTTTTACAGAGCAGGGCAGTCGGAACCTATAACAAAGCAGCAGGGGATTGCCCTGCATGCAGGTAAAAGGTGAAAATATGATACAAAATGAAACAGTTATGACAGTTGCAGATAACTCTGGTGCGCGTAAAGCGATGTGCATCAAAGTTTTGGGCGGTTCTCATCGTCGTTATGCAACAGTTGGCGATAAAATCGTCGTCGCTATTAAAGAAGCGATTCCACGCGGTAAAGTTCAAAAGGGTACAGTGCAACGTGCTATTATCGTTCGTACAAAGTTCCCTGTAAAACGTCCAGATGGTTCAATCATTCGTTTTGATGACAACGCAGTTGTTCTGATAAATAAAAATAATTTCGAACCAATTGGTACACGTATTTTTGGACCTATCGCACGTGAAGTTCGTCGTAAATATGACGTTCAGAAAATCGTGTCTTTGGCACCAGAAGTAATATAACAATGGGTTAAAATAAAAGTTTGGTCCAGAAGTTAGAGAAAAGGTTACAAAATGAAAATTAAGAAAGGCGACGAAGTCGTAGTTATTTCGGGAAAATATAAAGGCGTAAAAGGTAAAGTTCTGGAAGCGCGCCCGTCTGAATCACGCGTTGTAGTTGAAGGTGTTAATCGTCACAAATGGCACGTAAAACCAACGCAAGAACAAGCTGGTCATATTGTTGATCGCGAAGCGCCTGTTCATGTTTCTAACGTTGCTTTGGTTGATCCAAAAACTAAAAAAGCAACTCGCGTAGGATACAAAGTTGAAGGCGGCAAAAAAGTTCGCGTTGCAAAAAAGTCTGGCGTAGAATTGTAAAAAAACCGGTTCCCGCTGTTACGGGGACAAAACGTTAAGGAATAAAAAAATGCAAAGCAGATTGCGTGAAATTTATGAAAAAGAAATAGTACCTGAATTAATTAAAGAATTTGGGTATGAAAATAAGTTGGCAGTTCCAAAACTGTCTAAAATTGTTTTGAATATGGGCGTTGGTGAAGCGATTTCTGACAAAAAGAAATTGGATGCAGCAGCAGCAGATTTAACTGCTATTGCAGCACAGAAATCTGTTATCACACGTGCAAAAAAATCTATCGCTACATATCGTTTGCGTGAAGGTCAACCTATTGGTACAAAAGTCACATTGCGTGGTAAAAGAATGTATGATTTCTTGGATAAATTAATTACTGTTGCATTGCCTCGCGTAAAAGACTTCCGTGGTTTATCAAAATCTAAATTTGACGGTCGTGGTAATTATGCTTTTGGTATCAAAGAACATTTGATATTCCCAGAAATTTCAGTTGATAAGATTGACGCAATTCGCGGAATGGATATCGTTATCGCAACAACTGCAAAAACTGATGATGAAGCACGTGCATTGCTGACAAAAATCGGCTTGCCATTGGTTTTGAAATAATTAAAAGGTATAAAAATGGCTAAATTAGCGTTAATAAACAAACAAAAAAGACGTGAAAAATTAGTTGCTCAATACGCAAAAAAACGTGAAGCAATCAAGGCAAAAATGTCTGTAAATGCAACACCAGAAGAACGTATGGATGCAATGAAGAAATTAGCAAAATTGCCACGTAATGCGAATCCTACGCGTTTGCGTAATCGTTGTTCTGTTACAGGTCGTTCACGCGGTTTTTCTCGCTTGTTCGGTTTGTGCCGTCAACAGGTTCGTACTATGGCGTCTGAAGGTAAACTGCCAGGCGTTCGTAAGTCAAGTTGGTAATTTTTAACCTCAGTTGTGGACAATGCAACTGGGCAGCAGAACGAGAGAACTCGTTCATAACAAGGAGTAAAAGATGTCATTATCACACCCAATCGGAGATATGCTGACTCGTATTCGTAACGGTCAGAATGCCGGTAAAGAATTTGTAACTGTTCCAAACAGCAAATTGCGTGCAGCAGTTTTGTCTGTTTTGAAAGATGAAGGTTTCATCACTGATTTCCGTAAAGAACAAATTGACGAACATCGTTCTAATTTAGTTATTGAATTGAAATATGTCGGCGGAAATGGTGCAATCCAAGAAATTTCTGTAATTTCAAAACCAGGTCGTCGTGTATATTCTGGTAGTGCTAAAATGCCAAAAGTTTTAAACGGCTTGGGTATAGCGATTGTTTCTACACCAAACGGCGTTATGACCGATCACAAGGCGCGCTTGATGAATGTCGGTGGCGAAGTTTTGTGCAAGGTTATCTAATTAGAAGTGAGGTTTAAGTTATGTCTCGTGCAGGAAAATATCCAGTTAAACTGAAAGAAGGCGTATCTGCGGCAATTGCTGGGAATGTCTTGACAGTTAAAGGTCCAAAAGGCGAATTGAACTTGGCTTTGGATACAAAGCATGCCGGTTTGGTTGATGTTGTTATCGAAGCAGATAATATCGTTGTCACACCAAAAGATGCAGAAGATAAGGCTTCTCGTGCTATGTGGGGTACAATGACACGTAATATTCGTTCTGCTGTAGAAGGCGTTTCAGACGGCTTTACAAAAGAATTGTACATGAAGGGTGTTGGTTATAAAGCATCTGTTAATGGTAATAAGTTAGTCTTGGTTGCAGGTTATTCCCATGATGTTATCATGGAAATTCCAGCAGGGTTGACAGTTCAGATGGGCGAAACACCAACAGAATTCGCTATTAAAGGTATTGATAAATGCTTGGTAGGACTTTTTGCTGATAAGGTTCATAAAGTTCGTAAAGCAGACCCATATAAGGGTAAAGGTATCTTCTATAAGGGTGAAAAAATCCGCCGTAAAGAAGGTAAGAAGAAATAATAATTAAGGTTTGATTCCCGCTGTTACGGGGATTAGGAAAAAAGGAAACAAAATGTTAAAACATTTGTCTACAGAAGAAAGACGCACGTTAGCAAATCGCGCGGCGTTAAAAAGAAAAAATCCAGGTAAAATCCGTTTGTCGGTATTTCGTTCTGGGCGTCATATTGAAATTCAGGCTATTGATGATGTCAAAGGTCATACAATTTGTGCTGCATCTTCAAAAGAAAAAGACTTTAAAGGTAAAGGTTGGAATACTGCCGGTGCTGAATTAGTCGGTAAAGCGTTCGCAGAACGTGCAGTTAAAGCAAATATTGCTGATAATTGTTATTTTGATCGTGGTGGTTATCGTTATCATGGTCGTGTAAAGGCTCTGTGCGAAGCAATCCGTGCAGGTGGTGTTAGAATTTAATAATGTGTTTCTGAATATACGGAGTTTATAATGGCACGTTTTGATGATAAAAAATTGCAGACGGATAACTTGGTAGACAAATTAGTTTCTATCAATCGTGTATCTAAGACTGTAAAAGGTGGACGTAATATGTCTTTCTCGGCCTTGGTTGTGGTCGGTGATAAGGCAGGTAGAGTTGGTTTTGGAAAAGGTAAGGCTTTGGAAGTCCAAGCCGCTGTTCAAAAAGCAACAAAAGCAGCAAAGGCAAAAATGATCCGTGTTCCTTTGAAAGAAGGTCGTACTTTGCATCATGATAGCGCTGCAAAATATGGTGCAAGTAAGTTGGTTGTTCGTAGCGCTGTTCCTGGTACTGGTATTATCGCTGGTGGTGCTTTGCGTGCGGTATTTGAATGCTTGGGCGTTCAAGACGTTGTTGTAAAATCTCAGGGGTCTAATAATCCTAATAATATGATTCGTGCAGCGTTCTTGGCTTTCGCAAAAATGAATTCACCTAAGACGGTTGCTGCTCGTCGTGGTAAAAGCGTTGCAGAAATTATCGCTGGTCGTGATGGTAAAAAATTAGAACCTGTTGCGGATGTTGCAGAATCTAAATAATCAACGCATTTAAAAAACGGAGTAGTGAATTATGGCTAAGATAATTGTTAAGCAAGTTAAAAGCGTTATCGGTCGCCCAGAAGATCAACGTAAAGTTGTTGCTGCGTTGGGTTTGGGTAGAGTCGGTAAAACAAAAGAACTAGGTGATACACCTGCTGTTCGTGGTATGGTTGCAAAAGTTTCTCACCTGGTTGAAATTGTAGAAAAATAATAAAATAAACCGAGTACACTTGTTTGTGTGCGAAAAAGGACTACTTTTTTAGTAGACCGCAGGAAAAAGGAAAATAAAATGAAACTTAATGCTTTGATGGATAATTTCGGTGCACGTGCAAATGTTAAACGTGTTGGTCGTGGTATCGGGTCTGGTATGGGTAAAACTTCTGGTCGTGGTAATAAGGGGCAGAAAGCACGTAGTGGTTCTCGTAAACAGGCTACTTTCCAAGGTGGACAGATGCCTATTTTACGTCGTTTCCCAAAATTTGGTTTTAACAATCCTTTTGCTAAGGAATATGTGACAATCAACTTGGGTGATATCGAAAAGTTTATCGCTTCCGGTAAAATCGATGCAAAATCTCCGATTACAATTGATTCTTTGTTAAGCGCAAAAATCATTAATCGTAAAATGTCTGGCTTGAAAGTTTTGGCCAAAGGCGAAATAAAAACTTCTGTTAACATTATCGCTGATAAATGGTCAAAAGCAGCTGAAGAAGCAATCGTTAAAGCCGGTGGTTCAATAAAAAATAACTAATCTTTATAATGTTTGCATCTGGTGCGCCAGATGCAAACTAACAATAAAAGTTCGTTCGCATGAAATTTTTAAAAGATTTTTTTGGAAACTTATCTGATTTACAAAAACGCATACTTTTTACACTGGGGGCGTTAATTGTTTATCGTATAGGTTCTTTTATCCCACTTCCAGGTGTTAATGCTTCTGCTGTTCTTCACTTGTTTAGCGGTGAAGGCAGCGGTATGATGGGAATGTTTGATATGTTCTCTGGTGGGTCTTTGTCCCGTATGTCGGTTTTGGCTTTGAACATCTTTCCATACATCTCGGCTTCCATTGTTTTGCAATTGTTGACAGCCACTAGCAAATCTTTAAATGAATTGCGTAAAGAAGGTGAATCAGGGCGTATTAAAATCAACCAGTATACTCGTTATTTAGCGGTTTTCTTGGCCGTAGTTCAAGGTTGGGCAGTAGTTCGTGGCTTGGAATCAATGGCACCAGTAAATGGTGTTGCAGCAGTTGTTAACCCTGGTTTTGCGTTCGAGTTGTCCGCGATTATTGCTTTGGTTGGTGGTACCGTATTTGTTATGTGGTTGGCAGAACAAATTACTGCGCGTGGTATAGGGCAGGGGGCTTCACTGTTAATCTTCGCTGGTATTATAGCAGAAGTACCAGGTGGTATTGCTCAGTTATTCTCTTTGGGGTCTGTCGGACAAATTTCACCAGCGATGATTGCTTTGGTTGTTGCTTTCGTTATCGGTATTATCGCTTTGATAGCGTTTTTTGAACAGGCACAGCGTCGTATTCAAATTTTATACCCCCGTCAGGTTATGGCGAACGGTGTCATGAATACAAATGCTTCTTATTTGCCTATCAAGGTTAATATGTCTGGTGTTATGGGACCTGTTTTCGCAGCAAGTATTATGATGTTGCCTGCATTCGTACAACGTTTTGTTCAAAGCGAAAATGTAATTGTGCAAAATATTATGGCTTTCTTTACATATGGTGCATGGTCTTATATCATAACATATACAATTTTAATCGCGTTCTTTGCATATTTCCAAACTGCGGTTATATTTAATTCAGAAGAAACAAGTAATAATCTGAAAAATGCAGGTGGTTATATACCAGGTGTTCGCCCAGGTGAACAGACTATGCATTATTTAGATGCGGTTGTTTCTAGGACAACGGCAATAGGCGTTTTATACTTAGTCGTTGTTTGCGTTGTGCCAATAATTCTGAATACTCATATGGGAATGCCGTTGACAATCGGTGGTACTAGCGTGTTAATCGTTGCTGGTGTTGTCTTGGATACCATGAATCAAGTTCAGTCTTATTTGGTCGCAAAGCAATATAAAAGCGTTATTAATAGCGCACAGAAAAAAGGTCGCTTCCGTTAAAGATTGTCTTTATGTGTTTTGGCGAGAAGCAAAACAAAATTTGACTTTTGCAGCATTTTGTATAAAATAATGCAGCAAAATAAAATACTCTTGAAAATCTGACGGCAGTTTTTTAAGAGGTTGGTATCGGAACTGATTAATTTATGTTCCGCAATAAATAAAAAGGAAAATGAAAAATGGCACGTATAGCAGGTGTTAACATTCCTACAGAAAAGCGCATCGAAATCGCGTTGCAATACATTCATGGTATTGGACCTGCAAAGTCTGCTCAGATTTGCAAGGCTTTGAAATTAAAAGATGGTCTGCGCGCGAAAGACTTGACTGATGAGGAAGTTGTTAAAATTTCTAAATATATAGAAGAAAACTTTAAAGTAGAAGGTGATGTTCGCCGTGAAGTTGCAATGAATATTAAACGTTTGCAAGACTTGAAAACATATCGCGGTATTCGTCATCGTAACCGTTTACCGGTTCGCGGTCAGCGTACTCAGACAAATGCTCGTACTCGTAAGGGTAAGCGCGTTGTAGTTGCTGGTTCCGCAGTAAAGGGTAAATAATATTAACAGGTAGAGATTAACACGATAGTTAATTGAAGACATCTAAAAAGGTAATTATAAAATGGCAGTTACAAAAGCTAAAAAGAAAGTCGTAAAAAAAGTATCTCATGGTATTGCCCATGTTGTCGCGACTAATAACAATACTCGTATCACAATCACAGATCAGTCCGGTGCAGTTTTAACTTGGGCAACGGCTGGTGCAAATAATTTTAAAGGCGCTAAAAAATCTACACCATATGCAGCAACTGTTGTTGCAGATGCAGTTGGTAAGAAAGTTGCTGAAATGGGCATGAAAACAGTTGATGTTTTGATGCGTGGTATTGGTCAAGGTCGTGAATCTGCTGTACGTGGTTTGGCGAATGCAGGATTGATTGTTCAATCTATTACAGATACTACACGTATCCCACACAACGGATGCCGTCCAAAGAAAGTTCGTCGTGTATAATTATGATGAATTAGTGATAATAAAAAATCCCGCATTCGCGGGATTTTTATTTTGGGTTTATTTTTTTCTTATTTTACAATTCTACGAGTTGAAAATGTACCAGCAGGAACATATTTAGTCACAGGTTTATATACTTGGTAATGGTCAATTACTTCTGTGTATGTTTTTACCTTAACTGGTTTTGCAGCCATTTGGCAACCGCAAGAATTACGTGGTACTTCAATAGATGATGCAACACGATGGCAATCATTTTTATAATGTGCTTTTTTAGGCGCAACATATGCGCGATTTGTGTATGAAACGGTATCAATAGTTAATTTTTCACGAACTGTATAAGTTTCTGTTTCCTGATAAGCAAATGCATTAGAACATATTGCACCCGCAAAAATAAAACCTAAAAATAATTTTTTCATATTTGTCCTTTTGTAAGATTATTTTTATCTTAGGACAATTATTTTTAGTTGTCAACATTTTGCGTGTTTTTTCTACTTTGTTTTTGTGGGGTAATTAAGCGGTTTTTTCTTAATAAATGTTTGACTTTTATATATTTCTGATATAAAATTCGCGGGCGCACATAAGGTTATGTGGGCAACCGAATGGTGAAAATAATAAACTAAGCCTAAAGGAATTATTCATGATTGAAAAAAACTGGATGACTTTGATTAAGCCTAAAAAACTTAATATCAAGGTAGATGAACATAATCCTAATTTAGCAACTTTGGTCGCAGAACCACTAGAAAAAGGATTTGGATTAACATTAGGTACTGCACTGCGTCGTGTATTGTTATCTTCTTTGCAAGGGTGCGCACCTATTTATATTAAAATTGATGGTGTTCAACATGAATTTTCCAGCATATCTGGTGTTCGTGAAGATGTCACAGATATTATTTTGAATTTGAAGGGTGTTTACTTTAAGGCGTTGACAGAAGGTCAGCATAAAGCATATTTGAAAGTAAAAGGCCCAGCAGTTGTTACAGCAGGTATGATTGAAACAACTGGTAATGTTGAAGTTATGAATAAAGATGTCGAAATTTGCACTTTGGATAAAGGCGCAAGTTTGGATATGGAAATTACTTTGGCAACAGGTCGTGGTTATGTACCAGCAAGCGCACACGCAGAAGGTTTGCCATTGGGGGTTATTCCTGTTGATTCTATCTTCTCGCCGATTTTGAATGTTGCTTCTGCAGTTTCAGAAACTCGTGTTGGACAGTCAACAGACTTTGATAAATTGGAATTAACTGTTAAGACAAACGGTTCTGTTTCTCCAGAAGATGCAATCGCTTTCGCAGCACGTATCTTGACAGATCAATTGGTAGTATTTATCAACTTTGAAGACCCTGCACAGATTAATGCGCCAACAGAAGAAGAAAAAGCAAAAGATGCTTTGCCATTCGATCCTAAATTGTTGAAGCATGTTGATGAATTAGAATTATCTGTTCGTGCAAATAATTGCTTGAAGAATGACAAGATTAATTGGTTGGGCGAATTGGTACAGAAGACAGAAGCAGATATGTTGAAAACACCTAACTTCGGTCGTAAGTCTTTGAACGAAATCAAAGTTCAATTGGAAGCAATGGGTTTAAGTCTGGGTATGGATGTACCAGGTTGGCCACCAGAAAATATTGCTGAATTGGCAAAAAAATACGAAGATCCATATAAATAAGGATTTATAGTGAAGCAGAATAAAAACAAAAAAGAAAAATTCTTGCAAAATGAAAATATTTTTGCTCAAATTTTGCGGATGGTCTTTTTTGGTGAATATTCAAAACAAAAATAAATTCCTGGTTCTGAAATTTATGTTTTAGGCTAGGGAAGTCTCAGAAATCCCCGGTGAAAACCGGGGCAGAACAAAATAAAGGAGTAATCGATGAGACATATGAAAGCAGGTCGCACTTTTAATCGCGATACAAATGCTCGCAAGGCTTTGTTTATTGGTCTGGCGAAAAATTTAATTGAAAAAGAACAAATTAAAACGACTTTGCCAAAAGCAAAAGATTTGCGTAGCGTAGTTGAAAAATTGATTACTCGCGCAAAGGTTGACACAGTTGCTAATCGTCGTTTGACAGCAAGTGAATTAGGTAATGATTCTGCTGCAACAGTAAAAAAATTATTTACTGTTTTGGGACCTCGTTATGCAAAACGTCCTGGTGGTTATACTCGTGTTTTAAAAGCGGGCTTCCGTTATGGTGATGCTGCACCTATGGCAATTATTGAATTGGTTGACCGTGATGTTAACGCAAAGAAAGTTGTAAAAAAGACTGCTGAAGAAACTGCAGAAAAGCCAGACGCAGAAAAAGCGGAAAAAGAAACTGCAAAAGAAGAAAAAGCAGAAGAAACAAAAAAAGAAACAAGTAAACGTCGTACCACTTCTAAAAAGTAATGTATGATTGTTTCTTAAAAAGCAAATGCCCCAAAATGGGGCGTTTGTTTTTTATTGTTGTTATTTATTTAGATTTTTTTATCTAGTTCTTTGTAGGATTGCTATCATTTCAGAATTTGCTTGGGTCTTATCTTTTTGAAGGAAACCAATTTTTGCCCATGTATGAAATTTTTGAGAGGCTTCATAAAATGCTTGTCTGTTTCTGTGTATACCCCAACTGCCTGTTTGGGCAATTATGTAGCCTTCTGGGCGAATATGTTTTTTTAAACTTATTAGGCTTTTATGAATTTGCTCTTCGTTCATGTATTCCAAAATGTTAGACAAATTAATAATGTCGTATTCTTTTGTTAAGTGATGGTGTAAGGAATCAAGATTCGACCATATAAAATTAAATGGTTTTGAAATCTTTTCTTTCATAATTTTAAATTCTTCTTGGGTAGGAATGAACTCAGGATAATATTTTGCACTAAGACCGTTACTAAAAATGTCGCAATCATTCATTTGGGTGATGAATTGTTGACTGTCTTTTGGCAGTGCTGATATTATTGGGCGCATGTTTGCAATAGATGCAATATCACGACTTGTGTGTAAATCATTTAAAAGTTGAATATAGTCAGGTCTGTTTAATTTTTGTAAGGCGACTGTTTTTATGTCTGCAATTATTTTCGCACAGAAAGATATGTCAAACATGTCTATTTCTGTTGCGCCGTTTATGCTGTAAAATATTGGTTGGTCTCCGCTGCCGGTGACGGTTAACACTTTTTTCGCTTCGTTAGCGGTTAAACCAGAAACCCATCTGATGTCTTCGTTGGTTATTACATACGCTGGCGAATATTGTGAAAAACTTTTAAATTTGTTATATGTGTTGGAACCGTCTGATAACGGAATGTAGTCATTGCGAGCATTTGTAATGTTTATTTGTGGTGTGCTTATTTTCATTGACGGTTTCCCTTTTTATGCTTTTACCTATTAAAATATAATACAAAAATAAAATATGTCAATATATTGTGGTGAATTTTTATCTTTATGGGTAAAAATGTGAAAAAAGGCTTTTAATAAAATCTTAATATATGATAAAATTAAATAAATGTTGAAAGGATTTTGGATGAAAAAGTGGCTATTGTTTTCTGTATTATTAGCAAGTGTGGGGTTTAATGTAGATGCAGCAGTCCCACAGCAAAGACGCGGTTCTGCCAGTACACAAACGGCGGCAACGACTTCGTCTGTGCGTTCAAGTGCTGTGACTGCAAGAAGCGCGACTACTGCACGTAGTGCAACGCAGACCACAATGCCGGCTGTTTCTGCACGTGCTGCAACAACAGGACGTACTACGGTTAATAGAAGTTCTACAAGTACCGCATCCGCTACACCAGGTGTGGCTGCACGTGCCGCCACAACAAAAAGTGTTATAGGGTCTGGTACAAAGGTTGCAACTGCTACAGAAAATGTGATTGTTAGTGAAGAATGTCGCCAGAAGTATATGGGGTGTATGGATTCTTTCTGTATGCTGGATAATGATACAGGTGGACGCTGTATTTGTAGCGATAGAAACGCCGAATTAGATAGCGTTTTGGCAGAAATTGAAAAACTCGACCAACAAAGTTATCAAATGGCAACTGTTGGTGTCGAAAGAATAGAAATGGGCGACGCGGCTGATGCGGCAATAGCAAATGCTACTGCTGTTGCAGATGCTATATTAAACGCAGTTGATGAAAAAGAAGAAAGAAAATTAGATTTATCTTTGTGGGATACAACTTTTAGTTTTGCTGATGAAGATATTTTTGCAGAAGCAGATTCTTTGCAAAGTGCAATAGAAGGTAAAGAAGGTGATAGTTTATACCGTGCGGCATCTGATATATGTATGGCTCAAATCCCAGAATGTTCAAGTGAATTGGCTATGTTGCAGTTAATGTATTCACAGCAAATAAAATCTGATTGTACTGCTTATGAAAATAGTCTTAAACAGCAAAAAAATGCTAGCGCACAAAAATTAGCGGCTGCGGAAAAGGCTTTGCGTGATGCTGCGCTGGAACAGTATCAATCTGCTAATAAGTATGATTTGGGGCAATGTACTGTTGAATTTAAAAACTGTATGATTACAACTGGTGGTTGTGGGGAAGATTTTGCAAATTGTGCTTCTGTCGCCGCATCTGATAATACAAATGTTACACAAAGTACTTCAAAGAAAGCAAAGAGTTATAAAATTCAAGGCGCAGTGACAAGTATCGAAATTTCTGCTTCTACATATGATACTTTGGTCGCTAAAAAGCCTTTGTGTGAATCTGTGACAAAATCTTGCGTTGCAGTCGCAGATCAGGTTTGGGATACTTTCTTAAGAGAGGTCGCACCACAAATTAAGTCCGCAGAATTAATTGCAGAAAATAATGCACGTCAGAATTGTGTCGGCTCTATTTCAGAATGTTTCCAAAAGGCTTGTAAAGATAATATCGATCCAAACGATCCAGATGGTTCTTATGATATGTGTTTGACTCGTCCTGAAACGATGTTGAATGTATGTAAGATTCCTTTAAATGCTTGTGGAATTGATGCTTCCTCGGCAGAAAAAGCGTCTCAATCTCAGATTTGGGATTTCGTTGTTGCTAGATTAGCATCTATGCGTGTGGATTCTTGTACGACACAAGTTAAAGAATGCTTGCAATCAGAAGACCGTTGCGGTTCAGACTATACACAGTGTGTCGGGTTGGATACGGATACAATTGTTCGTATGTGTCCTTATGATTCTTTGATTGGTTGTCAAATGGTATACGGTGAAGATGAAATTCGTGGCGATGCGGTTTATGACGAATTGGCTAATATGGTTCAGGGCATTATGTTAAATATTGATAATAGTATGTTAACGGAATGCCAGAATGCTGCCAATGAAGCCATGATAAAAGTATGCGGTAGTTCTGAAAACTGTGATAATTTGACTGTTGAGGAGAATATCGGTGCGCGCTCTTTGGAATATAAGATTTGTGAATATACTAATAGTGATGATAGTCTTGATATTGATTATGCAAGATGTAGAACAGATGTATCACAAATTATGGATTCTGAATTGGGGCGTGTCCATGGGGCAGTTGGTGCTGGATTAGGACCGGTAACGCCGTTTGCAGGTATTATAGATGGTACTATTTATTGGGAAAGTGTTGATTTTGATGAAGATGGAAAATTGATGAGTGTTGATGAATATCTTGCTGCCGTTGGTTCAGAAGGTGTTACAGAACAGCAGAAAGAAAAAATATCATCAGAACTTGCGGTTTTGCAATCAAATATAAATGCGGCAATTTCTGCAATAGAAGCAGACCCGACAGTTCAATTCTGTATGACAGGGCGTGAAGTTCAGGGTATGCGTACGTCTCAAAGTGATACAAGACAAGTTATAGGTCGTAGCGGCGCAAATGAAGGACGTTTCCCAGAACTTACAAAACAGATGCGTTTGATGATTGCTACATCTGCTTTGAAATCAGCAAAAGACAATTACTATAAAAAGTATGATGAATTAAGCGAAAAAATGCTGCAAGATTATGTCACCATCGGTGAAAGAATGGCAGAAATAGAAGGTGAAAATGCACTGGATGCACGTCGTGAAATTGCACGTGTTGCATGTATAAATTTTGCAGATGCTTCTATATTACCGAAATCGCCGAATCCACCTAAAAATGCGTTTGGTAAGGTTTTGGGTGCCTTGGCTTTTGTCGGAGCCGCTGTTGCAGCACCATTTACTGGTGGCTTGAGCTTGACCGCAACAATCGCTATCGGGGCTGGGTTGACTGGAACTGCGGCAATCGGATTGCTTGGAAATGTCGGCTCTGGTGGGGCAAATGGTGCGGACTCTTCACTGCAACGAGAGTTGATAGGATCAAAGTCGCTTAACCAGTGGAACTATAAGGAAACTATTACGGCGACATTCGAATGGGATACACTGATTTGTCATAAATGTGTAAGAAGTCAGCAGTGCAGTAAGACTAAGAATCCATTGTTTGGTAGAAAGTACTGTAAGACTTGGGCAGACCCAGTAGAAACATGTGATGATACACAGTTCTAAATAAAAGCCGCCAAAAGGCGGTTTTTATATTGTTTCTAAATCGCTTAGATTTTTTATAATCTTTATTCCTTGGGATTCCCATTCTGCGCAACGAGTTTCTAAATCCATTATATTTGTTTCTGCTAGATATAAAACAGGAACTTGTTTGTTGACAGATGTTCTTTCTAATAATTTTTTTATGGGCGAAGTTTTTCTTTTTCCTGCCGCAAACCAATCTTCGTTGTCCGCAATCCAGAAGTCGCTGTCGTTATGTATGGCGATAACTATATTTTGCGTTATTATCAAATCGTCGTCAATATTTACTTCCTGACCTTGTTTTATTAAAATATTGATAAGGTCGTCTTGGATATTTGGTGCACTTTCGTTTGGTGCTTTTTTTGTCGGTTCTTCTTCGTCAAAGTTTATGTCTTGAAATACAGGTGTAAAATTCGGAACAGAAAAGTTCCCTTCTGAAAAATCTTCTTCTGAAAGATTTTCGCTTTCAAAATTAAAATCTGTCGGTAATGGTAATTCGCCTGCTGCTTGTGTTGCAGCAATTGTTTCTTTTACTGGTTCTTCGTTTTTTTGTTGCAATTCTGTGACATTACTTATATCAAAATTTGATTTTATAAAACTACGATTGATGGTGCTGCGCGCACGTAAAAATGGTGCACGTAATTCCGCAGGTAGCCCTTGGGGAAATGTATCTTTTTCTTCTTCTTGTTCTTCTTTTTTTTCTGGTTCTGCTTCCGGTTCCTTTTTTTCTTCTGCAACAGGTTGCAAGAATTTTGGTAATGGAATTGTAAATAAAGGTTTCTTTGTCCTGATTATAATTGCAGTTGTTGCAGCATATAAGGGAAGGGCCGCCAACATTAATAATCCGAATACAAAACCTGGGAAACCGCGTAATTCGGCATGCATAAGTCTTATCCATTGGGCTTTTGAAAAAATATCAAAGTTGAATAAACCAAGCAAAATACCCCACATCAATGTTATATAGCATGCGGTCCATATCAGAGCATATTTGTTTGTTTTAAAAAAATCTAAGATTTTATTCATTTGTTAATATTATAGACAACAATGTATGTTTGTCAATATTTATTGCGGTTAATCTGGTAAGGTTTTTAGTCTAAAAAACACTTTTTTTTAATGTTCTTTTAGGGTATAATTATAAAGATAAAAAGGGGGAGCTTTTATGCAAAATTTGCGTAAGTTTTTTAGTACATCTTTTGCGGTACTTGGGGCGTTTGTCTTTGTAGGAAACGCGTATTCTGCTGAAGGTACAGCAAGGTCTGGTTATGATGTAAGGGGGCTTAACCGCGCTGGCGCGACACAGATGACCGCATCACAACGTATGCCAACTATGCCGATTTTACCTGGAAACTCTGTCGGAAATTTGTCTCCAAATTTACCTACTGGTGATTCTTCGTCTGGTGGTAACCCAGATAATCCAGACAATCCAGATGAACCAGATAACCCCAGTGAAACTGAATGTCCAGATGGTGGTGTGAAAGATTCTGATTATACAATTGATAACTGTATGACTGATATTTTGTCTTGTGTTAATAATGGTGCTTTGCCTGGTGGTTTAAATGATTTGTTTAATGAAGATTTGCGTAACGCAATAGTTAATGGAATGGGGCTTTGTTCTGCACAAGTAGAAAGGTGTATAACTGAGGTACGTAGAGATTGTAAAAATATTTATCGATCTTCCGCAGATGTTTGGATTGATTTTAATGCGCGTAAAGTTCAACCAGAATATTATAATTTTGTTTTGCGTAAGACAGGTTTAACGCCAAATCAGGCAGAGAATACTTGCTGGTTGCTAGATAAAAATGCGTACGGTTCTTCTTTCAATGCGGTTTCAAATTCAGGTTCTGTAACTGCAGAGTATAATAAAAATGTTGGGGCTTATAACAGCCAAAGCGGGAATGTGCTTATAAAGACTCAACCACAAGGGGTTCAGGTAAATAATAATAATCCTGGTGTTGATGGACAACGTGGATATTATGCTCGTTGGGACCCAACTACCGCTGAATGTTGGTTAAGAGTTGCTGCTTATAATAAAGATACTCATATTAAGAATAGTTGGTTGTTTGGTGCTGCTGGTGATGATCAGCCCGCAGAAGTATGGAAACAAGCGGGTGATACATTTACTTGCAATAAAGATTTGTTCGGGTTTTCTTTGATGAATAAAACAAGTACTGCAGCCGTTGTTGGTATCGGTGGTGGAACTTTGGTTGGTGCTGGGGTTGGTGCTATTGTGGGGCATGGGGCGCGTCCATTTGATTGCAGTATAAAAAGTCATCGTGAAATGTTGACAGATGAATTGCGTACAGATGGTAATATTGGGTCCATAAGTGAATATCTGGAAAATATAATTCCTGCTAATATTGATGTTATGGATGAAGGACAGTGTGCAGAAGTTGTTGAATTGTATGATAAATATAATCAGTTAAAGTCTGCATTGAAATTGTGTAATACTGTAGAAGTTGTTTCTGAAGATGTCGAAATCATTTCTACTAGCGCGATTAATTGTTCTGGTTTCGCGGTTTTAGATGATTGTTTCGGAGCGCTAGAGATTGCTAAATCTTGTGTCGGAAAGGGCTTTACAGATGTTCAGCAATGTGTTGATTTCTTGAATCAGCAGGCTGTCGCAGATGCAGATGCTGCTATTACTGGTAATACCGATACATTGTGTTCGTTTGAACCTTTGAATTTGGCTCGTGCCAAGGGAACAAGTATTTATTGTTCTAGCACTACAGATATGTCTTGTAAAAGTGCTGTAGAGATACAAGTTGATATGGAACGCTTGGATAAAGTATTTACTTATAACATATCAGATTTGTTGCAAAATGGTGAAGATTCTAATATGTGGAAAAGTATTGGAATCGGTGCGGGTGTTGGTGCAGGTGCAGGTGGTTTGGCAACTGCAATAACCGCATTCGTGGAACGCAGCAATATTAATTGTCGCGTTGGGGACGGTTTGGCTCAGGTTGGTTTCGGTAAATCTTATTCTATAGGTTCATTGAAAGACTTTTATGTAAAGTGGAATCTACGTTTGCCAGATACAATTTCTCCGACAGCAACTGTTGATGATTGTGAGTCTTGGAAACGTGCTTGTGCCACATTGACAGACTTAAATCAATGTAAAGCAGCACAAGTAAATTATAAACCAGAGGGTGCGGCAACTACTACATTAGTACCGACTGCGTGTACTGTATCTGGTAGTGCATGTATAGAAAATTATCCAGTTGCTAAATCTTATGGTGCATGTGAATAAATTGTGCCACAGTAAAATAATTAAAAGCCTGCTGATTTTATTAGCGGGCTTTTTTATATAATTTGATGGCAGAATGTGCATCTAGATTAAGTTGTTATTAAAATAAACTTCCATGGTTGAAATCAACGATTAATTTCGAAGAATATTATTTATTATTAATGCTTTGGTATATATTATTAGGTCGTTCGCGATTTAATAAATGGATTAAGTCAAAAAATTAACTGAATATAAAACATAAATTGTCTTTATATTGTTTTTTTTCTATGTGTTTTGTGTGTTGTGGCGCATAGTAACATATTTCTTTATCGTAATTTTCTATTGTGGTATTTTGAATGCTATTTTTTATTAGGATATTATAAATTATTATTAGAGAAATGCTTAGAAGTGTTATAATCATCGTATAAAAATCCCGCTGTATGCGGGACTTTTTTATTTATTTAACTATTACTGCAACTTGTGGTTGAGAAACTTATTTCGACTTTACGGCATGCCTTGCAATTATTACTGGTTGCTGCGCATCCTTCAGATTGTTTACGAAATTCTGGTGTACACTTTGTAGAACCTTGACCTTCTGTTACTATGTTTTTACTTTCTATGTTTGATTGTATTAATGCTGTTTTTACGGATTCGGCTCGATTTTTTGATAGCTGATTATTTATATTATTGTTACCTGTTTTATCTGTATGTCCAATAACGGTTATACAATAATTTTTATCTGAAGCCATTCGGTTGTTTACATCGTCTGCGAATGTTTTTATTATCTGTGTAGCTTCGTCAGTTAATTCATAAGAATTTAATTCGAATAATTGACTTGCAGATAATGATATCGTTGAAGAAGATGGTGATTCTTGATTTAATGGTAATATTTCTAAGATGTTATCTAATTTATTTGGTAAACTGGTGTTGTTGGGCGTTATTGATGCTATAGTTTGGTCTTTTGGTATACATTGATTTTTACCAAAAGGAATAGAGTTTTCTGGACATTTTTCGCATATATTAAGATTTGAGTTATAAATTTTATTAGTGTCATTACAGTTGCAATCTGGATAAAACCCAGTAGCATCTTCTGGACATTTTGCGTTTGCTTCTTGGTCTGGTAATGCTTTTACATTATTTTCAAGACTTTTTAAAGGTGCATATTTTGCTTTAATATCATCAGAACTTTCTTGCGCCGCTTTTCGGTTTTCATTTATCGCCAAATTACCCACAATACCGACTGCTGCACCAACGCCTGCAGTAATTAAACCCGTTTTTAATTGTTGTGCGGTATCTGCTTTTTGCGCTGCCCATGCAGCAGCGTCGGCACTGGTAGAATCTGATAGTGCTGTTGCCAAAGACGTATAAGCACCACCTGTTTTTCCTAAACCGACATCGTCATATAGACCTGTTTCTGCCTTATCCAGAATGGTTTCTGATTCTATACCAGGTGTTAAGCCTAGCGCTTCCTTACGGATTTTTAAATCTGCGGCTAATTGAACATACTCATTGTATAGTGAAAATAGTTGGTTGCCACCAGGTAGTTCAATTCCTGTCTCGCCTCCTTGTATGTTTTTGCCTTGACCATAGTCACAACGAAATGTTGCAAGGTATGCGGCCATGTCTTGTTCTGCGGCGGTATCTGCGCGTTGTTCGGATAGAGCAGATAAAGCCTGCATGCCTCCTATGCCCATAGCACCAATGCTGGCTGCACCTAATAATTTATTCGCAGTAGATTGTTCTTTCGCCTTCATTTCATCTGCGTTTTCCTGCAGTTCTTCAATTTCTTTTTTTGCATCTTCTTCTGAAAGTATCGGTTCGATACAAGATAAGAAGTCAGGGGCTCTTGTATAACCTTCTTTGCACTCGTCTATTATGCAAACTTCTTGTTGGGTTTCTTCGTTATATTCTCTGTGTGCCTTTATCGCATTTTTTGGCATATGGTTGCAATCACCTACTATACAAATACCGTCTTTCGGATCATAACCTAGGTCGCATTCTGTTGCGTAACATTTACCGTTCTTTAATTCACCTGCGGTTGCATGTTCGATTTTCGCAATTTGTTCCTTAGAGCAGGGACCATCACTAGGTATACATGCGCTGCCATCATCGTTCGGAATATAATGGTCATTACATTTTTTTATCTCGCAAATTAGTTGGTTGTTTTCCCATTTATATTTTGCTTCTTTTGCATAGGGGTCTGTTGAAGTGCATCTTTCGCCAACCATATCTTTGCAATCGTCACCGTCTTCATTTAAAACATAACGTGGACCAACGCATTCAATCTTTTCACATTTTTCTGCTTTTTTATTTAGTTTGTATCCAAAAACACAAGCGTCTGGTACACAATAAACCCCGTTCCCATCTGGGTTTCTGGCGGTCATGCCAGATTTTGCATTTATTGCGGTAAGTTGTGCGGATGAACATGGTTTGCTTTCCCATATCGCTACAACTGTTACATCATTTATTTTGAAACTTTCTTCTTTCAAAGTGACTCGCAGATTTTGACCAGGTGATAAAGTTTCTGTTTTAAAACCGACAAAGGATATTTTTAAGTCGTCTTCACTTGGAAAGTTTGTTATTGTAAAATTTCCGTTTATATCAGATGTTGTACCTGTGTTTGGTGTAGAAGATGCTGAAATGTTTGCGCCTGGTAATGGTTCTCCCATTTCGTCAAGAATTGTTCCTGATACAGTTATCGGTTCTGCAAGTGCAGGTATTACGATTAATGTGGAAAAGAATGTGCAAAATATTTTTTTCATTTTTTATATCGTTATTTTCGTTGTACTACACTTTTTGTTTCTTTTGATTCTGAACCCGCAGAAGAACTTGCGCCTGTTGTCGTAGTTTTTGCTTCATTACCTGATGCTTGTGCTGTTTTTTGTTCAGATGTTGAATTTGTTGTTGCAGGTGTTTCACCTTCTTTTTTACTACTATTAGAATTATCTTCGGATTGTGTGGCGTTAGAAGATGCAGGTTTGTCGCCATAGTTTTCCTGGTATTCTTTTTTTGCGTCTTTTAACGCACTTTCTGCTTTTTGTGTGTCTATTGCACGACTAATTGCACCAGATGTTAATGCGCCTGCAGCAACGCCAAGACCGGAACCCAGCAAACTTGATGTCGCAGATGTCTGTGTTCTGGTCAGTCTGTATGCATTTTCCATAAATGTTGTGACATCTATACCAAACCAATTAGGTGTACAATCAAATGTGTTTCCTGCGTACGCTTTTTTAGATGCATAAAGTGCAGAATCATCACCTGCATAAAATTCAACAGTATAAACACAATCTAAACTACGTTCGTCAAACATAGCACCCAGCATGCGACATTGTTCCGCCATCTGGTCACGTAAATCATATAGACGTTCTTCGTCTTTTTGAACTTGCTTCTCTGCATCTTGACGCAAAGTTGCAAAGACTTGCATAGTGCGATTCGCAAGACCATTATCTTGTTGTGTACAATTTTTTGCAATTGTTTCGCATGCAGCAATCGCCGCATCGCCTGCGGCTTTGCCTAAACACTTGCTAAATGTTACCCCGCATTGGGTCATTATGCAGTCGTTGTATCTGTTCCCACAATCTATCACAGCGTTATATGAAGCGAGACGTGCATTCATGTCGCGGTCTGCCTTTATTTCAGATGCAAACATTCTGTATTCTTCGCCATTGCATTCTGTTTCACGACGACAAGAATCCATTTTGTTGCCCCAACTGGTGTCCGTGTCACCACTGCATTTAGAAAAGTCGTTACCGCATTTGCCTTGCATACATTTTCTTAAACCAATATCACATGCGTTTTG
This sequence comes from uncultured Pseudomonadota bacterium, assembly GCA_949298405.1. Classification (GTDB taxonomy): domain Bacteria; phylum Pseudomonadota; class Alphaproteobacteria; order Rs-D84; family Rs-D84; genus Enterousia. The sequence goes on from CASFWA010000001.1 coordinate 306,145, forward strand.
ACCACTGGATAATGCGTTTTGCATTGTTTGTGTCGCTGTATTGGTCGCATCTTGTGCGTCTAATGCGGCGCGCTGGCGTTGTATCATTTCTGCTAGTTCTGTGCTGGAAGAATCTGTTGCAGATGTACTGGTTGAACCTAAAACTTCGTCAAATTGTGAAGATTTATTTTCAATTACGATTTCTTCTTCTACTTCTGCGTCTTCTTCTACGGTTTCTTCTTCTTCATCGTCTGTTTCTGTGGTCGATGTGCTTTGACTTGGAGAAATGCTCATTGTAGGCATCCGAGAAGTAATATTTGTTCTTGTCGCAACAGTCGGTCTGGATGCAGCAGAAGTTGTTGTCCCACGTTGAACAACTGCGCCATTGGAAGAGGTGGCAAAAAGTGCAATTACAGTTATGCATATCGCATGACTTAGTGTTCGCATAGTATGCGATTGTGATATGTAATGAAATTTTTTTATCATGCTCTTCATTATCTTTTTATTTATTTTAATAGGTCACAGGCCAAATCGTAAAATTTACATAATTGTGTTGCCGCTGATTTTTCTGATTCATAACCAACTGCGCATTTGTTTGGCATACTGCGTTCACAAACACTTTTTATACATGTTTCACGAGCTGTATTGTCTGTACATGCGGCCTTTGCATCAGATAATTTTTTGTCGCGTGCTGTTTGGTATGCAGTGACTATGTTGGATAATAATTTGTCTGCATTTGCAATTGCTGTATCGCGGTCAGATATAAGTGTGTCACGAATACTTGATATGTAATCATCACAACCGGTGGCTTCTACACTGCATGCAGCAAAAAAGTTGTTGAATTCTGCATCTGTTTCGCATGAACTAAAATCAGGACCACATTTTTTTGTGTCTATCATGCATGCACGAATGTCTGTGCTGCAAGTTGTAGCACTGACCGGTTTCGCAGCAGCGGCACGAAGTTCTGTCATTTTTGCGCTGATACCAGCCGCTTTACAAGATTGTTCAATTAAACTGTCGTATACATCAGAAACATCGTCCGCAGTACAACCTTCTATTTTCTTTATACATTCGGCAGTTGCCCACGCATATCGTTTGCCGGGATCCGATGGCGCGTCTTCTAATTCGTCTTCTGTTAGTATGTATTTGGTAGATTGCCCCAAGGTTAAACTGCGCATAGCATTAGAATTTGACGGTGTGCCAGCACTTGATGTTCCGCAATATTGACAGCGTGCCGCAGGGTTTGAAGATACATTTATTGCACATGCGGAATCAAGACAACGAGTTAAATTTGCTTGCGAGCAGGTTGCAGCAACGGAAATCGCTGGCATAAAATACAACCCAAGCACAAAAAATAAGGCTTTTTTCTTCATTTCTCTCTTTAGGTAAAATTATATCAAAAAATACTATGCTGTGAAAGAGAAAAAAGATTTTTTTATTTTAACAGTTGACAAAAGTATTGTTTTGTACTAAATTATAAGTGTAGAATAAAAAAAAGGAAAGCAAAATGGCTTTAAATCTTAATAAAAAAGTTTTAATTCATACTGGTGCAGGTGTTGCGGCAGTTTTGTTGTTATTGTTCGGTGTTTATCAATGTTCTGAAAAGCAGGATGAACGTGAGGTAAATAATCAAAATATCGAACAACTTAAAGATGCTAATACTCAATTATCAAATGCAGCAGATGCGTTGAAAGAGGCAAACTCTAAAATCTCAGATTTATCCTATGCAAATGATGTACAGGCTGATTCCATTATTGTTCTGAATGATTCTATTGGTGTCTTAAATGATTCTATTGTGGTCTTGAACGATTCGTTGGCTATTGTAAAAGGTGACTTGGAAGATTGCAGAAATAGCAAAAAGCCAGTAGCGCCGGTAAAGAAAACTAAAAAGCCTGTAATTGTAAAACCAAAACAAGAACAGAAAAAAGAACAACCTGTTATTAATAATGTTATAAATAATAACATAAATAATAATGTTAATGGTGTTGTTGGTGCTAATGTAAAACTTGATGAAAATGCAAGAAATACAGGAGACATAACAATTGTAAATGCTGCTCAGACACCTAATAATGCAACAGTTGTTTTAGGTAAGGGTGCCGTAAACGAAGGTACAATCACTATTAATAATGGTGGTGTTATTAATAACTATTACAATGATACTATTAAACAGGCTGCTGCAAAGTATGCTGCAGCTAGTGGTGTAGTCATTGTAAAAAGAACAAGAGTTATTCAACGTGTTCGTTAAATAATGATTTTCCTTTAATTTTTAGACCCGCCTTTATGGCGGGTGTTTTTTGCGAAAAAGTTTTTCCTAGACATATAATTCTGTTGTGTGTTAAAATATTTTCCATAGAGAGAATTGTTAATGAAATATATTAGAATTTTACTTTTTTCATTGTTTTTAGCACCAAGTGCGTTATTTGCTGCAACTAATGATTTTACTATTGCTGCTCAGTTATTGTCTGCTGCTAAAAATGCAGATATTCAGCAGGTACAAATTTTAATAAATAATGGTGCAAATGTTAATTATGTTGATAGTACAGGGTTATCTATCGTTTGTACTGCGTTGATGAATAACGATATTCGTGCAGCACAGATTTTACAAATGTATGGTGCAGATGCTTCAAAATGCGACCAGCAAATAAAACAATATAAAAATCGAACTACTACAGAAAGTAGCGGGGGATTATTTAGCGGGTTGTCTTCCGCCCAAGGTATGGCACTAGCGGCGGCGGGAGCCGCCGTTGTTGTAGGTGGTTTGTTTTTGTTAACGGATGTTCTTGACCCTGGTAATGAAAATGCTGGCTCTTCTTCTGGTGGAACAAGACCAGGTGGTGATGGGGGTGGTAGTGATAGTGGTGCGACTGCCAGTGGAACTATACCTGTGGGGCCGGCTTATTTTACAAGTACGGGTGAGATTTCTTATAGTCAGGCGGCTTATTTATCTAATTTACAAAATTGGGATCCTAGTGCTGGTGGTATTCGTGAAGCGGATTTTAATTATTTTAGACCGTCTGTTCAAACCTCTAATAATTATGTGACAGGGGGAATAACTGTTCCTATGCAAAATTATTTGTTAATGATGCATGGTTATTCCGCTTTTGCAAATGGGTATATGGGGCAGGCTACATTTCGTGATGAATCGAATAATCCTGTAAAGATTTTAAATCAAGCAGGTGGTGGTAAGCCTATGCTTGTTTCTTTAATTACTGCGAATGGGGTAAATCCAACAGGTTCGGCAGGGCGAGGATATGGAATTACTTATTCAGATAGCGCAAGTGCAAATTCAAATACATATACTGTTGATAAATATGCGAACTATTCTGCACCTTGTGTAGAAGGTGAAACTTGTGGCGCAGAACTTGTCGGTTATGATTTGTCCGGAAGTGGTACCGCCATGAATCCTTTTGCTACGGCAAATGAAAATGCGCTGGCTAAGATAGTTGCAGGTTGGGAAGCAGGTGGGCGCGCCTATGGTGATTTGTATGGCTTTGTTCCTAATGGTCAGTTGGCGGTATACAGAACTGGAAATGGATATGGATTCGTTGATGTTCAAAATCCAACGCAAGGAGCGGTGGTCGGTACTTTGACGGATTCTGCATCAGGTGGAACGGCTAATACTATCGAAGCAGGGGATTCAATAACCTTAAATGGAAAAACTTATACCATTGCCGCGGCAACAACTGGGGCAGGGGTCACAAATCCAACAATAGAAATTAATGGTACTACGTATAACCTTGTTTCAGAAAGTTCTATGATGATAGGTACTTGTACAAGCGGTTGTGGTGATGATGAAACTGATATCGCAATATATGTCGGAACAGATGGTTATTATTATGTAAATACTTCGGGGAAAAATACTATCGATGCAGTTTACGTAGTAAATAACAACAATATATATGTTCAAAAAAAGTGGCAGGAAATTGATGTTATGAATTTCCAGGCTATGTATAACGCGCGTAATAGTGGTTCTGCGGCAATTGCAAATGCTGTTTTGAATCCTGAATCGCGTAGTACTTCTTATTTAACAACAGGGGAAATGGCATCATTATTTGCGTTGAATAGCGGTTTGGATACAAAAACGGTTTTTATGAATCAGATAAACTCATATTACGATAATGATGATTCAGGAACTACTACACAGGGGGGCTATGCCAATACTCTATTTAATGGATATAATTCTAGTTTGCCTATTTTAGTCATGCCTGCCGGTGAATTTGAATATGGGGTAGGTGATGGTAAGTCTTTAACTGTTTTGGACGCAACTTTCGAAAATTATGCACCTGCATTATATGACGATAATTTAGAACATTTATTTATGACGGTTGTTGCGGTACAGCATTCTAAAGGTACTTCTGGTGCAGATAGTATAGAAGATTATGGAAACGGTACAGGAAGTGCATATGGTCCAATTTATCTTTCTATGTGGCAGGATAATAAAGGTACAGATACTACTGATGATGATGTTATTTATTCTTCGCGTAAATGTGGTTTGGCGGGACTTGGAATAAATGGTATTGACCCATGGTGCTTTTCAGCAGCAGGACCCACTGCAGAAATGGCAACTGCTTCGGCAGCAGGTGCAGTTGCCGCATTAAAAGGCGCATTTAATTATATGAATAACCAACAGATATTTACTTTGTTGGCGTTGACAGCTGACGGACCTTATCTTGGTACGACAGATGCAGGAACTTCTTTCACAACAGACACTTTGGTTGCTTATTTGAAATCTATGTACTCTTTGCCACCTGATTATTATGCTGATAATTTAACAGGACAGGCTTATTTGGATGCTTTTGCAGAAGTTTATGGTTATGGTTTAATTAATTTGGAAAGAGCTATGACCCCTGGACATGCTATTTATTACTATAATGGGAATACGATTGTTTCTGATTCAGGTAATGCTTATTGGCGTGCTGCAAGTAATACTATTTTCCGGCCTTCTGCGGCATTAAGTCCCAGTACAGCAAGAATTAGTGCGCCTTTCTTTGACTTTTTGGAAAGTGTAGATGGCGATATGTCTTTGCCGCGTATTTGGAAGAATGATTTTGCACTGGGGGTACAGGATAAGCGTGGTTTATATATGGGTGATGTTTTGGGCGATTTTAAAACACGTAAGTCAGAACCTAATAAAGTTCAATTCGGCGATTTTGGCTTTTCTATGGCTGTGTCTGAAAAACCTTATGCAGATAATCTGAATGGTTTGGATAACATGCGCTTAGACTATTCTGTTGATAATTGGAATTTAGCCGCAGAATATCAACGCTATTTTACAGATGGTGCTTCCAGATTTGATGGTATGTCAAATCCTGTGCTTGGGTTGGCTTCAAACGCGATAACCTCTGATATCGTTTATAATATGGGTAAATGGTCTTTTGGTACACGTGCTTTTTCTGGTGCAATAACAGATGAAGAATTATTAGATAATGACCCAACTGTTTCTTCACAATATAATCCTGCAAGACTAGGATTGATGCAAGGTATGCAATCAGATGTTTCTTGGAACGGTGAAAAATTTGGGTTTAAAACATCTATTGGTACAGCGCATGAAACAGATACTTTATTGGGTGCACAAAGTGGTGGATTATTGAATATGGGGCAGGGTAATACCTCTTATGTAGATTCTGAAATTCGTTATTCCCCATATGAGAAATTGAATTTTACTTTGCGTTCTACTTTTGCACATACTGAATCTGATGCAAGTGGACAATTTATACTTGGGTTATCAGATATTGAATCTAATGCCTTCGCCTTTGGTATTGATGCGGGTAATTTCAGTTTTAGTGTTTCGCAACCGCTTACGGTAAGTAAAGGTAGTTTACAATATGCTTATGCAGATTATGAAATTGTTGAGGTCGATGGTGGAAAGTATGATTTAGTTGTAAATGATACTCATATCGAAAATGTTGATTTAAGCCCAGATGCAAAAGAATTACGTTTTGTTGGAACTTATCGTCATAATTTTGGACCTTGGACAGATGGTGCAATTGGTTTTATTTATCGTGTAAATCCTAATAATACGAGTGAATTTGGTAATGAATCTATATTTATGATGAAATTGAATCATAGACTAGGAATTTAATATTTACATATTTGTCCGGCAAAACTTTCCTGTCAGTTTTTGACTGCGGGAAAGTTTTGTTTGTTAGAATACTTGATAATTTATATTTTTTTTATATAATATATGCCTCTGTTTATAATAAAGGTTACATAAAATGAATATTTTTAATGGAATTGAATATATAAAAAATTTTTTTACTGCGCCTAAATTGTCAGAAGGACTTAGCCCATTCGCTGATGAAGATATTTATTTATTATCCTGTATGGCTTCTGAAACGTGTTTTTTAAATGCTAAGGATGGTAAAAATTATTTCTATTATGTTTTGCATGAAAAAGGAAATATGGATGTCGCAAGGTTTTTGTTCGCAAGAAATGGTTTAAAAGCAAGTGTTCATAAAAGCGAATATTTCTATACTCCTAAATCTGTATTAAGAATTTTGAATAAAGATTTTGCTGATAAAACAGAGCAGAAAAAATTTGTGCGTTCTATTAAAGTTAATTATTACAATGGTGAAGATATAAAAAATCGTATATTACAAATTCGTACAGAAATGAAGCAGAAATCTAAATAAAAAACCGCCTTTTGGCGGTTTTTTATTTATTGAAAAATCTATCAAATGTTTTTTTGTTTATTTTTACTGGATATTCTCTAATCAGAAACGCATTGTAGTCATCTGTAATTTCTTCCATAGAGATGTTTTCTAACTCTTTACGCAAGTCTGCCATTTTTTTTGTATCAGTTTTTGGTGCAATTTCTTTTTCTATGTGCAAAACATAGAATGCATCAGAGCCCGGAATAATAGAATTAGTCTTTAATTCCGAATTGAATGCCGCAACTAATACGTCTGTAGGCGCGCCAGAAGTTCTGGAAACGGTAACTGTCTTTTTGTTTTCTTGCTTACCATTTTGATTTAAGTCTATCAGAATTTCGTTAGCACGAAGATATGCTTGTTTACGTTGTTCTTCACGTTTCCAATCTGATGTGATATTCTTTTTAACAGATGAAAATTCTGCATTGTGTGAAGGTATTACTTTATCAACGCGAACAATTACAAATCCCTTTTTTGTTTCGATAATTTCACTTTCCAAACCTTCATCCATAGAGAATATTCTGGTCATCATCTGGTCTGTTAATAATGCGTCAACTGGGCGATTACCTTCACCGAAGGTACCAAGAGAAACATATTTTGCTTTGTTCTTGTTCGCAGCAGCAGACATTGATTCGCCAGCAATAATGTCATCTTCTACGCGAATCGCTTGTTCATAACCCTCGTCATAACTGTCCGGTTTATCCATATCCGCGGTAATCAATACATAAGATACTGTTCTTTGTTCTGGAATTACGTGTGGGTGTTGCGAATAAAATTCTTTTAATTGTTCTTCTGTAGGTTCACCTACTTTGAAATCAGAGAATTTTACGGTTGTATAATCTATTTGTCTTTGACTATATCTTGCATTGTAGGCCGCAGTTAATGCAAAATTTGGAACTTTTACTGGCAAGGACATCGCACCAAGAACATAAGAACGCAAAACTTGACCGCGTAAAACATTTGCAAATTCTGCTTCTGTATAACCAGAGTTTGCTAATACGTTATCAAATAAGTAGGTTGAAAATTCACCGTCTGATTGAAATTCTGGAAATTCACGAATCTCACTGGCGATTTTTGAATCTGTGACAAAAAATCCTAAATCTTTTGCACGGTTTTCTGCCATAGTTTGTGTTGTAAGATTAGATAATACCTTGTCGTTCAAAGCCTGAATAGAAACCGGGTCTGAATAAAACGCGCGTTGCCGTTCGCGGGACATATTTGATAATTCACGCGCCTTTTCCAAGTTGAATTGTTGCATCGTTATTTCTGAATCCCCAACGCGAACAAGTGTTGTGTCGCTTGCAACACCACCAAAAATCCATTCGGCAACGCCCCAACCGACAAATGAAAAAGCCAAAATCCCAATTAAAATTTTTGCAACAGGTTTGTCTGCCGCATTACGTAAATATTCTAGCATTTAATCCCCTTTTGCGATACCATAGCAAAACGATATCAGAAAAATCAATGAAAAAAAGGGAAAATCAATGAAAATTATCGCTGGAAACTGGAAAATGAACGGGGCACAAAACGCACTGAAAGAAATGGTTGATGCATTGCAAAATGTAGATACTGATAATAGGGTTGTTTTGTGTGTCCCTTATACAATGTTATGCTTGGATTCTGGTAGGGTTGCTTTGGGCGCGCAGGATGTCAGTGCACATGAAAAGGGGGCGTATACAGGTGAAGTTTCTGCAACAATGATTGCTGAAACTGGTGCTAAATATGTTATCGTTGGCCATAGTGAACGCCGCCAATACCATGAAGAAACAAATTCTATTGTCCGTCAAAAAGCAGCATTGGCTTTAAATGCTGGTTTAACACCTATTATTTGTGTTGGTGAAACAATGGAAGAAAAGCAAGCAGGTAAAACAATGGCGGTTATAGAATCCGGAGTTCGTGAATCTATCCCAAGTGACGTTAGCCGTGATATAATTGTTGCTTATGAACCACGTTGGGCAATTGGTGCAGGGCTGACGCCAACAGAAGCAGAAATTGCAGAAGCGCACAAATTAATAGCAGATACTTTGAAGAATATGGGGTTGGCTGGAACTCCTGTATTATATGGCGCAAGCGTAAAAGCAACAAATGCGGCAGAAATAATGTCGATTCCAAATGTTGATGGCGTTTTAGTCGGTGGTGCATCCTTGAAACCTGACGACTTCATACCTATAATAACAAGTGTGAAATAATTATATAGTGGGTTTTGGGGGTGTAATCCGCCGCCCCCATTTATTTACAATAGGTTTATGGTATGGAAGAAAAAGAAGTAAAAGTAGATGAAGTGTCGATTTCTGATACTGCAAATGAAGATGTTAAAGAAAAAACAGTAGAAATAGAAACCCCAGAAAGTGCAGAAGAAACCTCTAAAGAGGTTGCTGAATTAACTGCAAAACTTTCCGAATTAAATGATAAATATTTGCGTCTGGCGGCAGAATTAGAAAATACGCGTCGTCGTGCTGTGCTGGACGCAGAATCTAGTGCACGTAATAGGGCGATGTCTGTCGCAAAAAAGTTTTTACCTGTTATGGATGCGGTTGAGGCAGCGTTAAAACTTAATCCTGATGATGAAGGGATAAAGTCTATGCAAATGGCTTTGCTTGATGCTTTTGCTCAAATCGGGATTACTAAAATAGAATCTGTAGGTCAGGTTTTAAATCCACAATATCATAATGCTATCCAAGTCGTTGAAGTTCCAGAAGAAAACGGGAAAAAATTGGCTTCTAATACAATAGTTGAAGAAATGCAGCCAGGGTATATGTTTGGTGATACTGTTCTTCGAACTGCAATGGTTGTTGTTGCTAAATAAAAATAACCGCCATTTCTGGCGGTTGTTTTTATTGATTTATTTTTACTGGTATTATTGTTTCTTGCTCTTTTTCATCAAGTGGTGCAGATTGAAACGGAACATTCGCAAAATCTATCTTGGCCATATCAATAGAACGAATCGTTCTGTTATACATTGTGTGATAATATATAACTCTGTCTTTCATATCTGTTGCAATTGTCCATTGGGTCGCAGAAGGCATATCAACAGGTGCTTTGCCAACAGGGAATTCTGTGCCAAGTGGAACATCAAAGTTATTTAGTATATGAAATGCTAACATTGCCGAATCGTATGAAGTGTCTTGCTGAATAGAGTATGTCTGGAAGAAAGAAGCACGAACGAATCGGGAAGGTGGGGTCATATCACCAGGAAGACCAAGCAAGCCACTACCTGCGCCGAATGCGGAAAGCGTTATCCCACCCATTTTTACAGGACCTGCTGTTCCTGGCATAAGATTTACATAATTGTTTAGGTTTTTAATTTGCCATGGGAAATTGGGCGAGTTAGTTAAAACGCCTAATTCGTTTTCGTAGATTTGTGGTTTACCGTCAACAATTTCTATAACTATTTGTCGGCCGGTAGAATCTGTTACACGCCAGTGTGCAGTTGATGCGTTTGGATAGATGCCCACAACATCAATATTTTGAATTGCTGCTTTTACTTGGTCTATGGTCGAAAATCTTGATAGTATCCAAGACACTAACTGAAAGTCTGATATTGTTTTCCCCTTGTTCGCAGGATTGTATTTCGGATATTGACCATAGCCTGGAAAATAGAATAGGGCAGCAGACAGACCCGCTTCGTTCATACCGTCAACAACCCAACCTGGTTCTACAACGGCCAAGCCGACGTATCCATACATGCTGGAAAATGTCATACCACCCGAATCACCGTCAGGTAGCATAGATTGCTGAATATGATTGCGCGGAACAATTACATAAAGGTTTTCCATTTCGGATTCACCCCATTCAATTGTTCTTGCAACTACAACGCCATTATCTTTGGATTTCAGTGTGATACCCGTACAGGCATCGGCCACTGTTGCGCTGGTCAAAGTCATGATGACCGCCAGGCTAAAAATCAAGTTCTTCTTTTGCATATTGATATTATGGCAATTTTAAAGATACTAAGCAACGGGAATGAAATCGCCGAGACTGTTTACTGGGCCAATAATTTTTTTATTTCTTTTATCAGTTTATCTGTTTCTTGATTAGACCAGTCTTCACAGTATCGTGGGTGAGAACATAATATAATCGTTTGTCCGTTATTTAGATTTATCAGAACTTTATTGTGTTTAGATGATTGTAATGATAGTTTGTTTTTTTCTTTATCGAATTCTGAGGTGCAAAAGATTTCTAAAAATTGAGTCCAGTTTTTTTTTCCGAAACAAATTATGACATTTGCATTCTTTTTAAATTCTTGCCATTCGTTGTTGTTTGTTCTGGCGGATAGACATGCTTCTTCGTATTCTTGTCTGGTGTTTAGGCCAGTCAGTTCATATAAGTATTTTGTATCACAATCATTTGCGTTATAAAATGCAAAAGGAAATAAATTAGTACAATAAAAATTATTAGACTTATACATATCGTCCGCAGAGATGTTAGAATCAATAAGTCCTAAATGTTCAAGTATGTATTTTATCTTTTTGTTAAAAGGACCTGTTAGGTCTTGCCCAGAAAGTTTTGTGTATTCTGGTATGTTTAGTAAATTGAGATTATGTTCTTTTTGTGGAGTGCCATACGCCATGTTTTCAATACCGCAAAACCATAATTTAGCATTGGGGTTACCACCGTTTTCGCCTTTGCGGAAATTTTTTAGCATTGTGCTGAATTTTTCTTTGTTATTCATTTGTTGCGCCCTTCAAATCAATGTTCCACAGACCTTGTTTGCCAGATACTTTAATAGGATTTTCAAGAATTTCTATGTTTTCTAGTTTCCATGCATAATGCCCAGGTTGCCAATCACCAAAGTCTATTTCTGTTTGAGGTTGTGATTTTATAAAGTCTTCCGTTATTAAAATGCAATCGGTTAAGTCTGCGATAACTATTATTTCACCGAAAGAGAAATTTTTTATATCGTATTTTTCAGATAATAGTTCGCGTTCTTTTGATAAAGGTTTAATTGAGGCATGAATAGCAATTTTGCCCCTGTGTTTTGTAGGCCAAGAACGTGTTTCATAGGTTTTGAGACCTAGTGTGATCGCTTGAGCATAAGGTTGCCAGATAGTTAATGTTTTCATGGTTCGTATTATAAATATAAGTGGATAAAAAACAAAATGAATAAAATTGTCGAACCAAAGCAACAGTCGTTGCATTGTTGAACCATCGCCACAGACCAATAATTAAACCCGCACAAGGCGGGTTGAATTCTTGGTTGTGCAATCTGTGCAATTCGCGAACTAACGAATACAACAATCTCATAAAACTTGGGAGGGAAATCAATACTGCTAAATCAGATTTTTTGCGCAGGCAACACTAATTGTTACATATCTATATGTTTTTTCAAGTAATTTATGTTCAAACATCAATATGTTACTGATTGACAGCATATTGGCCGCTGACTACCATTTCTTGTGAAACCTATTGGTGGTTTCATAACCAAAAGGAACTACAATGCTGAAATATTTGCTGTTAACCAAGTTAAAGAATGGCGCCACAATTGCATATTTGTGCGACCATCCTGATTCACAACCTGGCGATGTTGAGCCGTGTGCAGGTACGGATGTTCCGGACACACCTACAACAGGCATCGCCATTATGGATACTGATGGGGAATGGATAGAAATGAAAAAGCGTCGTAATGTTTCCCAGCGTTTGCAATTACAACGCAATAATGTTATACGCCAACACGTCAGATAACTAATTGAACACCCAAATTGCCATAATTTTATGGCAATCTATAATAATATTGAATGGATCATAATTTTATGATGACCTTGCCTATTATATTTTGTTTATCTAATGGAATTCCCGTCATTATGGATAATGTGGATTCTTTAACGTGTTCCATATCTGTTAATCTTGGCATTGGAACACAAAATGAATCACGCGACGAATACGGAATTAGCCATTTCTTAGAACATATGTTGGGGCAAGGTACGCATACACATTCATCATTTTCGCTGCTTAACAGGCGACTTGAATCCTGTGGCGCGATATTGGATATTCGTACCAGTCTGGATGATATATCTTTTTCTGGAACGGTTTTGGCAGAAAACCTGAATGCGCTTATAGAAACAATCGCAGACGAATTACAAAATTCTTTGTTTGATGACAGTGTTATAGAAAACGAAAAAAAAGTCATATTGGACGAACAACGGCGATATGTGAATGTAAATTCCTGGTGGCTGTTCAAGGCAAAAAAATTGCTTGGCGCACATAACATCTTGGGTACCCCAGAAACAATACAATCTTTTGCTCGACAACATTTGTTAGACTATTACCACAGACATTTGTCCGCGGATAACATGTTAATAGTTATATCTGGCAAAATTAGTAACAAAGAAACATTGAAAAAACAATTGGAACAATTATTTTCATGGATTCCAAAGCAAGATGTCAAAAAAGCATCAACAAACATTACACCAACAATTGCACATGACTTTATAAATGGTGCTAAAAATCAGAAAATCACGTTTGCCTGGGCGGATTCAATAGAATCATCTGTCGCCAACCGAGATAGAAAGGCGGCAATGGGGCTTTTTAGAAAAATATTACAAAACAGATTGATGCAAGCCGTTCGTGAACAAAGCGGCTTGTCGTATTCTATTCAATGTTCGACAATGGAGTGGGCGGGCGCAAAATTACACACCATAAATTCAGAAACCCTGCCTCAAAATATCGGGCGCCTTATCGCAAACACTGCAAACGTGTGTCGCAACATTGTATCGGACACACCAATTACAGCAGACGAGTTGCTTTCAGCGCAAATGGTGGTAAAGCTACAAAATGCCCAAATTATGGAATTTGGCGCAAAACGTTGTGCACTGTATGCGAATTATTTCAGAAAATATAAAGCGGTATATAATGTATCCACCGAAACAAACAGAATCAACAATCTTGTTTTGGGCGATATTATTATGGCTGGGCAGGATTTCTTTGCAACCCCAATTTCTATTCTAACCCAAGGCCCTGTATTGGAATGTGATGTTACAGACACATGGAATAAACATTTTGTTGTATAATGTCACTAAACAGCCCCTATTAATGTTGATCAACAAAAACAGTTCGAAAGTGGTAATTTTTCACCACTTTTTTATATTCAACTTTCGAACTCGCTGAAAATATTAGGAACCAAACAAAAACCCGCACAAGGCGGGTTGAATTCTTGGTTGGTCGCAGCTGATTCCCTCGGGCATATATAAATATATGTCCTGCGGGGCATTCGTGACGATTTGATTGCGCAGGCTTATCAAATCTACTCATTGTCGAACCAAAGCAACAGTCGTTGCATTGTCGAACCATCACCTCAGACCAATAATTAAACCCGCACAAGGCGGGTTGAATTCTTGGTTGGGGCAGCTGGATTCGAACCAACACTGACGGAGTCAGAGTCCGGAGTTCTACCGTTAAACTATGCCCCAATGCGCGCTTTATTATATATTAATTTTGCTTTTTTGCAATCAAAATATTTTCTTGTCTTTTTATGTGCTTTTCGTATAATTTTTATGAATCCACAGGGATGTGGTTTCGGGCCGTAAGAAAGCCAACCCAAAAGCAGCATAAGTTTTTTTATGCTGAAATGTAGGGATGATACACGGCGCGGATTTGCGCCATTTATTGTCTCTGAACCCCGTATCAGGTCGGGGAGCCGTCAGTTATAAAATAGGGTATCCCGAAAACTGGCGGGGTCATACTTTTGGGTGATTTTCTTAACTCCCCGACCGCCATTTCCTTGGCGGTTTTTTATAGGATTATTATCAAAAATATTTTTGTTGACGATAGTCCTAGTTATGATAGGCTTTTTGTACAGAAGGCCCAAAATAAAATTTAATAAAGGAGAAAGTATGTCTACATACAAGCATCTAGCTGATTTATTAAAAATCTGCTCTGTGTTGCCGGTGCTGGCAGTTATGCCCGCAATGGCAGAGGATAATTTTGCTATAGAAAATCAAATTTATAGCGACTTAATAGAAGGCAATGTTAATAAGGATAGTACACGTGGTGGTGCTATAACCATTAATTATAACACAAATGGTGTTACAGTTGCAGATGGAACCGTTTTTCAAAATAATGAAACAGAAGTGTCTGCAGGTGGTGTTATAAAAGCCCTTAATGGATTTACTGTTGGGGATAATGTTAAGTTCTTGAATAATAAGGCAACAAAAAAAGGTTGGGGCGCAGGTGCTTTGTATATAAAGTTGGCTAATGGTGCGACTCCATCTGAAAATACAGATGTTGTAATTGGCAAAGATAGTTTGTTTGAAGGTAATGTTGCGGGTCTTGGTGGGGCGATAGGTTTAGAATATGGTGATTTAGAAATTGCAGATGGTGCGCAATTTATTGGTAATGAATCAACAAGTGCAGAAGCAACACATGGTGGTGGTGCAATAATTGTTTGGCAGGACCAAAAAGATCGTCCAGATTTGCATTCAGCTTTGAAATTAAATGGTGCTACTTTCAGTGAAAACTCTGCTGTAAATGTTGGCGGTGCTGTTGCTGTTTTTGATACAGGTGCAAAAGTAAGTATGATAAATACCGTATTTGGTAATAATTCTGCTAATAAAGGTGGAGCTATCTATAATGAAGGTGAAATATCCTTAACTGGTGATACACAGTTTGTTGAAAATTCTGCTTCAAATACTGGTGGGGCAATCTTTAATGCATCCGAAGGTGTTATAACAGAAATTTCAAATGCTTTGTTCCAAGGTAATAAGGCAGAAAATTATAAAGATGCAGAAGCAGAATTAAAAAAAGACGTCTATGCCCAGGGTGGTGCTATTTATAATTTGGGTGAAATTGGTGCCGTTACAGGTGATTTTTCTAATAATACTGCACATACAAAGTCAGAAACCGCAAGTAAAGCAACTGCAAATGGTGGTGCGCTGGCTCTGTATCAAAGTACAATAGAAAGTATCACAGGTAATTTTGTTGGTAACGCAGCAATTGCAGAAATTGTCGGCAAAAATCATGATTATTCAGATGATATGGTTTCTCAGGATAAGTTAGTTTCTGCTGGTGGTGGCGCGATTCATATCGAAGGTAAATGGGCAACTGGTGATACAACAAAAATCGGTTCCATTAATGGTAACTTTGTAAATAATAGTGCAACTGGTGATGCTTATGCAAATGGTGGTGCTATTTATATCAAAGCAGGACCAAACACAGATGTTTCTATTGATAAAATCACAGGCGACTTTATAAATAATAAAGTTGTTGCCGTGACAGATAATAAAGACATAGCAAAAACTTCTACTGGTGGTGCTATTTCTATCAAAGAAGCAAGTGGTAAAACTGCAACAGTTGATGTAGAAGGTAATTTCGGTGGAAACAGCGTTACAACAAATGCGACAAATGCTTTTGGTGGTGCCGTTTATAATGAAGGCACATTTACTGCAAAAGGTAATTTCCAGAATAACTTGGCTTTCTCTAATACCGGAAAGGTTTATGGTGGTGCATTGTATAACAAAGGAACTGCAAATATCACAGGTCACTTTGTAAATAACGCTGCGCAATCAGAAGACCATGTAAGCGGTTTTGGTGGTGCTATATTTAATGACGGTGATTTAACATTAGCAGAAAATACAACGTTCTATGCAAACCGTGCAGATAATGCAGGTGGAGCATTGTATAATGGTGGTAAAATTGAAAATCTGTCGGGTATAACATTTAGAAATAATTATGCTTTTACAGGTGGAGCAATTAATAACGCTAAGGTTAATGCAGATGCGACTGCGGGGTATATAGGAACAATTGAAAATTCTTCGTTTGTAGGAAACTTTGCCGCTGCTTCACAAGGGGGGGCGATTCGTAATCAAGGTGTTATAAACGATATTAAAAGTTCTCTGTTCGAAGGGAATGTGGCAGCTAATGGCGGTGCCTTGAATAACGGTACATGGGGAACTGTTGTTAATAGCATTGTAGATACTCAATTTATTAATAATACTGCTTTGACAGGTATAGCTCAGGGTGGTGCAATTGTTAATGCGGGTACAATCGGTTTGATTGATAATTCAACTTTTGCCGGTAATCAGGCTGGTAAATTAGGTGGTGCTATTGCAAATGTGACACCACAGGATTCTAGCAACCCAGAAAAAGTATCTGAAATTACTTTCAATGGCGTTACTTTCACAAATAACGTTGCTGGTGTAGAAGGTGGTGCTATCTATAACAAAGGTGCGATCACTTTCCAAGGCGATAACGTTTTTGCAGGCAATACTGCTGCAGGTGTTGCAAACGATATCCATAACTTAGGTTCCTTGACTTTTGCTGATGGCACAACCATCATTGGTGGCGGTATCACAGGTACAGGTTCTTTGGATTTGAACGAAGGGGCTACTCTGAATATCGGTGCTAACACAATCAATCAGGGTACAATGAACATCAATGGTAATGTTGCTGCTTCTATCGTAAACTCTCAGTCTTACGGTAAATTGGTTGGCGACTTGACTGTCGGTGATTCCGCAGAACTTACATTGAATATCGGTGCAACTGGGGTTTATAATATCTTTGCAGATGAAGACCTTGAAATTGCTAATCTGACAATCAATGCAAATAATGCTTTGTATAATGTTTCTATGGATGGCAGTGCTATCGTAGTTGAAACAAAAGCTGTCGAAGAAATTGCAGCCGCAACAAACTTGGCAGTAGATACTGCAGGCGTTTTGGCAGGTTTGGCAAATAGTGATAGCTATGAAATGGGAATAGCTTCGTTGGTAGCTCAGCAGGCTTTGGCAGAAGGTAATACAGAATATGTTGAAGCAGAATCTGCAAAGTTGAAAGCAGATGATAAACCTGTTACTCATTCTGTTGCAACATCTGTTCAGAATCAGGTCTTGTCCTTGGCTTCTGGTCGTATGTCCGGTAATGCAAATGTTGGACGTAGTGGTGGTGATTTAGCAAATGCAGATTATGGTGTATGGGCGCAGGGGCTGTTCAATAAATCTAAACTGAACGGTCAATTCGACGGTTATACTCGTGGGGTTGCTGTCGGTGCAGATGCATTGATTGGTGGCGATTATACAATTGGTATCGGTTATGCTTATAACTCTACGGATGTTCATGCAGAAAGTGCTCGTGATACAGATATTGAAAGCAACAGCGTATTTGTATACGGTCAGTACAAACCAGCACAGTGGTATGTAAATGCTGCATTGAACTACACAATGGCGGACTATACAGAAACAACAAACGCGTTCGGTGTTGATATCAATTCTGAATATGATGTCACATCTTTCGGTGGTCAAGTTGCAGCAGGTTATGACTTTGCAAGTGGGTTGACACCAGAAGCAGGTGTTCGCTACTTACATGTTTCTCAAGACGACTATAATAACGGCTTGGCAGATATCAAAGTTGGCGATACAGATTACTTGACAGGTGTCGCAGGTGTAAAGTATACCTTTGATATCGATACAGAAAAAGGTTTAAGTTTGCGTCCAGAATTGCGTGCGGCAGCTACATATGACGTATTGTCTGATGAAGCAATCGCAACAGTCACAATGCCTGGTGCCGCATCATACATTGTTGACAGTAAACGTCTGTCTCGCTTGGGTGGTGAATTCGGTATCGGTTTGACTGCAAACTATAAGGGTGTAGAAGTATCGTTGAACTATGACTTAGACTTGCATGAAGATTACACTTCTCAGACAGGTATGTTGAAGTTCAGATATAACTTCTAAAAATTACCAAAATAAAATCCCCCAATCGGGGGATTTTTTTATATATAATTATTTTAAATTTATAAATACCTGATAAGTTTTTTATAAGATAAATAATAAAAATAAGGAGGCTTTATTGCCTCCTGTAATATTTTTAGTCTTTATCAAAATATTTTTGTCTTTGGGTTTCTGATACAGATTCCATTTGATCAAATATTTTATCTGCAGCTGATTTGTCTGCAGGTGCATCACCAGATGGTGCCGTATAGTCAGCACCATTTAATAAAATTATACGACTTGGTAATAAATCATCACCTTCGCATTCAATAAAATATTCTGATTGATCGTAATATTTTCCGTAACAACGATTGTTTACAACACCAACATAACCATATTCTGCTAAATCAGAACATGTTGGTTGTGCACCGTAAGTTATTTCGCCGTTTGTTAAAAACTCATCTGGGTTTTCCAGTATACCGTTGCACCATACCCTTACATATTCACCGTTAACAGACGCCATGGTGCCGTTAGATGTCGTTTTTCTTACCCCAAAACAATCACCGTTCAAAATATCTGTATTAAAGTCTTGTTTTATTTCTGTACCTTTTGCAATTTCTGTCTTACCCATAGGAACAGGTTGATATTCTTCGCGTTTTAGTGCCTCTGGACAAATTAATTTCATACCCCAACATTCACTATTAGCGTCCCACATTTCACTGTCGTATCCTGTGCCCATGCTGGTATAGCAATCGGTTGGGTCTAAACGACAAACCGTTGGTCTTTCCCACCAATTAATTGCCGCATTGGCCCCATGTGATGCAAGTATACTTATCAAAGAAACTGCAAATATTTTTTTCATTTTTCTCTCTTATTCTTTTATTTTATCAAATTTTTATTCCTTTATCAAGATGACTTTATTATTGACCAGTAGTGTCATCTGTTCCTTCTTCGTCTGTTGCAGTCATTTGCTCTTTGTCCGCGCAATATCCCCACTTTGTATTAGCACCGGTTTCGTCATAGAAATATTTGTATAATATATGTCCTGTTATATCATGTATGTTGTCAGAACCTTCTATTAAGTCACTTGGAGCACGTGTCGTAGTGCCTGAATTTGCATCTTTTGGGTGCATTGTGTCAACCCATTGGGTGTCAACCCACACGCCGCCAAGACGCTCGCATTCGGCAGATAGTACCTTTGCCATTTCTACACGAATTGAATCCATTACAACATTGACATCTTCTAAAACGGTTGTTGGTATATTTTTTCGACCAGCAGTAATTTCTTCTAAGTCTGAAGGACGTATACATACTTGGGCCGCATATTTTACCATTTTCTGGTACAAACTTCCTGCGTAGTCTGTCCCGCAATCAATTCCTTCTGTGTCGAATGATTCACCAACTGGTCCCTTGGTTCCACCAGGGCATTGTGCATCGGCAGGACATGCTATACAAGCATTGCCCGGAACTGGATTGGAATTGTATACCCAACTCCCAGATTCATTTTTTGTTGCAAGATAATAACCAACATTACATGACGTGTATCGTTTGTATGAAGGGCATATATATCCCTTGCTAGGCGTGGAGGTAGGTGGTTCTGGAGTTATTTCAGATACAGAATCATTGCTTGATGACCATTGTAATTGGTTGCAGAACCAGTTAGCAGCATAAATTTGATCGCCGGGTGCATAAACACGACAGCCATAAGGGTAAGAATGTAAACTGTCATTGCTTGGTACTGCACACATATCAACCGCAAATTCTTTTAACAATGTTGCGCATTCCTGGGCAATTTTCTGGTCTGTTATGTTATGCATAGCAGTTATTAGCAATTCTAAACCATTGCCATTTGGGTCGCCGTATAGATTGCTGCATGCATATAATTTTTCTTGGCATAGTTCTTCTGATAGTTCTAAACGAGAACCAAGTAGCAATTCTTCTTTTATGTTTGTAAAGTCTTTTAATGATTCACTTTGTTCGTCATAGCAGGCGTTTACAACATCTAAACATTCATTCTTTACATTTCTAATTTTTTCTTGCTGTCCTTGATAAATTTCTGTAATTGCTTGACGCATAAATTCGTCCCATACTTCGTCGGCAATATCACGACAAGTTTCTAAGCCGCGTTCCGCAAAACTACGTTTCCTATTTAATTCCGCAACAAGCATGCGATTTGTCGGATTGGTTAATATGTCTCCACTTAAAGAGGTTTGGGCTTCTAATTGATAAAAGTCTTGGGTGTAAATTGGTTCGCCCGTTTCACGATTTAAATATCGACCCGTTATATCCAGACAGTGTACGTAATCTTCACCACATGCATTATCCGCTGTTATGTCTTTGCGAACCTGGGCAATACAATCGTTTATAGAAGTAGAATTATGGGCGTTATAATTGTCAAGACGAGCCATATTCATTTCGCGTTCTGTGTCGCGTATTGTACTGTTTGCTTGGTTTAAACTTTTATCAAGCGCATTTGCTAATGTTGTGCAGTCGTTTTCAATGTACATACCATAAGCAGATACAACCATGTTAAAGGTTGCTGTTGATGTGCAGTTTCCAGATACCAGTTCTGCACATTGTGCATGAACAGCATTGTAAAGTGATTCACCTGTTAAATTTATAATGTTTTCACCTGATGCCAGGTCCGTTGTTGCCCATATCTGATTTATGTCGCCGGCGATGTCCAGAGTACCTAGGGTGGATAAGGATTTTGACTTCGTTGATGATAATACATCACTTATTCCTGCTAGTTTCTGAGCAGATGCGGAATTGTCCGTTTTTATAGCACTTTCGCCTTCTGATGCAGAAAGCATCGCTTTTACTTCTTCAGCGGTTTTAGGTATTACTTCCAGATTTAAATCTTTGAAATCTTGGATTTGATTCGCACTTTGTGATAATGCGCGTTCTTTTTCTTGAATTTCGGAAAGACGAGAAGAACAAACACAACGACGATAAGAGTCATTCGCGTTCGCACAAAATTGATCCATACATGTGAAATATGCATCGCGACATGAATTATAACTTGTTCCAAATGTATTCGTCGATGATGTAGATATTGTAGATGCACGACCAGGTGTTAATGCAGAACGTACAGATGGGGTCACCGTTTTTCTGGGAGTTGCAGTTGTCCTTACAACAGAATTGTTTGCCGCATTTCGCGAAGTTGCCGATTGTGCTGAATTGGATGTGCTGCGGGCAGCGGTTGCACTGCGTGAAACATTAGATTGAGTAATATTTTTTGTAGATGCGGTTCTGGAAATTATGTTGCCTGTATCGCGCGTTGTTGTGTTCGTTGTTGTTCTGTTCGTAGTGTCTTGCCCCTGAATAGTCGCGGCCGAGTTGGTCGCAGCACGCGCAATAACTGTGGCAACACTTGAATCTTTTGAATTTCTATTTATGGATTCTGTACTACGAACAGCAGCATCGACACAGCCGATGCCTATGCTATACGCTAGTACAAAAAGCAAAAACCTTTTCATCCTTATCTTTTAAGTATGATAACAAAAATATATTTTTAAGGAAAGAAATATTTAAAAAATATGTGCTTTTTTATAAGAAAAAATCCCGCCTTTTGGCAGGATTTTATATTTAATTTCCTGTTGCATCGCCCGATGTGCGATTGCGTTCAACGAAAGTTATTCTACCTTTGTCCAGGTCATAGGGCGTCATTTCTACACGAACTTTTTCACCAACGTTTACCCATATACGAGCCTTGCGCATCTTGCCGCATACGGTTGCTAAAATTTCGTGCCCGTTTTCTAATTTTACACGAAACATTGTATTTGGAAGTTTATCTTCAACTGTGCCGCTAAAAACAATTACATCATCTTTTGCCATAATTATCACCAGAATTTACTTAAAAATTACAGCGATTATCATATTATTTTTAATAAAAAATTGCAAGTTGTTTTTATGTGCTTGCACACAAACTCTTCATTTGATAAAATTAATAATAATTTATGTAGGGTGGGTTTTATGAAATTAAGATTTGTTTTGGCGGTTTTATTAACGTTCCCAGGTTTCGCTTTCGCGGCAGAACGCGCAGATTCTAATGTCAGAGTTGGCGTAAATCGTATGTCTATGGCGGGGGTGCGGGTGCCTAATATGACTGCGAATATTACTACAAATACAACTAATCCTACAATGTCGACTAAGCCAGCAGGAACAACAAGTTCTAATTCTACGGGCAGTTCCACGACAAATGAAAATACGGATGCATCTGATGATGATGCTGGTTCACAAACAGGAAGTCAATCTTGCCGAGATGCGTATCGTGCGTGTATGGATGAATTTTGTTTGTTAGATGAATCAGAAGGGAACCGTTGTGCTTGTTCGTCTAATATTAATCAATCAAAATCTTTAATACAAGAAATTCAGGAAATTCAAGAAGAAGCGGATTTGCTTTATACAGAGGGGGTCGAAAGAGAACAGTTGGGGGCCCAGGCAAAATTGGTTTTCGGAGAAAGTGAACAGGCAAAGAAAAGTTCCGCAGTTTCGGGGATAAATTTCTTAGATTGGATAAGTAGTGGGACCGAAGAAGAAGTTAGTCTTGGCGCAGATGCGGATATTGGTGATTCTTTATATGCGATGGCTTCACAATTTTGTTCTGATAAATTAGCAGCGTGTGGTAGCAGTGCGGAAATGGAAGAAGTTTTGTATGCGCGTCAAATAGTTCAAGATTGTAAATCTTTTGAATCTTATTTAAATGATCAAAAGTCTATTGCTGAATCTAATAAACGTACGGCAGAAGCGGCGGTGCGCCAAGCACGCTTAGAAATGTTGGATACAACAAATAAGTATAATCGTGGTGAATGTTTGTTGGCTTATCGTGCATGTATTTCTGATAAGGGCGGTTGTGGTGTAAACTTTGAAAATTGTTTAGATGCTGATTTGTTGGGTAGACGTGCGAATGCTTGTGAAAATGTATTAGACCAATGTATGGCTGTTCGTGAATATGTGTTGGAAGATTGGGAGGCAGAGGCAGAAAGTATACTTGTTGATGCGGCAAAGTATGCCGATAGAAACGCAAGGGCTACGTGTTTGGCAAGAATACAGGTATGCTTAGAAGACGGGTGCTCTACAGAAACTAACTCTGCTTGTTTGACGGATGTTAATGTTGCGGCGGGAATTTGTCCTGTTATTGATGAGTGTGAATCAATGATTCCAGGTATTAAATCTGTGGTAAATGATAAGTTAGGATATTTGCGTACTCAATTCTGTCAAAATGATATTGACCAGTGTTTGCGCGATAGATGTGGTGATAACTTTACTGCACCAGAATGCGTTGGTAAAAGTGCAATTGAAATTGCTGAACTTTGTCCGCAATCAATGTTTCCGTCTTGTAAAAATGAAACTCAGTTTGACATAATTGTTCAGGCGGCTTTGTTGCAGATGGATTATCAAATGTTGCAGGGATGTTTAAATTATTTTGGGGAACAACTTGGTAATGTTTGCGGAACAGATATGTCTTGTTTGCCAACTGATACAAAAATTACGTCTTTGGTTGCTGTGCCAGATACAGAAGAGGGCTTGGCTGAATTGCGTGAAACTGTTAGAGCAAATACAGAAGCGGCAGTTGATGATTTCTTTGTTCAGTTTGAAAAAGATAAAACAGTTGCTGCTTGTCAGGATAGTCAAAAACCTGCTGATCAGAAAAGGTTAGGTGAAAGTGTATTTAATAGTGCAAAGCTAGTTGCACAAATTAGTGCGGAAAATCGTGCTATGCGTGAACTAGAAAGCAAAATTGCTGAGTTATCGCGTGAGCAGGATTTAGAAGCGGCAGAACAAAACTGTTTAAACACGTATAAAGTAGAAACGCCAGATAAGTCTAGCAAAAACTATAGTTATATACGTAGTGTATCTTTTGAGCCGGCCTTGCGTAATTGCCATGTTTGCCGTATGCAACAAGTTTGTGAAGTTGGCGGTGAAAGTAAAGGTGCTGCTGGGGTAAAAGGATTGGCTGGTGGTTTGTCCGCTGGTGCAGCAGCAGGAACAATGGTTTCACCGGGTTGGGGAACTGCCATCGGTGGCGTCGTTGGTGCTGTGGGCGGTTTCTTCGCAGGCCGTAGTGCTGGCGGCGAACAAGAATTCTGTCAGGAAATTGAGAGTTGTGAAGATATAAATATGTAATTCTTGGTTTCAAAGATGTGTAATTTTATCCGAATAATAATTAAAGTTCGGATTTGAAAGGAAAAAAGATGAAAGTAAAAAATCTTTTTGGGTTTATGTCAGGGTTGATTGCGTGTGGTATGATAACAGGGGCCTATGCTTTGACTAGTACGACCGCCACAAAGCAATCTGCGATACAAAAGGGTACAACGGTTAGGACTCGTGTTGCGGCTACCAGTTTGTATGATCAAGCCTGCTATGATGCTTATTTCGGATGTATGGATCAGTTCTGTATTACGGATAATTCTAATGGTGGTAGTTGTACTTGCAGTGATGATAGTATTGAATATGAAAAAGAATTTGCAGAAATTCAGGCTATATTAGAAGAGGCTAATAGAATTAATACTGTGGAAGTTGAACGTGTAAAAGCGGGTGCAGATGCTGATATTATTTTTACTGGTGAACGTAGATATGATGCAGATGGTAATATAATAAGTGACAATGAGTTAATAGAAGCAGAAAAAAAAGAACAAGAACGCGCAAGTTTGTTGGCTCTGTTCGAAAATACTTTATATACAGAAGATGATGTCTTTGAAGATACGGTTAGCACAATAGCAGATAAAACAGGGGCAGAGTTATATAGTGCTGCACACGAACTATGTTATGCACAGGTTCCTGATTCTTGTGCAGGTGATATAGAATTTTTACGTCAATTATATGCAAGACAAATAACTTCTGATTGTTTGGGCTTTAAAAATACTTTGACGGAAAAAAGAGCCGCGGCAGAACTTGAACTGGCAAATGCGGAGTCTGCTGTTAGAAATGCTTTGAAAGAAAGTTTCGAAGAAGCGAATAAATATGACCTTGGTCAGTGTATGGTTGAGTTTAAAAAATGTATGCAGACAGAAGATGCCTGCGGAGAAAACTGGGAAAATTGTGTTTCTACTATCGCTTCTGAAAATATGCAGAATAATGAAGCTGTTAGTACTGCAGGAACAAAGGTTAAAACGGTTGAAACTTATGATATAACTGCGTCTACGATGGAAATACTGGAAGCGAAACGAACAATTTGTGAATCCGTTTTGGATAATTGTGTCGCAGTTCGTGATATGGTTTGGCCAAGTTTTTTAAGAGAAGCGGCACCAACAATAAATGTTGCAGAAATGCAGGCAGAATCAAAATTCCGCCAGTCTTGCTTAACTAACATCTCAAATTGTATTCAGAATGCGTGTAGAGATGATATTGCAGGGAAGGGTATCGCAACTATGGACGCTTGTTTATCTAGACCTGATATGGCGCGTAGTTTCTGTAAGGTTGAAATTGACCCTTGTGAACGTATGGAACCTTTAATCTGGGGATATGTGGAAGATAAATTAGCCGCAATGAGAGTCGATGCTTGTACACAAGAAGTTAAAGATTGTTTTACTGCGGATACAAGGTGCGGTAAAGATTTTGAAAATTGTATAGGTATGGATTATGATTATATAAAAAATATTTGTCCATTGGATTCTTTGGTAGTTTGTAAAGCTAATAACCCAGATTTTTCAATGGATGATTTGGACAGTATGTTGATGGGTTTATATCTGAATATCGATAATGCTGCTATGGAACAATGTCAGAATTTGGTTGACCAAAAAATGGCCGAGGTTTGTGGCAGTACAACAGACTGTAATAGGTTTGCCGCAGATGATACTATTGGGACAGGCTCTTTGCGTTCACAGAAAGATGGTACTACATATCGTGTGACTGGTATGATTTCTTTCGGTAGTATAAAAATGGGTGATGCGGCAGGAACTGTTATAGATGATGGTGAAGGTGGACGTGTCACATTAGAACCTGGTGAAATTGGTGTTCAAGAATACCTTGCAAAAGTTCGTGCAAATAATTCAGGGGTTGCAAATTCTGAAGCAATTATTTCTTCTATTGAAGAAGAGTTGAATAATATTGCAGGAACGATAAATCGTACAATTACTATGATAGAACAAGACCCAGAAATACAATATTGTGTAAATGGGCGTGATTTATCACAGATAACTGGAAAAGCAGGTGAAAAAACTTCTGGGCGGTTCCCAAATCTGCTGAATCAGGTTAAAATGCAAATCGCGGTCGCTGCTTTGCGTCAAGCGCAAGATAATTATAATGCAAAGTTAAATTATGAGGTCGCAGAGGCAACTAAAAATGCGTCTACTGATTTAGCACAGTATATGTGTCAAAAGATTGCAGAAAATGGTGGTGCTGGTAGCGGCGACGTCATCGCATCTACACCATTAACCGCTCCTTATGCAATTAGTTATGATGTCGGATCCGGCTTGTCTACAGAAGATTTAACAAAAGGTGGTGCAGGTGTTTTGCAGGCTGGTGGTGTGACATTTAAAAATAGCGGATATTTGGGTGGTGCTAGCATGAGTGGTGGTGGTATGACCAAAGAAGTCACAGCAATATTTAGTCGTGATACAAGAACTTGCCATATCTGTACAACTGTGACTGTGGAAAATTGCAAAACAACAGGTAGTAGCAGTTGGTTCCATAATAGTAGAAATACAAGTTGTACGACCGAAGTAGCAAAATCTGAATGCGAAGATATTGTTATGTGATTATATCTTTTTGTATTAACTTTTCAGTCCTCGCGGTTATTCGCGAGGGTTGATTTATATATAGGATAAAAAATGAATGCAGAAAATTTAAATATAGAAACTGATAGTTTGGAAACCATTATAAAATCTTTGGGGCAATTGGCCGTTGATTTCGGTGTTAAACTAATTGCTGCAATTTTAATACTTATTTTTGGTATGTGGCTTGCAAATAGATTAACAAGAGGACTTAAAAATTTAATGGAACAACGTAAAATGGATGGTTCTTTGCAATCATTCTTTGTTTCATCTGCAAATATATTGCTAAAAATTTTGGTGGTCATTGTTGTATTGACTACGGTCGGAGTGCATATGACTTCTATTATCGCTGTACTTGGTGCGGCTTCTTTGGCGGTTGGTATGGCTTTATCTGGTACTTTGCAAAATGTTGCGGGGGGAATAGTTATTCTGATGTTTAAACCTTTTAAAGTGGGTGATGTAATAGAAATTGGTACAGGTGAAAGTGGCGTAGTGAAAAAAATAATGATTTTCACAACAGAAGTTCAGACATTTGACAATCAAATAGTCTTCTTCCCAAATTCGTCACTGTCAAATGGTGTTATAACAAATTTGTCCAGGGGGGATATAAGAAGAACAGATTTAAAAATAGGTATTGCTTATGGAACTAAAATAGAAACTGCTAGAAAGATTTTGTTAAGTATTTTAGAAAAAGAAAAGAGAATTTTAAAAAATAAATTACCAGAAGTTTTTATTAGTGATTTAGGTGATAGTGCAGTTGTTTTAACTATAAGATATTGGACCAAATTTGAAGATTTATATGCGGTAAAGTCGGATGTATTAGAGAAAATTTATAAAGAATTACCTGCTAAAAAAATAGATTTTCCATTCCAACAGATGGATGTAAGAATTATAAAATAAATTTTATAAAAATTTATTCCTAGACATTTAGTAGAATAAATGTGATAAAGTGTATGTTATAAACATAAAGGAGTTCAATATGAAAAAAATTTCAATTATGGCTGCAATTTGTTCTTTGATGGTGGGCGGTGCTTATGCTGATTTTCAGCCAAATATGCCACAAAAGGTATCTCCAATGGGTGGTTTCGTAGGTGGAACTGAAAATATTGCGACTGTTAGTCAGGTAAAAGAAATGCGCGATGATGTTCCTGTAATTGTAAAAGGTCATATTGTTCAGCGTATGGGGAATGAAAAATATTTGTTTGAAGATTCTACTGGGTCAATAACTGTTGAAATAGATAAGGAAGATTGGCGCGGACAAACTGTCACTCCATCTGATAATGTAAAACTTTATGGTGAAGTTGATGCAGGGTGGTTTAATACTGAAATAGATGTTGATTATGTAGAAAAAATATAATCTTTCTAGTTTATTTCGTTTTTATTGCACCGATTTTTATCGGTGCTTTTTTATATAAAAATACTGCCCAAAAGGCAGTATTTTTATCTGTTTGTTAATTGTAATTCGATTCGTCTATTCTTTTGCAGACTTGCTTGGTCGGTGCCCAGTTCAACAGGATGTAAGTCACCAAAACCACTAGGTACTAAGCGACGTTTTGATACGCCTGCCTTGGCCAATTCTTCGGCAACTGCATTTGCACGTAATAAAGATAATTCCATGTTATTTGAATATCCTTTTGTCCCAGGAACTACTTTCTGTCTATCTGTATGACCATCTATGCGGATAATCCAGTTAACATCTGTTGGGATTTTATTTTCTAAATCTTTTATTACATTCGCAATTAAACGTAATTGATTTTTTCCTTCTGGTGACAGTTTGTATGAACCGCTACCAAATAGAATGTCACTGGATACTATGAAACGGTCACCATCTGGTTGAATATATGCGCCGTCACCCAAAGCCGTCTTTATCGCTTTATAAAACTCAGATTGATATTGTGAGACTTTGTTCAATTCTGCAACTTTATCAGCCAAGGCTTTATTCAAACGTGAAGACATTTCTACATATTGAATATCTTTTTCATGGGCTTTTTCTTCTGCCGCATCTAATGCAGCTTGCAATTTTGTTAATTGTTCTGCTAAAGATGCTCGTTGCGCTTCCATTTGACTTTGTAGGGCACGACGTTCTTGTTCTAATTCTGCTGTTTTCTGTTTGTCCAAGGTCGCTTGGTTTAATTGCTGGGTTAATTCTGCAACCTGATTCTGTAAATCTATACCCTGAGTTTGCAATTCGGCGACTTTTGCTTCATATTCAGAAACAAGTTCGTCCATACTGATATTTACTTGCTGCAATTCATTCGTTAATTTGGTGTTGCTATTACCTAAATTTTCTAATTCTGCACGTGCTAAAATCAGCAAGCGTTTTGCTTCTTCCTCGTCCGCGGTCATTTGTAATATTTTTTGTGCTTGTTCAGCATTTGCTTGTTTTAAGTCAGAAACTACTTTGGCACCTGTGTTTTTATTAAATACACTGGTCGTAGTCCATAAAAAGACAAAAACAATTAATAAAAATATCAAAATTATGACCAAATTTGAAAATAAGTCCACAAACGCTGGCCATGTGTTTGTTTTTTCTCGAAAACGAATGTTTAACATTTGTTTTTCCCTCTCGCTTAATATTTTTTATAATTCTGAAACTGTTTTTTGCAGTTCTTGAATATTTTTATTTATTTCTTTTGCGGCTGTATTTATCGTTTCTGTTGTGTCTGGAATTACAGGAGTTGTATGAGCAGATAAATAATCTTCTAGTTCATTAAATATCGCATTCTGGGCCAGTTGAACCTGTAAACCTAAAAAGCCAATCATCAGACTGCCTGCAAGCCCCATTAATGAACTTGTAAATGCAGTTGCCATACCTGATAAAGGTTTAGATAAGCCTTCTTGCATAACACTTAGTACAGCAGCGTCATCAAAGTTCAGACTGCCGATTAAATCCGCAAAACCACCAACTGTAATTATCAATCCCCAAAAAGTACCCAATAACCCTAAGAAAATAAGAGTGTTGGTTATGTATCTGATTGATTCACGTGAATCTTCAAAGCGCATCAAAATCATATCCAACATGCTTTGTAGGGTTGCAGTAGATATTCTTGTCGGGCGAGCACGTAAAATTAATGCAACAGGTCTTAATAACCGAGGTGGAAGTTCAACATTCCTTTTACCCCTGAAATAAGCACTTGCCCATCTATATTCTGGTAATAATTTAAATATTTCTATGAAACTTAGACCAATACCAAACAGGGTTGTACCAATAATTATTCCATTTAAGAATATGTTTGCGCTGGCTATACGCAAAAATGGTTCATAAAACAAAATTAAACCTGCTGCAAGTAAAGCAGTAAAAAATGCCATACGATTAAGTGTTCTATGAAACTGATTTGTCATGCAATCTCTCTTTTATATATAAATGATAGTAAATTTTAATAATTTAAGTCAATAGGGATTATTAAGAAACTTATTGCATTTATATGATTGATTCTTTTAGAAAATACTTGATTTTGTCAAATTTTTTTGCATAATTGATGGCGTTCCTGCTGATGACATGGGGTCGTCGGCTGTTAAGACCAAAGGAAAAAAAATGGCTTATTATGAAAGCGTCTTGGTTTTCCGCCAGGACTTGACTGAACCGCAGGTTAAAGAAAAAGCGGCAAAATTTACTGAAATTATTAAAGAACTGGGTGGCGATGTTAAATCCACAGAATTCTGGGGATTGAAAAATTTGGCATATGTTATCCGTAAAAATCGTAAGGCACATTACGTTATGTTAAATATCGAATTGCCAGGTGATAAAGTTGCAGAATTAGAACGTCGTTCTCGTATTGATGAAGATGTTATCCGTTTCTTGAACGTTCGTGTTGATGAATTAGCAACAACACCATCCATAATGATGAAAAAGAATAATGAAGAGGTTGAATAATGGCAGTTCGTGCAGCAATTTATCGTAAAAAATCTAACCCTTTAAAGGGAAAGGTTATTGATTATAAAGATATAAAAACTTTGTCTCATTATATCACAGAACGTGGTAAAATCGTTCCAAGTCGTATAAGTGGCGTTTCTCAGAAAGATCAACGTGAATTAGCAACTGCTATTAAACGTGCACGTCATCTGGGCTTGCTACCATTCGTTCGTAACAATTTAGGCTAAAAATTTTAATATTTGGGATTAATTCTCTAACTTGAAAAAGGACAGATTATGAAAGTTATTTTGACAGAAAAAGTTACTAAATTAGGTAATATCGGTGACACGGTTGAAGTAAAAACTGGGTTCGCACGTAATTATTTGTTGCCAAATGGCAAGGCTATGCGCTGGACACGTGAAAATGTTGCGTTGTTTGAAGCAAAGAAAGCAGAATTGCAGGCTCGTCAGGATGCTGCAAAGAAAAATGCAGAAGCAAATGTAGATGCAGTAAAAAATGCAAAATTGTACATGATTCGTCAGGCTGGTGATACAGGTCAGTTGTATGGTTCTGTATCAACACGTGATATTGCACGCACATTGAAAGAAGTTGCAGGCGTAAATGTCGAATCTGCACAGGTTTTGTTAGGCAGCCCAATTAAATCTATCGGTGCTTTTGATACAAAAATTGCTTTGCACCCAGATGTAATTGTTCCTGTAAAAATCTATGTCGCACAGACACAAGATGAAATCGAAGCTTTGGTTGCGGGTAAAGTATTGACTTTTGGTACAAAAAAAGTTGAAGAAGAATCAGAAGCAGAAGATAAATCTGAAGAAAAGAAAGATGAAAAATCTGAAGAAAAAGTTGCAGATGCAGAATAAGATTTTTCTGATTTTGAATAAAACCTGCCCAAGGGCAGGTTTTATTTTTATAATCTATATTGATAAATATTATTTATAATGTTATAGAATAAACTTTATGAAATTAGAAACAGTTGGTATTTTAATTGCTTTGAAACCTTTGGGTGAACGCGATTCGGTGGCACACGTTTTTACTTATGACTATGGGTTATTAGTTGGGATGATGCGCGGGGCGCAAGTAGCTAGAAAAAATAAGCCTTTAATAGGTCAATTAGGAGCCGTTTCTTGGAATGCAAGACTTGATTCTCAGTTAGGTGCTTTCCATTGGGAAGCTGAAAAAAATCTGGTTGCAAGCAGTATGTCTTCACAAATGTCTTTAGATTTTATAAATAGTTCTTTTGAACTGATTGATTCTTTGTTACCAGAAAGAGAAAAATATGAATATTTATATGAAGCAACAATAGATTTTATGAAAAAAACGCAAGAAGGTAATTTGAAATATTCCTATTTAATGTGGGAGGTTTGCTTGCTAAGGGAATTGGGATATGCATTAGATTTAAGTCGTTGCTCGGGTTGCGGAACAAGGGAAAATTTAAATTATTTGTCACCAAAAACAGGCAGGGCAGTTTGTGATGCTTGTGCCGAACCTTATATTGACAAAGTATATAAACTTCCTTTGTCGCTTGAAATAACAGGTTGTTTTTTGCAGAAGGTTTGTGATAGTCAAGGTATAGTTTTACCTTTCTCAAGAAAAATTTTGACTGAAAAATATTTATGATTTTTTGTTTATTTTTTCTTGCACTTTGCGGATTTTTTGACTATTGTTAATTCGTTCAACAGAAAAGGAGAAAGACTATGACTTGGACAATTTTGGTTCTAGTAGTTGGTATTCTTCTGTTCATGTTTGGTGGCATGATGTTGCCAAAAGGTGACGGGAAAAAACCTTCTGCAAAAAATATCGTATTACACAAATCTATCAAATTGATTTCAATCATTTTGATTTCTGGCAGTATCTGCCGCTTGTATGTTCCATATTATTTGACTGCGGTAAATCCTATTATCGTTCAGGAAATGGTAAACGGTATGCAAGAACAGCAGCAGGCTGAAAAAAATAAACAAATTCGCAAAATGGTTCGCTCTGAAGGCGAAAAAATGATGGCTGATGCACCTGTATTGGGTAATCGCGATGCGAAAAAAACAATTTATGTTTGGACAGATTTCTCTTGCCCATACTGCCGCCGTGTACACGGGGAATTGGATAGAGTTTTGTCAGAACGTGACGATGTTCGCGTAGTTGTAAAGAATTTCTCTATTCATGGTCCTTTGTCTGATGGTCCTGCAAAAGCAGTTATCGCTGCTAAATTACAGAGCCCAGAAAAAGCAGCAAAATTAACAGATATGTTAATGACACGCGAATTCTATACTCAGGACGATTTGAAAGATCAGTCAAAAATTGCTGAAAAAGTTGAAGCAAATGTTATGAAAATGGCAGAAGAAGCAGGTTTGGATACTGCAAAGTTGAAAGAAGATATGAACGGTGAAGTAGTTGCTCGTGAATTGAGAAACGTTCGTGACTTGGCTCAGCAGTTCGAAATCAGCGGTACACCATTCTTAATCATCGGTGAACAAGCATTCCCAGGTGCAATACCTTATGCTCAGATTAACGATGCTTTGAATGATTAATTCTGATTGATTGCAAATTAAATACTC
The DNA here is from genome assembly GCA_949298405.1 of uncultured Pseudomonadota bacterium. GTDB lineage: Bacteria > Pseudomonadota > Alphaproteobacteria > Rs-D84 > Rs-D84 > Enterousia. Next base: position 339,550 of record CASFWA010000001.1, read on the forward strand.
GCCATAATTTGGCGAGTATTTTTTGTTATATTTTTTTGTGTGAACATAAAAAAGTATTTTACTAAAAAAATATCCCACTATTTAATGGGATATTTTTTATTCTTTATTTATCTTCTAGAATTGCAATGCCTGGTAAAGTGCGGCCTTCAATGAATTCTAAGAATGCGCCACCACCAGTTGACACATATGTTATGTCATCTTTTACCCCGCACGCTTCTAGGGCAGCAACAGTATCACCCCCACCAACGATACTTTCTAATTTACCTGCACGTGTTTGTTCGGCGATTGCTTTCGCCAAAGCAAAAGAACCGTATGACCATGTTGGCATCCATTCTGCCATACCGACTGTACCGTTCCAGATGACTGTCGCGGCAGAACGTATTATCTCTACATCGCGTTTGGTTGTTTCTTCCCCTGCGTCAATTATTACATCGTCATCTTCTATTTCATTAAAGTTTTTATTTGCGCGTTTGGCATCGCGAGTAAACTCTTTTGCAACACCTTTATCTAATGGTAATAAAACTTCACAATCGTTTTGTTTCGCATATTCCAAAATTTCTAATGCGGTATCTTTTTGGTCTGCTTCGTATAAAGAATTTCCTACCTTTCCACCCAGTGCGTAATTAAATGTTGTGCCCAGTGCGCCTCCTATGATTAGTTTATCTGATAATTTTGCCAGTGCTTTTAATACGCCTATTTTGGTTGATACCTTGCTGCCTGCAACTATTGAGAGCAGGGGGCGTTTCGGGTTCTCCATAACCTGACTTAAATGTGATATTTCTGATGCTAATAGTTTACCCGCATAAGAAGGTAAAATTTCTGCCACGCCAACTGTACTTGCGTGCGCACGATGTGATACTGCAAATGCATCATTTACAAAAATATCAAAACCTTTTGCTAATTCCGCAGAAAAGGCAGGGTCATTCGCTTCTTCACCAGGATAAAAACGTACATTTTCAAGTAAAACAATATCGCCGTCCTTCATGTCTTTCATAAAATCTTTATCAAGGCAGTCAGAAATTAAAGGTATTTTCATATATTCTGCAATTGGTGCCAAACTATATTCTATATTTCTTGTGCCTTTGGGACGACCAAGGTGTGCACAAATTGCAATTTTTGCGCCAGATTTTTTTAAGTACTCTATTGTTGGCATACTTTGTTGGATTCTGAATGCGTCAGTGATTTTACCGTCTACTATTTGAACATTGAAGTCATCGCGTAATAAAACAAATTTTCCGCGAACATCAATATTAGTAATCGTTCTTAGTTCCATTTTTTATCCTTTCTTTTATTGGTCCAAAACTTTTTCTATAATGCATGTTTATACCATATTTATCTATAGCTTGCAAATGTGATGCCGTAGGATAACCCGCATTTTTATCCCAACCGTATTCTGGGTACTGTTTTGCAAGGTCGTGCATAATTTTATCCCTGGTTTCTTTCGCTATTATGGATGCGGCAGCAATAGATAATGACTTTGCATCACCTTTTACAATAGGTTTACCTATTAAATTATCGGGCAATCTGTTCCCGTCTATTAAGCAAAACTGGGGGGATGAACTTAATTTTTTTACTGCACGTTGCATGGCCAGCATTGATGCCCATAAAATATTTAATTCGTCTATTTCGCTTGGACTGCATTCTGCACAAGCCCATATTGTGTTTTGAATAATCCATTCATAAGCGACTGCGCGCATGTGTGGTGTCATTTGTTTAGAGTCACGAATTATTACAGGAATTTCTATTTCGTGATTAGGAAAGATGACTGCTGCTGCAACAACAGGTCCGCATAATGGGCCGCGACCTGCCTCGTCAACACCGGCAACTAAATCGAAACCACTTTCTTTTTCTAATGAAAAATCAGGTATTGTTTTCATGATAGCCAAAAAGATACCACATTATTAAATATAATTAAATTAATTTGTTTATAAAAAAGCCTCTTTTAAGAGGCTTTTTTATATAGACATTCTATCAGCAATTTGTTTCTGTACATACTCGTCTTCGCTGTTATATAGTGGCCATTCTGAATTTGCTAGTTCTTTCATAGATGTTAAAGGTTGATTCAATCTTGCACGGTATAGCCACATATTTGACATAACTCTTTTTATATAACTGCGAGTCTCATAAGCAGGAAAGCTTTCTATATATAATAAAGGATCATATGTTTCAAACGATTTTTCAAATTTTACCATTGTACCCATACCAGCATTATAAGCAGCTAGCATTTTTATAATATTGTTGTTTATATTAGGATGAGATAGTAAATCTACTATATATTGTTGGCCTAAGAACATATTGTGTTCCGGATTAGACATATCCATTTCTGATAAATTTACCTTGTTTTCACGCGCAACCTTTTTAGCGGTGCTTGGCATTAATTGCATCAAACCGTTGGCACCTGCATTCGATTTAGCAGTCGTTCTGAATCCGCTTTCTTGCTTTGTGATTGCAAGTAATAATGCGCGGTCTATAGACCATCCACCCATAGGTTCCCAATCTGGTAATGGGTATTGGGCGGAATAAATAATATCATCGTCAATTTCTAAGATTCCTCGGTCTTGGATAACACTAGATGCCTGTATTGATACTCTTGGTAGACCATACACTGTCGCAATAGAATTTATTGCGTGCAATGTCTTATCAGAAACTTTCGCAGTAATCATATATTTTAAGTACGCTTCTGCACGGTCTTTTTTTCCAACTTGCAATAAAGCCAATGCAATTTTCCCATATTTGCTGTTGCGCAATTCTTCGATATCGTCGTCAGAGCAATCCTGTTCGAAGAATTCGTATTTTGGTGTGTCGCCAAGCATTATAGAGGCCAAGGCACCGTAAAAAGCCATAGGATGTACTGCAGCTATTTTCCAATATTTCTTTGCTTCGCTACGGTTACCGTTTTCATATGCGGCGCGTCCTGCCCAGAAGGCGGCTTCCGTTTTTCTGGCATTATTTATTTGATCTAGTTTTAAAATTTGGCTGAAATATTTTTCACTTTCGTCAAATTTTTCTTCTTTAAAATATAATAAGCCCATTGACCATAGACCATATTCTGATTTCGCATCAGAAGCTACAAAACCCCATTTCTTTGCGAGTTCAAATTCGCCATTTGTATAATATATATAAGACAGACGACCTGCAAGACGACCATAGTCTGATTCTGTAAGTTTTTTCTTGAAAGATGGGTCTTCTAATATTAAGCGGGCTGTTTTTGTGGAACCACTGCGAATAGCTTTTTTGAATTTGTTTATTTTTGTGTTTGTTGTACCAGTATACTTTTTCGCTGTCCAGGTTTCTGATTGGGCGGTTTCTATTGAGGCACCACCGCTTATAGTGCGGGGTACTTTTGCACTACGAACAGTTGCTTTCTTTATTTTTGCCAGTTTTGCCATTCTTTCCGCACCTGGCATGTCATAATATTTTTCCATCCAAGCAACAATTTCTTTCCCGCGTGTATGATAAGTTTTTGAAATATAGCGCTGATATAAAACCTCGTTCATTAATAATGGGTCTGTTAATTGTTTTTCTAGTTTTTGTGCTGCACTTATTTCTTCCTCGGATTGCAATAAGAAGATTTGTGTGTATAAACTTGCGTCTGCATCATTTAGTATGTCTATATTCGGCAAATCTTCCGCATAAATAGAAAGCGGCAAAAAGATTGCTATTAAAAATGTAAATATTTTTTTCATGTTTTTGCTAGAATAAAGATGTTTTCGGTAACTGGCAAACCGCGGCACCTTCGTCCGCTTCTGGAATTTGATCAATTATTTTCTTGAAATCAGAAATTTTTGAGAATTTACGATATACTGATACAAAACGTACGAAAGCAATCGGGTCTAAATTTAATAAAGAATCTGATACCATTTGCCCAACCATAGCACTGCTTACCGTATCGTCAGCGGTTTCTGTTTCAAGTCTGCGATGTATTGATGTCACCAGTTTTTCTATTTGTTCATCACCAACATCGCGGTTGCGACATGCCAGTTTTATACTGCGACGCAGTTTCTCGCGGTCAAATGGTTCTAGTTTCCCGCTGTTTTTACGTACCATTAAATCGCGCATTTGTACGCGTTCAACTGTCGTAAACTTTGCTCCGCACTGATTACATACACGACGACGACGAATAATCGCGTCTTCTATGTCAGGTCTGGAATCAGTTACCCGGCTGTCTGTAGAATTACAATATGGACATCTCATATTACTATACGGTAGCAATCAAATCCGAAACTGTAAAGCAGAATTTGCATTTTGCACTTTTTTCAAAAAAATTGCTTTTTTATAAAAATCAAGTGTTTTATTTGTGGGGCTTTGCTTAGGGTGCGCTTTTTAATAGGGGCTTTTTGTGATAAAATGTGTCTTGAGACCAGAGAGAGATGGAAAAATACTTAAATAAGATTTTAATCGGTGACTGTATCGAAGTTATGCGTGGAATCCCTGATGCGTCAGTAGATGCGGTTTTTGCAGATAGCCCTTATAACTTGCAGTTGGGCGCAAAGACTTTGTATCGCCCAGAAGACCAAACTGCGGCACGTGCAGTCCGTGATGCGTGGGATGCTTTTGAAAGCCCAGAAGAATACGATGCTTTTACACGTGCATGGTTGACAGAATGTAAACGTGTTTTAAAACCTGATGGCGCAATGTGGGTTATTGGTAGTTATCATAATATATTTAGAGTAGGTGCTATTTTACAGGATTTAGGTTTCTGGATTTTAAATGATATTGTTTGGGTAAAAACTAATCCTATGCCTAATTTCCGTGGAACAAGATTTACCAATGCTCATGAAACACTAATTTGGGCTACGCCAAGAAAAACAGGTAAATATACATTTAATTACGAAACTATGAAAAAACTGAACGGTGGTAAGCAAATGCGTTCAGATTGGGATATTAATATTTGTTTGGGCGAAGAACGTGTAAAAGACGAAAATGGAAAAAGTTTACACAATACCCAAAAACCTATGGATTTATTAAGAAGGGTTATACTTTCTTCAACAAAAGCAGGTGATGTCATTCTGGACCCGTTCGTTGGAAGTGGTACAACTGCGGCGGCGGCCAAAGAATTAGGTCGTAATTTTATCGGTATTGATAGAGAAGAAAGTTATGTAAAAGCAGCGCGTGAACGCGTTGAAAGTATTAAACCTATTGACTTGTCTGAAATTGAGGTTGCTGCGCCAAAACGCGAAGAAGTTCGTGTTGCCTTTAAGGAATTAATAGAAGCAGGTTTATTATATGTAGGTCAGACTTTGGTAAGCCCACGCGGAGAACGTGTTATGATTACGCGGGATGGAATGTTGGTACATTCTTTGCATGGTAAGGCTTCAATTCATGTAATGGCCGCAAAACTGCAACATTCTGTAAGTTATAACGGTTGGGATTACTGGTCCGCAGAAAAAAGAGATGGGGCCTTGGTCCCAATAGATGAATTGCGTAAATATATTCGTGGCATAAAGCGCGATATGAAAAAGGCTGCTTAAAAATTTTTCGTTAAAACTGTTGAACAAGAATCCCGCGTTTGGCGGGATTCTTTATTTCGTTTTTGTGGAATGTACGGAAAGATTGTGTGCTTTTTCTATTTCATAAAATTTTTGTGCTTGTAAGAAAAGAATTTCTTTATTCTTTTTGTATTCTTCTTCCAGCATGTTTTTCTGTGCTTTCGCAGCTAATAAATATTTCGCACTTTTAAAGTCTTTTGATAAAAGTAAAATTTTTTGAAGAAATCTTAGATGGTTTTTATCAAGAATATTTAAAAGTTTTATTTGTGTTTGATATGTGTCGGAAAAAGTATCTATATACTCTTCAATTTGGTGTATTTGTTTTTTTAGACGTTGTGACTCTAAAAGATATGTGCTTATTGTGTATTCTTTTTTCATAAAATTCCTTTTAAATCTTATAGAGATATTATACTATGTTGGTTGTTTGTCAATATTTATTTGGCTTGTATTTTTTGTTTTTGTACTTATATATATGATAAATTCGCGAATCGGGTTTTTGTATGATATAGTTTTATGTATAAAAAAGTAAGGATTATGTTATGGCTTTAATTCCTATGGTTATAGAGGAATCACCACGTGGTGAACGTTCTTTTGATATTTATTCAAGATTATTACGTGACCGTATCGTTATGATAAATGGACAGATTGAACCGAATATGGCTAATTCTGTGGTTGCGCAATTGTTATTCTTGGAGTCTGAAAATCCAAATGCAGAAATTTCTGTTTATATAAACTCGCCTGGTGGTGATGTTTCTGCAGGTTGGGCGATTATGGATACTATGCAATATATTAAAGCACCTGTATCAACTATTGGTATGGGGTTGGTTGCGTCTATGGGGTCTGTATTGTTGGCTGCAGGTGAAAAGGGTAAACGTTTTGTTTTGCCTAATACTCAGATAATGATTCACCAGCCTTTGGCAGGTGCAGAAGGTCAGATTACGGATATGGAAATTCGTATGGCACAGTATCAGAAAAATAAAAAGACTTTGATTAAGCAAATGGCTGCTTTTACAGGTCGTAAAGAAAAAGAGTTATTTGATGCTATGGAACGCGATAACTGGATGGATCCAGATGAAGCCAAAGATTTCGGCTTGATTGATGGTGTTCTGAAAAGAAAATAATTTTATCCGAATAAGGTTGAGGAAGGGATATGAGCGACGATAAAATTAAATCTACAGAAGAACAACAAAACGGGAATAATCCCCAGTTTTGTAGTTTTTGTGGAAAAGCAGTTTATGAAGTAAAAAAATTAGTCAGTGGTCGTAATGTTTGTATCTGTGATGAGTGTATCAATTTATGTAATGATATCATGGCAGATGATGGGCGTGCAGAACTTGATAAAGATTCTGCTAAATTGCCTACACCACGTCAGATTTATAACTTTTTGAATGAATATATCATCGGACAAGATGATGCAAAACGTACGTTGTCTGTTGCGGTTTATAATCATTATAAACGCCATAGTGTTGCGGCTACATCAAAAGTTGAAATTCAGAAATCTAATGTTTTGTTAATCGGGTCAACAGGTACAGGTAAGACGTTATTTGCTCAGACATTGGCTCGGATACTAGATGTACCTTTTGCAATTGCTGACGCGACAACTTTGACAGAAGCGGGTTATGTTGGCGATGACGTAGAAAGCGTTTTAACGCGTCTTTTGCAGAATGCTAATTTTGATGTAGAACGCGCCAGCCGTGGAATTATCTATATCGATGAAATTGATAAGATTTCAAGAAAATCTGAAAATCCGTCACTTACACGCGATGTTTCTGGTGAAGGTGTGCAACAGGCGTTATTAAAGTTGATAGAAGGTACTGTCGCCAATGTTCCTGCTGGTGGGGCAGGGCGCAAGCACCCAGGGGAAGCAACTGTTCAACTGGATACCAGCAAGATTTTGTTTATCTGTGGTGGGGCATTTGACGGGTTAAATAAAATAATTGGTTCGCGCACAAATGAACGCGCAGGAATTGGGTTTGGGGCGCATGTTGAATCTAAAAAAGAACGTGAATCAAAAAATAATTTGGCGGATGTTCAACCAGAAGATTTAGTTAAATTCGGGATTATCCCAGAATTAGTCGGGCGTTTGCCGATTATAACAACGTTGAAAGATTTGGACGAAGACGCATTGATAAAAATTTTGACAGAACCAAAGAATGCTGTTGTAAAGCAATTTGCGGCTATGTTGGAAATGGACGGTGTTAAATTGACTATCACAGATGACGGGTTGCGTGAAATTGCCAAAATGGCTGTTGCACGCAAGACAGGTGCACGTGGGTTGCGTAGTATATTAGAAAAATTACTGTTGCAGCCTATGTTTGAGGCTCCTGAAAAGGACGATTTGGCAGAAATTGTGATAGATAAAAATGTTGTGTTGGGGAAGAAGCAACCCATAGAAATATTAAAAGAAAATAAAAAAGAAAGTAAAAAAGCCGCTTAAATATGAAAAAGAAAAACACCCGCATTATTGCGGGTGTTTTAATAATTCTTGTTTTTATTTTTTACATAATTTATAATTTCCTTGAATCCAAAGGGATTTGGGTTCGGGACTTAGAAAATCCCATAAATACGCGGTGCGTTAATGCGCATTGTTATCTATATAAAAGAAATCATATACATACATTGTATGTCATTGTTTTCTTTTGTCCCGATGTTTTAAATGTCGGGAAGCCACGATTATATAATAGGGTTTTCCCGAAAGTCGTGGGGTCATTCGTATTTATGATTTTTCTAACTTCCCGACCACCAGTTTGTTTGGTGGTTTTTGTTTTTTTATACAAATTAAGGAGTTAGAAAAAATGAAAGGTTATGTAAAATATATTGTGGGCTTTTATATTTCTGTTTTATTACCAACATATGCAAATGGAGGTATTTTTGAGGATTGGTATGAGAATACGTTACCCAGATATCAAATGCAAATAACAGATATTATAGAATTTTACGGAGATACCGCAGTTTTATTAGATGCTTTGTCTGATGATAGTGGTATAAGAATAAAAATTAATACTTTGCGATCAGATATGACAGAAAATTATGTTGTTTGCTTTTACGGATGTCATGACAAGAATATGTATGAAGCAAAATCAAATACGAATTCTGTTATTTGTTGGGATTGTAAATATCAAGATTGTGAGATGTGGCCTTTTTTGGGGTATTGTAAAACTTGTCCTTCATCTGAGGTTAGTGGCATAAATGCTGTGCTTTCTGATAATCCTACTTCTTATGATATAAGAGATTGTGTGATACCCAAAAATACGGTTATTAAGGATGAGTCTGGGACGTTTATATTTACAGATGATTGCCATTATTCAGAGTAAAAAATATCCCCAAATCGGGGATGTTTTTATTCCTGGTGGCCCTGGTCGGATTGCTCGCGGGCTCGCCAACTCGTAAGGTTCAAACTTCGCATAGCTTGTTTTCACCAACTATCGTTTCGAACCGACGGTTCTCGTCCGACAGGATAAAAAAACATCCCCAAATGGAGATGTTTTTATTTCTGGTGGCCCTGGTCGTGGCCCTGGTCGGACTCGAACCGACACTCCTTGCAGAACTTGATTTTGAGTCAAGCGCGTCTACCAATTCCGCCACGGGGCCAAAACGTAAACTGCGTGATTATTTCGCAGCCGCTTTCTTGGCTTCGACTTTCTTTACCAAACGTGCACTGCGAGTTGCCTTGTGTGCAGGTTTTTTTGCTGGTTTTTCAGCCTTGCCATTTTTCTTTTCAATCGCTTTCTTTATCGCTGCCATTTCGTCTGTCAAGCGTGATACTGGTTTAGACATGACATATGCATCCAAACCGCCATGCTTTGTCAATGTACGCAAACCTGCGGTTGAAATGCGTAATGAGAAATCACGATTTAAAATATCGCTGTGAAACTTTAATTTTTGCAAATTCGGCAAGAATGTACGTTTTGTATGACGCATAGAGTGAGATACGTTCATCCCAACTTCTGTTTTCTTACCTGTAACTTTACATACACGTGGCATAATAATAATCCTTTATAACTGGGGCATAATTTATAATAAAAAACAAGAAAAGTCAAGCATTGTTTTTACTTTTTCTTGCTTAATTACAATGTGCCATACTTAATAAATCAGATACAACCTTTACTGGCGTAAATGTTGTTATAGGAACTTCAACAAAAATTGTGTTCCATTTCGCCATGGCCCCGTTCCATAAACCTGGGCGTTCCATGGCTTTTAATGCCTGACCATTATATGATTTTTCTGATATAAAACCTGTGGTTTTATCTATATATTTTGTTAAGTCAAACTTTTCGCCTTTTGTGTTCTTTATACCACATACTAAATCAACCGGATTAAAGTGTGACGCAGAATTCATAATATCTCTATTGTCAGGCGATATTTGACTGGATTCTACAATTTGTAGTGTTTCTAGTCCATTGCTGTCTTTTACCCAGAATGGTCCACCACCAGGTGCGCCTATGTTGCGAACAACACCACATACTCTTATAGGGCGATTTAATATTTCTAAGATTCCTGCCTTTGGTATATCTGTCGGAATTTTTACAAAAAGTTCTGTTTCAATAAATTTTTTAATTTCGTCTAAGTTAGTAGAGTCTATATTATTTATATAATTAAATACTTTTTCTTGAATTTCTATTAGTTTTCCTGCCAGTGCTTTTTTGTATTCAATGGTATCAGTGCGATATTTGTCAGTACAAACATTGTCTATATTTTTTACAAAGATTATATCCGCATCGATTTCATTTAAGTTATCTATCAATGCGCCATGACCTGATGGGCGAAATAGTAAGTTGCCTTCTGGGTCTCTAAACGGTTCATTATCGAGTGTCGCAGCAATTGTGTCCGTAGAATTTTTTTGCTGCGACATTTCGATTTCGTATTTTACACCGTGCTTAGATTCATATTCCGGTAGAACGCGTGTAAGTAATGCATTAAATCCATGGATATGTTCAGGAGATACTGTAAAGTGTATGTTTACCATATCACCACTGGCAGCATATTGGGCGCCCTCTACCAAGTGTTCTTCTAGTGCGGTTCGACTATAATTTGTATATTTATGAAATGCTATTAAACCTTTTGGTAATTTACCATAATTCAATCCCGCATCAGTTAAGATACAAGAAATAATATCTTCTTCTTTTGGATTATCCGGTAAGAACTGCTTTAAATCATCATAAAAAGCAAATTTATTTATATTAGTTAATACCTTCTCTGTAACAGAGTTTTTATTCCCACTAGATAAAAATTCAAACAAGTCTTTAAACATTCTTGTTGCTGCACCAGATGCCGGTACAAACTTTACGACTTTATGATTTTTTCTATATTCATCGTATTTTTCGATATATTTTTTGCGGATATCTTCATTAAGTACAAATATCCCATTTGTTGTGCTGGCAGGTGCAATTATATTTGCATAAGGAAAGCCATTACGAAAATCGTTTAGTTGTTGATTTATTTCTTCAACTGTCAAGCCGTGTGAAGTTATCTGATTTATATCTTTTTGGGAAAAATCTGTCATTTTTATGCCTCTGTTTTTTATAAGAATAATATAAAAAATGTGCACGTTCAATACGCTTTTTGTTTTGATTCCCATATCTTGAAAGATTAAAAAATGCTACTATATATAAGAGAAAATAAAGGAGGATTTTTTATGAATCCAGAAGAAATGCAAGAAACACCAGAACAGGCAATTGCTAAATATACAACCGATTTTACAAAATTGGCCGCAGACGGCAAATTAGACCCTGTTATAGGTCGTGAAGATGAAATTCGTCGTACTATACAAGTTCTGTCACGCCGAACAAAAAATAATCCTGTGCTGATTGGTAACCCCGGTGTTGGGAAGACCGCAATTGTTGAAGGACTGGCAGAACGAATTGTATCTGGTGATGTTCCAGAAAATTTGTTAAAGAAAAAATTATTGTCTTTGGATATGGGGGCTTTGATGGCAGGTGCCATGTTCCGTGGACAATTTGAAGGGCGTTTTAAAGCGATACTAAAAGCAGTAAAAGATTCTGATGGACAAATAATTTTGTTTATTGATGAATTGCATACTTTGGTTGGTGCCGGTAAGGGTGAAGGCTCTATGGATGCAGGTAATTTGTTAAAGCCTATGTTGGCTCGTGGTGAATTACACTGCCTGGGTGCAACTACTTTGGATGAATATCGTCAATATATTGAAAAAGACCCTGCGCTGGCTCGTCGTTTCCAACCAGTATACGTTGATGAACCAACCGTTGATGATACTATTTCTATCTTGCGTGGTTTGAAAGAAAAGTACGAAGGTCATCATGGTGTTAGAATTTCTGATTCTGCGCTGGTTGCCGCAGTTCGCTTGTCTAATCGTTATATCACAGATAGATTCTTGCCCGATAAAGCAATTGACTTAATTGATGAGGCGGCTGCACGTGTTCGCATTGAAATTGCTTCTAAACCAGAAAAGTTAGATGAAATTGATAGGCACTTGATGCAATTAAAAATAGAACAGCAGGCTTTGAAAAAAGAAAAAGATGAAGATTCTAAGAAGCGTCTAAAAGACTTAGAAAATCTTATTAAGGAAGAAGAAGAAAAGTCAAAAGTCTTGACCGCAGAGTGGCGTAAAGAACAAGAAAAAATGCGCGGACTTTCAGATGCTATGGCTGCATTAGATGCCGCAAAGGCAGAAGTTGCATCCGCTATGCGTAACGGTGACTATGAAAAAGCGTCCGCATTGCAATACGGTAAAATACCAGAATTGGAAGAAAATATCCGCAAAATGAATGCAGAATCTAAAGAGTATAAAACTGTATTGCCAGAACATATCGCTGCAGTTGTAAGTAAGTGGACAGGGGTTCCTGCGGATAAATTAAGTGTTGAAGAACAGTCTAAATTGCTGAATATAGAAGACGAATTGCGTAAACGTGTTGTCGGGCAAGACCACGCGTTGACCGTAATTGCACGCGCGATTCGTCGTAGCAGAGCAGGGCTGTCTGACCCACATAGACCGGCCGGTAGTTTTATGTTCTTAGGCCCTACGGGGGTTGGTAAAACAGAAGTTGCTAAAGCATTGGCTGAATATCTGTTTAATGATGATACTGCTATGACCAGAATTGATATGAGTGAGTATATGGAACCTCATTCAGTATCTCGCTTAATCGGTAGTCCTCCGGGGTATGTCGGCTATGAACAGGGCGGTGTTTTGACGGAAAGTGTTCGTCGTCGTCCTTATCAGGTTTTATTGTTTGATGAAATTGAAAAGGCAAATCCTGATGTATTTAATGTTTTCTTGCAAATATTAGACGACGGGCGTTTGACAGACGGGCAGGGGCATGTAGTTAACTTTACGAATACCATAATTATCATGACAAGTAATTTGCCTGATATGGAAGCGGTAAAGAAAAACTTCCGTCCAGAATTTATAAACCGTATAGATGAAATTGTGTTCTTTAATCCGCTGGGGAAAGATGTTATGGCTGGAATCGTAAAGATTCAATTGCGCAATCTTGAAAAGCGGTTGTCAGAACGCAGAATTAGTCTGGAAGTTTCTGACAAGGCTATAAAGTGGTTGGGTGATAATGGATATGACTCTGTGTTTGGTGCGCGTCCATTAAAACGTCTGATTACTTCGGCTGTTGAAGATAAAATCGCAGATTTGATTTTGTCGGGTTCTGTCGGCGAAGGTAGTACTGTTTATGTCGATGTTCATGGTAAAGAACTTACAGTAAAATAAACATTCATAAAATAAAAGGCGGTTTCCCGCCTTTTATTTTGTTTTTTCAGTCTTTATAACGAATCGTTTGTTTCCCGCAATTTTTTTCATCCTTTCTATGTTTAACAGACAAGAAGATCGATTCGTTAAATCTAAACGTATTGAATCACCCGCCAAACTGACGTTTTTTATCTGTACGTTATATTTGGAAAATACCTGCTTTATTTTTGGGGCACGTGAATTTAATTTTGCGTCATATACCATCCATTGTGGAGTGACAGGGTAATCACTGTTATTTGTTATTATACCATGTATGGCTAGTATTGTGTCGTCACCAAATAATTTAATTTGTGTGTTTACGTGGTTAGATAGTATTTTTTTGTCGTTAACAAATACATCGTTATAAATACCGCTAAGAGTAATTTTTAATTGTTTTACACTTACAACTAAATCCTGATATTTAATTTCTGTTGCGCCATAATTTATTTCTGGGGTAATGGTGTTCGCTTGTTCATTTGGTACAGGAATATCGGTTGTGGATATTTCTTCTTTTGCAGGTTCTTCTTCCTTAGGTGTTTCCAAAGTTGTTGTAGTATTATTGACAGTGGAAACTTTTTCACTTGAAGTAGAAATTAAGAATGTTTCTATTTTTTGATTTTGTGCTTCTAAGTCTTTTTGTTCCGATATTTTAATTACAGGACATGTGGTTTCTTTACCGTCTTTATTGACCAGTATAGTATTTTTCTGTAAAGAATCGGCTTTTATTGTTTCTGCATATGTAGGAATATTCATGTATTTATGTGTTGTGCTGTCACGAGATATTATCGTATAAGAATATGCTTTTTCTGCAGCAACAAATATTTCATGTGTTTTTGCATTATAACGAATGATTTTAACCCCTTGTTTAAAGGAACTAAATATTTTACCTTTCTTTAAATCTACGACATATAGCAAATAAGAATTGATATCGGTCTTTTTTCGAATAATTGCCATTTGAATTTTTTCGTCAAAAAGACATAATTCGTACGGTGCTTTGGATGCCTTTAAGAGGTTTACAGTATTGTTACCGTTATCAAAATATAAACTATATTTATTAGTGTTGGTTAAACAAGAAAATAGTGGTAGTTTTAAATTGGAACTTTGTATTTTTGATTTGTCTTCTTTATCAATAGAACGCAGAGTAGTTGATTCTACTATGTTTTTATTGTTTTCTTGTTGTGAAGTTTTATTAATTTTTGGCGTTTTTGATTTTTTGTCTGTTGCAGCATGTCCAAAAGTTTTGGTTACTTTATCATAACCAGGAAAGCGACGTGCTAATTCTTCGTTTAGTTCGTCTTCGATAATTAAATTTTTTTTCTTGCGATAAAGGTATGCCTGTCTTAAATTAACATCTTTAAGTTTCGTCCAGTCTGTAGAAATTTTTTTAGATATATTATTATTATGACCAAAAGTTTTGGTTACTTTATCATAACCAGGAAAGCGACGTGCTAATTCTTCGTTTAGCCCGTATTCAATAGGAAGACCTCTTTTTTTAAGATTGTTGTGTAGAGTACGAAGACTTGTATCTTTTTGTTTTGACCAGTCTATAGAAACTTTTTTATTATGACCAAAAGTTTTTGTTTTTTTATTATAACCTGGAAAGCGACATGCTAATTCTTCGTTTAGTTCATCTTCGATAATTAAATTTTTTTTCTTGCGATAAAGGTATGCCTGTCTTAAACCAACATCTTTAAGTTTTGACCAGTCTATAGAAACTTTTTTATTATGACCAAAAGTTTTTGTTCCTTTATCATAGCCAGGAAAACGACGTGCTAATTCTTCGTTTAGTTCGTCTTCTATTGGCATACCTTTTTTGTTACGATAACTATGTGCTTGGCGTAAGCCAACCTCTTTGACTTTTGTCCAGTCTACTTTTTTGTCTTTCCTTGTCTTTTTTTCTTTCTTTGCAATGGGTAAAAGATTGGCTATTTCTTTTGTAATAATGTTCCCTGTAATTTTTTTTACTATAGAAGGTGCTAAAGATATTATAAGACGTTCTAAATTCTTTATTGTATCAACAAATTCAGAATTTTTTGATAATTCTTCAATTAAAGTTTTGATTATATTTGCTTCGGTTGTTTTTTGATTCTTATCTGACATCGTTTACCTTTTTATCGCTTCCCCCCCTTATTTTTATTATTTATTTTTTTTTGCTTTTAAATTGAATGTCGCGTAATTTCTTATACTCACCATCCAATGCGACCAGTTCTGCATCTGTGCCTTTTTCAATAATGTGACCATCTTTTATTACGCATATTATATCTGCATCTAAAATAGTTGATAATCTATGGGCAATTACAAATGTTGTGCGTCCCTTCATCAAATCTTTTAATGCCGTTTGAATTAGTTTTTCGCTTTGAGTATCTAGCGCAGATGTGGCTTCGTCTAATAATAGAATAGGTGCATCTTTTAAAATTGCACGTGCAATAGCGATTCGTTGTTTCTGCCCGCCAGATAATAATGCACCACCTTCACCAACTTTTGATTTATACTTTTTAGGAAAGCCCATAATAAATTCATGTGCGTTTGCTGCGCGCGCTGCGGCTTCGACCTGCTCAAATGTTGCATCTGGTGCACCATATTTAATGTTTTCCTCTATTGTGCCATTGAATAAGAATACATCTTGTGAAACTTCTGCGATATTTTTGCGCAGTGAATGCAAAGTGAATTTCTTTATGTCGGTTTTATTTATTTCAACTTTACCTTTTTGTGGGTCATAAAAACGTTCTATCAAATTGAACATTGTGGTCTTACCACCACCAGAAGGCCCGACAAGTGCACATACTTTACCAGACGGTACGCTTAAATTTATGTCTTTTAATACGGGTTCATTTTCATTGTATTCAAATGACACATGATTAAATGATACAGACATTTCTTTTGTGTCTAATTCCTTGACGTTCGGTGCATCTTGAATGTCTGGTTTGCTATCTAAGAAATCAAATAGTACTTCCGCTGCTAAAAGCCCATGTTGTATTGTTCCGTTAGTGCTTGTAATGCTGCGTGCTGGTTTATATGCCGCTGTTAACGCTAATAAGAATGCGGTAAAGTCACCTGTTGTGATTGCACCTGTCACAATAAAGTGGCCACCAATAATTAATGCCAGACATAAACCAATGGAAATCATCAATTCTAGCAAAGGTGATTGCAAAGCAAATGCTTGGGTACCTTTATAAGAATTTACCATTGAAGAATCTAAAACACGTGCAAATTTTTCTGTTTCTTTATCTTCTGTTGCAAATGCTTGAATTGTTTTTATTCCATGTAAAGTTTGATTCAAATGCTGTGAAACATCATTCGCAATACCAAAAGATTCACGTGATAATTTACGACGTTTGCGCATAATCAATACCATCGGAACCATAATTGCAGGAACCAGGAATAATAATACTGCGCACATTTGCGGGGCATAATATACCATTAATGCAAGCGTCATTGCTAATGTCGCAATTTGTTGGATTGTGCTAACTATTGTTCCTGTCACAAGGTTTAATACTGCACCCGCTTGCACACTGAAATAGTTTAAATTCTTTCCAATACCATCCCCATAGAATTTAGAGATGTTCATTTTTACCATATGGTTGTATATGCGTTTTTGCAGGTTTGCACTGGCGATAAGACCCGCTTTCGCCATTATTAAGGATTTTGCGTAATTAAATATCCCTTTGAAACCAAAAGCAGCGATAATTTGCAAACCAAAAAAGTAAATATACTGCATACTTTTTTGAATGAATGCCTTATCAACCACTTGTTGAACAAGCGTTATCGTATATGCTTCTGCTGCTGCGGCACCGATTGTGGCGATAATTCCAGCCAATAACCATTTCCATTGTGGTTTACCTATTTCACGCCATACGCGACCATATAAAGACCATTTTATGCGAACGTTTGTTTCGTCGCCCTTAATAATTTTTTTTATTTTTTTAGAAATTTTCGTAAACATAGCCTTTTTATTATAGGTTTCTGAATAAAATCTGTCCAGTAAAAGATAAAAAATAGTTTTTTAAAATTTTAATTTGACAAAGTAAATAAAAATGTATAAAATTTGTGGGCTTTGTAAGTTTGAACTTATTTAAGTAAGCAAAGTTTTGGGGTTGTAGCTCAGTTGGTAGAGCACCTGCTTTGCAAGCAGGGGGTCGTCAGTTCGAGTCTGATCAGCTCCACCAAAAGTTTGTAAAACAAAAGATAGTGCGTTAAAAGGGGGTGAATAACCTATGGTAAAAGTTCTGGTTCGCGATAATAACGTAGAACAGGCCCTGCGCGTTGCAAAACGTAAATCTCAGAAAGAAGGTCTGTACCGCGAAATGAAAGAACGTCAGCGTTATGAAAAACCAACTACAAAACGCAAACGTTTGAAAGAAGAAGCCGTTCGTAATGAAAAGAAACGTCAATCTAAACAAAGAATGGTCTTTGGTTTCTAATAAAAAAATCCCGCAATCGCGGGATTTTTTTGAGGAGATTTTTTATTGGAAATTTGTACAATCGTTACTGTATACCCATGTGCCAGTGCTGTCCACAAATTCTAAATTCTTTGGAACGTACATATACCAACCAAATATATAATCCTGGTAATCAGGGTTGTTTACTATGGTTTTTACTGCACCAACGGAAACATAGCCAGTACCACATGTTTGGCCATAATCAACAAGTTTGTCCGCGAATGTTCTTGTGATTAACTTGCCTGTACAATATGCGTCTGGCTCAGCAGCGTATGCGTTGTTAATAGATATTATTGTGCCGAATATAATTAAAATTTTTTTCATCTGTTTTCTCTTTTATTGTATATCGGTTAAAATCTCGTTTACAAAACCGGTGTCATACCCCATTGAATAACCACAACGTGCAGCACAATAATCTCTACATTCTGTTGCGGTTGAAAATTTGTAATTGGCAGGATGAGCCCATCGTGAAAGAACAGGGGATATAATTCTGCACCAACAATATTTATCGTTTGAACCATAACTTATGCTTATTGTGTCCATTGAATAATAAGTGCTTGGGTATCCTTCATCGCTAGAGCAAAAACCAAGACCTAGTATGGTGTCGCCATCTTGGGTTAATATCCAATCAACATCACCTGCGGCAGTACCTCTTGTAAGACTTACATTTTTTATATTACTGCAATATTGTATTGTTATGCCAAAAGATGTTTGGGTGAAAATACAAAAACTTAAAATAAATAAAACTTTTATCATTTTTATCATTGTGCTTCCTTTGTTTTATAGAGATAGGTTGCCTGCAACTGCTTGTCGGAATGCATTTGAAGAACGTATGGAATCAGCGCACCATGATGCACAGTTTGAACTGCAATCTCCTGAACTTAATGGTGATGCATATATCCAATATTTTGTTATAAATGGGTAAACTATTTTGCACCAGCAACCACTGCCACCAAGAGTTATGGTTGAGGAGGTGTTGCCAGAACTGCCACTTTGACCACAAATAGCAACCCCCTTTACATTAAAATTACTACTGGTTCCGCATATGGCTTGCCAAGAATTATTATTATCTGTAGATGCAGAACTGCATGGTATATATCCCCCAGATGTTGCTATGCAGCCACTGCTATTTACACCAGCAATAGTTGGCAGACTAAGCATTAAAAAAGGAAATAAAAAAATTGAAATTTTTATCAGTTTCATTTTATTTTTTCTCCCTAATAAATACCGCTTTTTAAGTTTTTTTTACCTAAAATAAACGGTGGATTAAAATCAACAAAATTTATAATTGACTTGATATTTGTTTATGGTTAAAATTTTTAAAAAGTTAGTTGTATAAAAAAACCACCGTTTAGATTGGTGGTTCTTTTATTTGTTTTTTTTAGTATTTTTAAGTGGTTATAATGTTTTTTTATTTAGCCCAATATTTTCCTATCACATAATCTGCAGTAAGAGGAATGGATAGTTTTGCAACATTTTCCATCTCTTTTTCAATTCTTTTTGCAAACTCTTCAGCAAACTCTTCTTTGCATTCAAATATCATTTCGTCATGAACTTGCATTATCATACGAATTTTTTCCGCATTAGGTTGTACGATGTTTTTATCAATGTTTACCATCGCAAAACGCATTAAATCTGCTTCAAAACCTTGAATCGGGGCGTTTATTGCTGCCCGCATTGCATAGCCACGCATTCGTGGATTTTTTGCTTCTGGTATTTCTATGCGTCTGCCCCATGGAGTATAAACGCATGCGTTCTTTAAGGCGAAATCTTTTGTTTTTTCTATGTATTCCTTTATTTCAGGAAGCCCCGCCATGTATGTGTTTATTATTTCTTGTGCCGCGGCGCGCGTAATGCCAAGTTGACCAGATAACCCAAATGACGAAATTCCATATATGATAGAAAAGTTTACTGTTTTTGCCGCACGACGCAATTCTTTTGGTACAGGCTGCGTTTCTGGAATATTAAATATTTTTCTGGCTGTTTGTTCGTGAATGTCTTTACCAGAATTAAAGGTTTCTTTAAATGTATGAACGTTTGCTACATCTGCAAGTAATCTTAATTGAATTTGAGAATAATCAGCAGAAATTAACATATAGCCGTCCGGGGCGATAAAACATTTTCTTATTTCTTCGCCCAGTTCAGTTTTAATTGGTATGTTTTGTAAGTTAGGATCACGACTTGATAGACGTCCTGTGTTTGTACTTGTCTGTAAATATGTTGTATGAATTCTGCCGTCTGATGCAATTTGTCGCGGCAATGCGTCTGCGTAAGTGCCCGCTAGTTTTGCAATTGAACGCCATTCTAATATCTTTTCGATAATTGGGTGCATGTCTGACATTTCTGTCAGGGTTTCTGCATCAGTTGACCGCTTTTTATTCGCTGGCAGGTTCAATTCGTCAAATAAAACTACACCTAATTGTTTGGGGCTGGCTATGTTAAATTCATGACCCGCAAGTGTCCATATTTCTTTTTCTAATTTTATCAGTTGTTCATGAAAAACATTTGATAATTGCTGCAACCCTGTTTTGTTTACAAGTACGCCTGTGCGCTCCATTTTTAATAGAACAGGCATTAATGGTAAGTCACAGTTTTCATAAAGTTTTTTTAATTTTTCGTTCTTGTTTAATTCTGGGCGCATAAGTTCGTATAGCGCAAAACAAATGCTTGCATCTTCGGCAGCATAAGGCGTTGCTTTTTCTATGTCCAACATGTCAAAGTGCATATCCGAATCGCGTGTCTTAGGCGGGAATAAAGATGAAAACGGTATATTTTCATGCCCAAGGTATTTTATTGCTAAATCATCAAGACCATGACCGTGTATTGTCCCATGCAGAGCGTATGATAATAGCATTGTATCATCAATAGGATATATTTTTTGGACATCCCAGCCTTCATTAGCGAAAATATGTAAATCGTATTTTAAATTATGACCGATTTTTATTATGTTTGGATTTATAAATATCGGCCAAATTTTTTCATAAACAGATTCTAGTGACAATTGATTTGGTGCAATAGTTTCTTTCGCAAATAAATCTGCGCTTGTTGTCTTGTGGCGAATAGGAATATATATTCCGTGTGAAGGGGTAATCGCCATTGATATACCGACAATTTTATCTGTTAATGGGTTTAAGCCGGTTGTTTCTGTATCTATTGCAACTATATCTTTTATTTTTACAAGAAAATTTTCCAGTTCGGAAATAGTGGTAATCGTTTCAAATGTAAGGCTTTTTAGGCTTTTTTTCGAATCGGGTTGTTCGGTGTTATGGGGTAGGGCGCATTCTGATTTTTCGTATTCAAATGGCTGGGGCATATCTGCAGCATTAAATTTTTCTAGTGGAAATAACTTTTGTATCTTTTCTGCTAGTGAATTACTTTCTATCTTTGTCTTTACATATTCTAAAGCAGCAGGGGTATTAAAACGAAAAGCCTCTATTTTTAAGCCTGATAAATCTACATCTGTTTTTAGTGTGACTAATTTTTTAGAAATGTATGCCTTGTCTTTATTTTCTTGTAGTAAATTTCTGGTACGTTCATTCGTTATTTTGTCTAGGTTTGTATATAGTTCGTCTAAACTACCAAATTGATTTATTAGTTCCGATGCTTTCTTGGGGCCTATACCTGGAACGCCAGGAACATTATCAGAAGAATCCCCCATAAGACTTTGTACATCTATTACTTTATCTGGTCCAACACCGAATTTTTCAAAGACTTCTGGT
This sequence comes from uncultured Pseudomonadota bacterium, assembly GCA_949298405.1. Lineage (GTDB taxonomy): Bacteria > Pseudomonadota > Alphaproteobacteria > Rs-D84 > Rs-D84 > Enterousia. The sequence continues at coordinate 360,908 of CASFWA010000001.1, forward strand.
GTGCGTATTTCTTTTTGTTTCATGCCGTCATATAAAAATACACAATCAGATACTAACTGCATTAAATCTTTATCACTTGTAATAATGCGGGTCGCGTCTGCGGTTGTACAATTCTCACGAGCTAGAGTTGCAATAACATCATCTGCTTCGACACCAGGAATACATAATACAGGTATACCCATAGCGGCTACCCCTTCGCGGACCATATAAGACTGAGTAACTAAATCCGCAGGGGTTTCACTTCTATTTGCTTTATATTCTGGGTATATGTCTTGGCGAAAAGATATTCGTGATGCATCAAATATACATACAAACGAATCATCGGGTTTTGCGGATGCTAATATAGGTAATAACATATTAAAAAAGCCGTATACTGCACCTGTTGGTGTGCCGTCTGCCCGTGTTAAGCGACTGTGTACACCGTAATAAGCCCTGAATAATAAAGAATTACCGTCTATTAGCGTCAGCATTTTTATTTCCTATATAATTTAAAAAACATAACGTGCTTTTATTCTTAAATCGTATTGTAATAAGTCAGATGTTATGTCGTTTATTGTATATATTTTAGGCGCGTACAGAACATGTGCTTCTGCATCTAAATCAATGGGTAATACAGGAATATCCAGTGTAACCCCCAGCATACCTTGATATGCAGTTGTAGATTCTATTTCTATATCATACATATCACTATCAAATGTGCTTCCTATCCCCGCACCAATATATGGTTTTAGTATCGCGGTTGGTAATTTTGCGTATACATTCGCCATTCCTAAATTTATTTTTGATTTGTCATTCGTTATATAATCATATTCTAATTCAAAACGTAATATCGGAATATCTATACCAACAACTGCGATATAAGATTGTACAGATTTTGACTTGTCTTCATCGTCTGCGAAAAGAGTTTGACCGCCCGCACCGAAAGCAACACCTATATATGGGTCTATTAAAAGATTTGCTTTTGCATTTTGTGTTATGAAAATTGCAGATATAAGACTAAGAATACTTATATATTTTAATTTCATATTTTCTCCTTTTGTTATATTATAATAAAAAAAGCAGAGGTATCTATGCAAGAAAATAAACCTTTTTTGATAGTCGGACTAGGGAATCCTGGGGAAGAATATGTTAAAACACGGCATAATGTTGGGTTTATGGCCCTTGATTATATTGCAGGTGAATCTGCACTGTGGAAAAAAGAAAAACATGCACTTACATATGCTAAAAATGTAAATGGGCATAAAGTCATTTTTGTAAAACCGCAAACTTTTATGAATAATAGTGGATTGGCGGTCGGTGCTTTGGTAAATTTTTATAAAATTCCATTAGAAAATGTTTTTGTATTTCATGATGATATGGATTTAAAACTAGGAACCTGCCGTCAAAAAGTTGGCGGTGGAAGTGCAGGGCATAATGGTATAAAATCTATCGATGCTGCTATTGGAACAGATTATAATCGTATTAGAATAGGAATAGGGCACCCGCGTGATTTTAATTCACCTATAAATCCTGCTGATTGGGTCTTGGGGAAATTTACAGATGCAGAAATAAAAGAAATAAATGAAATCATTTCAAATATTGATTTTATTCATATTTTATAGTGCCACTGCCCGGCAAAGTAAAACAGAAACCCGTTTTGTCGCAGAACTTTGTACCATTCGTCCCGCGTTTCATAACGCAATCCGCTTCTTTTATCGCACCAGTATCTGCGGTTGTTGTTCCCATAGGACACGGTTTCGCCTCTGTTGAGGATGCACAATAAAATCCGACAGGGCATTTTATATAGTATGGGTAAAGTTTTAGAGGTTTTTGTTTATCGCCTGCTTGGCTAGTATATTCTTCTTTTGTTGGTTCTGGTATGGCTTCCCCGGGTTTAACTTGACCAGAGCAACCTTCAGCACAAACCCAATGCGAAAATATCATTCCTGGTGTTTGCGGAAAGGTTGTCGGTGCAAGACAGTCTTCTGTCATTTTACATTCTTTGTTATAAAATGTGGGCTCTTTCAGTTCGTTAGAATTATAAAATTCTACTTTATATGTTAATGCTGTCCACACAGAATATAAAGTTGTGTCTTTATGAAAATATGTTTTTATATTTTCATTTATAGGATAGCCTAAAAGGAATAATGTATCGCCTCGTTCAGGGGTGGATGCGGTGTTATATCCCCAAAAAACTAGACCGAATGGGGCAGTTGGTGTTTTTATTGGACCTGTCGCAGACCATTCTGTTGCATTTTCTGAGGTGGCAAATCCTATACCGTATTTTACCCATGAATACAGCGGCGTTTTATCTGTCTGATTTGGAAGATTTTTTTCTAGTGTTAATTTATATATGTTAGGTTCACAAACTTCTGGATGTGCTTCTGGGCCGTTAGGGCCGCTGCCTTTATATGTTGCGCCATTAGAATGATAATCAGACCCACAAGAAGTACATTTTATACCATCCCAATATTGATTTTCTGCGCAAGTTATTGTCCATGGACATGCGTCTGATTCAATTCCAGTTATTTCCCCGTCGAATTCCGCATCATTTGGTTTATGACATTTTTTACAGTTAGTTAACCCTTCTGTATCTGAATATTCACCAGTCTCACATAATTTACAGTTTATTCCTGAAAAATAACACCCCTTGGAACATTTACCGTCTTCAGACATTGAACAATTGGTCGCAGCATAAATTGATAATGGTGAAAATAAAAATATAGAAATGATTATTAATATAAATTTTCTCACCCTTTATCTCCTAAGTGTAATTATTTCTTATATATTTTATATTTGCACTTTTGATGATTAACTGTCAATTGTAAAAAAATTTAGTAAAAAAAGAACCGGCATTGCCGGTTCTTTTATCTTTGTATTTGTTGGTTTATTGTCCAACCTTGTTGGGTTATCCATAAACTATCTTCTGGACATCTGGACGCGTCACCTGGAACAAAATTGAAATTTCCTTTACCCCGAATTTTTGGTGAATAGTTGATTATAGGTTCCAATAAATTTTTGCGTATATCTGGTATAACATTCCATCTATATCCTGTCCAGTCGCCTGTTGGCTTAATATATATTGTCTTTACTTCTGGTCGAGATACATAATATATTATTGCTTCATTTGGACCAATTGGTTTGTTGATTTCATCAGTTGTCATTATAGTTCTATATTCAACGTCTGAAAAAGTTATAGTTATTTCTTCTTGTAAATCTAGGTTGATTAAATCGTCTTCCTTGCTGCATGAAGATATTGTACTTAACCCAGCCAAACCTAATATAGGTAAAATTCTTTTAATCTTGTATGGAATGCTTTTATTAAATTTCATGGTTTTCCCTTTTTGTTTGTTATCTTTGTACTGTCCAACCTTGTTGTACTAACCAAAGGCTGTCTGCAGGGGCTTTTGATGCTTGTTCGTAACCAAAATCAAAATTTCCTTTGCCACGAATTTTTGGTGAATAGGTTATCATTGGTTCCAAAACTTCTTTCCTGAGTTTTGTTATATCTTCTGCTTTATATCTTTCCCAAATGTAGTCTGGTACTAAATAGATTGTTTTTGTTGCTGGGTCAGCAACATAATATTGAATTGCTGGATTTATATGTATGGTTCCATTGCTACTTTTGGCACAAAGAAGGTCAAGAGATGTCGGAAAAAATTTTATTTCTATATCTTTATATGGAATAATATCTTCTTCTTTTTCACATGATGTGACAAGGCTTGCACCCGCTAAACCAAGTATAGGTAATAATCTTTTTAGTTTATATGGAATAATTTGTTTTAGTTTCATTTTTTACTCCTTGGGTTGTAAAAAAAGATTTTTTTCCTGTGAAAAACAAAAAAGCCCGGAAAAAAAATCCGGACTTTTTGTCTTTATAGGTCGCAAAATCACAGTCTTGGTTTTGAGGGTTTGTTGATAATGTTTTTATCCCCATCCCCCCATTGACGCTTGAAGCGCCGCTAGCCCCCCCACTGGATATACCAGTTGGATAAAGCCAGTAAAAGGATTTAACATATATCATAAAATCCCCTTATTAATACAGAATGTGACCCGCGTTTGTTCGTTCACATTTCTATGGTAGACAATTGTTTCTTGTTTGTCAAATAAAAAATAAGATAAATCAATCTGTTATTATTTCCCCTGTTTGTTAAAGTTATTTTTAGTATGTTATTATCCAGTTCGACGGGTTTTGAGACGAACACTGTGTGTCTGAATTTGTTAACCATTTCCAACCGGAACGGTATGTTTGTTTACATTGTGTTCCAACATCTTGTTCTAGGTAATAGTTCGTTGGATATGGGGTATATTGATTCGTATCTGTATATTTTGGTGTTATATACTGTCCTGTTCCTTTATTTACAATTATATAATTTCCATCGCAATTTAATGTCTGACCGCTTGGATAGCCCGCATCACTAGATGCATCAGATGCAGTTATGTTCCCAACACAGAATACATAACCTAAACCAGAACCGTAATAAGAATCACTTAACTGAACCGCTACAACAAATTTTGCATTGTCTGGTAAACATAAGCCTTGAGCCTTTGAAAGTTCGCCTCCAACTCCTTCTACTGTTGCTGGCGCGTCTGTGCTGCCGATAGTTGAACCTGTACCTGTCGATTTCCAGTATTCATTTGTGGTATCCCAATTTACCCCCCTTATATTGTTTAGGGTTGTGCCTTGCAGACAACAGTTGCCGAATGTATCGCGCGCACCCGCTGTGTCTGTATCACTTTTACAGCAGTTTGAATAACCACCAACCGAAAATCTCCAATATGTTTCTGTTGGACAAATTTGATTGTCATCCGATATGTTTGCAGAAGATACACATACGGTTGTTTGTTTCGTCGTGTCCCAATAGGCTGTAAATCCTGGGCCACAAGACGTATCACGACAACTGTCTATTTGAGTTTCTGTGTTTGTGTTTTTTGCAAACCATGATAGTAAAGTATCTTCATCTTCTGGTATTTTTATCATGTTGTGTGTGTTCTCTGTACGTAAAATTGTACTAGGGTGTGCTTCACAGTTACCCCATACTTTTTCTGCAAGACGACAAATCTTACAATCTGTTGAATTGGCGTTAGTATATGTATCGATTCCTTTGGTTAATCCACATTCTGTTTCACATATGTCAAATACACAGTTCTTGGCTTCTTCGCCTTCTGCTGTTTCTATACATGAATTAGCGATGGTGTCATTGTATAATTCTTTGTTTGTTAATATGGAATTTGTCCCATATAAAGCAGAGTAGAAAGAACGGCCATCTGCGTCTAGCATTCCGTCTTTGTCTAATTCTTTGGTAATATTATTTATAGAATCTATACCCGCACTTGCAACGCATTGTACAACCTCATCCCAACATGCTGTACGGTTAATAATAGACTTTCTATTAACAGAGGTTTGTATGCTTTCACATAGACCGAAATTACCCGAAATAGATTTACAAGATTGTATTATGCATGCACGTCCTACTTCGCGACATGTCTTCATAATCGTTTCGTATGTTTTGTCTGTTGCAATTTCTGTCATACCTTCATTCCAGATTTCGCCACCAGTAGAAGAATCTAATAATGCTGTACAAGCATTTTGTACCTCGGAACACATTTCACGAACCGTTTTGTCTGCTTCTACACCGAAAATAGAAAGTGCACGCGCATCAAAATCTTCTATTGATTTCGCTGTGTCCGATAAACATTGGGTCGTTAAAGTGGTACAACTTTGACGCACTTCTTCTAACTTGCTTTCCTGTGCTAACTTGATTTGAGCCAGCGCATCTTCGATAAATTCATCCCAAACATAATCTGCAATATCTTGACAATTTTCCATGGCCGGTTCTAAGAATTTCTTTTTAGAATCAAGGTATGATATAAACTTGTCATTACCTGGTGCGCTGGTCCATGTCTGATTTGTATCTGGACGTGTAATCAGGTTGCCCAGATTGACCAAATCTATAGTCAAAATGGCTTCCCCAGTTGATGGGTCTATATACTTACCACTTATATCAAGGCATTTTTCTAGGTTGGAACCGCATACGGACGAATCTGTTAGCATGTCTAACATTTTCTTTTTGCAGGTTAATATGTCGTCAGAATTACGTTTCTGATATATGTCCAGTCGAGACATATCTAAAAGTGCACTGCCTTCAAGAATTTTTTCACGCGCTTGGTCTTGTTGTGTTTCATATGCTTTGGCAACGGTATTGCAATCTTGCTCTATCGCCATTTGATAGCCACTTTCAACAATGTCTAATTCGTCTTGTGAACATACTTCTAATGCCATTTCACGACATACTGGCAAGGCCGCCCTATATAATTCAGTACCAGATTTCGTTGTGGTTGATGCGCCTAGTAAAGAATCAACACTGTCAAATGCAGCGTCTACATTTAAAGATAATGAAATAGGTGATAAGTTCTGATTGAAATTACTATCATCAAATGTAGTGTTCAGTTTTTTTGCAATTTCATCTAGTAATTTCTTTGAATCAGATGTGTCTTCTTGTTGAAACGCAAGTTCACCTTCGGTGGCTTCAAATAATGCCTCGGCATCTTCTTTATCCATGTTTACGGTCAGTAAACGTTGATTGAAATCTAATAATTTTTCTTCAACTTCGTTTAACTGCGTTTTTACATCATCGAATTCGTTTATACGTGAAGAACATGCGCATCGTTTTAACTGACTATCTTTATTTGCACAAAATTCATCCATACAACTGTAATAAACCTCGCGACATTTTGTATAATCGCGGTTCCTTATTTCTTCCGCTGTTACCGCACTTCTTGAAATCCGATTTGACGCGTATGTTGTAGTGGTTGTCCTGCGGGCACTGTCTGTTGGTGTAGTTGCGGTTCTGCTTATTGTAGGACTAACTGTCGCATTTCGTGATGCAGTAATGGTAGTACCACGAGAGTTTGAATTTACTGGTACGGAACCTGTCGTTCGTGATGTTGAAGTCAATGCATTGCGTACAACCGTCGCTGTGCGCGCAGGCGCAGATACGACGCTGTTTTGAGAAATTGTGGCCCTGGATTGTACGTTTGATGTAGCACGCGCGGAAACAGTTTGATTTTCTGTCTCTGTAGAAGTGCGGGTACCATTATCCCTTACAACAACATTGGTACGCGTGTTTGTGTTGCGTTCACGTGTAGAAACCCCGGTTGTCGCAGTATTAGTTGAACGCGATATCCCCGTACTAGTGTTTGTCTGTGGGGTTTGATTTGTTTGATTGGTTTGTCGGTTTGAAGAAACAACAGTGGCAGACGAACTACGACGTGTGGCGGCACGCGCAGCATCAACTTCTTCGTCCGCAATTGCACCGTGAAAACTAAATAGCGCAAGGACTACAGAAAAAAGTAGTGTTATTCCTTTCATTCTTATGTTGATAATTTTAGCAAATTTATGAAAAGACGGGCAAGAAGAAAAACAAAAAAAATTGCTTTTTTGGTGCGGATAGGGGGACTTGAACCCCCAAGGTTTTATCCATAGCATCCTTAGTGCTACGCGTTTACCAGTTTCGCCATATCCGCATTATGTACAAGCACGAACTTCTTAACGCGGCGGCACTACGCTTCGCTTCGTAGTCGCCATATCCGCATTATGTACATTACGATGAATATACAGGACTTCAGAAATATAATCTTACAAAGAAGCGTTTTTATTTTCAAGATTTTTATGATACAATTATTTCGATATATAATTAAGGAAGGGTTAAGAATGAGAAATTTACCTAGTTTTTTATTTAGATGTTCTTTGTTTGCATTCTTACCGGTTGCAGCAAATGCGGCTGGTACTTATTATACTGGATATTATCAATCGCCACAGCAAAGTTATTCAAGTCAGTCTTCTTATGCACAGCGTCAAACAGGGTATAGTCAGTATAATAGAAATTATACAACCCCGTCTTATTCTAGCACAAGATATACCCAAACAAATACAGGGGCGGCTACGGCAAATCAAGCAAGAACAAGTACTTCTTCTGCAACGACTTCAAGTAGTTCTTCTAAAAAAGGGTTCTGGTTGGATGCCGGGATATCACGCGAAACTGCTATGTGGCAGTTTGAAATGAAAAATGCGGGAAGTATTTTGCATTATGATAATTTATCATGGAATGTATTAGATGTCGCTGGCGGATATTCTTTTGATGTTGGAAGCATGAATTTAGCAATTGATGCAGGCTTAAAATATGGAATGCAGTCCGGTGAAAGTAGTATGATAGATGATGATGTGTCAAATGGTGGAAGTTCTGTTAGTTATTGTGAAAGTATAGATGAACAGGGAAATTGCATTAATCCACTTGGTACTAAATTTAGTAATGTTGTATCGCTGGGAACAAGCAAAGGTGGAACAATGCTTGGGTTTTATGCTGGTATTGGTTTAACTGATTTGTGGAAATGGGGAAATGTTAAGTTTACTCCTTCTGTTGGGTATAGGCATTTAAGTTATAATTTGAAAACTGAAAGTAATTATGGGTTGGCGGTTGATACTTGGACTTGTTTTGAATTAGCAAGTGGGGAATTACAATGTGATCCAATATTAATTTTTGTTGATAGTTCTGGTAATACAAATAGTGAAAGTATTCCAAATAGGGATAACCCTTATTATTCTATACCTGTCCCGGGTGGAAGTGTCGCAGTCGATACAGAAGGAACATATTATTTTTATCAACCAGGAGAAAGCCATAACTATGATGTTGCTTGGTCTGGACCTTATGTCGCGTTAGATATGGATTATGTCATTAATCAGAATAATGCGGTAAATGGACGCGTGGAATTGGGATTGCCGGGGTATACTGCAACTGGCGACCAGCCGTATCGTTTTGATTGGCAACATCCGAAAAGTGTCGAAGATAAGGCGGGAATTGGCTCGGGATTCCATTTTGGATTTGGGGCAAATTGGACAACTGCGATAACCAATTCTGTTGCATTGTCAATTGGGTTGACGTATGATTATTATTCTGTACGTGGTGCAGATGCAATAACATACTTAAATGGGGATTTTTACACTACTGAATTAAATAGATTATTAGCTGGTGGAACTTATGAACTAAATGGATATACATTAGATTATGGCAAAGGTTATTCTAGTGTAGAAGAAATGCTTGCGGATAGTGACTATGCTCAAACTATAGTTAATCTAGAGAATAGTTGCCCAGGTTGGATATGTTCTGATGACGGTGAAATAGAGTCTTTCTATAAATCTATGGGGATTCGTGTCGGTATAAACGCAACATTTTAAAAGTTAATTGTCGGAGTTAAATCGTGAAAAAAATTCTGTTTGCGGTCTTGTTTGTTAGTGCCTTTGTCGGGGCTGTTAGTGCAGCAGATTTATCTGGTACTGCGTCTGTTAATGTCACAAGCGATACGGCCGCAAATGCAAAAGATATGGCTTTTGATGAGGCACGAAGACAAATAATAACAGAATCTTTATCACAATATTCTAATCAAGAACAGTTAAGGGCGGTAATTAATCAGACTTCTGGTGCTGACTTAACTAATTTAATTGCTTCGTCCAGTATCGAAGGGGAAAAGCAATCTGATACGACTTATTCCGCAAATATTACAATGACAGTTGATAGAAATGCTGCTAAACAATGGATGACAGATAATAATATTCAGAATTGGTTAACAGATAATAATTCTGGGGATGTTTTTGTCTTACAGGCAGTAATGTCAGATAAAGTTGCTAATTGGATGGAACTTAAACAGATTGCCAGGGCGGAAGGGCTTGATTTAGCCACTAAATATATAAATGGTAATCAGGTGACGGTTGAATTGCCTTTGAATAGTCGTACCGCATTTACTATCGCTATTCGTGAAAGAGGGTGGAGATTCTATGACCAAGATGGAATTCTGCGCATATGGAAGTAAATTCATATAGTGTTTTGGTTTGTTTTACTTGACTTTTTTATATTTTTATATACCTTGCCTCGTGGAATGAAGGAATGAAAAGGTTTTTCGTATTTTTAGTGTTTTTGCTTTCTTTTGCACCCGCTGCGTGGGCTGATGCAGATGCAGAGGTTAGTACTGATGTTTCAAAATTGGTGCTTTCTATTCGTCGTATAGGGTTGGATTTATCAAAAACACAAGTTAGCAATGCTGCGGAATATGCGGATTCTCCTGTGTCTGCGTTAAATGCAACTAGCCAGGATTATATCAAAGGTGTTTTTGATACTATTTTGGAATATACTAAAAATAAGTTTAAGTGGGATAATAGTCTTTTTATGGAGTATGGAAGAACTACTCTAAAACCTTATAATGCGCCAGAAACAACAGACGAAAACGCTGATAAAATTTTGTTTTCTAGTGATGTTTCTTATGCGTGCTGGGAATTCTCGGGGTTAAAATTTGGTCCAACCGTTCGTGGTGCATATGAAACTCAATTTGCAGATAGTACAGAATCTCCGCGACAGAATATTATTCGTTCTAGTGCGGGTATTTCTTTGTTCGATCATAAAATTGTTAAAAGTCTGTATTTAACCGGTGTTCATGAATATGATTTTACTTATGCTCATGAACAAAATAGCAAGTTAGGTGCAGAATTTGGATGGCGTTTGGAATATGTTGTGCGTAAAGGGGTAAAATTTTCTTTCGACGGTTATTATCGTGAATATTTTGACTATTCAGAATATATACCTACTGATTTGGAACGGGATTTAAGCGCAGTTATAAGACTAGATACCAATTTATGGAATAAATTTTCTATGGGACCTTATGCGCAATATCGGTTGGCGAAAGCGCGCGGAACAGATTTGTATGGCAGTAATTTTATTTTCGGAATTTCTTTTAATTATATAACTAAATTTTTGCTGAATTAACGGCAATATGTTCAGGAAACTAATGTTTAATTAATTGATATATGTTTATTTTATTACGGTGAATGTTGCGTTGTTTGTTGCGCCTAATTCGTCCACTATCTTTAAATTATGTTTACCCATTTGCACTGGTATTTGTAACGTTTGACCGGATACGCTGGTGCCTATTATGGCATCATCAAGAAACCAAAATATTTTTACATCTGGCATATCAGATACCGCTTTGAAAGATACTGTTTCATAATTTTTTTCGCTTGTTATGACTATTCTGGTGTCTGTTATCGGTGAGATTATAACAGGAACACTTCGTTCAGATGTTATATTATCAAGGTCGCATCCTGGCATAAATGGGGGAGGTGTGTTGCGTTTTATTCCTGCACGTCTAAACATATCTAAATATTCAGAATCCCAAAATTCAAATACCTTCATTTCTGTGGTTGTGGAATCTCTGGTGCATGCGCGCAAACCCGTTTTTTTGTCTATGGGAACTGCACGATAGACAGAAGATGTTTCAATAGGGGATTTGCCAGGTATAAAATATGCTTTTATGGTTTTGGGGCAGTTTTTACCTGCAAGTCCCCCGACCTTGTCGCACATTTCAATTTGAGATATATTTAAATCAGAACGAAAGAAGTTATTGTTTTGTATAGGATTTCCATTACGCGCAAAATATTCAGATGTTTTGCGCGCCAAAGAAAAATATATTGGCGCAGCAGTTTTGGCGCCGCTAAACGCGTTATTAGGGCGGCCGTCAAAATTACCAACCCATACTATAAGTACATAGTCACCAAAAATTCCTGCGGTCCATGCATCGCGAAATGAAGAAGATGTCCCTGTCTTCCAATAATGTATGATGTTTTCTGTCTGCTTTTTTGCAAATGGAATATTTGTTTGAGGAATTGATTGACGTGATAGCATATCAAGAACTATGAAAAACGCTTCTGGTGATAAAATTTGTTGTTTTGTTTCTATCGGGGCCTCTAATTCTGTCTTTATTTTTTTGTGCTGCCCAAGATTTGCCATTGTCGAATAAATTTCAGCGAGTTCCATCATGGATACTTCCGCACCACCTAGGGCTATTGATATTCCATAGTAGTCAGGTTGTTTCAGTTTTTTTACACCAGATTCTGATAATATTTTATAAAATTTCTGGGTGCCTATTTGTTTTAGTAAATTTATGGCAGGTATATTCCTGGAATGTGTTAGGGCATCTTTTGCTAAAACAGGCCCATAGAATTCATTGTCCGAATTTTCTGGTGCATAAACGCCAAAATTTATTTTAGCATCTTTTAATAATGTCATAGAATGAATATAACCTTCATCAACTGCCGCAGCGTAGATTAAAGGTTTTAATGTAGAACCAGGACTTCTTCTGGCATAAACACCATCGTTTTCGCCATAGATTTGTTTGTTGAAGTAATCCACAGAACCTATGTACGATAAAACTTCCATAGTTTTATAATTTATTAGTATTGCAGATGCGTTTTCAACGCCAAATGATTTTCGTTTAATTATTTCGTTTTTCAGCGTTTGTTCCAATGATTTTTGTAAGTCTAAATCAAGTGTGGTTTTAATAATAGATTTTTGAGGCCCCATTTCATTCCAATAGTTATTGGCTTTACTGATTTCTTTGTTTACAAAATGTGGCGCAAAAAACGGCAGGTCTTTTGTCGTGTGCGCGTTTATCAGCATTTGACTGAATATTTCCAGACCTTTGTCTGACGGATATTTCTGTGTCCAGCGTCTTACTAAATCTGCGCGCATATTCATTATATTATTTATACCTGTCTTGGTGTTTAAACCTCTTTTGCTGGGGTTTTGCGGAATGGTTGATAATGTTATCGCTTCTATTTTTGATAATTTGCTTGCTGGTTTTTCAAAATATATTAAAGATGCCGCACCTATGCTTTCTATGTTTCCACCGTATGGTGCCAAATTTAAATATGCTTCTAATATTTCATCTTTTGAATAGAATAAATCTATGTAAATTGCAGCGGCAATTTGTTTCAGTTTACCTTTTATTTCTGTGGTGTTCAAATCGTATTTCATGCGTGCAACTTGCATCGTTATAGTTGATGCGCCAGCAGGGTGGGGCGTACCTGATAAATAACTTTTGGTGGCCTTGATTAAAGAGATTGGATTTATACCAAAGTGATATTTGAAGTATTTATCTTCATATAAAATCGTCGCTTGTTGTACATAAGGGCTTATTTCTGATAGGGGGGTATAAATACGATATTTTTCATCCGCACTTAATGTCATGCGAAGCAGTTTGTCATTTCTATCATAGTAGGCTTTTGAAAAATGCGTATCGTTTAAAAGTGGTGGTGTAAAGAATAGTTTTATTATAATAAATGTAAAAATTAAAATAAAAACAACACTATACAAAACCCAATGACGTTGAAACGCCTTCTTCATCAAATGGGGGGTATTATTAAGTGATTTATAGGGTTGTATCATTTAATATTTTTAAGGTGCCTGTATTCCCAGTTGCATTAATTTGCGGGTTATACATAGATTCTGCATGAATAGGTGGTATCTGGAATGTTCCCGCTGTCCCTAATTGTGCAGTATATGTAAATTCTGTTCCTGTGCGAGATAAAGATGTATAAATAATCACTCTATCTTCTCGCATTTCAACAAATTCTGCATCATCGGTCACAGAATCTGTATCTGGTATTAAGCCACCTGGTAATAAATCAACAATTGCGACATTATTTACAAAATCTGTATTCCCGCGTGTCCTAGCAAAAATTTTGACTGTTATGGTATCGCCAATATTACCGGATTCTATGCGATTGCCGTTCTTGTCATAATATTCACGTATTACTTCTAGTCCGTTTGATTCCGCTTTTGCTTCGATAGGATAACCTTGTTGTAGTAGAGCATAAAATAGTGGCGAATTTTTATTGCAATCCGGACATGTTATTTGAAGCGATTTTCCATCAGATGGTAATGTTGCAACTATATAGCCCCCAATTGATTCGGTTTTTAAAGTTTGACCATCAGTAGAAATAGAAATTCCTTTTGCATTTGAAATGTCTTCTGCTTTTTTGCTGCTTGATGTTGCCATTATAACCGCCGCAGATGTATATGCGCTGTAATTGCCGTTATTTATATATCCCATTATAGATTTTGAATCTGATATGCTTTGTACAGTGAAATACTTATTATTTAAATAATAGTAGTTTGCATCATTTGCAACATTGTTCATAAATTCAGATTCATATTCGAATTTTTCTGTTCCAGAAAGTTTATAGTCTTGGATTAAACTTTCTGCTAAATCATCTTGTCTTAATATCTTATAAGAAGCCGCAATATATGCGCCAGATATCGTGTTTTTCCAATTTTTCATATTTTTATTTGCGTATTCTTCAAATAAATCTATATAACTTGTTGTGACATATCCATTCGTGCTAATCACATAAACTGCAAATGCTGTTGCTTGGGCTGCATAATTATCTTCAATATTCCCACCAGCATAACTTCTTAGATAATTTATACCACGTGATAACATTTCTTTTGGAACTGTAAATCCATTCTCTTTTGCAATTGTTAAGAACTGAACAACATATGCTGTTAAATATGCTGCTTCTGTATTTGATTCATTGTTCCTAGAAATTGTTTCATTATCCCAAAGACTGAAAGAACCGTCATCGTTTTGTCTGTTTTTTAGCAAGTTTATCGCTTTTGATACTTTTTCAGAAGATTCTTTATATGTGGTCCCAATTAATATGTCTTCTGGTGATAACGCATAAGGCAAAGTTTTTGATACAAGCTGTTCAGAGCAGGTGAATTCATATTCTGATAAATATTTAAATAAAGGAACCGCAATTACAGACTGATTTTTAGAAATGTATAATTTCTTTGTACTGTATTCAGAATACATATCTATTTGAAAATTCTTTATTTCCGTTGAGTTTTTTGATATTTGGTATGCCTTTATTGCTGTTTTAAATGTTGTGATAGGACGGACAGATAATGTGCTATTCGTTTGTCTTGAAGATAGTTTTTTACCGTCAGAATTTTTAATTTCTGCGTTTATAGCAACTTCCGCGTTCCCTAGTTTTGCATTTGCTTGGGCAGTAAATTTAAATGTCTTTTCGCTGTCTTCTGGAACATTACCTGTTAAATCTTTGTTTGATGTTATAGAAATGTTTTCAGATGTTTGGGCGTTAAGGCTTGCTGTCGCATTCGCACCGCTGTTGTCTGTAAGATTTGATACGACTGCATTTATGTCAAATGTGTCATTGGGTGCAACAGCCAGTGGTAAATTTGCAGATATTATAATCGGTGATTGTATTTTTGTACTTGTATCTGCTGAACCGATTGAGTTTTTATTTGCTGCAACTGCAAAGATTTTTATTTCTCCGTTAAAATATTCAGGAATATCAAAAGTTATTTCATTGTTTTCGTTTGCTTTTGTGTTGGTTATACCAGAGTAAAATGCGACAGGTGGTAAAGTCTTTCTGCCGAATGGGTTGGTTAAAATTTGATTCATTTCGCCGTCGAATGCTTCATAATCACCACCACCAGTTTTAGCGAATTCACGTAGAATTTTATATTCTGGTAATAATAAGGATAAGATTTGATAAGTGTTTACTTGAAGTGCAGACTTTTTGAAAAAATGCGCAAGTGGGTTAGGCATTTGATATTTTGCAACTTGTAAAATACCTTGGTTTACTGCAAAAATCATAACCTTTGCCGATTCGCTGGTTGAATAGTTTATTTTTAATTTGTCGTTGCTTATGATTTCTGGTGCAGATAAATTTATCTTTATTTTTCTTTTGCTTATATCTGCGGTAAATGGTGCAACTGCATAAGTATATGGTGATGTAAATATATCACGACTGTTTATATCGCGTACAAAAGATACATTAACATAACCCGTCCCTTCAAAATCTTTCGGAACACGAATCTTTTGTACAGAAGATGTTGTTTCTGCATTAAACCATTTATAGGCATAAACTTTGTCGCGCTCGATAGTTATTAAACCGGTACCTGTATAAGGGGCGGTTATATTAACTGAAATTTCTTGGTCAGGAGCGTATTCTGAACTGTCTAGTTTTATTTCCAGTTCTGCTTTTGTGTCTGTTTGTAGTGCGGCATTCCCATCGCCAGCAACAAAATAATCTATGTTTGCTAGGATTTTATCAGATGCGTCTAAAATCTGTAAAATGTATGTGCCAGCATTTTTTGTGTCTAATGTGATTTCTAAACCGTTTTCAGGAATGTCCAAATTTGTTTGAGATATAATTTTGTCCTGTGTGACAGTTTGATATTTGTAATAATCATTGTAGTCTTTTACCAAACTTGTTAAATTTTCGCGTTTTATCAAGCGCTTGGTTAAACCATTGGCGATGATAGGATTGGCAGTATGGTCAAGTGCAACTATTTTTACATTCCTTTCGGAATTTAGTTTTATGTAAGATAAATCAGAATTTGCATGATAACCAACAAGGTATTTTGAATCGGAAACCCTGGTCGCAAGACTTGTTTGTACGCTTTTACCTGAATCGGATTCAAAGCCTTTTATGTTTAATGTTAATTTATATGTTCCTTCTGGTATTGGCTGGTCAAATTTTATATTAAGTATTGCATTGCCGTTTTCATCCGTTCGTATGTTTGTTATGTCTTGAACAAAGGTTTGGGTGCGTTGAACTGTATTAGATGCTAAACCAGTTCCAGATAAAAAGTTAGGTGTAAATATATAATCCGAATAGCCTGGGAAAGAGAATTTTACAGGACTTAAAATTGCTTGCGCATTTATCTTTTTATCACTAGCGGGTGTCCCAAATAAATTATATAAAGAAATATTAGCAACTAAGTTCTCTGTTGATAACCAACCGTTTTCAGATTCACCACTTATTGCAGCGGTTATTTTTAAATTGTCCGGAACAAATTCTTCAACACGAAATGTCGTACTGCCGATTATGCTATCGGGGAGATTTTTAGAGTTAAGTGAATATACTTGTACAATATATTGTCCGATAGGTGATGCGTCTGATAAATCATATTTAATGTCAAACATACCATCAGGTGTTAATGACAATGTTTTTTCCATTATTGTACGACCACGAGAATCGCGAATGTCTATTTTTACAGGAATTCCAGATAAAGATTGAAATGTTTTGTTTTTTACTATGCTGCCAATAACTACTTCTTCGCCAGGACGATAGATTCCACGGTCAGAAAATATGAACGCGTTTAAAGGATTCCCTGGTGCATAGTATTCACCTTCTATATCGAATTTAGAATATTCAACTTGTTGATTATAATCATTATATGGAATGAATGAAATGTCCGAACCGCGTTTTGCAACAATTGCTATGGGTTCTTTCGCGTTTCTATATTCTTCCCATGCGAATTTTGGAATGTCTGCGCGACCTTCTATGTCAGTTCTACCTGCCCATATAGCATTTCCATTCCTTCCAAGAACATATATTTCAATGTCTTTTGCAGGTGTGCCATCAGATATATTAGATACAAAAACAATGGAAGAATCATCCAAGTTTACTTTACGGATAATTCCTAAATCTGTTAGTAATATCAAACGCTTGTCGTTATATTGTGTGGAGTTCTCTGATGTACCAGTTTGTACAATAAATATTCCTGTTTTATCGTTCTGAGTTCTATCAAGATAATCACCTAGGTCAACAGACGCATAATTTGTACTTTTCATAGAAACGTTTGCAAAAGATATTTTCTTTTGAAATACAACCGACATATCGTATACGCCAAATGACCAAGATTTAAATTCTATATCTGTTGCAAAAATATTATAAGTCTGTGAAATAAGATGATTTATTTCTGATGATTTTACTTTGTACAAGTTTACATAAGCTGTATCAATGCCCCCACGTGCCATAATACCAAGTTTTTTATCGCCAGATAAAGAAAGTAGGGCACCTGTACCCGCAATTTTTACCTCTGCTTTTGGGTATACAACAAGCAGTACTTTGTTTGCCGTGTCTTTTAAATAAAACCCATTTTCAGATTCTAATCCGTTTTTTATGCTTACATATAAGTATCTGTTTCTTTTGTCCGATACATTGTAAGAAAAAGCATATTGATAAACCCCGTTCGGATTTGCAAAGTCTACTTTGCTTATCGGAAGTTTTTCAGACTTTTTTAATACGTCTGGTGTTATTTCATCTTCTGACCATGAATAAGTATCATTTAAATCTTCTTCGTCTGTGTTCGCATGTTCTGGCAGCAGGTATACATCTATAAATTTATCCCAGTTTATATTTTTTGCAGCAGCAGTCGTGGTGTTTAGCAGTATTAACTGTTGCGCATTGCCGTCTTTATCGTCCGCAGCAATTGTTGAAATAGATGATACTTTAAATATATTATCCGCTGATTCTACGGTTGTGCGTGCAGTCAATTTTTCTGTCGAAGATTTCCCATTTAATGCAGGTATTTTATTTATTTTTAATCTTACAACTTGTGCTTCGTTTGTTATAGAAATAGGAGCAGAAATTATAAAAGCAGTTCTGCGAAATCTATCAAATTTTACATTAAAGTCTAATTTTTTATCATCAAGTTTTAATGAAACTTTATCGCGGAAGTTTTCAGTATTTATTGGATAATTAAAATTTATAACCGCAATACTGATTACAGATTTTTTATTTCCTGGTGCAGAGTACAGATTAAAACTTTCTATTTCAGATTCTATTTCTGGGGTGGTAAAAGTTGTTTTATAAGAATTTACCTTTACATCAGGATTTAATATAGATTTATCTATCTTGATTGTGAACTTTTTGTCAGCAGGCCACGATTCTGTTGGTGTAAAAATTATTTCGGAATCATTTAGAATATACCATGTGCCTTTTATAAATGGGGTTATTTTTATGTTTTCTGATAAATCCTTGTTTGTTAAACCCATTTTTAAGACGGATTGATATGGGCCAGATTCTAGTTCATAAGAAAGGATTACAGAATCTGGCTGTTTTAATTCACGGTTATTATTTATATCCGGAATGTCACCGTTCGCAGTAAATATCATAGAATTAGAGTCTGTAAATGTTTCTGGAACCGGGTTCGTACAACTAATTTTCATAATAGTTGCGTCTGAATTAAATAAAAATGTGCGCCATAATACAAATCCGATAACGCAAAAAGCCAAAATTGTGCATGCTGTATAAAGTAGGAATTTTTTGCTGTTTAAAAATTTTTTATTTTTGTTATTTTTTTTGCGTTTCATTAACAGCCCTCTTACCTGAACCAAATTCAAAAGAATGTTATAAGGAAAAGTATGAAAATACAAGTAAAATAAGACTTTTTTATCTGGTTATAAGGTTGACATATTAATTCTATAAAAATCTTGAATGGCGTATGGGTGGTTTATTATGTATACTATGTAAGAAAGGAGTCTTGTATTGATATATGGTTATATTCGTGTTTCGACAGATCATCAAACAACAGAGAATCAACGTTTTGAAATAAAAAAATTTTGTGAAAAAGAAAATATAAAAATTGATTGTTGGATAGAGGAAACTATTTCTTCTACAAAGGCGTTGCAAAAAAGAAAATTAGGGGGACTGATAAAAAGAATACGTAAGGGCGATTTAATTATTGCTTCTGAGTTGTCGCGATTAGGTAGAAATTTGTTGCAGATTATGAGCATTTTACATCACTGCATGGATGTTGGCGCAAAAATATGGACTATAAAAGATAATTATAGATTGGGAACTGATATTACTAGTAAAGTTTTAGCGTTCGCTTTTGGCCTTTCAGCGGAAATTGAAAGAAATTTAATTTCGCAACGTACAAAAGAAGCACTGGCTAGAATAAAATCAGAAGGAAAACATATTGGTAGACCTCATGGTAGTAGGAATGAATATAAATTATGTGGTAGAGAAAAATATATTGCTAGAAAACTGGGGGATGGTTTAAGCCGGTCAAAAATTGCACGTAGATTACATGTTCATCGTGATACACTTAGTAAGTTTATCGTAACGCATGGAATAGAACCAGAAAATCGCGTCTGCTAGAATGCTATCTTGCCTTTTGTTAATATAAAAATTTCGTCCGTCCCGTATGGGTTGTCTACAAAACCTGCTGTTATTGATTTGTAGGAAACAGAATATTCTATTGATGGTTTGCTGAATAAATCTATGGTATAATCCTTATATATAATGTCTCTGTTGTCAGCGCGACCTATCGGAAGTCTTATATTCATTTTCCCAAAAATTATATTGTCTGGTATAGAAAGAGAAATCGTCCAGGCTCCTAGTCTTGCACCAAAATCCAAAGAAGTAGTATATATGTTTGAAAAGCCTGTTATCATAGAATTTTGTGCTTCTTGTAATGCGGAAATACCAAACCGTGTACGTTGAAAAAATGTTAAATTTCCAATGCTTTTTTCATTATATGTGCCGATATAGGTCATGATGTTTTTGTCGTTCGTTTTTAGAAACCCGTCTCCGAATAATAGGTCATTGTTTTTAAAGCCAAATTCAAAGTTTGATATTGAAAAGGACGCAAATTCTTCGTCGTTATGCAGTTTTTGTAGCGCTCTGCTGGGGTTTTTTATTGAAATATTGTCAGACAGTTTTGCGTCAAATGCGCGCCCAAAGTCATCAAAAAATGCAAAGTTCAAATCCGCATTTTTTATTTTATGGGCGACATTCCCTGATACTCTTGCGGTTTGTAATTGTTGCATAACACCGTTGTCTATTGGAACAAGGGCGGCGCCAACTGGGCGTGTCGCGCGTTCTAGGTCTAACATTCCATGACCGTATATTTCATCAATACCCGGGGTTCCCAGGTCACGTGCGGTTGTTAGTAATAGTTCTGTGATTTCAGGTGATGTCATATATGGGAATGCTTCGCGAATGACCGCAATAGCCGCAGATACTATTGGTGCGGCAAAACTTGTGCCACTTGCGGTTGTCTTTCCTGTATCTATGTTGGTTCCAGGGGCTGTTATGCAATAGTCTTTTGTTATGCCGCATGCGTTACTGTAATCTGCTAATGCACCTGTTTCGCTGTCCCAAGCAACAACGTTTATAAAGTGCCCCTTTAATTCTGGCATAACAATAGGCATGGCTGATAATGCGCTGCTTTGTGAACGATAATCATTCCCCGCAGCCCAGACAAATATCGCGTCTCGGTTTGCGGCGGCAGATAAACTGTCAACAAAGGTTTTGTCCGTTAGTTGAATTAGTTGATTTCTTGATTTAAGTGCGGTTGCACTCATTGATACAGACCAACTGGCGTTAAATATGTCCGCGTTGCTTGCAGAATTTATAATATTCCCGATTTCTTTATATGAAACAAAGTTAAAATCTTTTGCGATTTTATAAGATTTTACGGTTGCGTCTGGTGCAATAGGGCCTGACGCTATGGCGGCTACGGCTTGTCCGTGATTGCTGTCAAGACCCGCGTCTAAAACTGCTATTTCAGAACCTTTGCCAGTAAAGCCGCGTGCCAGAGAATACGCAAGTCTTATATCGTTATATTGATTATAGTTCTTTGTGTATTCTGGTGCATACATTGTGTTTGATAAATGTACTGAATCTACGTCACCGCCAACCATGTTATAAGACGGAAGAGTGGGTTGTACGTATGAATTTTGAATTGATGCCTCTGCTGTTTTGTTCGTATTCGCAAGTGTAAGCAGCGCTATCGCACCGCCTAAAACAGTGGCACTGCTAAATATAGGTGCAGAATCATCTATGAAAAAACTGCATTTTTCAGGATTGTTTTGTCTGTATTGTTTGTCTATGCATTTCGTAATATCAGTTGCATGGCCGTCAGAAATGACGGATGAAAATATAAATAATACTGTAAAAACAAAACGTATAGTTTTCATTATGAAAAATATAATAATACATAAAAAGTTTTTGTCAATATGCGATTAAAGAATTGTTTTTTGTGATAAGTATCAATTTATGCTTGATTTTTTATATGCGCTGGGGTATTATTGGGGCACGCTCTTTGGGGCGAAGAACACAACCGTTCAGTTCTTATTTCTGTCCAGATTGTATAATTTGGCTTTCTGCTGGCGGTGAGGATAACAACAGAAAAAAGGATAAAATCATGGCATTGCCAACATTTTCTATGAAACAACTTATGGAAGCAGGGGTACACTTCGGTCATCATACACGTCGCTGGAACCCGTTAATGACACCATATGTTTATGGCGTAAAAGATAAAATTCACATCATCAATTTGAATAAAACTGCACCTTTGTTGCATCGTGCTTTGGTCGCTTTGGAAGCAATTACTGCAGCTGGTGGTAAGGTTTTGTTCGTCGCAACAAAGCATCAGGCAAAAGATATTGTTAAAGATGCGGCAGAACGTTGCGGGCAGTTCTATGTAAATAACCGCTGGTTGGGTGGTATGTTAACAAACTGGACAACAGTTTCTCAGTCTATTCGCCGTTTGAAAAAAATGGAATCAGATATTGAAAACGCTGAAAAGTTGGGCTTAACAAAGAAAGAAGTCGGCGTTATGACCAAAGAAGTTGAAAAGTTGCGTGACATTTTCGGTGGTATTCTGGATATGCATGGAACACCACAGGCTATGATAGTTATTGACGTTCCACGCGAAATGAATGCGGTTCGTGAAGCAAAAAATTTGGATATCCCAACCATTGCTATTTGTGATACAAACGCAAACCCAGAAATGGTTGATTATCCTGTACCAGGTAATGATGATGCTGCGCGTGCAACACAGTTATATTGTGACTTGTTCGTAGATGCTATTTTGTCTGGTATTGAAAAACGCTTGGGTGGTGCAGCAGGTAAAAAAATTGAATCTGATATGGCCGCTGCAGTTGCAGAAGACTATGAAGCCGATATGAAAGACAAAGAAGCACGTCAGAAATCTAAAATGACAGAAGCACGTGCGGAACGTCGCGGTAAATTGGCTGAAAAAGCGGAAAAGGCGGACAAATAATTGACTGGCGTAATCTTTGTATGTCGGTTATTAAAATGCGGTGTGCGCGTTATTGATTACTAAATTTTGTAATTAATAATATGCGCACATCTGATAATAATATAAATTATGGGAGAAACACAATGGCAGAAATAACAGCAAAATTGATTCAAGAACTGCGCGAAAAAACATCAGCAGGTATGATGGATTGTAAAAAAGCCCTGATAGAAACAAATGGTGATATTGAGGCTGCTGCCGATTGGTTACGCCAGAAAGGTATTGTAAAGGCCGCTTCAAAGGCTGGTCGTGTTGCGGCTTCTGGTTTGGTTACAGTTGTAAAATGCGATAACTTGGGCTGCGTTGTTGAATTAAATGCAGAAACAGATTTTGTTGCTAAAAACGATAAATTCCAAAAATTAGTTGCAGATGTTGCAGAAAAAGCATTGGAATTAAAAGGCGATTTTGATGCAACATTGGCAGCGGTAAAAGATGATATTGCTGCAACTATTTCAACAATCGGTGAAAATATGAACCTGCGCCGTATCGCAAAGGTTTCAGGTGACCGTATTTATACTTATATTCACAATGCTTTGGTTCCAGGTATGGGACAGATTGGCGTTGCAGTTGCTATTAATGGTGATTCAGAAAAAATTGATGAAATCGGTAATAAAATTGCTATGCATATCGCAGCAAATAAACCTGAATATATGACAATCGCTGATGTTGATCCAGCAGCTGTTGAACGTGAAAAGAAAGTCTTTATTGAATCTGGTGCAACTGCTGGTAAACCAGAACAAGTAGTTGAAAAAATGGTAAATGGTCGTATCCAGAAATATTATGCAGAAACAGTTTTGGAAGAACAGCCATTTGTTATGGACCCTTCTAAAACAGTAAAACAAATTGTTGAAGAAGCAGGTGGTAAATTGGCTGGTTTCGCTTATTACGTTTTGGGTGAAGGTATTCAAAAACGCGAAGACAACTTGGCTGACGAAGTTGCCAAAATGCTGGGCTAATTTATATTCTGTATAAATAAGACTTATAAAAAATCCGGCATAGAATGCCGGATTTTTTATTCCTGCTAAAAGTTGCAAGGTGGATTATTCTTTGGTATCATTTGCATAAAAGGATTTTATAGATGAAAAATGAACTTTTACAAGAACTAGAAGCACGTGGATTCTTAAATCAAGCATCAAATATGGACGGGTTAAATGATGCATTGAATTCTGGTCGTATTGTTGGGTATTGGGGAACAGACCCTACGGGTGATTCTTTACATGTCGGGCATTTGGCTTCTTTGATGTTAATGCGTTGGTTCCAAAAATATGGACATAAACCAGTGACTTTGGTTGGTGGGGCGACTGGGCGTATCGGTGACCCGTCAGGGCGCGATAAAGGTCGACCGATGTTAACAGATGAACAAATAGAAAAAAATTGTGCGGGTTTGCGTAAATCTATATCAAAATTTATAAAATTCGGTGACGGTGATTCTGATGCTATCATGGTTGATAATTATGATTGGATGAAGGGGTATGACCATCTTGGCTTCTTAACAGAGTTCGGTACGGATTTTACTGTCCCCAGAATGTTGTCTATGGAAAGTGTAAAACGTCGCTTGGATAATGGTATGACTTTCTTGGAATTTAACTATATGACTTTCCAAGCCGTTGATTTTTTAACTTTATATAAAAAATATAATTGCATATTACAGTTCTGTGGTGCAGACCAGTGGGGAAACAGCATCATGGGGGTTGAATTAATAAGAAAGAAACTTGGTAAAGAGGCGTTCGTTCTTTCTACTGCATTAATAACAGATTCTAAGGGTGAGAAAATCGGTAAGTCCGCAGGAAATGCAGTTTGGGTTAATGAAGAAAAAACTTCTCCTTATGAATATTATCAATATTTCCGTAATACCCCAGATGATTTAGTAGAAAAATTCTTGAAAATATTTACAGAAATACCGCTGGATGAAATTGAAAAACTTTCAAAATTACAGGGTGCAGAACTAAATGAAGCAAAGAAAATCTTGGCTTTTGCAGCAACAGAAATTGCACATGGTCGCGATGCGGCAAAACAAGCCGAAGAATCTGCAGCGGCACTGTTTGGTGGTAGCGGAAACTCTGAAAATATGCCGACAGTTGATGTCGATATGAACGAAAATATGGGAGTGTTGGATTTCTTGGTTGCATCAAATTTGTTTTCTTCTAAGTCCGAAGCAAGACGAATGGTGGAGCAGGGAGGAATACAAATTAACGGCGAAAAAATAACTGATTGGAAATCAGAAGTACAGCCCGCGGAAGAATTTATAGTTCAAAAGGGTAAAAAAACGTTCTTGCGAGTTATGAAAAAGAACTAATGAAGAAACTTTGTGTTGTTTTTTCTTTGTTGTTTGTAATGGTGGCACAGCCAGTTTGCGCCACCAGTGAACTTTCACAAATTCAGGCACAGATAAAAAAAACAGAACAACAAAATAAGAAGTTGGAACAACAAGTAAAGACTTCTGACAAGGATGTTGCCGATACAAAAAAGAAATTAGTTAAGGCCGCCGATAAGGTTAGTGATTTGGAAGAACAACGCGGGGCGGTTGTAAAGAAAATAAAAGAGTTAGATTCTCAGAAAGCAGAATTAGAAAGGTCTTTGAAACAAAACCAAGGACGTATTGCCGATGCCGCGGCAAGTATTTTGTTTGTTGCGTCTCATCCTAGTTTTGATTCTGAAAATATGCGTGAGTATGTTTTGACTTCTGCTGTACTTTCTGGCGCGGCTAATAGTTTTGATACAGAAATAAAAAGCGCGGCTGAAAAAATTAAAGAATTAGAGAAAATAAAAGAACAACGCGCAATAGAAAAAGAAAAGTTAGACAGAACCGCAAAAAGATACACATCTGAAAAAGATGAGTTGGATAAACTTTTACGTACTCGTTCTGTACAAAATCAAAAATTAAGAAGTCAACAGTCTGAACTGCAAAAGAAATTGCGTGAACTATCTGCGCGCGCAAAAACGCTTTCAGAGTTGGCAGCAGGTGTTGGGAGTTCTGAAATGTCTGGGGATTCAAGGTTTTCTTTCCGCAAACTTAATCAACCTGTTCGTGGAAAGGTTGTTGTGCATTTCGGTGAAAAAACAGCGCTGGGCTTAAAGTCAGATGGGTGGCGTATAAAAGTACGAGGTGATGCGCTTGTTATGGCGCCCGCAGATGGTGAAGTTAAATTTGCAGATAGTTTTAAAGGCTTTGGAAAGGTTGTCATAATGTCCCATAAAAATGGATATAATACTGTTATGACGAATCTTGGTGTTATAAATGTTATGTTGGGGCAGGAAGTCTTGGCTGGTGAGCCTATCGGGCGAATGGATCCAGATAAACCGGAAATGTACCTGGAAGTAAGGCGCGGAAATAAAGCCGTTGACCCCGCACGTTTATTTAAAGAAGATTAAGGACTTGACAAAATATAGTTTTTTGTTATATTTGTCAATATGATAGATATAACTAAGTACAATCATGGTCGTGAAACTTACGCTGTTTATTACGGCGATGATTTTGTATTGAAACGTCCTTTGCCTACGCTTTCAGAAGAAAAAAAACATGAATGGCTTGCAAAGCAGCACAAAACGAAAGAGATAATCGATGCTATTAGAGCAGTAGGAAACCCTGTATATAATGTTCCTTCTATGCGATTTGTAAATGATGATGAATATCAGATATTAGAAGAAAGAGCACCGGGGGAACCATTGACACAAGCTGTTTATAGTAAATTATCTAACCGTCAAAAGTTTGAAATTATCAATTCTATTGGTAGTTTTTTAGTCGATATGAATGAGTCTAAACCTGTCAAACCTATGGAAAATTATAAGATTTCTAATGAAATAAAATTTAATAGGTTGGATTCTTTCGTAGAAAATAAGATGTCTATTTGGTTTACAAAAAAAGAAACTATGCAAATGGCTAGAATTCGTGACGAAATAGGGACTTTTGAATATGAAACTCGTCAAGCTTGGTCTCATGGGGATTTAAATTTTGGGAATGTTTTGTACGATTCTGATAAAAGTAAATTGTCTTTTATAGATTTTGCAGAAGCGGGGTATAAGTTTATTTATCATGATATTTTTGCACCTCTACAAGTAGAATTAGACATATATAAAAATGTTTATGATGTTTATATGAAATTGCATGATAAAAGTTTATATTTAATGCCAGGGGCAAAAAATGAGTTGTTAAAAGAAATTATAAAATATCGCTTGATTGTAGTTCATTTAAAACGTTTTATCAAAGCTTCTGATGATTTGCGCATAAATACTGTAAGTAAAAAAGGTATGAATAATAACTTGGAAAAAGTAGAGTTTATGCGTAAGCAGATGCAAAGCATATATGATATTGAATCTCAAATTAAAAGATAGTTTTTTATAAAACTTTTGATTTTTTTAGTAACTTTATAATTTCGTTTTGAGTACGAAGCATGCATGAATACATATAGTTATTATATGTTTTAATGTCGCCAGATGCTCTTGCAATAATTGATTGAATATATTTATTTTTATCTGCAGGTTTGTTAAAAACTATTGGTCTGTACCCATTTTGTATTAAAAACCAGTTCATTACTAAACGAGAGGTTCTTTTATTAAAGTCGTCAAAGGGTTGCAGGGCTATTAAATCATAGTGTAATTCAAAAGCTCTATTTAATATTGGAATTTTTGGGTCTTGTGATTTAAATACTATATCATTTAATAATGTCGGAATAAGCTGATAATCTGGAGCTTTGAACCTTTCCCCGTTAATTTTAATTTCAAGTATTTTATCGGATTTTCTAAATAATCCACCTTGAATGTGGGTGTTGGCGCATAAAATGCTATGAATTTTACATATTTCTATTGAGTCTATCGGAGAGTGTTGATTTTCTATTGTATAATCGTATGCTTCGCCAATATTCTTCATGCAATTATAATCTAAGTATGGTTGTTGTTCCTTGTTAGGAATGTAAAAAAGGGTCTTGGGTTCAGTATATGATAACTCGTGACGTAGCCAATTTACGTTATTTAAACGTTTGTGCGTGCCAGCACCAGATAATAAACTGGTTATTATCTTGCGATTGTCTTCTATGCTTTGTTTCGTTTTTAATATTGGGCCTAACATTTTTATCATATTATAATATAATAGTTCTTAAAATGTTTTTGTCAATATTTTATGGTGTTTTTTATATATTTTTTGTAAAAATCGTGTTGCGGGGCGCTTGTTTTTGTTTTATGGTTATTCATATCTGATTTAGAATTGTCGCAGGAAAGGAATTTTGTATGTTTAAAAAAGTATTGATTTTAGTTGCTTTATTAATGCCGGTTATGGCTGTTGCCGTAGATAAATCTAAAAAAGATGAACCAGTTGAACACTTAACTGATGAACAGATTTATGAACAGTTGAAAAAGTTGGCTCTGGTGTTTGAGGTTGCACGCGATAATTTCGTTGAAGAAGCCGATGAAAAAAAGATGTTGGAAGCCGCAATGAATGGTATGCTGGGAGCATTGGACCCGCATTCTTCTTATTTGTCAGCAGATGACTTTAAGGAGTTTAATGATAAGTCTCATGGCGAGTTTGGTGGACTGGGAATACAGATTACAAGTGATAGAGGGGCCGTTCGTGTTATTTCTCCTATCGATGATACACCAGCAGAAAAGGCAGGAATAAAAGCAGGTGATTATATTACTCATATTGATGATGAACAGGTCTTTGATATGACTTTAAATCAGGCTGTTAAAAAGATGAAAGGCAGACCTGGGACGAAAGTAAAATTAACAATAGTTTCAGAAGGAAAAGAACCAAAAACTTTGACGTTAAAACGTGCAATAATAAAGGTTGATTCCGTAAAGTACGAAGTAAAATCTTTGGCAGATTCAGGTGAAGATGCAGAAAAAATAGGCTATATAAGAATATCTGATTTCGGGGCAACAACCGCAAAAGAATTGAAAGAAGCAATAGAAAAATTAGAGAAAAAAGATGTTATCGGATATGTCTTAGATGTTCGTAATAATCCAGGGGGGTATCTGACAGCTGCAATAGAGGTTTCTGATGCTTTCTTGGATGGTGGTGAAATCGTTTCTACACGTGGCAGAGAAAAAACTGATATAGAACGTACTTATGCAAAAGAGGGAGACCTTGCAAACGGCAAACCAGTTGTCGTTTTGATAAATCATGGGTCTGCGTCTGCATCTGAAATTGTGGCCGGTGCTTTACAAGATAATGGGCGTGCACTTGTTATGGGAAGCCAGAGTTTCGGTAAGGGTAGTGTACAACAACAGAAACCTTTGGGTGATGGTACGGCAATACATATAACAATTGCCAGATATTATACACCAAGTGGTCGCTCTATTCAAAATGAGGGTATTACACCAGATGTAGAGGTTTTACAAAGTAAAGTAGAGGTTCTTGAAAAAAGAGAAAGTATGTATTCAGAAGCTTCTTTTAAGAATTCTCTTAAAAATGAAAATGCAAAAGATAACGATAAGAAAAAATCCGATGAAGAAGAATTAACAGATGAAGAAAAGGATGCTTTGGACTATCAGTTACAACGCGGTATGGATATGGTAATAGCGATGTCAAAATTGCAGAATAGAAGTTCTATTTTAGAAAAAGTTCAAGATGAAAAAAATGTGGAAGAAAATAAAGATAAGGAATCTAATAAAGATTTAAAAACAGAACAGGTTAAAGACAAGGAAAATAAAAAATCTGATAAAAAATAAAACAGGGGGAACCCCTGTTTTATTTTTTTGTTAAAATGTTAATGGTTGACATATTTTTTAATTTTGTATATATATTTATATATATGGTTATTAAAAGGATGTGGCATGAAAAACGAAAAAAGATATTTTGTTCAAGATGGTAAACTTTATGACGTTTTTAATTTGCCTAAAGGCTTTATAGTAAAAGGCAATATAGATATTTCTAATATGGGATTAAAAGAGTTCCCAGATATGTCTTCAATCGAGATATTAGGTGAATTTAATTGTTCTTTTAATTATCTGTCCGATTTAAGAGGTGGTCCTAAAAAAGCAAAGGTTTATAATTGTTCTAGAAATAAATTATCGTCTTTAGTAGGAAGCCCAGAAGATGTAAGTTTTTTTGATTGCAGTTCAAATAATTTGAAATCATTAGAACATGGACCGAAAAAAGCAGAAAAATATGACTGTTCTGTTTGTAATTTAGTAACTCTTAAGGGAGCACCAAAAGAAGTAGGGGTCTTTAAATGCGATTGGAATAAATTAAAATCGCTAGAATATGGACCAGAACATGTTCTTGTTTATAACTGTTGTTTTAACGTGTTGCAAAGCTTAGAAGGTGCACCTGAAGAAGCGGAAAGATTTAATTGTATTTTCAATCACTTAACAAATTTGTGCGGTGGACCAAAAAAAGTTGAAAAGTATAATTGCTCTTACAATAAGCTTTTGACATTAGATGGTAGTCCTAAAAATTGTTTAAGATTTTTGTTTTATCAAAACCCAATTTTTGTTAGTCGTTCTGCTTTATATGGAGAGAAGCTTAGAATTATAAATGGTATAATATATCCTTATTCAAATACACGTTGACAAAAATAGAGGCTTAGGCCTCTGTTTTTTATTACTTTTTGCAAAATATATTGACAAAAAAATTTTTTTGTTGACAATGCTCTTTTATATGTTATAAATTAGCGGTCAAAAAGGATTTTATATGAAAAATATGCAAAAAAGATATTTTGTTCAAGAAGGGGTTAAATACGATATTTTTAATTTACCCGAAAATTTTGTGATAAAGGGTAATGTCGATTTATCTTATATGGATTTAACAGAACTACCAGATTTGTCGAAGGTTATTGTTTGTGGGGCTTTCGATTGCTCTAGAAATATGTTGAAAAGTTTAAATGGTGCACCGGAATGTGTAGAACGCTTTGATTGCAGTTTTAATGATTTGCGGTCTTTGGCAAATGGACCTAAAAAAGCAAGATTTTATAATTGTTCTTGGAATAAATTGAAAGATTTGACTGGCGCACCACAAGAAGCAGAAGAATTTATTTGCAGTTATAATGATTTGGAATCTTTAAATGGCAGTATGAAAAGTGCTCGTGTTTATGACTGCTCTATGAATAAGTTAAAATCTTTGATGGGTGCTCCTCGTGAAGTTGTAGATTTTAAATGTAGTTTTAATGAATTAAGAACACTGGAAAATGGTCCGAAAAAGGTAGATTATTATAAGTGTTCTAATAATAATCATTTAATGTCTGTAGAAAATCATATAGACCATTGTAGAAATCTTGTTTGCGATAATACCCCTGTATATAAAGAATTAATTGATTTATATGGGAAACAATTGCAAATAGTAAATGGAAAAATGGTAAAGCAAAAAACTTTATAAAGATAGGGGCATTGCCCCTGTTTTTTTACTTTTACAGAATGGCTCGTTTGTCAATTTTTAATAAAACTTGCCTTATTTCATAAATGGGGTTATCATTTAGCCCGTATGAATTTTAAGGAAGAAAAAATGGCGAATTTAATTGTTGATGGTAACTGGGCGGCAGCAGATGTCGCATATAGATGTGTAGATTTTGCAGCAATTTACCCCATTACACCAAGTAGCACTATGGGTGAATTGGCTGATGAATGGGCTTTCCAACATAAGAAAAATATTTGGGGCGGCAACCCTGAAATTATAGAAATGCAATCAGAAGGTGGGGCGGCTGGTGCTATGCACGGTGCTTTACAAATGGGGGCGCTTGCGACAACTTTTACCGCATCACAAGGTTTGTTGTTGATGATACCTAATATGTATAAGATTGCTGGTGAACAGACTCCTTTTGTAATGCATGTCGCTGCACGTGCTTTGGCTACGCACGCTTTGTCTATTTTCGGTGACCACAGTGATGTTATGTCTGTACGTTCAACTGGTTTTGCACTGTTATCAAGTCATAATGTTCAGCAAGCACACGATTTAGCCGCAGTTGCTCACGCTGCAACGTTGCGTGCGCGTGTTCCGTTCTTACATTTCTTTGACGGATTCCGTACAAGTCACGAAGAATCTAGGCTTGATAGAATAAGTGACGATGTCTTGCGTGAAATGATACCAGAAGATTTGGTGTTAAAAAATCGTGAAAGAGGGATGTCTCCAGACAAGCCGACTATTCGTGGTACTGCACAGAATCCAGATGTTTATTTCCAGGGTCGTGAAGCGTCAAACCCGTTGTATATGAAGACGCCTGAAATTGTACAGGAGTGTATGGATAAATTTGCTAAATTAACAGGCAGACAATATCATTTGGTTGATTATGTAGGTGACCCAAAAGCAGAAAATGTTATTGTTGCTATGGGTAGTGCCTGCGAAACAATAGAAGAAACTTTGCCTTATTTGCCAAAAGGCGTGGGGTTAGTAAAAGTTCATTTGTTCCGTCCTTTCCCACATGAAGCATTTTTGAATGCTTTGCCAAAAACAGTAAAAAGAATTGCGGTATTAGACAGAACAAAAGAACCTGGTGCAATTGGGGAACCTTTATATCAAGATGTAAAGACTGTTGTTGGTGATTCAGCAGAAGTATTTGGTGGACGATATGGATTGGGTAGTAAAGAATTTAAACCGCGTGATGTAAAGGCTGTATATGAAAATTTAATGCTAGGTAAATTGCATCATAACTTTACTGTCGGTATCGATGATGATTTAACAGGACTTTCTTTGAAAACAGACCCTGCATTTGCAGTTGAAGCACCTAATTTTAAAACTGCTATCTTGTACGGTATCGGTTCAGACGGGACTGTTGGTGCAGTTAAAAATATTGTTAAGATTGTTGGGGAAAATTCTGATTTGTATCCGCAGTCTTATGCCGTTTATGACTCTAAGAAGTCAGGTGGGCTTACCGCTTCCCATGTGCGTTTTTCAGACGAACCGATAAAAAGTCAATATTTGATAGAAGTTGCAGACTTTATTAGTGTTTCTAATTTTATGATTGCGCAACGTTTTGATATCTTTAAGGGATTGCGTGCGGGTGGAACTGTTATGATTAATACTTCTATGGCACCAGAAGTCGCGTTCGCAAATTTACCGCGTGAAAGTCAGGAGCATTTAATCAGAATGCGCGCTCGTGTTTTCTTCTTGGATGCAAATCGCGCTGCAGCAGAATTAGGTTTGGGAAATAGAATAAATACTTTCATTATGTTGAATTTCTTTAATTTGACAAAAGTAATTGACCCGACGGTTGCGGCAAAAAGTGCAAAAGTTGCAATTGAAAAAACGTATAAGAAAAAAGGTATGGATGTCGTAGAGGCAAACTGGGCGGCCGTAGATAAGGCGGGTGAATTCTTGCAAGAATATCAATTGCCTTCATCTGTATCTGGCTTCGCACCAGATTTTGTGCCTGCAATGACGTTGGATGCACCAGCAGAAATTGCCGGGACTTTGGGTGAAATGGCTGCACAACGTGGTGATGCTCTGCCTGTGTCGCGCTTTAAAGTTGACGGTGAATTTGGAGCAGGGCAATACCCTGTCGGTACTGCCAAATATGAAAAACGGGCGATATCAGATAAAGTTGCTACTTGTGATTTATCGAAATGTATTCAATGTGGTAAATGTTCTATGCTGTGCCCACATGCGGCAATTCGTATCAAGGTTATGACGGAACAGCAGGCACAAGAAGCGCGTGATGCTGGAATAATCGTAGTTCCAATGAAAACACCTGAACTTGGGCAAAATATGTATTATACATTGAACATATCTCCGGCAGATTGTACGGGGTGTAATGTTTGTGTGAAAAATTGTCCGGTAAAGGCATTGTCTATGATGCCTATGAAAGATGCAGCAGAAAATCAGAAGGCTTTTGATGCCGCGGTAAAGTTGCCGGACTTCCCAAAAGATAAATTAAATCTGAATATTCCAAAGCATGTAGAACTGTTGCCTCATTATTTCGAATTCCCGGGCGCATGCGCTGGGTGCGGCGAAACACCGTATATAAAGATGTTGGCGCATTTATTCGGTGATAGAATGGTTGTTGCTAATGCTACGGGATGTTCTTCTATTTATGGTGCAAATTTACCGACAACACCATGGACTTGTGATGCAAATGGTCGCGGTCCTGCGTGGTCTAATTCATTGTTCGAAGACAATGCAGAATATGGCTTGGGTATGCGTTTGGCGTTAAATCAGAAACGTAATACTCTGAAAAGTTTGCTGTTTGAATTAAAGATTCCTGATGTAGAAAATTTATTCGCTGAAACAGACCCAGAAAAACAACGCGAAATAGAAAATGATTTGCGTAATAAATTAGAAAAAATCGAATCGCCAAAGGCTGCGTTCGCACGTAGTTTAATCGGGGAAATCGTTGATAAATCTGTTTGGATTATCGGTGGTGACGGTTGGGCGTACGATATTGGTTATGGCGGTGTAGACCATATTTTACATAGTGGTCAGAATGTAAATATATTGGTCTTGGATACAGAAGGGTACTCTAATACTGGGGGGCAGCAGTCTAAATCAACCCCGTTCGGCGCAAGTATGAAATTTGCAATTGGCGGAAAGGAACATGCAAAGAAAGACTTGGGTATGATTGCTATGATGTCTGGTGCTTATGTTGCACAAATTGCACTGGGGGCAAATCAGGCACAAGCGATTCGCGCTTTCCGTGAAGCAGAAGCCTTTAACGGACCATCCATAATATTGGCTTATGCACCATGTATTGCGCATGGGTTCGCGTTACAAAACGGGGCAGAACACCAAATGCAAATGGTAAATACAGGTGCATGGCCTCTTTATAGGTTTGATCCTCGGTTGATAGAAGAAGGTAAAAATCCGCTAATGTTGGATTCTAATGTTGATAATCCGACTCCTTTGGAGGATTTCTTGAAAACAGAAAGCCGTTTCGGTGCGGCACGTGCGGCTAACCCTAATTTTGACCATTTGGTAGAAGAAGCGAAAGAAAATAATAGATATAAAAGTCAATTAAAGAAATATATCGCTCATTTCGCTATGATGAACGCACCAGAGGTTAAAGAAAACGGAGAAGGTTAAAATATTAAAATCCGAGCCTTTATAAAAATGGCTCGGATTTTATTTTTGTTGCAATTTAGATATCTTTTGTTGTAAATTTTGGGCATGAAAAAATTTTTATTAGTTTTTTGTATGATTCTTTTATCTGCTTGTACTTTTCAGACCAAGCATCGTGGTTATGTCTTTCCTGAAAATTTAGAAAATCAGGTAGAAACTATAAAAAATACAAGTCAATTAGAAGAAAAAATTGGGGCTCCTCAGGTAAAAACTTTGTATGGTGATGAGGTTTGGATATATTATGGGGTCGATGAAAATTATCGTGGGCCTTTGCCATTGAAATACGATAATAAGACTGTTTTGTTGGTATGGGTTAATGGTAAAAAAATAAAAGATATAAAAGTTTTACATGATGATGATTTGCCAAAGGTTATGGTCGCAGAAGGCGAAACAGAAATACCTGCCGCGATAGAGTTGAACGCAATAGAAGAATTGTTTAATAACATAGGACGTTTTTCACCAGCAGGTTTAGGACAATAAAACCGGTGTTTATACCGGTTTTTTGTTGTTGTGTGTAAAAGTCGTTTGCAATAAATTTGGAAAAAGTGTAATATATAAATATATGAAATGAAGAGTTTTAATATGAAAAAAATTTTTTATTCTTTATTGTGCGCAAGTTTCTTGATGTTTATTGGAATATATTCTGGAATGGCTGCAAATAAGTTAACATCTTGTGGGCCTGGATATATACTAGTTTCTCATAGCGATATAGATGGTATAGATGCGGCAGAATGTCAGAAATTATGGTGCCGTGATTTAGAAACTGGAAAATCTATGGGAAATGGCAAAAGTGCAGCAAGTGGTTATAAAAATACCTCTGGCCCAGTAGAATTATGTGATGCTAATAATAATTGTATAGAATGTTTCGGTGACAGAAAGTGGTGCAGTGGCGAACCTGCTGGAATATGGAACCCTGAATACGGTGCGTATACTCGTAGTGGTGCAGATAGTGCTACTTATACATCTTATCAAAAGGGCAGTTGTTTTAGTTGGAGATTGGAAAAACCAGATTGCCCAGATGGTCAAACGGCTATTTTACAAGGTGATGATTGGGTTTGTGCGGTGTCTAGTGGTACTACAACGGGAAGCCGTGAATCCAGTGTACGAAGAACTGGTACAACAACTTTAAGACGTTCGATAAGATAAAATTAGAGTTTTAAAAGCCCCTTGTAATATAGGGGCTTAAATTTTTTGTCATTTGTTTGTTTTTTATGTTTTTTGTGATATAATATACGGGACAGAGAGAATGGCAACTGTTAAAGGTATCCAATTATGCCAAGTAAAAAATTAGATTTTAAGGCCGGACAATATGTCGTTTATCCAACCCAAGGTGTGGGAAAGTTGGTACGTGTAGAAGAACAGACCGTTGCCGGACAGAAAATAAAAATGTTGGTTATTGATTTCGAAAGAAATCATATGACATTACGTGTCCCTGTTGAAAGAGCGGAAATTTCAGGACTTCGCCCATTGGTTTCTATGAAAAAAATGGATGAAGCAATTGCTTCTGCAAAAGGTAAGGCTGATGCAAAACGTATGATATGGTCTCGTCGCGCCGCACAGTACGAAGAGAATATTAATTCAGGCGACCCTATGAAACTGGCAGAGGTTGTTCGTGATTTACAACGTCGTACCGCTGCTGATACAATGAATTTTTCTGCAAGACAATTATATTTGCGTGCGTTGGAACGTATGGCACAGGAATTTGCAGTTCTGCATAAAATAGATTTGGATTCTGCGTCAGATAAAATAGAAGATATTTTAGGGGTTCCAAAAGAAATAGATTTGAATGCAGTCGATGTCGAAGATGATGATGAAGACGAAGATGAAGAATAAAAAACGCCTGTAAAAAGGCGTTCTTTTTACATTACAAAGTCTTCACCAAGGTAAACTTTTTTAACCATCTCATCTTTTACAATTTCTGATGTTGTTCCGTGCTTTAATATTTTCCCATCGTGTAAAACATAACTGCGGTCTGTAATCCCAAGCGTTTCACGTACATTATGGTCTGTGATTATAACGCCAAGCCCGCGATTTTTTAGTTGAGATACCAAACTTCTTATTTCGTTTACTGCAATCGGGTCAATTCCTGCAAATGGTTCGTCTAATAAAATAAATTTAGGGTCGTTTGCCAACGCACGCGCAATTTCTACGCGTCGTCTTTCACCACCAGATAGGGCTGTGGCAGGACTGTGGCGCAAAGAAGAAATGGAAAATTCTTCTAATAAAGCATCTAATTTTTGTTGACGTTTCTTTTTGCTCGGTTCGACAACTTCTAGAATTGCCATGATGTTCTGTTCAACAGTTAGTCCACGAAAAACGCTGTTTTCTTGTGGTAAATATCCAATGTGTAATCTAGCACGTTGATAAAACGGTAAATGGGTTATATCTTGCGAGTTTAAAAATATTTTTCCCCCCGTTGCGCTTAATTGCCCCGTTATGCAATAAAATGCAGTGGTTTTTCCGGCACCATTGGGTCCAAGTAATCCAACCGATTCGCCTTGATGTGCTTCTAATGATATGTCTTTTATAACCATGCGTTTGCCGTATGATTTTGATAAATGTTGAATGCGCAATACAGATTGTTTCATAATTTTATCACCAATTCATTTGTTCTTACTTTGTCGCCATTGCTGGAATCTATTTTTACATTTCCTATTAATGTTATCGTTTTTTCCTTTCTGTTATATTGGCCAGATTTAGATGATATGTTTTCTATTGTCTTTTCACCATTAGTTTTTCTTGTTATGACGCCAGAAAGTGTTTCTAAAAATATTATATCAGGATTGTCGTATTCTTGACGTGCGCTTGACGCTCTTATTTTAAAAGGCTCACCGTTTGTGTCTGTGCCCGCAAAAGATGCGTTCGACATCTTGAACTGATTGCTTACTATGTCTGTCATATTTATTGCAGATATAGGAGTCCATAGTAATTGCTTGGTAAAAAGAGAACCTGCAATCAATGCGGCAACCATTACAAGCCCCCAACCGGTAAAGAAAAATTGCCACAGACGTTTTAAACGTCTATGTTTCATGAATATTATAAATGTTCGGTTGTCTTGTTTCACAGGCTTAGTTTAGCGTGACTTTAAGGAAAAAGCAATTTTTATATTTATTCAGTGCTTTTTTTGTGTTATAATCTTCCGTAAGAGAGATGAAAAAAAGTTTACTGTTTTTTGTTTGTTTGACAATTTGCTTTACTGGAATTCCTGGTAACGCAGCGATAACTATTAAAAAGGCTGAACCTGTTGCAACACAAAGTTCTTCTTCTGCTTCTACAACTGCAAGTTTAGTTCCTACTGTTTTAGGGCTTATTGGCGGTATTCAACAGATGAATGCCAAGCAGAAAGAATTAACTAATGAATGTATCCCCAGTTCTCAGGAAATTGCGTTTGTTGATAATACTATGAAGGAGTGGGCAAAAACAGGGACTATGAGCGCGGAAGAAGTCCAAAGAAAATTAGGAAGAAAACCTTGTAATGTTGCTGTTGGCGGCTATCGTGCTTCTGTTATTGTTGCGGCTGGTACAGAATCTGATAATATTTGTTATGATTATTTCGCAGGCGACGGTAATGCTGGTATGGTTTGGGCCGGGTATCCTAAAGTTGGTAGTGCTACGTATTGTGTTGATGGTGCGGTGTCTTGTTCGGATAAAGATAAGAAAACCGTTTCTGATATATATGATATATTCAACTTAATTGATTTTAATGAAACTGATTATACTGCTTCTGAAGCAACAATGGCAGCAAAACTTATCGCAAAAATAGAGACTTGTTCTTATTCCAGACTAAGTGCCAAGAAACGTGCAATGTGGGGCGAATTCTTGACTGATACAATCAGTAATTTAGGTCAGACAACAAGCACTGGTATGATAATGGAACAGGTGGGTAATATTGCAGGTGGTGGTGGTTTGGGGGCTTTGTCTTCCTTGGGGTCAATTGCTTCGCAGGTTATGGGAAATTAGATTTCGATTTTCTGCTTTATGGGTTGTGTTTCAATGTGAAGATAAAGTGAAAAAAAGTTGTGTGTTAAGAATACTTTTGTACTTTTTCTCTTTACTCATATGGCTAAAAATCGTATAATAAAAGTGATTATAAAAAGGGATTTTTTATGAAAAACAAGTCTTTTATGTCAACTTTTGGTATCGCTCGTATCTTGGTTGTTCTTTCTGTCGCTGGGATTGCGGGGTGTGCCGGTAGTAATAACGAAAATGTAATGCCAGAAACGCCAACTGTTGATTATGTAGAAAGTTTGGATGTTTATTCCGCGCCTCATCAAGATTCCTTTTTAAATCAGTTGGCGATGAATTACCGCTCTTATGCAATTTATAATGCACGTACTAGTGGATACCCTGATATGGGTGAATTCTTTGCACAAAAAGCAGTTGCGGCTTTTTCTGGTGAATTGCCTTTCCCAGAAACGTTGGATAATTGGCCTGTAGCAGATGAACAGGAATCTTTTGAATTGTATACCGCATATAATGAATTGTTAGATCAATTGAAAAATGATGCAAGTATGACAAATCCTGAGCTGGCGGCAGAAGCACAGGCAAAGTATGATTGCTGGTTGTCAGCAGCGGCCAGTGGACAAACAGGGACTGCTAACGAATGTCGTGACCGTTTCCAGAAAACTATGACCGCATTGCGCGACTGTGTCGGTGGGAAGATTGTTAATACAAAAACTACGGAAACAACTGTGACAACAAGTGGTGAGGTTATGGTCGCTGTTGAACAACGTAATAGTGGTGCTAATAATTCTGCACAAAATTACTACCCAGATACCAGAAATTTATCACAAATGCGCGGAACTGGTAAGGCGCGAGAAGGTGTTATTATTGTTAATAATGTGAATGTCCCGGAACATTTGATAAACCCTGTACCTGTTCAGCCTATGGTGTTTAATCAAAATATTTATGGTGGAGATAAGTCTATTAGCAATAGTAATAATAATAATGGAAATGATAGTAGCCAAACAGAATGTGTGCGCGAAGGTGATGTAAATTGTATTAATACTAAAACGCAAGAAACGACTTCACAATCAGCAAGCCAGCAGGAAATTCCTATGATTGGGGATGAGTTGGTTACACGTGAAGAGTTTATTAATATGATGATGGCTATGCGCGCCGAATTGGCCGCAATAAATGCGCGTTTGGATCAAATTCAGGCAAATGCAGGCGAAAAAACAATAATTAAGGTTCAACAGATTCCATTAGAACCAAAACAACATGTTATGGAAGAGGTTTTTGAAATCCGTTTTGACTTTGATAAGGCAACGATAAAACCAGAATACGAAGATTTAATTAGACAGTTGGCGACTGCAACACAAGCAAATAAAAATATAAAAGTTTCAGTAGTTGGACATACTGATACGATGGGCTCTTCGGATTATAACTATGCTTTGGGTGGACGTAGAGCGGATGCAGTGCAAAAAATGTTGATTAAATATGGTATCCCAGCAAGTCAAATTGTCGCGGTTTCCGCAGGTGAAGAAGGCTTGGCAGTACAAACACCCGATGGCGTGGCAAATGCGGCAAATCGTCGTGTGCGTGTCGTGAAAGAAGTTCATTATGAAGAACCTACAAAGAATGCGCCTATTTTAGTTGAGGAATATTCTATGGCAGAAGAGGGTGTTTGCGGAATGTATGGCTGCACAGAGTAAATGTTTTAACTTTGAAGGATAAAAATACTTGACAAAAATATTTTATTAGTATATATTTTGTCCTGTCAGAGAGATGTTTTTAATGAGGCATTGAAAATGACTGAAAGTGTAAATAAATTTAATAAAGCCGCCGAGACCTTGCAGAGTAAGGCTCATGGTGCTGGTTATAAAAAGGGCATGGAGACTGTTAAGATTGCCTTGGAACTGAGGGCACGCGGTATTAATCTTGATAAAGACCAAAACGAAAAATAATATAAAGCAATTTTTAACAGGGGCCTTTAGCCCTTGTTTTTTATTAAAAGGGCTTTTGTGTTTTTAGCATTAGATGTGTGTTAAAAGATTTTATAAAATATTTTGAATTTATATTCATTTTATGTTTTTACGAGATGTTGTTATATATTCATTCGTATTGAAGTTTTTTTGGAAAATATACAGTGAAAAACTTAAAATTTTTATTTATCAAAATGTTTAAATTTTATTGTTCAGTATTATAAAATATTATTTTTTTGCGCCCCAGAATAACGCCCATAACCAACCAATAATTGACCAACCAAAAATCCAACTGGCAAGTCGTACCAGTATCATATCTTGCTTTCCTTTCCCTGTTTGACGCGCAACCCATGCCGGTGCCATTACTATTACGAAGACAATAGTCAAAGCAACCAAGTATTTTATTATCAATAATATATCAGACAGTATATTCATTACTTTTTATTTCTGTTGGGGCGGAAGGTGTCCGCCCCGTTTCAATTTTTATAGATTATATACCATATTTTGCATTGTTGCCAAGTTCTTCTTCGATACGAATTAATTGGTTGTATTTTGCCATTCTGTCCGTACGAGACATAGAACCTGTCTTGATTTGACCTGCGTTTGTAGCAACCGCTAAATCCGCGATAGTTGTATCTTCTGTTTCACCACTACGATGTGATATTATTACACCGTATTTAGAATCTTGTGCTATTTTTATTGCACGAAGAGTTTCTGTCAAACTTCCTATCTGATTTACTTTTATTAATATAGCGTTTGCTACACCAGAATCAATCCCTTTCTTTAAGCGAACTGGGTTTGTCACAAATAAATCATCACCGACTAATTGGCATTTTGCACCGATTTTATCTGTTAATACTTTCCACCCATCCCAGTCTTCTTCTGCCAAAGCATCTTCGATGGAAATAATTGGGTAATCCGAGATTAACTTTTCATAAAAAGCAATCATTTCATCGGATGTTAAAGATTTGCCTTCGAATTCGTATTTACCGTCTTTATAAAATTCTGAAGATGCGACGTCCAGACCAATAGATACTTCTTCGCCCGGTACATAACCTGCTGCTTTGATTGCTGCAATAATTGTGTCTAGTGCTTCTGCGCAGGAATGGAAGTTAGGCGCAAAACCACCTTCGTCGCCAACGTTTGTAGAATTGCCCGCTTTCTTTAAAATAGATTTTAAATTGTGGAATATTTCAGAACCCATACGAATTGCTTCGACTTCGTTCTTGGCACCGTTCGGAATAATCATAAATTCCTGGGCGTCTAGACCATTGTCTGCATGTGCACCACCGTTGATGATGTTCATCATAGGACGTGGTAAAACAACAGGGGTTTCGTTCCCATAAATAGATGCAATATATTTATATAAAGGCATTTGTTTTTGATTTGCAACTGCGTGCGCAGCGGCTAAAGATACGGCTAATATAGCGTTGGCACCAAGTTTTTCTTTGTTCTGTGTTCCGTCCAAAGCCAACATTTTTTCGTCTAGTGTTGTTTGATCAGACGCGTCCATGTCAATAATAGCAGGAGCAATAATTTCATTTACATTTTTTACAGCAGTTAAAACACCTTTGCCCATATATGCGTTTCCACCATCACGTAATTCAAGTGCTTCGAAAGACCCTGTTGACGCGCCAGATGGAACTGCTGCGCGACCCATTGCACCGCCTGACAATACTATGTCACATTCTATTGTTGGGTTGCCACGACTGTCCATAATCTGACGAGCATGCACTTTTTTTATCAAATACATTTGTTTTTCTCCTTATACTAAAATTTGTTTTTACTTACAGTTCCGTCTTGTCTTATTTGACGAATTGTGTCATAATATAATCATAAAAACGATAGGAAGAAAATAAAAATATGATGAAAAAGACAATATTTGTTATGTTCTGTTTGGCGCCTTTTGCGGCTAATGCGGAAATTTATTACCCAGATAACCAATACGGTTCTACATTTGATACAAGTGGGTTGACTGTTAGCGATATGTCAATCGGGTATGCGTATTCAGACCCTGTGGATGGTAATTATTATGCAGGTACTGATATTAGTCAGGCAAATTTTTCAATACGTTCTGATGGACCTATTGTCGTAGATGGAACGCTTTCTATCGCAGAAGGGTATGTTTTGGGTTTGGGTGCTAATGCAATACCTGCAACGCCTATTGATATGACATTTAATGTCATTGATGCAAATGGTACACTTACAATAGAAGATGCAGATACTCTTACTATTTCGGGTTCTGTGACCGCGGATGCGGGGTTGGCGGCGCAGGCAAATGTAATGACTTCTGGTGCTATTAATTTAAACGGTGGAAATGCGACTTTAACGGTTGCAGAAGGCTTAACTGTTGCACAGTTTACTAATGATGGTACCGGAAATGTAAGTATTAGTGCAGGAAGCATAACTTCTAA
The DNA here is from genome assembly GCA_949298405.1 of uncultured Pseudomonadota bacterium. Taxonomy (GTDB): domain Bacteria; phylum Pseudomonadota; class Alphaproteobacteria; order Rs-D84; family Rs-D84; genus Enterousia. Next base: position 403,956 of record CASFWA010000001.1, read on the forward strand.
TGGTGCAATTCAAAATGGTGAGGCTGGCGGTAGTTTCACAATGCTATCGGGTGGGGATATAACTTCTTCCGGTAGTATCGAGAATTCTGGTGCTTCAATGGAGATAGGAAGAATCGCGAAAGACGATGTCGTTAATATCTCGTTGACTGGTGGCGCAACAATGAAAAACGATTCGAATGATAGTACAATGACTATCAATGCGGATAGTTTGTCTATTGCTGGGGGTGATGGTCAAAATCCATCTTTTGTTAATAAGGGGAATTTATACGCAACCATTACAGGTGAAACAAATTTGGCATTTGGATTCGACCTTAGTGCAATGCAATCTTCAAATACTTTTCATTTAGATACTGGTACTTTGGTTTTTGGACCGGGGGCTGATAATGATTTGTGGTTACAGATTTCAGCAAATAATTTAAATGAATTTTACTTGGCGGTTCGTGAAGGAACCTTGACCTTGACTGATATTGTTAATGGGCAGGGAAATGCAAATGCTAATATGGATTTGATAGCAAATTCTATTACAGCCGATTCTGTCACAAATAATGCATCGGCAGCAGATACTGGATTGAGTATTTCTACTGTTGAAGGTTCGGCAGGTGAAATTAATATCTCTGGTGTTGTAAATAGTGTTGCAGGGTCTATAACTTCTATTGATGCAGATGGAAATTTAATCATAGGTGGCAATGTTTCTAATAATGGGGATATGTCACTGAGTGGTGCTACTGTGCAATTGGCAGCGGTTTCAAATAATGGTGGAAGTTTAGAAATTGTGTCGCCAACAAGTGAAACTGGTGCAATAACAATTAGTGGTAATCTTACAAATAATAGCGGAACGGCTTTAATTAATGCACGTGATATTTCTATTTCTGGTATTGTCACAAATGGTTCTGGTGAAATGACAATAAAAGGTTCCGATACTTCTGGTAGTGACTTGTCTTTGGGTGCCTTGGCAGTTGATGGTGGTACCGTGAATTTAAATGCATTGGTTGGTGGGGTCACAGTTGCTAATGCATTATCCGTTTCAAATGGTATGTTGAATATTGATAAATCAACAACTTCTTTGACGGTGGGGCAAACAATTGATATTGCCGGAAATATTTCATTAAGTAATATAAGTGCGGTTGCAAATGGTGATGTTAATATTGCGGCTTCTGGTGCACAAGGGTTTAATTTAATTTCTAGTAACGGTTCTATAAATATTGCCGGAGGAATTAATGCAACAGATTCATTGGTCGCACGTAGTATGACTTTATCTGCTGCAAATATATCTGTTGAACAGGATGTTAATGTCGCAGGATTAGGAAATGTTGTTTTTGGTACGCAGAATTCACAAAATCTTAATGTGACAGGTGATGTAATCTCTAATAATGGTGGAAAAATTAAATTTGTCACTGGTAGTACAACAGTAGGTTCTTTGACAAATGTTGGTACCACAAATGGACAGATTGTTGCGTCAGGAAGTCAAATTGTTGCAACAAATGGTAGTATAGATATTGACGGTGGTGTTTGGTTTAATTCTACAACACCTACAACAGGTTTAGTTATTAATGGAACAAATAGTTTAACCTTGCAAACGAATCAGTCTGAGATAGATTTAGCAGGTGGGATTTCGGTTGCGGAAGGTAATACTTTGACTGTAAATGCTGCAACCGCAGCGTCGTTACTGGGGCAGGTCGTTAATGCTGGTGTGTTAGATATCGATGCAAATACGGTCGCTGAATTTGATAATAAAATTACAAATTCTGGTACTTTGACTGTAAATGCACAGGTTATTAATGGTGCAGATATTACAAATACTTCTTCTGCATCCTTGATTGCGTCTGGGAATGTGACATTAGGTGATATAGTTAATAGCGATGATTTGGTAGTAAAAGGTGCGGCAATATCTACTGGTACAATTGATGTGACCGGGGGTGTGATGGATGTCACAGGAAATTCTTTGGCATCTGATTTTATGACAGTTGCATCTGGGGTCGCAAATATAAATGCTAATACTATTAGTGTCGAGAATAATGTTTCTGTTACGGGTGATTTAGTTCAAGGTGCAGAAACAGGCGCGTTAAATTTGACAAGTAATGATTTTGCCTTGACATCTGGTGGTGCGCTAAGTGTTAGCGGTGCATTTAATGCAAATGCAGGAAGCGCAAGATATGTTTTTGATGATGCCGCAACATTTGGTGGACCTATAACTGTTGCAAATGGTGCGTCTGTAAACTTTAATGCCGCGTCAATAAGCGCAAAAGACTTATCTAATTCTGGAACTTTATCTTTGGTTGCAGATGATGGAATCAGTTTGGGTGTTATTACAAATACTGGTGATTTAACATTAGATTCTGGCGCAGGAATTTCAGAAGTTACAACATTTATAATGGGAAATACAGGAACTGTTGAACTTGGTGGTGCAGGGCTTACATCAGAAGGTGCGTTCTCTGTTGATGGAATGTTGTATCAGAATTATGCCTCTTCTTTAAATGCTGGTGATGTAAATGTTATTTCTGATAATTATGTAATAACCGCGTCTAATTTTAATGCTGCTTCTGGTATTAATCAGATTTCTGGGGAAATGACCGTAAATTCTAGTGATATTGATGTCGGTGGCAGTATACAAGCGGTTGATTTGAAGTTATATGCAAATCCTTCGACAAACTGGATGGATGTAAATGTTGCCGGTTCTGTATCTGGTGGTGTTGGCTTCTTCGGTATAGAACAAATGACCATCGGTGAAAATTATATTTTTGATAACGGTAGTTCTTTGAATGCGGCAATTTTGCCTTATGCGGCGGGACCCGCGATGAATTCTACAACACGTAATTACTGGGCTTCCGTTAGTTTGAACGAAGATGATACTTTGGGGATTATCACGAATCCTGAAGACGCACAGGCTATGATTACTGTTGGTGGTGAATTTGTGTCGAATGTGTCTGGCTTTGGTGTTCATTCTGATAATTCGCCTTTACAAGATGGACAAATTGGAATTAATTTGTTTGATATTGTAAATCAAGGAACTGCCATTTGGTTGGTTCATGCAGATGATGGTATCCGTGAATTAGGTGATAAAATACGTAATCTGAATGTTAACTTCTGTAATGCAGACGGTAGTATTTGCTTTAACTATCTGGATTCTTTGGATACAAATAATGGTGCAAGTGAAGATTTGCCTGCTTATTTATCTATGCGTGATACAGATGGTGACGGACAGGCAGATAGTATTTATATCGTATTTGACCCAAGATTTGGTGGCCCCGTTGAAGTATTTAAAATACAGCCTATTGTTGGACGTACGGAGCCTCATACAGAAGGCGAATATGTTTCTGCTGGTGCCTTGGATAATTTAATTGAAGGTCAGTTGTTGAATACAGGATTCTTTAATAATAATCCTATCGAGGTAATACCTGTTATGTTCAAGGGCACAAATTTAGAAACAATGGCCCAAGAATTGTACAATCGTATGGAATATTATTACATGAATCGTGACGGGGCGTTTTTATCTAGGTTTAGTCGTTTGTTCCAAGCTCGTGAACTTGAACAAATTGCAGGAAGTATCGCTTTGAATGAACATACAAACTTCCGTTCGTTTGAAGATAGAATGTTTGATGAATTTATCTGGAATCGTAACCGCAGTTTGAAAAAAGCGTGGTTGGATGTAGATTTTGGTATGTTCAATCAGAAAGTTTCAGATGGTAAACGCGTTGATGGTAATCGCTTTAATGTATCCGGTGGATTCGATTGGCAGCATTCTGAAACAATGATCTTAGGTTTAACAGGACGTATTTCTAATATGTCTAGTGAAAACTTTGATTCTATGGATTTAGGATATATGCCAGGTGAATCTATTTTAGGGCAGGTTAAAACAAATGTTGCAGATACAAATCTGGGACTTGGTGGTTATATGATGAAAACTTTGGGTGAAAAGACTCGTGTTTATGGTAATGCGTTCTTGGATATTCACTTCTTAGATGTTTTACGTGAGCAGAATTTTGTTGCGCCTATCGACGGTTCTGGTACTGCATTTAGTTTGATTAGTGAATGGGGCTTGTTGCATGATTGGTTAAACGAATACATTGTTGGTAATATGTATGCTCGCGTTGGATATAACTTCGGGTTCTCGGTCAAAGAAAAAGCAGCAAATCAAGATTATATGAACTTGAAATCTGACGGTTATTTAATCTTGACACCGGGGTATTCTTTAATTGCGCAGAAACGCATATATCCTTCTGCTTGGTTCCAGATTCGCCCATATGCTTCTATTGGTGTAGAATATGATGTATTGGGTGCGCCTGATTTCACAAAGTATAAGTTTGCATTAGCACATTCTTATACAAAGTATGATGTTGATATTGACCCATTGTGGGCAAATATTGGCGGAGGTGTAGAATTGTTATCTGCATCCGGAATTCAGGTCGGGTTGGATTATCGCTATCAATATAATCCGGCAATACAATTACATAATATAAAAGTGTCTGGTTCATATAGATTCTAAAATAAAAGCCCCTGGACAAGGGGTTTTATTTTAGAAACTTTAATACGTTTTTTATGTAAAAAATACCCCCACGATGAGGGGGATTTTATATATAATTTTTATATTAAAATGGTATATCATCACCAATGTCTGATACAGATATTTCTTCACGGGGTTGGCTTGGTTGCGCAGATGGTGAATAATCGCCACCCATTGACGCGCCGTCAAGCGATTTTGAACCGCTTAGAATTACCATCTGACCAGCAAATGGATTAAGTATTACTTCTGTTGTGTAAACATCCGCACCTTGTTGGTTTTGCCATTTGCGTGTACGTAAAGAGCCTTCTATATAAACCTTTGTGCCTTTTTGTAACATACGTTCTGCAACATCTGCAAGGCTTGGATTGAAAATTACAACGCGATGCCATTCTGTTTGTTCTTTCTGTTCACCAGATTGTCTGTCGCGCCAACGGTCAGATGTCGCAAGAGAAAAACTGACTACTTTTTGTCCGCTTTGCAGGGGTCTGACTTGAGGGTCTTGCCCCACATTCCCTACTAATATAACTTTGTTTATACTGCCTGCCATTATCGCTTCCTTTGTTATAATTTATAACAATAATTTGAGCAGCAAAACAAAAAAAAAGCAAGAAAAAACATATTTACTTGTCTTAAATAACTAAATTGGTTATAATTTTTTTTGAATCAGCAGGGATGTTGGCTCAGGGGCATAAGAAACCCCATAGTAAGGGCAGACATTTAATCGTGTCTGTTATCCGGCAGTAAAAATGTCGGCGCGTAGAAAGCGCCGTATATTTTGTTTTCTTCCCGATATTTTTGTCGGGGAGCCTGTGGCTATAAAATAGCATCTGTATGATGTAAAAGCCACAGGGGTCATGCTTACTATGATTTTCTTAACTCCCCGACCGCCAGTGTTCCTTGGCGGTTTATTTTTTAACAAAAAGGAATAGATATGAGGGGAGTTTTATTTTCTATATTGGGGATGTTAATTGTTTCTACGCCCGTTTTTGCTTCGGGATGGTTACAAATCGGAGAAAGGTGTGTACCCGGTTCTACTTTTGATGACCCAGATGGTGAGTGTATAAATCAGGCGTATTGTTATCATGAATCAGGAAGTGATTTTGGTGCTTGTATTGAAAATTGTAGTGAAGCACCGTTGTTTTATACAACTATTTCAACTGGGTATTGGTCTAGACGTTGTGCGGATTGTGAAATAGCAGAAAATTGTCCAGTTAAAACAGTTTATTCGTGTGCTATGGGTTGGTACGGTGTAACCACAGATGGAAAAACAGGGTGTACAAAATGCCCCGCGGTTGCCGGAATTAGCAATATTCAATCTATCCCTTGGACTGCACCAGACGGTAGTAATAATCATTCAATAACGGATTGCTTTATCTTAGGTGGTGGTTCCAGCAGCGATGAAACAGGTAGTTTTGAAATTGCGTCTATGGCGGATAATGGTGATGGTACCCAGACAACTTCAAAATGTTATTATTCAAATTAATATCTTGTTGTGGAAACTTGACTTTTTGACAAAAAAATTATATAATGTAATGGTCTAATTAAGGGAACTTGTTCTGGTTCCTGTTTCCACAAAAGGATTTTTTATGCATATTAACGAATTAAAGGCTAAGTCGCCCCAGCAGTTGTTGAAAATGGCGGAGGATATGGGAATTGAAAATCCGTCACAGTTAAATGTACAGCAATTACGTTTCGCGGTTATGCGTGTGTATGCTTCAGATAAAAAAGTCACGCTTATCGGGGATGGCGTTTTGGAACGTATGCAAGATGGTTTCGGGTTCTTGCGTGCACCAGAAAGTAATTATCTGGCTGGCCCAGATGATTTGTATGTGTCGCCGGCGTTAATTAAAAAATATGGTCTTAAAACAGGCGATTATGTAGAAGGACAAATTCAGGCACCGCAAAACGAATCTGAACGTTATTTCGCACTGGAAACTATTGAACGTGTAAATGGCGGCGACCCAGATAAGTTGCGTCATCGTGTGTCTTTTGATGATATGACACCTTTATATCCTGATGAAATGCTGAAAATGGAAGTCGAAAACGATAAAGATAAGGGACGTAGTTTGTCTGCGCGCGTTATCGATTTGATTTCCCCAACTGGTAAAGGACAACGTAGTTTGATTGTTGCACCACCGCGTACTGGTAAAACAGTTATGTTGCAGAATATCGCGCATTCTATTGCAACAAACTATCCAGATGTAAAATTAATTGTCTTGTTGATTGATGAACGACCAGAAGAAGTGACCGATATGCAACGTAGCGTCAAAGGCGAAGTTATTTCTTCAACTTTTGATGAACCTGCGGCACGTCATATTCAAGTTGCAGAAATGGTTATAGAAAAAGCCAAAAGATTAGTAGAAGCAGGTCAAGATGTTGTCATCTTGTTGGATTCTATTACTCGTTTGGGACGTGCGTATAATACAGTTGTTCCAAGTAGCGGAAAAGTCTTAACAGGTGGTGTTGATGCGTATGCATTACAAAGACCAAAACGTTTCTTTGGTGCGGCGCGCAATATTGAAGGTGGCGGTTCTTTGACCATTATTGCAACTGCGCTGGTCGATACCGGTTCAAAGATGGATGAAGTCATTTTTGAAGAATTTAAAGGAACAGGTAATAGCGAAATTATCTTAGATAGAAAGTTGTCTGATAAACGTGTTTATCCAGCGATTGATATAACTAAGTCTGGAACTCGTAAAGAAGACTTGCTGGTCGGAAAAGATACTTTGACTAAAATGTATGTATTGCGTAGAATAATTAATCCTATGGGAACGTTGGAAGCAATGGAGTTCTTGTTGGATAAATTGCGTTTGACAAAGACAAATGCAGATTTTTTCAGTTCTATGAATCAATAAATATAAGCCTCGAAAGAGGCTTTTCTTTTAGATTTATAAGGAGAAGTATATGTATAAATTATATTTATACATTTTTTTATTTGTTGTGCTTTTTTTTGCTTATGTCATTGGTGTCAGACAAGGTAAAACGCAGTGCAGGGGGGATGTCGCTTTGTCTGCGGGTCAGGAAATGTTGCAGGAATATAATAAAAATTTAGAAAGTATGGAAAAAATAAATGAAAAAGTTATTAGTACTGGGGTTGATGATATTCGTAACTTCTTGCACCAGAAATACACAATCGCAGACTAGTTGTCTATGTCTGAAAGTGGATTGTGTGCCTATATATGGTCACGAAAGTGATTGGAATATGATAAGCGATGATTTGGCTAGAAACATTTATCGCCACAATTTATATTGTGAAAACAATTGACAAAATGTATCTTTTGTATAAAATGGTGCTTATTATGGAAATGCAAAAATCAGAAAATAATTTTGATAATGGGGTAAAAAAATATGGGCATGTGTCTTTGACGCATTTGTTTCGTCGCGAATTTGTTTCCAGGTCTTCAAGAATAAAGGACATCATAGAAAAGTGTGATGTTTCTACAACTATTGGGGCTTTGCCGAAAGAACTAAGAAACAGAAAAAAGAAAGAACAACTGTCTGAATGTACTAAGATTTTTGTACGTGCGGTGAACTATTTTTTGGAAGAAAACTTCTACGATTTATTATATACTGAAGATGATATTACTTATTCTTTTGAAGAAATAGAAAGTATTTTTAGCACAAAATGTTTGTTTGAAATAAAAGGAAAAAGTTCAAAAGAGGCTAGACGCGGTGCGTTCGCATTCGTGGGAAAACTATCTTTCCCAGACTTAAATGCAGATTATGCTATTAAGGTTTTTTATGATGATGTAAATGTATGTTGCCATGGTGCTTTTTATGAAGTTGCAACCGCGTTAAATGCTTATAAAGCAGAACCGAAAAGCAATAATAAGGTTCATTTAGCATCTTTTTCAGAACATCCGTATATGTTATCTGACTGGGCGGGTGATGCCCCTGCAACTTATATAAATGAGAATAAATTTAAAATATTTGATATGAACCCAAGAGAAATGGCATCAAGAAACTTTCGTAACGGTAAAAGAATTGATTTTGGGGAAACTTACAGAACTGCTTATGGTGCGGCATCATATAAAGTAAGAAAGATGTTTAGAAAAATAGTCAATGCATCAGAAAAAGAAAATATAGATGCTTTAAATAAAATGTTTTTTGCTAATTATAATTATGTAGAAGAAAATGTTTTTAAAGAAGCATCTTGGCTGGCTTTTATGCATTTCTATTATAATGAATGTTCACCAAAAATAGATGCTTACTTTAAAAAAATGTTTAAACAAAGATAAATTTTTATCCTAAAGAAATATTAATTAGCGTTTTTGCAATTTCTTCGCACGATTTTTTACCTTTTGGTGCGTATTCTACGAATTCAAAACTTACTGCGTCATGGAACTCGTTTAATAAGTGTTGCGCTGTATCTAATGATATTCCATTTGGTTCTGGAACTAATACTTCGTCAAATATACTTGGGTCCAGCGCATCAAAATCAAAAGATAAAACGAATGGTTTATTACTAATTTTTGTGCGTATCTCATGTATTGTTTCTCTCAATTTTATTTTGTCTGATAGTTCTGTTGGAGTGCGCATAAATATATTGTTGCTTTTTACAAAATTTATTTCTGCATTTTCATATGAACGAGTACCTAAATAAAATACATTTTCTGGTTTAAGGGCGGGGCTTTTTGTTTGTAAAGATAACCAGCGCACATCACCTTCGCCCATAAGTGCACGAACGTTTGTCCCATGTGGGGCACCAGATGCTTCGGCTTTGGAACTTTCGGGGGTGTGAATATCAAGATGTGCATCTATATACACTAAACATAATTCTTTGTCGGGGGTGTGGTCTGCTAATGCCGCAAAATGACCGAAATTTACAGAATGGTCACCGCCGATTAATACATGTGGTGTGTTTGGGGTCGCTTTATATATCTTTTTTTGAATTTTATAATTTTCACCGAATCGGTCTTTCGCGCATTCTTCCGCATTAAATGGGTCGGCTGAAACTATTGCCCATGTTCTGTCTGGAAATAATTTTTTAATAACCATAGGCGCCAATGCAGGACCCTTTTCGACAACAACAGCGGTCGCACCGCGACCGTATTCAATACCTAACATACTTTTCATTTGTAAGACTCCACTACGCTTTCAGCGACTGTTTTTAATTTTTGCAGGGAAGTTTCATATGTTGCACAATCACGTGCAATCTCAGAACGATATGCGTCACGCATGTTTGATGCCATGTATGCACACCCCTTTAAGTGTTGAACGCAATAAGAGTGACCGGTCGCAAATGCTTGCTGCCCGCGTACACGACTTTCTGTGCCAGCCCAAGCAATATTCAACGCGTTTTCTAAGTTTACCCAAGAATTATCACCTGTATATTTTCCAATCATTTCCATCCAGTATTCATTCATTTCTTCGTCAGTCCAATGATTTGTTCCTTGCAGTGTGATAATTTCTTTTATTAATCTATCTATTTCTGGTTGGTATTGCGCATCAATTTGTGCAAGTTTTGAACTGCAATAGCAGCGGTCGTATGCGGTGTTTTCACGCTCGCAATAAGAATTCATGCATTCAATATAATCTGCCATACAACGTGATGATGATAATGGTGCTTCATCAGTTTCTGATATTGTTGCACTAGATGCTGTTCGGTTTGCGTGTGTAGAAACGTCACCGCGAACAGTCCTGGATGTGGCCGGCTGCATTGTAACTGTTGATGTGCCAGATCTTGCAACAACCCGACGAGACGCGGTGTTGTTCGATGTAGTCGCTGCACGTGCGGTGGTGGTGTTATTGCTTGTAGATGAAGCAATACGCGCAGTGTTAGTGGCATTATTTGTTGCGGTTCTGGCTGCCGTTGACGTGCCGTTGCCCGTTTTACCAGAAGTTGTTATTGTTGCAACACGTGCATTGGTTCTTGGAACAACACTACGAGTTGTTGAACCTAAATTTTTCGTTTGGGTAAGAACATTTATTTGTGCATTCGATTGAGATTGGTTGGTACCCGGGTTAAGATTTGTGCGCATAGTATTGTTCATATATGGGTACATATTGTTATAAGTGTTGGCACTTACATAATTTGATGGGCTTGTTGCGGCGAAAGCACCTGGGAAAAATATCAGACCCATAAAAAACGTTAAAAATTTAAGATTCCTAACCATCAATGTTATTGTAAAAATTTTGGAAGATTTAGACAAGTATAAAATTAATATAAAAATTTGCATTTTAAAAAAAGCCTGTTATAATAGAGTTCGTTTCGGGGTGTAGCTCAGTCTGGTAGAGTACTTGGTTTGGGACCAAGGTGTCGAAGGTTCGAATCCTTTCGCCCCGACCAGAAATAAGGAAAGCCGTGGTTATCCACGGCTTTAATCGTGTATAGCGCCGAAAATGCGGGATTTTATATTCAAAAATGCACGGTATGTGATTTTACAATTGCCAAATGCCCCCAATTTTCAGATGTGACATACACTGGCTAAACTCCCCGAGGTTAAAATATTCTTATGGGCGAGCTTATAAGATAGACAATATAAAAAAAACTATTTTAAAATTACCAATAGAACGTGATTCTGATGGTAATCCTGTACTAGATAAAACAAAAAAGTATAATAAAGAAGGGTATATTCCTGACTGGAAATTTATGGAAGATTATATAAATAGTTTGCCATATAGCGATAAGATTCCTATGTAGAGTTTTAGATTGTTAAAATTTGGTGTTTAAGGTTTTATGATGAGTGTGAATCCATACTTGATAGTTTTTAAGAAATAGCAGTTCTCCTACTTGTTCGCTTATTTTAGTGTGCACTGACTAAGTAGTGAACAAGTAGTGGTCAAGTAACTCTTTTATTTTAATTATGGCGCATATCCAAAAATGTTTGCATTTTGTAAGTTATATGAGCCCGCATCATGATAAATAAAGATTCTTGTAATGAGTTGATAATTGGTACGATTTGTATTATATATAACAATATGAAAAAACTAAGTTTTTTATTTGCTATGCTTTGGCTGCCAATGTCGTGCTTGGCAGGTGTCAGTTGTAATACCATTGGTGATACTGTTTACTGTTCTGGGCATGATTCTGATGGAAACTATATCAGTACTACAACGAATAAAAACGGGTTATACCAGTGGCTCTATTGGTGATAAGCGTGTAAACGTAAGTGAAAACAGAATTGGAAATATTGTTTATCATTCGGGTAGTTTTGGTGACAGCCGTGTTAATACAAGTACAAATAGAATAGGTACAACAACATATACAACGGGAAATATCGGTAATCGCCGTGTATCATCCAGCACAAATAAAATCGGTGGCACAACTTATTATAACTTTTAAGGTTTATACAATTTCCTTAAACTTGGAAAGTGCTGAGATAAATTCTGTGCGTTTAGTATTTATAACCGAGAAATCCAAACGGTAGAACTTGTTCATAACTTTGTATGGATTTTGACCTTTTATTAAAAAGTCTTTCAGGATTTCTAATAAATAGGACAGGGCAGGTTTTGCTTTCGTGCCTTTTAATGTTGTCTGCAATTTTGATGGTGTAAACCATATGCTGTCTGTTGATATTTGAAATAAAGACACTACGCCTGGAATACCGATAGAAACCTGTTTTGTCGCAGTTTTTGTGCTGAATCCTGCCGAATGCAATGCGTCAAAAAATGCAGATAACATATCCGGAGTAATCTGTGGGTTCTTGTTTGTAAAGTCTGAAATAAAGTCTTCCATAGAGATTTTAAAGTACTTGTATTCTGATTCTGTGGCTTGCTGTTGCTTTGTTTCGGTCGCGATAATTTTTGAATCTTTCAGAGTAATTACTGCGCGTTCTAGTATATTGGTGGAAGTTGTTAAACGCGGAACAACCAAGAATTTGTCTGCCATTTTATATGTTGTAAGTTCGCAAAGAGCCAATCTGTGATGCATATCTATTGGACTGTTGATAAATTCGGCTATTTTATCGGCACTGGGGCGTATCGTATCGCCAATAATCATCATCAGAAAGTCTGCCCGGCGTATAGAATCATTTACCAGATCAATAAAAACCTCTTTGCTGGGAATGTTCGGGTATTTGCGCTTGATATCATTATATAAATCTTTGCCGTGGTATATTCTGTGGCGACTTCACTGGCAATATAAAAAAGTTGCGAATATTTAGAGTCTATTTCTGCCGTTGGCAGTATATCTGGGCAGGTCGGCAGCAATTTTTGTAGCCAAGCCTCGTTAGGCATTTTGACCAGTTCTGGTGAAACGGTTTTACCAGATTTATCTACGATAATCGGTCTTTGTACAATTCTTGCTGTGGACATTTTCTCCTCCGCTGGGTTATAAAATAACCACCAAAAAATCTGGTGGTTGGAGGTTAGTAACAATTTACGAGAATTGTGTTGCTTATTCAGTAGATTCACAACCCTCCAACCAAAAGGTTGGATGGTTTTATGTCGCTTCGGACACTCGTAAACGGGTTACTACACCCCAATATCAGAACTCCTGATATCGTGCGTATTTTATCACTTGTGCGATTTTTTATCAACTTAGAAAACAAATACATGTGGGGCAGGTTTTGTCGCAATTGGTGCCGCAACGTGAAGGCACTGTGAAAAAGCATCGCCCTGGTCTTTGAATGTCGTGTTCGGGAAAGTAAACAATTCACTGGAAAAATCCTGCCACCAATTTGGTGCAACAGACGGAAATAATATTAGCCCATTTTCAATATAACTTGATACGCTTTCCAGACGTGTTATTTTATCTGTGTATGGTTTGACTAGTATTACTTTCATATCCCCGTGTTCATACCGTAATTGCTGTGCCAAAGATGGTCCTGATGAAGCATCTTCTATTAGTGTAGTTATAAGCGCCGATGGGTATTTCGTTTTGTATTCTTCGTGCAGTTCGGCAATTTTTCTACAAAGTGCTGGAAACTCCAATCGTTCACGATAAATTTGCAATAAATATAATTTTTGATTTTTAAGTCCAATAACACTGCACGCTGAAAAAGCATTATTTGCGCTGGCTTTGCTAGCCGTGTCCCAAGATAAAAATATTCTGTCCATCCTGTCTGGTAATTCATTGTAATAGTGTATCCAATCCTTATGAATAAGGTTGCCGACCAATGGGGCGGGGCGTTGTTGGTATTGGCAGGCAAACGCTAGTTCGCCCATAGTCTTGCGAAGTTCCAGAATTTCTTGCTCACCATCACGGCTGGGGTGTAATAAATCGCCTGGTGCACGAGTTATGAATAAAGTTTTATTTGAAAAAGGGCGTTTAATTTCCCAATGTTCATTCTCTTCGGCAACTACTGGCAGGCGCAAATGCTTAAAGCCCATATCTGAATTTAATAAAAAGCCCGTCATATCGTTTTCGTGCAGTCTTTGCATTATCAGCAATATACAACCAAGCTTTTTATCATTCAGACGGGAAATTATGTCGGACATGGCATCTGTTGGCTTTATTGGGTCGTCTATGACTATAAAATCTGCCCCACGTCCAGTAAGCATTCCGCCAACAGATGTGGACAGCCTGCCACCGTTTTTGGTGGTTTCAAAATCTGCAATAGAACGTCTGGATTTACTGATACGTGTGCCAGGGAACATATCTTTATACCAATAGGATTCCATTACATTTCTGCAATCATTTGCGAACTTTAAGGACAAGTCATCAGAATAACTGACGCATATAACTGTCGCCTTGGGATTATGCCCCAGAATAAAAGCGGGCAGGGCAACGGAACAGATAATGGACTTCATATATCTGGGGGGAATATTTATTATCAGCCGTCTGTTGTTGCCGGCCAGCATATCTGATATTTCGGAACATATTAACTTTATGTGCCAATTATCAAGATATGTTGCGTTCGGTGATACCGTTTCAAAGACTTTCTGCACAAAGGCGTGAAAGTCTGTTCGTAAGATTGCGTTTAAGACTTTAATTGTTGGCGTTTTCATCCAAGAAATCTTTTAATATTTCCATATCCGTTT
>CASFWA010000002.1 GCA_949298405.1 uncultured Pseudomonadota bacterium
TACAAGAATGCAAGCATTGCTTGCATTTGTTTTTTTATTTCTAATGTCGCATATCTTAAGCATAACAATGAAGGTACACATAATGGAAAGAAGAGTTTTAATGACCCAACAAGAGGCAGCAGAATACCTTGGAACAACTGTGGGAACCCTAAACACATGGCGTCACCACGGCAAAAATCCAATTCCTTTTGTGCGTTGGGGCAACCGTATTAAGTACATCAAAGAAGACTTAGAAAACTGGATAAAGGAGAACAAGCAACCCGCATCACAAAACATATAATTTACAAGTTGTCTCTGCGACAAACAACGCATATCGGAGCGATATACAGTTAGGTAACCAGGGTGGTGACTCTTTTATTTATGCCACTATCAATTCCCTATGCGTGCGACTGGTTGACCTGAACGATGTTGTGAGGCCTAAGCATATTATTTCTGCTCCGCCAATAATCAACCTGTTATTAAAATTACTTGCTGGGTTTCAGTTTTAATAACAGCCGACTGCCGACAAAGGAAAAAAAGTATAATAGTTGGGACGCAAGCCCGCAACTTCCAAACACAAAAGAGTCATAATGTTTGGTTTCAAGAAACTCAGGGTTGGACGATTCCTAACGGCTCATCCATGGGCACAAAAATACGCTAGACAGAGTCTTTTAAAATTCGCCAAACCAACTTCCTATGCAAAAGGTTAAAGGACACTACATGTCCGGATAGAACTTCAAACCTACGGTCTATCCTTAAGCATCTAACCTTTATTTATCTGGAAATAAAAAAAGAAAGGAGAAAAAAATGGCAAACAAGAACCCCGATACGTCTGGATTAGTATCTTTGGCAGACAGACCAAACAACGAAAGAACAAAGATACAATCAGCTGGAGGTATAGCATCAGGCATATCAAGACGAGAAAAAGTAAAAATGCGTCAAATTTTTATGGATGCGCTGGCTTTACCGCATGAAAATGGCCAAAACATGAAAGAAGCTATGGCCATTGCTATGATTACCAGAGCTCTCAAAGGTGATGTAAAAGCATTTGAATTAATTATGAGATTTATTGGCGAAAAACCAACTGAACTTCAAGAAGTGGCAACTGATGATGATTTTGACTTTTTGTTTTGAAACTTCAAACAAAAAACATTGATATTTGGCCTTTTGTATATATAATACTTTGTGTATCCATAATAGGATGCCAAGGCGTTGAAACCTTGCTATGTAGGGTGCCCTGGATATGCACCATAAAATTATATCCCTGCTAAACGCGGGGAGCTGTTGACCATACAATAGGA
The DNA here is from genome assembly GCA_949298405.1 of uncultured Pseudomonadota bacterium. Lineage (GTDB taxonomy): Bacteria > Pseudomonadota > Alphaproteobacteria > Rs-D84 > Rs-D84 > Enterousia. The sequence goes on from CASFWA010000002.1 coordinate 1,281, forward strand.
TTTATCCGAAAATCAACGGGGTCATCTACATAGTGATTTTTCAAACTCCCCGCACCATCCTTTTGTGGACAAGATATAGCAAAAGGATGACATCGTGCAGAAACTTCTTGGAAAAATGAAATATGTACCAATCAGAGATGTATGGCCCAGCGAATCTTCTGATTTTACTCCTTGGTTGGCGAGACCAGAAATCTTGGACAAACTAGGCGACACAATCGGAATTTCCTTCGGTTCAGCGGTGCAAGAAGCTCAAGTTGGCACATACCGTGTTGATATCTTCGCGACAGAAAATAGCACAGAAGGTCGTAATATAATTATAGAAAATCAGTACGGACAAACCAATCATGACCATTTGGGCAAAATTATAACTTATGCTTCCGGCAAAAAAGCCAATGTTATTATATGGATAGCGGAAAAAGCCGACGACGAACACAAAAGCGCCATACAATGGTTAAACGAACACACTGACGAAGAAACTGCTTTCTTTTTGGTAAAAATAAAACTAATTCAAATTGATGACTCAAACCCTGCCCCCATATTTGAAATTATTGAGAGTCCAAATGATTGGGAACGCGCTATAAAATACAAAAATTCTATGAACGACTCTCAAAAAGAACATATGAGTTTCTGGGAGCGTTTTATAGAATATTCTTCTAAAAACAAAAAATTTGTCGATATATTCGGCAAACGCAGACCTACGTCTAAATCTTATTTAGACCTAACGATACATGACAGTAGGTACCATTTTTATTTATCTAACCTGAAACAAAAAGGCAGAAAAGGATACAGCATAACCACATATATGATAAACCAAAAAGACTTATACAATCACTTAAAAGAAAATGCTGAAGAAATTGAATCTGCCATAGGGGGTAAAGTGAAATGGAAAGAATTCAACAATACATGTACTATTCGATGGGAAGTCCCAGAAGAGACGTTACAATCTGAAAAAGAAGTTTTTGATTGGTATATAAATGCAGCATTTAAGTTTAACGAAGTGTTTGCAAAATATACAAAGCAATAGAAATGGCAACGAACAGTGAACGAGAAAAAACATGAAGAGCATTGCAAAAAAAAATAAATACGCCCACAGCAAACAAATTCTATCAGAAATATATGATGGGGAAATTTATGAACAAAGATGCGACAATTCATCAACCATGACAACAAATTATAATTTATTGGAAATAGACAACTGGTATACAATAACCCCAAAAGAACTGAAAAAACATATAAATAATGGCAATATAGTTAATTGGGTTGATGGGCACGATGTTGGTCCGTCTCCACTAACAAACGCTTTACAACAAGGCGCTTCTTGTAAAATAATCTCTATCTTAGTTGCAAACGGTGCTGATGTTGACGCACCTACTGTTTTACCAAGCGGAACAAAAATCACACCTTTAGAAATAATTAGACTACAACCCGCAACTCATGATAATTTGCAAAAAGAATTAATATTGCTTCGTGCTGGTGCGAAAGATGATGCCATATCATTCTTAAAAAATCACAAACCTGACAAAGAAATCGAATGGATGTTTAAAAGAAGAAAAACTCTACAAAAGCAGCTGCAATACATGGGTATTCATAAAGGCGAAAAAGCATTTCAGTGCGACAATTCATACACATACATTAAAGAATCCGCCGGCAAAATGTGGATTGAAGATGACTTAGAACTATACGACAAAGTTGAGAAATTTCGTCCATATAACGAACATATACCAGATTGGTTAACAAATGAATTAGGACCCAAACTGGCAAAAAAATTCTTTTTAGAATGTGAAAATTTGTCGATTAATGAGGCTATATACAGGTACTATATGTACTTGGCACATGTGCATAAAAAAGATAAAGCCAGATACAATCGAATATGTACCGCCGCAGAGGATTTTCGAAAATCATTTCTTCATAAATACAAAAAATAGTAACTGCAAAATTAATTAGTAATACCATTGTGATAAAAAACACCCCTATTTGGGGTGTTAAAATTTACTAGCGTACGCCAGACTGTTGACAGGCGCGCTCCCAGTCACGTCTACTGACTATGAAATAACATCGGCCCTGACCAGGAATAAGTTTCTTTGACGTTTTAAAACCGCACATTAACATAGCGGCAGTCAAAATTCCAGCACCTGTGTATTCATATGGCTCCTTGTACATTTTTTCAAACAACCTAGAAAAGAAATCTTTTGTAGTACCAGTATGAACATATTCATAATCGCGTGTATTTTGTGGCTTATCAATTGCATTGGCTCGTAACCACCTTACTATACGCATAACCCTTTCATAACTATTAAATAGTCCATGACGGTCTTCATCCGAATAAGGGTTAATTCTATGACCAGGATACGACCATCCCCCAATTTCTGTTAATAATGGGTATTGATACATAATTTTAGCAAAAAGCAATTGGTCATCAGACGCATGAATCAAATCTTGCCAATTATTAAATCCTGCTTCTTTTGCTACAACGTGTTGTGCGCGCGCCAAGCACATATCAGCAGTTTGTTTTATATACTTATCAACTCGGGTAACAGAATTGGCGTCGTTATTTTCGAAGCCTTTAAGTAAACGTTTTGCTTCTTGTTTAAAAAATAAAATATAATTAGACATATAAAATCCTTTTTGTTTATATTTTTTACGAGTTCACATCCGTCTTTTAAATTTTTGTTCGCAATTTTTTGTGACAAATGTAAACCTCATACAAAGGATTTTACCTTTATCGGTATGGTACAAAACCTTCGGGCGAACGCCTGGCTCTACCAAAGCACACTGTTAACGTAATAAAATTTTTATGAAATACAAGTATGTTATTAAAAAAATTTACGTTATTGCCAAACGCCCATAAAATTACCGTCGGCAAAAACCAGCGCAATGCGCTGGCTTTATATCTCGACACTATCAGCGAATACAACGTACAAGAAGGCAATTGGTGGACATACAAAGCACCAAAATATAAACCATCCCTTACGAATAAATACCGCCCGACGAGGTTCTATTTTCTTCATTTTTATCCCCGATACTGTTTGAAATTTTCAACCTGTTCAATAACCTTCTCGAATACTTCTTCGTTCCATTCTGGTGGATACCCATTCTTGTACAACAGACGAACAACGTCAGCAGACAATTGTGCTTTTATCATCGGATTGTTCAAAAAGTCCGCATACAACGATGACCCGTCTATCAGTTTTTTAATTTCGGCAGCCAGGAACTTACATTTGTCATCTGGGTATTCAAACTTGTGTTTGTCACGCAAAGAAGTTAGTATGTCATAAAATGCCTTTTCTTCGAATGTTATACCTAATTTAACAAATTCTTCTTTATCGGTTTTCAATTCCTGAAACAATTGCAACAATTGGTCAGTTAATTCCTCGATTTTTGAGTCCACAACCCCGTTAATAGAATTAACCGCATCTGTCGCGACATCATTAGTAAAAGTCAATTTATCACGAGTATTATACTTATCAACCACCTTGTTAAGCATTTCCATAAATTCTTCACCACGAACCTTGTTGGTATGAGAATACTCCTTAATAGCCTTAGTTAGCATTTTAACCAGTAATTGGAACTTGGTATTAGGCATTTTTACATCGTCCAGTTCCTTTAAGAAAGTCGCATCAAATATGTTTTCTTCGGTTTCTGTTGCATTCAAAACACTTTCTATACCTGTGCAACTTAACGATTCTTTGACCATTTGTTCAACATGCCTGTTCATAGAATCAACATCATGAGAAGTATCTGTTATTTTTCGTAAAAAAGACATTATGCCCATAAAGCACTGTGCCCATCCTGTTTCTTCATCAGTCAGTATTCCAGCAGGATTACAAATATCATAGGCGGTTTTTAATCTTTTAACATGCCCCTTGTATCTGGTCAACAAAGAAACCTTACCTTTTTCTTGTACAGAATTATCCATTATAAATTCGGCGGCACTTTGTAAGAACTGCAATCTGGCCAATGGTTTGTCCCCAAAGAAATCTGTAAAGTCCAAACCGTATGTCATGTCTTTCAATACCTGCACTTCTGTTTGCAAGACCTCATGAGCTTTATCCAAATCTGTACCGTCTGTTATATCACCGCCATAGCGCTTCATCGCCTCTTTCATATTTTCACGGATGCCGATATAGTCTATGATATAGCCGCATTCCTTACCTGGATAAACACGGTTTACACGAGATATAGTTTGAATCAACGTATGTTTCTGTAACGGTTTATCGTTATACATCATTGTCAACGCTGGCGCATCAAAACCCGTTATCCACATATCTACGACGATGGCGATACAAAAATTAGATTTATCGTTTTTATACTCGTCAGCCATTTTTTTACGATACTCTTTGTCGCCCAATAAATCGTACATGTCCTTTTCATCATCTTTGCCACGTGTAGCAATAACATTCATGAACCGAACTGGATTTAACTTCTTTAATTGTTCTGCCGTTAATACAGATTCATCCAGTGCCCTTACCGGCTTTACCCAATCAGGACGGATTTCAGCAATAATCTGATACAAATCATATGCAATTTCGCGACTGCTACAAGTAATCATAGCCTTTTGGACCACATTAGGATTATTTGCACAACGAGTTTCATAGTCAGCAACAATATCTTTTGCGACACGCTTTAAACGGTCTGGGTCACCCAAGATAACGTTCATACTTGCCATTGCTGCTTTACTTTTTGCAATATCTTCTGGCGACGCACCTTCATCGGCACACAACTTGTAATACTCTTCTACCTTCTTTGCCTGTTCGCCGACAAAAACTCTGGCTAAACGTGGGTCGTATTTAATCGGAACAGTTATACCGTCTTCCTGTGATTGCTTCATAGTATATTGGTCAACGATACCACCAAACACATGTATTGCTTCGTCTGTTGGCGTTCCTGTAAAGCCAACATAAGTGGCATTTGGCAAAGCATCCCGCAAATATTTTGCAAAACCATAAGATATAAATGCGCCCAATTTAGCCTGATTTTCTTTAACATCTTTGTTAATAGTCAGTGTACTGCCAATATTATTTTGAGTTCTGTGAGCTTCGTCACTTAAACATATAACATTGTTGCGGTCAGTCAACATACCTGTATCGCTGGTAAATTTTTGTATTGTCGTAATATAAATTCCGCCAGAATTACGGGTTGACATTTCTGTTTGTAATTCATTGCGAGTTTCGAACACCTTTACCGCTTTGTCCCCCAAATAGGTTGTTGATTGACAGAATAATTTGGATGCTTGTTCTTCCAAATCTTCTCGGTCCACGATTAACAGGATTGTTGGCGTATCCAATTTGCCCGCACAACGCTGTGCCAATAATCTGGCCAGAAATAGCATTGTATAGGTTTTTCCACAACCAGTAGCCCCAAAATATATTCCACCCTTACCATCACCACCAGTTCCCTGTAAGTGCGCCAAGATATTGCCACGCAAGCGACGAGCCGCAAAAAACTGAGGATAACGACACACTACGCATATTTCTTTTGAATCTTGTGGTCCTTTGTCTGGGAAATAAACAAAATCACGCAAAATTTCTAATAATCTTGTTGGTTTTAATGCGCCATTGATTAACGAGTCCAATTCTTGTAACCCTGACCCCGCCTTGTCTTCATTTTCTATTTTTTTCCACGCGTAAAAGAATTCATAATCTGATGTTGTTGACCCCATACGTGAGTTACTGGCATCACTGATACATGCAATAGGACAATATTTCATCAGCAATGGGATATCACGACGATAACGAACTGTTATTTGCGTATGTGCATTACGAATAGTTGCGTTTTCGTCGGTCGGATTTTTTAATTCAATGATACATACAGGTATTCCATTTACAAATAATAGAACATCCGGAATACGCGTTTGATTAGCCTGTTTCATTTCGAACTGATTCACAACGCGAAAAATATTATTTTCAGGATTATCAAAATCAATATAGTCCAAATGAAAGGGTTGTTTATTGGCATCCATAAACTTGAAATCGTACCCATCGTGATACAAGTTGTATGTATTACGCAATGAATCATAATCATTTACACCGCTGATGTTGCGAATGTTTGCGATTGCAGCATTACAATCGTCATTTGTAAATCCATTTTTTGCATAACGGGTATTCAAAAAAGTACGCAAATCATCTTCCAACAATGGGTCTGTTACCTGACGATGCAAGTCACCGCCAAAAGTATAATTCCAACCAGCGTTACGCAACATTTCAACAAACGCCTGTTCATATTCACTTTCGTACATTTTTCCATTTATCATTTATTATCCCCTATGATTTGACGTATTAATGCGGGACATACATCACTGTTTAATTTCTTGGCAGCTTCCGATATGTATTTTGATGTTCTTGCACAATTGTAAATTTCCATAATAGCCTGTTGGACTTCAATCGGTGGTAACGGGATTCTATACCTGCACAAAGCATCGAAACCGAACATTTCCCTAGCACTACCCCAAGAATTATAGCGTGCATATCTTCCAAACTCGGATTGAAGCAACCATAAGAACAAGTATTCTGATAACAAAACCTCTGTTCTATTCACCTTGAAAGCCGTATAAATTGACGATATCAGTTTTGTTGCCGAAGTATCATTAAATGCAATTGCTATTTGGTCATCACCTAATCCGTCTGTATTTGTTTTATACGCAAAAGTATTCGGATGAACACATTTATAATTAGAAACACTTACACCGTCCATATTTGCTCTGGTTGGAATAAACCGTTTTGTAATAGAAACGCCATTAACCTCGTCTTCTGTATATGTTTCATCCGCATTACGTTCATTTGTTTCTTCCACAAAACCACCGATTTCAACAAGTGGGTATTTGTGTTTCAGTTCCTGCAAGTAACTTTGGCACAAATCCATCAATGGTCCCGCCATTTGTTCATTTTGTTCTTTTAGATTCTTTAAGCCTCTCCATGCTTCAACAACCACACGTTGTTCATCTATTGACGGCAACGGAATTTCAATATCCAAAAATCTTGGCCAATCAAGGTTGGAACGCACACTGGAATCGCTGATAAACCATCCATATCGGTCCATTTCAGTGCGTTTAAAATACATAAAAACAAACTCTGGCAATAATACGTCCGGTTTTGTGATTACAAATGTTGTATATGCAGGTGAAATCAATGCAGGTTCCCCATAATACAAACCAATACGAATACAAACATCACGACCAGTCTGCATACCACTAAAAATAAATTGACCAGGACGAATAATCTTGTATTTCTTTAAATCTATTTCATCCGTATTCGCAACCGTGGGCATAAACTCTTTATCCTTGTTTATCCCTATAACAGGATAATCGCAATTCGCGACATTTCGTTCGTCACATTGTTCGATATAATCGCCCAGTTTTACCCACTGCATTTTACTGCTCCACTTTATATCCCAATGTTTCAAATGCGTGTTTCAGGTGTTCGGCATTCTCGGTTTGTAATTTCAATAATTCGGCTGTTTGACCACCAATCTGTGTCAATGCTGCTTTATAATCCATCGCAATGTCACGGTCCACAAATTCGATATAACGGGATGGAACCAAACTGTAATTTTTGGCCTTTATTTCATCCAATTTTGCCGCATAGAACAATTCTGGTTTTGCATAGTTTTCGCCACCGGTTGTTTGCCAATCAAAGTATATTTTGCATACTTCGGCAATTTGGTCCGGCAATAACTGCACATATTTCTTTTCATACACATTCTGGTTCCACGTGCGTAAATCAACGAACAATATTTCACCAGTGCGGTCACGCAATTGACGATTATGCCACGGGCCACCACGCTTGTTATTGTTTAAAATCCACAATGTGACCGATATATCGGTTGAATAGAACATTTCACGCGGCAGGACGATTATCGCCTCTACCTTGTCATTTTCAATCAGTTTTTTACGGATTTCGAATGTATCACTGTCATCCAATGCACCATTGGCCAACAAAAATCCGGCCACACCCCGTGATGGGTTTAATTTGGACAACATATGCAAAATCCATGCATAGTTTGCATTGCTTTCTGGCGGAACCCCATAGCCTGCCCAACGTGCATCATCGGCAATGTTTTTATCTGTGTTTGTCCACCATTTTTTCAAATTAAACGGCGGGTTTGCCATAATATAATCTACTTTGATATCTGGATGTTTATCATCAGTAAATGTCGATGCGGCTTGGTCACCAAGGTCATATGGAATTCCACGAACCGCCAAATTCATTTTTGCCAAACGGTAAGTTGCAGGTTCAGATTCCTGACCGTAAACCAAGTTTTTCATATCGCCACCATGCGCCTCGATAAACTTTTTGCTTTGAACAAACATACCACCAGAGCCACAACAAGGGTCATAAATTGTACCATCAAAGGGCTCTATTAATGACGCAATCAATTCTACTATGCTATGCGGTGTATAAAACTCGCCTTCTTCTTTATCTGCATTTATCGAAAACGCCTGCAAAAAGTATTCATACACACGCCCAATCAAATCTTTATCATGGAAACGCGAACGGTCAATTTTATTAACTTCATCAACCACTGCTTTCAATACAGCTGGTTCCAACGCAGTTTTTGTAAATATTTGCTTTGGCAACGCATTTTTTAAAGTCTTCTCATTGCCTTCCAATGTCGCAATACAGGTATCAAAAGCAACTGCCATATCTTTTGCGGGCTTCGTTATCAACTTATCCCAAAAGCATTCATCAGGCAAATAAAACACACCGTCTTTGGCGTAAAAACTTTTGTTTTTTAGTGCCATCTCAACAAAACCGTCTTTTTGTCCACTTTCTTCTTGTTCGCGAATTTTTTCTTGCTGAGTTTTGAAACGGTCACCGATAAACTTTAAGAACACCAATGTCAGTAACAAATCGCGCTTGTCCGTCATAGGCGCGCGGCCACGCAAATGATTACGACAATTGAATAATATAGTTTCCAGTGTTTCTTCTTTTATTTTTGCTGCCTTTGCCATATCACATCCATTTTTGTTTATTGGTATTTGTTTCTATCAATCTGTATTTGATTATACTCATATTTGTGATTTTTGTAAGAAAAAAGGTAAAAATTCCAAAATTTTACACAATGCACTAGCGTCGTGATATCTATTATTCCCCATCCGGGATTTCGGGGCTGGACACTTCGGTAATATCATCAAAGGGGATTTTGGTTTTGACTATGGTGATGTATCGATATTCGGGGTCTATGCGGGTGACCAGGCCCGTTATAGTGTCATAGGCATCGGTCCGGTAAAATCGCACCGTTATCATCATGCCTTTTTTAACCAACCCAAGTTTCCGAGACAGTCGTTCGGCGGCATCACCAATCAATTCCCGTCGGGGTTCAACCACCCGATTTTTAGCCAACACCATCGCATAATACCCACGCAGGGCCGCAAAAGGCATAAACTGTTTTGCACGTGCGGTATTATCAGCCATTGTGTCCCCCAACCAAAGTATTACGTTTGCGACCGGTGGACTTCTCGTGATAATTTATGCCACGCAGGATGGCATTCTTGCCAAACTTGCCCTTGATATCCAGCAGTGCGTGTTGCAGTTTGCTTTCGCGTTCATCCGCCGTTGTGTCCACAAATAAATCCAGTTGCAGATGCACCGTATCTGCATCGACCAGGTTCCCCAACCCAACCGTCAATTTATGTATCGGTGTGCGTTTGTCGGTTGTTTCACGATACAATCGCACAAAGTCCGCCACCAATGTCTTGTAAGACGATGTGTGCGCTGGCAATTTACGACTGCCCCCGGTTGGGCGTCGCACATCCCGTGAATACCCCACAGACAGAGATATTTCATCAGCCACCAGGTTCTTTTCCACCAATTCCAAGACCAGGTTATCCACCATTTCCTGCATCACAATCTGTGCATCGTCAAAGTTATAATCTTCGAACAGAATCTGGCCGTTGGACAGTGAATGGGATTTCGCCTGATAGTTATGAATGTCGGCAATTGTGCATGGCTCTATGCCGTTCGCATGGTCAATCAGGTATTCTGCATTTGTGCCGAACTCACGATACAGGGTTTCAGCCGGCAACTGCGTCACCCCATACAGGTCATAAACACCATATTTTTCCAGTCGCCGTGCAATGCCCGCCCCAATGTTCCAAATGTCCGTTATTGGCCGATGATGCCACAGGTGTTCCCGGAACGATTCCGCATCCAAGTATCCGATATGATCGGGGACTTTCTTGGCCGTGATGTCCAGCGCAACCTTGGCCAAGAACAAGTTTGTGCCGATGCCGGCGGTGGCGCATATGCCCGTCTCGGACCGCACCGCATCCATCAGCATTATCGCCATTTCTTTGGGCGACCGTTTATACATTTTCAAGTAAGGCGTGATATCGATAAAGCATTCGTCAATGGAATAGACATGGATGTCTTCGGGCGAGATATAGCGCAGATAAATCCCGTAAATCTGGGCGGATACCTCCATATACTTTTTCATGCGGGGCATGGCGGTGATGTATTCAACGTTTTTGGGGATTTCAAAGACCCGGCAACGATTACGAATCCCCAGCGCCTTCATCGCCGGCGTTATCGCCAGACAGACCGCCCCCTGCCCCCGTGACGGGTCCGCCACCACCAGGTTTACCGCAAACGGGTCCAGCCCACGGTCAACCGCTTCGACCGAGGCAAAGAAACTCTTTAAATCAATGCAAAGATAAAACCTTTCCGCCATTCCGGGAATCAGTATAAACTGAATTCACAGGATGTCAAAAAGGATTGCATGAATAAAGAAACCCGCCCATGTGGGGCGGGAATTCTTATTAAAAACGATAGCTCAAATTATTAGATTTGATACCATCTGGGCGTGTTCTGTAATGTGACTGCACATATGTGCCATTGCTTTTTGTATAACCGTTCACATACACATACCCTGAGCCACCATAATAACTGGCCTGAGCTGGTACATTAAACACACACAGCGACAACACCACAACCAAACAACTTATTACCTTCTTCATTTCATATCCTTTTGGTTCCGCGCAAGCACCATGCTCACACTATATAGATAGTGCGAAAACATATAAAATCAATTCGTTTTTCAATATTCAACACACAAAGCTATTATAATCAGCTCACTTTGTCTCTGGCACATAATTTTAATTTTGTTACCTTGCAACCATATGATAGGTCCAGCACATAAACATCCCTGAATACAGACTCAAATTTATGCTTTTGTAATTTATCGGATAAATGCACAAAACCGTTTTCGACAACGACCAACAAATCGCATTCATCGCAATTCTTTTTGTATTGTTCGAACTTCTTGTTCTTGCCGTCTATCGTCTTTTGCAGGTCTTCGAACGGGTTTTCAATACACATTCCCTGATTATTTACATGCACAGATGTATGCGGCGCATGCATTTTGCTAGCATTTACAATAAACGTCTGCCCTTTTACATCAACCCACTTCTTTGTTATTCCCCATTTTGGAATGCCGGCTTCCTCCAGCGCAGATATCAATGCATCCTTAATTTCTTTGTCTGTGGCACTTAATTTATTAAATCCGGGGTTATAGCACCTGTCAAAAAAATCTTCCCTGGTCATACTGAATTTTCGCGGGTCTTGAATATCTATTAGCAAGGTAAGCGCGATTCCCTGTTTCTTAAAGTGGCCGACTATCTTCTTGGCAATTTCTTCCAAACGCATCGTGGCTATGTTCTTGGCACTTTTATTTACGAAATTAACAATCTCTAAACCTATTGTGGGCCTATTTGGAACCTTGAATATAAAATCCGGGCTTTCGCTGCTTATTTTTTTGGTTATACCGTTTTCCTGCATCCAGCGTTCACCAAGTTTATGGCGTGTAAATAACGCTAGATAAGTTGCCTCTGCGCCTTTTTGACCATCATCTTGAATTATAAATTGCCCGCCCTTGTGTACAACTTCTGTCATTGTGTATTGTTTTACAAATACGCCACGGGGATGACGTTTACATCGGCCGTTAATGGCAGGTGAGTTTGCGCATTACAAACAACCGCACCTGGGCCACGTTGGGCATGCAAGACGTCTTCTATGACCCTAAAATTTTTTATGTCGCCAACATTCGGTGTCGTTGTTCGTTTGATTTCCACAGGATACAATTTACCGTTTTCTTCAATCAAAACATCGATTTCCGCACCATGATTATCACGATAGTAATATATGTTCGGGTTGCGACCATTGTACCAATAGCTTTTAATTATTTCGGATACAACGTATGTTTCAAATATACTGCCCGCCATAGCCCCATTTGCAAGTGTTTCCGGTGTGTTCCACCCAGTCAAGAATGCGGCCAGCCCTGTATCAACGAAATATACCTTTGGAGCTTTGATAATACGTTTGGTAACGTTGCTGTAATACGGACGCAACAAGAACACCAAGCCCGACGCTTCCAATACAGACAGCCATGATTTAATCGTTGGTGCGGTTACACCAATGTCACGGGCAATGTCACTGTAATTCATTTCCTGGCCTGTTCTGGCCGCCAAGACACGCATAAACGACACAAATGCCATAGTATCCCCAACCGCACCAAAACTTTTAACATCGCGTTCGATATAGGTCTGCAGATATGATTCATAAAACGTATTCCACATGTCGTCTGGTGCACCGTGCATTTTCGGATACGAACCACGCCATATCACATCATACACACGATTGATGTCCATTGGCTTGGATATTTTTGCCTTGGCATCAATATATTCCATTGTTGGCAAGAACGGTTGTGCCATTGGATTATTATTCTTTTCATCTTGGGAAAATCCGTCCAGATGCAGTATGCCGACACGTCCCGCCAAACTTTCTGATACATTTTTCATCAAATGAAACTGTTGCGAACCGGTCAGCCAGTACATACCAGGCTTGTTTTCTTGGTCTACAATCGCCTTGATATATGGAAACAGTTGCGGTGCATATTGAACTTCATCAATCAAAACAGGGGCCGGGAAACGTTGCAAAAACAGTTCTGGTTCCGTCTGGGCCAGACTTCTGTTCGCCAACGTATCCAACGAAACATAGGTTGCAGGCGTATTTGCAACATTTTGCAAAACCGTTGTCTTACCAACTTGACGCGGTCCCGTGACCATAATCACAGGGAAAAAGTTGCTGATTTTTTCTATACTCTGTTCCAAAGTTCTGTTTATGTATGCCATAGCATCCTCCGGCGGATTTAAAGTTATACTTTAGAATATCAAAAGTCAGACCCAATGTCAAATATTTTCGGCGGATTTAAAGTGACGCTTTAGATTATCGAAAATGCAGCCATATTTAGCAAAAATCATCGAACACATCACCACCTGTCCATTCATAACCGCGTTCTATGGTATAATATTTTTCTGCGCCTTCGTCTGTAATAAACGTTCTTATAGAGGTATGATAGAACATGTTAGATTTATACTCTATTTTTGCTAACGCATAGCCCATACCACCACTGGCCATAACCACAATGGCTTTTCTATCCTTATCGAAATCTGCTTTTATAACTTCAGATTGATAAACAGCATTTTTAGCAAACAGTTTGCCCTCGCTTATATTGTTCAAGTAATCTTGCAATGGTTCATCTGATACCACGGATGGACATAATGGAAATTCTGATGGAACTTTCCAGTTAACTTGCATTGCATTAGGTGTAAGCGATTGTTTTTCTATCGGCATATCTTCTTCCACTGTATCTTCTGGGCCCCACTGTTTATCATGATACACCCACTCACCCAATTTACCATTGCCTGTCGGCACAGAATCTTCTTTGGCCCAACGTTCTAATTTTTCTTTACTGATTTTTGCTTCATCTGGCGAAACTGTGCGCATCCAGTCAAAATTCTGGTCCACACTACCAGCTCTTAAAAGTGCAGGATTTTCCAAGAAGTTTTCAATACTGCCACAACATAATATTATACGCTTTCTGGTTATTGGATTGTTCAGTGCGTTTTCCAGTCTAGTTGCCCAACGCAAGTTGTCTGGCCGATTATTACACTTATTTGTGTCCTTGTGGTCTATTACATGCGTGGACGATGGCTTTGGTTCAAGAAAGGCCTCTGCAACAATCTGATGAACACGCACAGAATTGATATACATATATCCATTCGTTTCGTTTTTGGTTCCAAAGGTCCAAACTTCATCTAGTTTGCGTTTTATCTTGTTGGGCCGAGCATGCCGCATTACCGCACCATTATTACGCACAGAGTACCTTTCGTCCTTGAACACACATTCCTTTTCTTGGTCAAAAAAAGAGTCAACACTTATCATTATTATCCCCTTATATCCTCTGGCACAAATTCCAACATTTTATCGGCGGCACGTTGGATAGAATCACGCACAGGGTCCATTGTTAAACGGGCATATACCTGGGTTGCTGCGCTGGTTTTATCGCCCAGGGCCTTGCCCACAATATGTAAACTGGCACCGGTTATGGCCTGGTAACTGCCGAATGTACGACGCAGGTCATGGAACCGCAGGTCTTCGATATTCGCACGTTTTAACAATGCATACCAGGGACGGTGAAAGTCCTCGACATGACCGCTTTTGCTGCCGGCACGACTTGAAAACACCCAGTCATCAGTCGCATAAGTGCGCATATCTTGCAATATTTCAAGTGCCTGCGATATTAATGGGATGCGTTGCGGGTCACCATTTTTAGAATCCGGGAACAGCACAAACCCTAGATTCAAATCAACATTTGACCAGCGCATGGACAGCATATTTTGCCGACGCTGACCAATAAACAGCGATAACAGCACATAGTTTTTAAACGCCTCGTTCGGCTCTTCGGCCAGTGCTGCAAAGAAACGTGTTATTTCATCTGGCTGCAGGAAACGTTCACGGGACTTTTCACGAAACATTTTTATCCCGACCGCAGGATTACCATGATGTGCCGGATACCCCCATTCTATGGCCTTGTTATACATGTGTTTTATCAATCCAAGTGTCCGGTTGGCGGTGTATAAACTTATCTTGCTGCGCAACCCCGAATGTATCCGTTCCAGGTCAACACGCGTTATGCTTATCATTTTACGGTTGTGCAATTCGGGCAGGTAATTGCGAAACATTGATTCAACCTTGGCCTGTGATTTTTGCTTTGTATACACCAAAACGTGCCGTGGGTAATACTGAGTATCAAAGAACTGTTTTAATGTCATATCACGCAGGGCTTCGTTGCGTTCTTGGCCGGGGTCTGTTCCGTGGTCGGCAACGGTCCGCAATTCACGTGCTTTCATCCGGGCTTCGACCAATTTTGTAACACCAACACGACCAATTTTTACACGCTTTGGCACCCCCAGGAACTTGGTATAGAAATAGTACGTTTTTGTCCCGCCATAGGTCACAATGATGCACAAACCCGGTTGTCCATTGTCATAATAAGTCATTGGACGCTTGTCGGTCGGAATTGGCAATTCGGCCAACGTTTTTTCTGTAAAATTTATATGGTTATTGGTCATCGTTTATATCCATTGTTGCTATTTTTTCCCAATCAACCCCGTATTTGTCGACAATATCTTGCATATCTGCAGAAAGATAAAAACTACGCTCGCTACGAATGTCGGTCGGAAATCGAGATGGATTTTTCCGATCATCATGTTCTTGTTGCCAAACTTCAAAATCAGAAACAAAAATCCCCCTTTGAACAAAAGTGTCCGCAATCGGATTTTCTTGTAACTTATATCTATCTATGTTGAAAGAGTTCCTTTCCTTTTCCGGTGTCGAATAATAACAAATAAAACTTGCCAAGTATTTTAACTCGTCTACATTCAAATGCTCGAGCATGTTAGCATACCTGGCGAACAAATTTGATTTACGGTCGGGTTCTTCCACTTTTCCCATCCCTGAAATTAATCGAGCCAACAAAATCAAATTTCTTTTTGCAACCCCCTCTTGAACGGAACGAGAAAACCTTGCCAACATGCTAAAAAAATCATCCCGATGGATGGCAGTTAGGTCTCCACTGCGAATGTTTGTTAACAACACCTCCCTAGCCATGTTTATGTTTTTCTGACGCCATGCATCATATACGTGCTGCATTGCGCCACCAACCACCGGCACAGCACCCAAAACACTATCAACTATCTGCGGTAATACAGCATTTTCTTTTTCCATTTCAATCTCTTTTTGCTACCAAGGTCCGTGTTGCAAATGCCCCAGTCCGTGAGACGTCCGTTTGTCTTTATTTGTTACCTATTTGCTACCAACGGCGTTTTTTGCTACCAATTTCCATTAATCTTCATCAAGTATAACATAGCCTATAACCCGCAGAAAATCAAGGAAAATTAAACTTTATCAATTTCTATCAATCTTAATAAAAACGGACTGTTAATCCGTATGTCACTGGTTCGAGTCCAGTTGCCCGAGCCAAGAATTTCCGCAGATTTCTGCGGATTTTTTATTGTCTGTCTTCTACCCCGTTTTTATGCAAAATTGGATGAAAATGGCTCTAAATTGCCGGAGGAGTAAAACAAAAACACATATTTGACACACAGTAATATATACCATTACTGCTGAAATTTTATATATAAATAATATTTTTATAGAATTGCAATTTTTATTATTTTTATCTACAATTAAGACCGAAAAGAAACTATAAATAGGATATCAGGATGGCAGGAAAAACAATCCAAATTTATTTACCAAGCGGAAAACTTAAAGGTATAAAAAAAGCTTCTATTACAACAGAAAAACCAATCGTTTTTCAAGTTCCTCTTACAGAAGTTAGTAATAATATTGATAAACTAGATTTTAATGGTATTTATATTTTAGTTGATAGTATAACAACTAACAAACCTCAACTTTATATTGGTAAAGGGAAAGTCAAACATAGAATACAACAACATATAAAAAAGAAAAGCTTTTGGAATACGGTTTTTGCAGTTAAACTTGATAGCATTAATGGTTTTAGTGATACAGATATTTCATATCTTGAGTATTATTTTATAAAAAAAGCTAAAGGCTTAACCAATATTATAACAGAAGAAAATAAACAAATCCCACAGATTCCAAAATTACAAGATGAAAAATTGGACGAATTAACGTGTTATATTGAAACAATTGAGTTTATATTATCAACCCTGGGCTTAAAATGTTTTCAAAATGAAGACGAAAATAATACTTTCACATGCCAAGATAAATACGGAAGTTTTGGCCAAGGAAAATATAATTCAGATTCAGGGCTTCTATTATTAAAGGGCTCTAAATGTAAAATGGCATTACATAAAGGAACCAAAAATTTACCTAAAAGAACGGATTTAATTAAAAAAGGAATTTTAAAAGAAAAGGATGGATTCTATATCTTAACAGAAGATACAACTTTCTCTTCTGTTTCATCCGCAGCTCAAATCGTATTGGCAAGACGAGCTAATGGATGGACCGAGTGGAAAAATAAAGAAGGAAAAACATTGGATGAATTGTATAGAATAAAATAAAACAACTTAAATAAAAGTAATAAAATCTTATGATTTTTGTTTAAAAATCAAAAGATACTAATTAATAAAAAGGATTTTATAAATTGTTAAAAAAATATATCAGTATTTATATGACCCAAGATGCATATCGCTCTTTTCGTGCCATATGCCCTAGGAAACTATTTTCTAAATTGATAATTTCTAACATTCAATATAGTAATGAAACGTGTCATAAAAAATATCGCAGAAATTTTCAGTTTATACTTTCTGTTCCAAATACAAGTATTGATTCTATATGGAGAATAATAAATTCAAACATCAATATAAAACAAGAGATTCAATCTGATTGGGAACCTAAAACTACTACCGCACCACAAGTTACAGACAGTATAAAAAAAGACATCCTGCCTATAACCCAACATACACTACACAAACAATCAGCGACAAAATCTGAACAAGTTGCTGTTAACAAAAAAACTTTTAAAACATCTGAACTTACACCTAAAATGGTGGAAGACATTCTTGGAATAGATTACAACCTTTTGCTGGACTCTTACTTTTATTACAATTCTAAATATAGCAACTACTTTGATAGTTATCTAGACGAATTATACAATATTAAGGATATATTGGAAAACAATTCCATGTATAAAGAATACAAGCTAGCTTTCATTACATATGCCATAATTATAGAAGAAGAAGATTATATAAAGTCTCCTACATTATACGACCCAAATAATTACGATGGAAGTATACCTTGGAATATCTACCCTAAGTACACAACTTTTATTTCATATAATTTAAAAACAGAAACTTTTGAAAAATATCCACGAGGTTGGATAAAAATATACGGTTCGCATTTTGATGATATCAAGACTCTATTCAATAGTAAAAATGAAGAAATATTGTCGGCATTTAAAAATGAAAAAACACGATAAAACTACCTTATTTATATGTTGTTTCTAAATTGCCAAAGATATTTTATCTATCTGTTCCTTTCAAATACTTGTATCTGTATCAACTTTTGATACACTTCGTTATCCACGGCACAGAAGTTTTCTGAATCTATTAAGTTCGCTAAACCTGGTAACCCTAAACTTTTATATACTCCTGGTTTTATACATGTACTAAAACCTGTGTAAAACCACTTATTCGGAATAGTAAGTATTTTACCACTCTTTTTATCACGGCATACGATAGTTCCTGCATAACCTGTTTGACCCAAAAACTTGATACTTGGTTTAGCGTATCTGGGATTTCGTATAACTTTACCTATATAAGGAACACCAGAATAAGGACTTATACTTAAAGATACAACCGCAACTAATTCATAACTTTTATTAAACCTAGCATCTTTTTTTAAAATATTTCTAAAATTATTGTAAATTATATTGTCTTCTTTGGATGCTGCAACGCCATTATTAAGACAACCCGTATCATAATCAAACCATTCAACAAATTGATAATTTGCACCTAATAATTCGTGCATTTTATTTTGTGTTAAAGTTTCTTTTATTATAGCCATTAAGTAATAAACTAGCACAAAGGAATCCTTTTTCAATGAAATTATAAAAGAATCAGCGGTGAAATTCCGCTGATTCTTTTATATTACTAATTTAACTCTATCAACTCATATTTTGTCGTGCCTAACCCTATTGATTCTGCATACGGTAAAATATGTCGCCCCATCTGTCTGTCAATTCGTTCTTGTAATTTCTTTGCACCTGTGTCTTTAGACGCATATATCATATCTACAAACGCTTGGTCATTAGCAACTGGATCCGTTGATGCAACAATCCCCAAGTCAGACATAACTGGATCCGTTTGATGCGCATCGCAATCACAATCAACTGACAAAAAGTTCATAACTGTTATATATACAATCTGCTTGCCCTGCGAAGCAAAATAATCACTAACAGATTTTGCCGCCTCTGCCATTGATTCTATAAATGCCTGTTGTTCTGGTAAATTAGACCACAATATTTCTGGGTCTTCTGTGAACCCTGCTGAATGAATATAAGCCTTGCCATTTCTTGACGCTATACCAATAGATTGATTCTTTAAACTCGCACCAAAGCCGCCCATTGCATGTCCCTTGCCATGTGCTAAATTTAATATTGAATCATAATTATCCAAATGTGTCCCAACAAGGTTATATTTTAAATGCTTGCCATTATTAACTGGTATTTTCTTTTCGCCTTCTGCATCCATAATATCAACGTCCGCAAATTTTGTAAAACCGTGTTCTTCTGCAACCTTTAAATGGTCTTCTACTGTATTGCGTTTTCCAGCATATGCCGTATTACACTCAAGAATAGTACCCTTTAATTTCTGAACAAGCGGTCCTATTAATTCAGCCTTTAAATAACCGCGAGAACCAGCCTCGCCAGTTGAAACTTTTACCCCGACCCTGCCCTTTAATTCTACGCCAAGTGCGTCATATATTTTTATCAAATTTTCTGGTGTTATATCTTTTACATAATATACTTTTGCTGGTTCGTTTTTCATTTCTTTCTCCGCGTTACTAAAACTATTATATATAAACCATATTAATGTTATACCTATTAAAATACTTATAAAAAGTATAAACAATTTTTTATAATTCATATATTCTCCTTTTTAAGGAAGATTAGCACTATTTAAAACGAAAAGTTATAAACTTTTTATAAGAAATTTATCAAAACCTTTGCATCATAGAAAATTCTATACCCCATTTATCAAATTCACGTTGCCATATATTTGAATCACGGCGCATATAACTGAATGTGAAAGTCGGAACAAAATTCCATACCTCCAATTTACTATTTGAAATTGATACCGCATACCTCTGTGTTAAACTGCTTTCTGCAATTTGTTCAAACTTTCCGTCTTTTACAACCCAGCGCATATCATCATAATCCTGCAAATATACAGATACATCAAAATACACATTAAACTGTGCTGGCAAATCTATCCCAAAACCTATTCCTAAACTTGGTCGCCAATTTGAATACACTCTATCCTTTGTAACCTCTCTTGCAACTCCTAGTCGCAACATTACGTATTTTGAGGAATCAAACGAATGTATAAAGCGACTTGTAGCGTCATACGTTTGACCATCTAAAATCAATCCGAAATCATCGTATGTATTATCACTAACAAGAAACGACAGTTGCCCAGATGTCTTACGTGTAAAATCATAGTTTATATTTAAACGCCCACCAGCAGACCAATTATAAGGGTTCCAACCATACCACCGCCTGCTTGCCGTTGCAGCAAACCATACATCACCGTTTTCCCATACATACCTTGGTCCTGAACTTACAAACAATAACAAGTCATCAAAATCGTGCTTATTATAGATATTTGCATAAATATTCGCATCCGATTTCCAACGCCACTGTTCTGACAATCGAAACTCGTAATCACCACCCAAAACGAAGTTAAACCCAACTGCTTTTTCTGGCTCAGGTAATTGTCTACATAATGGTCCAAAAATCGTATCAACACATTCTTCACCACCAACAGAAGTGTTAATATTATTATCTGGTGCCATGCCTAAGTTTAAATACACATTCCAGTTTTTGTTCTGACGAATTACGTATCTCATATAATTCATCACATTTTTTATATCGTCTGGTAAGTCTTTACCCGCCATGGCACGACGTAACTGATAATCCGCCTGGCGCCATTGTTTTGTATTCATATAGCAAATTGCTAATTCAAATCGAACTCTTGCTAAATCTGGATATTTATCAAGAATCTTGCGATATATCTTTATCGCTGTTTCATAATCTTTGTTTGCAGTAGCAACACGCCCACGTAAGAAATTTTGCTCAATATTTAATGCAACGCTTTCAAATTCTGGTAGGTTATCTAATATAGATTCTGCCTGTTCTATTTCACCCTTGTCTATCAACGCACCAGTTATTTTTAGTGCATCAACTGCAGACATAGTAATTTCTTTCGAATTATCTTTCACCTTATGCGATTCTGCCTGGCATAAGCCAGGCAGAACGATAATGATAAAAGCAAACAATAATCTCTTCACTATTTCACACCAAAAGCAACATCCATTTTAATACCAGATGTATGCTCTTTAAAATTCACAGTTCCTACTGCTTCTGTCGGCACACCAATTTCTGTTTTAGGTCCATAATAATTAACTGACATATTTGCACCAGAAGTTATAAATTTATTACCCCCGACATCAAATTTCACTAAATCTTCTTTGTTCTTATAATTACTAAATTCTATTGTACCTGCGGTATCATCTTTTACTGTGACATCATACCAGTTATCAAATGTAGCGCCAAGTGTACTAACACCCGTTTCTTTATCAAAGTTTAATACAGCATCACCATCTAATTTTACAAATTCTGAATCTGCACTTGCACCACCAACCGCACGCCCAGAAAATTGCACGTCTTTTACAATATCCGCAACATCTATCCTTTGTGTTGCATTACCACTAACAAAAACTTTATCTTCTATACCAGCACGATTTGCCTCATTTTCATTTGTAATTTCATACGTACCAAAGTCCGAATAAGACAAACCTAATTCTTTTCCCAAAGAAGAATAATCCAAACTTTCATCCGCAAATTCTATACGCACGCTAGAAATTCTATTTCCACGCGAAGGTCTGGTTCCCCTATCAGATTGCACAATATTTTCTGCATCATTTCCCCTGTCTGTACTCGGCACATAATTTACATCATCACCACGTTCATCAGTTGGGTCACGTTCAGATGTATCGCCCCTGTCTTCACTTGGTTCTGGATTTGTTTCACCCCGATTGTCACTTGGTAAATAATTTGAACTATTTCCACGACCTGATGTCGGTATATGCTTAGTACAACCTTCGGCAGAATCAAGGCATGCTGGGGAATATCCACCGCCACCACCACCACAAGCAGCCAAAATAACAGTCAGCATTAAACAAGTTATTTTTTTCATTTTCTTCCCCTTGCCTTTACATAATGATTATACCCTATATCTTTTTTATAAACAAGAACTTGTTTTTTACGCCTGATGACTTTATTCCCTTGAAAAAGAAATCAGTCCTATACTATACTCAAATATATAAATAGTCCTGTTAGTTAGGAGGATATCCATGAAAAAATTTGCTTTCTTATTTATTGTGAATGCTTTGGCTGCTTGTAGTTTAAGTAATAGCAATGTTGACGGTTATTCTGCATACCCTGGCAACAGGAATCAATATAATCCTGGTTTAGACCTACCTTATAAAAATACTGCACAGAATAGCAATAAAGAAATTACAGGAATGGTCTCAAGTTCTTATGACCAGTTAAATAGATTTATAGCATACAGGTTATCTGGTTATACCAACTACCCTATTAGCAATTATCAAGAAATTGCAAATTTAGCTGTATGGCTGACTTCCGATGATAGAACTGCATCAGATATAAAAGATAAGTTTTATGAGAACTCTACCTTATTACACAATGCAATGTATGTAATTAACAAAAGTTTAGCAAGTTGCGTTAAATTTGTATCTTCTTATTCTGGCGAAGATGTGGGTAATTGTTTTGTAAAATGGCGCGCAGATAACGCGGTCACTTTTGATAAAGCAGCGCAATCTATTCGTGAAAATGCCGACTTTATAAATATACAGTCCGCGGAATTTTCTACAAACGATGATATAGTATTAAAGTTCGTTATTGATGACGGCGAAGAAAATAATGGCCCTGGTAAAATAACTGCTATAAAAGTCGCAGACCAACAATATAACCGTATTGAAAATACTAATACATTTGAAAATGAAGAATCTATTTTAACTTATAATTCTCTTGGTAAAGAGTTGGGACTTTCTTATTCTGATTTCGGAACCTACAAAGTAGTAAACAAAATCAATAACGAAATTTTAACTGATAATACGCCTTTTGCAGGTGGTTATTCCGCAAAAGAAATTACAGATATTGCACAAAATATCGAATTTACAGGCAAGGCCATCGGCACCGTTTCAAAAATGGCAGAAGATGGCGAGCAAAAGAAACTAGAAAAAATTGATATTGCTGGAAATGCTGCGCTAAACTTTGACCCAGAGACGGGCGTTAGTACACTTGGCGCTACATTTGATAACTGGTACGATGTCATAGTAAAAAATGATTCTGCGGGTACAATAGAATTTAGTAATTATAAGAACAATGCTAACGAATATGACATGCAGGTATCTGGTGATATGATAGAAGATAAAATAACTGCAAGCGGTGCAAATATGGATGTAAATTATTATGGTCAATTTCCAGAAAATAAAATACCAACCGAGGCATCTGGATTAGTTCAATACAAAGACGCAAATGGTATAAAGTTAGACATGGCATTTGGCGCGAAGTAAAAATTTTACGATTTCATAGTCTTATCATCTGACTTGAACTGCATATCGTATAACGTTTTATATGCACCACATTCACGGTTTAACAAGTCTTTATGAGTCCCCATTTCTACAATTTCACCATTGTTTATTACAACTATCTTTGATGCGTTCCTTATTGTAGAAAGTCTATGTGCTATTACAAAAACTGTCTTATCCTGCATCAGGTTCTCTATCGCTTTTTGTACAACCGATTCCGCCTTGTTATCAAGCGCTGATGTTGCTTCATCCAAAACCAATATCGGTGCATTCTTTAAAAACGCGCGTGCAATAGCAACCCTTTGTTTCTGCCCACCAGAAAGTAAAATTCCTCGTTCCCCAATTTCTGTGTCTAAACCATCTTTTAAACTTGCAATAAATTTATCTAAATATGCCATTTTTACTGCTTTCTGTAATTCTTCTTCGCTAGCATCTTTATTACCCAGCATTATATTTTCGCGAATTGTACCAGCGAATAAAAAATTATCTTGAAAAACCACACCTATATTCTGCCGAAGCGAATGTAATGTGAAGTCCCTTATATCTGTACCATCAATGCAAATTTGCCCCGATGTCACATCATAAAATCTTGGCAGAAGACTTACTAACGTAGTCTTTCCACCACCAGAATTACCAACCAATGCTATTGTTTCACCCTGCTTTACAGTTAAATTTATATTTTTTAAAATGGGAACCCCTTGATTATATTCAAACCCTAAATTCTTAAATTCTATCAACTTATGAGTGGCAGGCATTTCTTTTGCATTAGGTTTATTTGTTATAGCGGGTTTCGCATTCAAAATATCGAATACTCTATCGATTGCCATAAAAGACATCAAAACAGAATTGTAATTAGAACCTATACTTTTCATAGGTGTATACAACATAACCAACGCAGTTAAAAACGATACAAAGTTACCTGCAGAAATTTTACCTTCTAAAATTAAAAAAGAACCAAACCAAATAGATAAACCTATACCAATAGACAATATGACATGCATAACCGGTGTCACCCAACGAGTACGCTGCAACATTTTTATCTTTAACCTAAACACACCGTCTAAAACACTATTAAACTTACCTTTTTGATGTTCAGATAAATTATAAGCAATAACCGTCTTGTTCCCAGAATAAGATTCATTATATGCAGTCAAAAGTGCCGCATCGGCCGCAATAGACTGACTCATAACAGAGTCCACCTTTTTACGCAAAGAACTCATCGGTAAGAAAGCACCTATTAAAATCGCAACACATAAAAATGCTAATTGCCACGAATTATAAAATAATACTGCTATCAGTGATATTGCGGTAAACAACTTCTGAACAAATGTTTTTAAATTTGTTAATAATCCTGCACAGGCCAAATCTGCATTATTATTAAACATAAATATTATGTCACCAGAATTCTTGGTGTTAAAGAAGTTAGTTTCAAAATCTAACATTTTCTTATATAAATCTAACTTTAATAAATTCGTTATTTTTGCCCCAACCCAAGTATTTAAATAATTCGCAGCGTAAGTTAGTCCTCCTTGAATACAAGTAAACGTAATTATAGCAAGCGGTATGTACCATGCGGTCTGTACCGATTTTTCTACCATAACTAAATCCATATACGGTTTTAGCGACAATGCAATTACTGCATCTAATGAACCGATAGGAATTGTTATAAGTAAAGACATTAACCCAGGAAACCAATATGGCTTTATATACGGCCACATTCGCTTATAATTCTTTACAAACATATTCTGACTTAAACGCTGTTTTATTTTACTCATAACAGTCTCTACTTTGCTTTATAGTTATTAATAATTGCCTGAACCAACTGCATTTCTGTGAAATCGGCAGCGTCATATTCTCTGACCTTATCGCTAACATTCGGTAAATGATGTACAGAATACAAATCTTTTATTCTTGCTGATGATATATGCGGTTTAAAAATTCTAAAATCTGTATATATTAAATCCATAGGACGATTGGCAGCAGTTAATAATACAGATAACCCAGACGCTAAACCTATGATTCCAGCAGACCGCTCTGCCAATGCAAATATTTCTGCCATATTTGTATCAAATGATACAGAATCTGAAAAAATATTGTTAATATCATTTACAAAAACATCATACCCTATTCTTTTAAACTCTTTTATCAGCAAATGCCAAAAAGCATTAGACATTCCAGATAAAGAATTTGCACCAGGTAAAATAATAACGAATGGGTGCTTAAATTTATCTGCAAGTTTTCTATCTATTTTTAATGCAACAGACTTATCAATTTTAGGTTTTTGCATTACAGATTTTTTAGTTAAATCAAAATCTTTGCATATATAATCATAAAAATTTGCCAGACCTGTTTCTTCATATATTCTGTTAAGATTTTCTGCGATTTTATATGTAGGACAAAATAACTTTCTGCCCTTATATTCAACACTTTCACAATCCAAGGCATCTTGAAGGTTATTTTTATCTATTTCAATGTATTTAATATCAATGCCTCTTGGTAAAAACATCTTATAAAAAGGAATATATTTTTTCTGCCAAACTATCAATAAAGGCTTTCTGGTGCCGCTGGCTTTTACCCACGATTTCAAATGGGTCAAGTATATATAACTTTCCCCGATATTATGTCGAATTATATAAACCCCATCATATTTTTTACTGATTTGGTTAAATAACTTATTAAGAATTTTTCGTCTAAGGTTTTCCCTATATACCGGCAGGCAGCAAACTTTACTTATAGCATAATGATTTTTTATGCGCCTTTTATAAAGTCTAAGCCCTAACAGCCTGAAATCTTGTGTACCACGTGACGACTTTTTAAAACGCAATACGCCGCATAATATCGAATAAGTCTTTTCATTACCCCAATCATGATTATATGATGCGGAATTATAAATAATATTTTTAATCATCACTTCATATACTCTTAATTCTTATATTTCTGGTATACCCTTTCAGAAATCAAATCTCTTTCCCGTGCGATACCTAAAATATCATTCTCAAAATCGTAAGTTGTGCTGTAAAACTCGTTTAAAAAATCAGACGCAGCATTATTATCTAAACCTATATCTATCCTTACACAATCTTTATAAACAGGTATATGTCGCCATACCTTTTCATCGTATAACATATCAAGAACAGGCAAATACAAAACACCCTTGTGCCATTTCAAAACAAATGCCCAGTGTCTTGAAAGCGCAATATCTGGCATGTGAATTACCATGGAATTATCTATATAAAATGTTTTTAAATTTAACTGCTCTGTATCCCTTAGAAAAGTAAATACCCAATCAACATTGAAGTTAAACTCGTCTACATATTTTGTTGAATACTTTTCAATTAAATACTCGTTATAACGCCAACCTATATTTTTCTTTACTACATCTAAACATTTCTGAGGATTTCTAACATACACAACCCCAAAAGACCAATGTACACCAAAAGATTTTGATACAAACATATCGAAGTTAAAGCAATCTAAATCATTTTCTTCCGCATAAAATTCGGCTTTTTTCAGTGCTTCTGCTATTAATTCTGGCTTGGTCAAAATCATTATATCGTCTGCATCAATATTATAAGTCCTTTTATAGTTATGTCTTGCAGCATGAACGAATGGGGTTAACATAGAATACGCAATTCTATGCCATAACTTCTGCCTTTCAACTTCATGCAATAATAATGGAACTTCTTTTTTTAATGTTTTCCTGTCACTTTTTATAAACGCGAAATCTTCGTTATAAAAGAAGCACGGTTTCTTAAAAATGCCTTCTTTCATTTTTTTATTGTCGCATACAAAATAGATAAAAGCGTCCATTCTGGCAATTATGTCCATCCAATGCTGAATACAATCAAAACTGGTTGTATGAACACGATGAACTTTTAAATAAAAAACCCGCTGTCCAGGTTTAGGCTTATGCCTTCTGCAACGTTCTATTTTCAATTTACCGTTTTGGTGTGTGTACTGAAAAACAGGAATTCCTAAAAGATAGAATTTTCTTATTTTTTCCCCATTTACTAATCTTACTTTTACTTTTTTTACAATTTTCATAACATTTACCCCTAATTATTTTCACCAGTCATTTCAAAAGCTTGGTCCCAAGTATCTATTCTTTTTACCCCCCTTTTTAAAACATGTGCCGGATTTCCGCCAATCACCGTATAAGATTCTTCAAATGGCTTTACAACATTACTCTGCGCAGCAACAATCGTATAATCTGGCAGGCTTGCGTTTTTCCCTATAAAACTGCCCGTCCCTATCCAACAATTATTGCCTATTCGCAGGACTCTTTTACGATGTCCATAATTTATTACTTTGTTTGTTTCAACATCTATTATCGGATGCGCGTCACTTACATATATCTTTGATTCAGCGGCAAGTCTTACATTATTTCCAATAAAGCACTTTAATCCGTATTCACACATATGAATTATAACCAAAGGATTTACGACCAAGTTATCTCCTATTACTAATTCGCAATCTCCCATAGTCATAAAAATCACAAGACAAACTATTTTCTTGTCGTAAATCTTATTAGTAAAATTACCAAGCGAGAACTTATGACCATCCCCAAGCATAGTAAGTTCTAATCTTTCTATTATCTTAGGCGCGCGAATTTTTATGGTGTTATTATTACCTTCTATTGTAAGAATTAAACCTGGTATTATTTTTGTCGTTTCAACATAATCACCAACCGCATCATTCCAAACTAATAACTTATTATTTTCCCCATGAAATACATAGTCGCTTGGACCAGCGGGTGGTGTTATTGCCTGTCTGAAATCGCTTTCTACTTTTGATAATTCTGACTTTGTTGTAAATGTTTCAAGTTTTGGGTAAATATCATTTACACCTTTTCTTAAATCTTCAATTTGTCCGCGCAAATCGTCTATCGGGTTATACATTAGTTTTTCACGAAAAGACTTTCTGCGTTCTTCATTTGGTATGAAACGACAAAGTGTATCTACCCAAAACTTTTTCATTATAATCACCTTAACTTTTCTACAATTTCTTTGTAAGTACGCAGTCCTCTTTTCTTACCGAACATTTCTGACGCAGTACCACATACAAATTCTTCAATACCACGCGCAGACCACTTTGAAATTACATCTGGTGACACACAACCGTCTAAACGAATAGAAAATTTTCTATTTGGCATATCTGCTAAAAACGCTAATTTTTTTTCAACTTCTGGTACAGCAGACTGACCCGCAAACCCAGGATTCACCCGCATAACCAATAAAGTATCTATTAATGGAAACAAATTCTGAACTTCTTCAATTCTTGTTCCTGGGTTTATAGCAAGCCCCGCTTTTCTGCCGTTTAATTTTATTTCTTGCAAATATTTAGCAGAATCCCCAGATTCATAATGCACATAAATTATATCCGCACCATTTTTAAAAGCATAAGGTAAATGAATGCTAGGTACTTTTACCATTAAATGTGCATCTAGTGGTTTAGAAGTCATCTTTCTGACCGCCGCAAAATCTGCCCAAGACAAAGCAAAGTTCGGCACGAACTCCCCGTCCATAATATCCATGTGATATTGGTCTATTCCTGCTGCATCCATATCGGCAATTTCCGAACGGAAACTGCCGAAGTCTGCGCACATAATCGAAGGGCACAATATTTTATACGCCATTTTATGCCCTTTTAGGTTTAGCAATCATAAATTCGCAACCAGAAACATCTAGTTTTTCATTTGGTTCTAATAATATCGCTGTACCAGGTAAAATCTTTATACCGTCAATTTCTTTTTCACCACGCAACATTACAGCAAACGCAAACATATCCCCCTTGTTTTCAAATGTATCAACACCTTTAACAAGTTGTGTCGAATACATACGTTCTTCGATAGGTTCGCCGTCTTTATACTTTCTGGACGTTGATTTCTTATTTACATCTAAACAAGCAAGTGCTTTTTCTAATTGCAATGGTCTTTTTTTACCGTCTTTATCAACGCGGTCATAATCATAAAAGCGATAAGTTTTTTCACAATTTTCTTCTATTTCGAAATGAAGTGAACCTGCTGTTGCAGCATGCAAAGTACCCCCAACTATATAAACATAATCACCTTCTTCACACGGCATTGAATCCAAAGTTTCTGCAATTTTTCCGTCTTTTATTTTCTGCTTCATATCATCAACGGATTTCGCTTTACAACCGTTATACATTTTTCCGCTTTTAGGTGCTTCTAGTGTGTAAAAAGACTCATTCTTTCCAAAGGGTTTATTCTCTAATTCCTGAGCCTTCTTATCGTCTGGGTGTACTTGTATAGAAAGGTCGTCGTCTGCTTCAACCAATGCCATTAATATAGGCAATTCAGGATATTTGCTTAGACCATACTTGTCACGATTTTCCATAAACCAATCGTGAATGTTTTTACCTTTATCTGGTCCATAAATTATCTCGTTCTTAAATTCTTCAGTATCTATTGCTGAATACAGGTGCCCTATTTTATGACAATTAGAACCTGAATATGGTGTCAATTTTGCTCCACCCCAAATAGTTTCGTGTACAATAGGTTTTAATATTTGCATGGTATGTCCTTATTTTTTATAAGTTTTCATCAATTATTACCGACAATTCTTGTAAGCCTTGATTTCTATCTGGCGCAACAACATGTGCGCAACATAGACCACTAGGTTTGTTATCGTTGAATAAAATTCTTTCTCCCATTGGAATTGCGAACTTTATATCATCAAAACGAATACCCGCATCCAAAATAAAGTTGATTGTCTTATCACGAACATCTGGTTCATCTTCGCGCGCAGTAAGAATCAACACATAATCTTCCTCTGGGATATTACGCAAAAAATCCAGCGCACCAGGCAACCATTCATCCTGATTTGATATTCCGTCTTTATAACCATTGTGCCTTACTAATGTCCCGTCAAAGTCCAGTATCCATGTATGACGTAATGGCGATAAACGCAGTTCTTTATTGCTCATTTTCATACTCCATTAGCCATTCGTTAAACAATAAAGTTCCGTTATAAAACGCTATGCACATAGAGTCATAGTCTTCCCATGCATGCGAAGCCAACGACAGCCAAATAATCGCATGTATTAATTTGATTTCTTTTACACTTGCTTCTTCTTTCGGAATTAAATTCAAGAAATAATCTGTTAGATGTTCCCACCCACCACTATTAATACTGAATGTCACTTCTTTATCAGATATATCTAAACTGAACTTTTTTATATTAAATTGGTCAAAGTTGCCGTAAATCGCATAGTACATTTTTGCCCAGTCATATCTGACATCACCAAGGACTTGACTCTTTCCAAAATAACCACGCGCATCTATGAAATAGATTTTTCCAAGGTCATCTATCATCGTGTTTGTTAACTGACAATCACCATGTATAGGACCGTAATATGTACTCATTAATGTGTTCAGAACCGCATGACGCAAAAGGTCTATGTTCCACATTATGTTCTGACACTTTTTACCATTTATAGAAATAAATCTTTCATTAGCGAACGGTATCGCAGATATTATTCCCTGCAATCTGTGTATAGTTTTTTTCAAGTATTCGGTATATAAATCCCATGCAGATGAAGGTGCTTTTTCATAACTATGCATAGTCTGTAATGCATGCACCATTTTTCGTATGGTTTCTTTACGATTATCATCGTCCATCTCTGCAAGGAAGACATTTTTACCATGTATTAGTTCCATTGTTAGTGGATTCGTATTATATACTTTTGGTATGTATTCGAATCCGTATTCTTCCATTTTCTTATACCAGACAACCTCGCGTTCTATCAACTTTACCGCTTCTGGTGTAAGACCGGTCTTTACAACCTTGCCATCAATAAATTCTATCTTGTTATAAGGACGGCATCTGTTAGATGCTGTAGAAATCTCGTTATATGCTTCTAAGGTTCCTACATCAATGCTGCCCATTAAAGATATCGGGCTTAATGGAATATCCTTTTCGGCCAGCCATTTTGTAAAAGAACCTTCTGTCGGAAAATCTGTAAACCAACTTTTGTTATCAAAGATATATAAACCTGCAACCCCTTTACCTGAAATTTGCTCGTTCACAAGTTTTCCTTCTTTTAAACTCCATGAACAAGGAAAATCAACCAAACCAATCTGACACCCTTTTACTATTTCATTTATGCAAAAGGAATCTGATAAAATTATATCCGACCAAATAATCATAAATGGTTCGTTATCAGGTATATAAGAAACTGCTTCTTTTATTCCCGCCGCATTACCCTTGGTTGTGGCACGAACTAACATATAATTAACATCTTTCGCGAATGTAGATAAATATCTATCTAAAACATCAAACTTATAATCACCGATAATTATAAACTCGTCTTTCGGATACTTTTTAAACAAGTGAAATATTATAGGCATATATTTTGCAGAAATTAAACTTTTGGGTTTTACATGCGTCAAAGCCTTCATTCTGGAACCAAGTCCACCCGCTTGAATTATGATTTTCATCGTCTCTCCCCCTCTTTTCCAGTGATAAAATTACCACCCGTCTTACAAATAAGATTTAGTACTATAAATTCCTGTATAATTCGAGGAGTATACATTCCTATATTCCTTAGGATTTTTTAGAAAATTCATAATGTTATCATATGAGAACACTAAATAAAAAAGCCCCAAGTGGGGCAAAATGACATGAACAATTTTTTTATTTATTTTTTAACGTTCACTGTTATCAGATTTATCAATGAACATCCAAATTAACCATATTAATGCAGCAATACCAACCAAACTATATACTATACTGCTGGCCAATGTGCCTGCACCAAAAATAAATGCAACCAAATCAAACCCAAATATACCTATCAAGCCCCAGTTCAAGGCACCGATAAATGTCAATGGTTTCAAAACATAATTTGTTAATCCTCTCATCTTTTCTCTCCTTTTAAGGTTTAGTTTTTACGTCCTGCGACAAAGCAATTATATATATTTTTTTACATACTTTCAATCGCAATACTGCATTTAGGAAAAGATACTTAACCCATAATTCACAAGGATTTCAACAATATATACTAGATTAAATTGCCGCAAATCTCTTAGTGATTAATTATGTTTTTAATCGCAAAATTTGCCAGGCACAAACCGAATGTTCCTGTCACGGTTATAACAGAACCAAACACCCTGCCTTTTACATTATCATCAGCAGGCTCGGTTGAATATACTGTATAAAAATCCTTAATTTTTTCTTCTTTTACAATCTTTCTTATCTTCGCTGCAAGTGGGCATACACTAGTCTTTGAAATCTTCCCCACTTTTATTTGTGAGATATCTGTCTTACGTGCTGCACCCATACTTGATATAAAAGGTATTTCTTTTTTTTGACACCATTTATATAACGCTATCTTCGATTCAACCGTATCTATTGCATCTATTACAAAATCAGGTTTTATATCTAAATCCGTATCTTTATCAAAAAACATATCTAACGCATCAACTGTTATATCTGGTGATATATCTTTTATCCTGTCTTTTGCTACTTCTACTTTCTGCTTACCCAAAGTACTTTCCAAAGCAAATAATTGACGATTTATGTTTGTTTCTTCTACCTTATCAAAATCTATTACTATAAGATGCCCGATACCACTTCGTGCCAAAGCCTCTATCGCAAAAGAACCAACCGCACCACACCCCACAACCATCACCGTCGCATTCTGCAACTTACTTATAGCATCATCACCAAATAATAAACGCGTTCTGTGTAATCTATCCATTATTCAATACTCTTTTACTATTTTCGTAAACTTGTTTTATAAAGTCTGATTTTTCTGCGTCACGCATTTCTGCAAGCCTTTCTGCAACTTTTATAACATTTTCTATTTTTTCATTGTCGCTTTCAATAAGTATCCTGTCATGCGGTGTTGCAACAGCAGATTCTTTTAACTTATTGTGCCCATCTGTAAAAACAAGTGGTGAATAAGAAAAATATACATTACCCAAACTCAACAACCTTCCCATAACATCCGCGCCACCGTTATAAGAATGAAATATTAGTTTTGGTGGGATTTCTTTTCCGCGTTTCTTTAATATGTGCAATATTTTATCCCACCCACCGACACAATGTATATGTACAGTTCTGTTCAAATTAGTTGCGACATCAAGTTGCGCACAAAAGACTTTTTCCTGTAAGTCCATATCTGGCTTATATTTATCAAGCCCTATTTCACCAACCATAAATTCTGAATTCTGATTTAAAACCTCGGTCAAACGCTGTTCCCACCCTTCTCTTAAATCTTTCACGTTCCAAGGATGAATACCAAACGCACATTTTACTGCTGAATAATTTTTTGATAAATCAAGCAACTTTGTCCAATCCTTTTCAGATGTTGAATTACATACACAACAAACTACGCCAGATTTTTCCGCACTATTCAGCACAATTTCTGGCTCAGGCACATTCTGTAAATGACAATGAATATCTATATATTTCGGCATACCACAAGGGTAAAATTTATAAAACGTTTTTCAAGTACAACTTTATCATCTTGATTTTTTTACTATTTTATGATATACTATATGCAATTGATAAGGTGGTCTTCGCGACCACTTTTTTTATTGCGCCCCGTTTTATGGGGCCTTTTTTATTTTCAAGGAGCCTTTATGCAAAAATATAAATACATAAACCTATTTTCTGGCATCGGTGGCTGGGAATTAGGACTGCAAGACTTACCAATGGAAAACATTTTGTCTTGTGAAATTGATAAGTATGCACGTCAAACTTTCCTTGCTAATTTTCCCGACCTGCCCTGCGTAAAAAAGAATAACTACCCAACGAATATTCGTGAACTTAACCCGCATGATATACCAGAATTTGATATTCTGGTTGGCAGCCCACCTTGCCAATCTTTCTCAACCGCAGGACTTCGTAAAGGCTTAAAAGACGATAAAGACGATAAGGGAAATATGTTCTTCTATGTCTTGAACATTATTAAACACCACCGTCCAAAAGCATTTATTCTGGAAAATGTAAAGGGATTACTTACAGCCGAAGGTGGCAGAAGTTTTCGTATTATTCACGACCTATTCAGAAACGCAGGTTATTCGTTCCATTATAAAGTAATAAAAGGTTGTGATTGTGGAATTCCACAGGTCCGACAGCGCGTCTTTATGGTCGGATTTCGTGACGAGAATCAAGAAACAAGCACATTTCAGTTTCCTTCCCCAGTCCCACTTAAATTTACTATGCGTGATGTGTTTAAGTGTAAGACTTGTAATAGAGATATTGGGCATACTGTTATGACAACCCGCCACAACAAAAATTATGGCGAACCTTTAAATTGGTCTGCATATATAATTGACGGGAAGGAAAGACGTATAACATTAGATGAAATTCAAATGCTAATGGGGTTCCCCGATAACTTTTTATTTCCTGTTCCTAAAACCCAACGAATGAAACAACTTGGGAACAGTATAATACCCGATTGTGTTAATATGGTATCAAAAC
Organism: uncultured Pseudomonadota bacterium; assembly: GCA_949298405.1. Classification (GTDB taxonomy): domain Bacteria; phylum Pseudomonadota; class Alphaproteobacteria; order Rs-D84; family Rs-D84; genus Enterousia. The sequence continues at coordinate 36,442 of CASFWA010000002.1, forward strand.
AGGTTCTTTTGTACTTGAAAAACGTTTTTTGATTGGTAATCATTCTTTTATGAAAAAAATATTTGTGCTTTTTTTTAGTGCTTTTATGTTGATATTCCATAGTGCCACAGCATTTGAAATATCAGACATAAAAAACTATCCTGCTATTGTTGTTAAAACAATGGTTGAAAGTGATACACTTCATAAAACAACAAGCAAGAAAACAGAAATACGAAATGGCGAGGCTTTACGAAAAATTCTAGGCGATGAAAAGGTAAAATTTGATACAGAATATGTATATATAGGTGATAAAAAAATAGAAGAAAAAGGCTCTACTACCTGGTATCATTACACAAGCCCAAAATCAAAAACTAAAAAGCCAGTTTATCATTTGTACTATCAAAAGAAACGTCCTATGTACGAAGGACAAGTTGGTGACACATTGGCGGTTATACGAAAATCTGATAGCGAGATAGTTTTGCTTATCGTAAAGCAAAATAGTGATGCAGAAAAAGAATTATATGAAATTATCGGTATACTGCCAAACCATACAACAAATAAAGAATCTACATTTTGGCAACGACTATGGAATACAGAATCAAAACAAACAGAAGATTATGAATTAGAAGAAGAATCTTTACCACTACCTGCAATACCAGAAAAATCTTGGGTGCGTGTTTATTTCACCCCAGGTCCAGATTGTGAAAATAATATTATCACAGAAATCAACAATGCTAAAAAGATTGATATCGCTGTTTATTCTATAACAAACCAGAATATAGTTGATGCTATAATAGAAGCAAAAGAACGTGGTGCAAAAATAAGAGTTATAACAGACAGATTACAATCAAAAGGTAAATATTCATTAGTTGATGAACTTTCTGATGCAGGTATCCCCGTTATAACAAATGTCGGACATAAGATTATGCACAACAAGTTCGCTATATTTGACGGTAAAAGAATAGAAAGTGGCAGTTATAACTGGACTGAAAGTGCAACAGAATCAAACGCAGAAAATTGTACGTTCTTTGAACAAGAAAATAAAACCTTCTCTAAACAATTTGAATATCTTTGGGATTTGTATCAAAAATAAAAAACCCGCTGAAATCAACAGGTTATCTTGGTGGGGACACAGGGACTCGAACCCTGGACCCAATGATTAAAAGTCATTTGCTCTACCAACTGAGCTATGTCCCCAAAACGGAACCGGAAATAAGATTCTTTGTGGTCTCTTTTTCCGTGGTTCGGGGGCAATTTTGACATAAAAAAATATAAATTGCAAGAAAAAATAATCTTTTTTTACTTTTTTCTTTATCATATACCGTCCGCAGAATCTTCGGTAATATCCTGGGGCATCCCGGTGGATGCCGGGGTACCACTATCCTGCCACTCTATTATACGTAAAATTATGTTTTTTACATGTTTCGCCACTATCGTCTTGTCCCTGTGAAAATTATGTTCCGTCATCAAATGCAATATCTCGCGACTTAACGATGATAATATCTGCTCTTGGTCACTTGTTAATACATTCCCTTTACTGGCACGATATATTATCTCGTCTATTTCATACCGGTATGCGCGCAAATTATTCATCTCCGAACGAGTTATCTTTAGTCTTTCTGCTATCTTTTTTACAGACCAATCCTGCAATTTATTAAAAGTTTCTAAGTGCACATTTACTTTTAAACCTAATGAGTGGCGCAAAAACACAACTATGTTTAATATCACAGAATTTACTTTATCCGAAATATTACTCGCAAGACTTCTATTAACCTGACGAGAAATTCTATAATTCGTATAGTCATAAAGTAAAAACACTAAGGGTATCGACAATAACGACGCAGCAATATTATCTATCAACCCACTAACATTCGGATTCCGGAATTTATCTAGGGATATTAAAAATAAAGTTATGCCCCCTATTACAGATAATATATACGGTATCGTTTTTAATAAAAGGTTTTTCAGCATTATACTCATGCTGATATTTTAACCAAAATCCCAATAACTTTTATATAAGAAGGCTTTCCTATACTATATCACTGCCCCCAGGACGCATCGTTTTAAAGATTTCCCCTGTCTTATTTGGCTCGTATGCGCACTTATTTTTTACAAACAGCAATGCCCATAATCCAGTTAAACCTAATATAAGCCCAGCAAATAAAACACCATATCGCCAACTGCCCAAAGTACCACCAAACCCAATTAATAAACACATTAACACATAACTAACATTATCCCCAATACTATATAAAGACAGCATTACAGGTCTATGCGATGTTGGAATAAAGTCTTGCAATCGCGCAAATAATAAAATAAATAACCCGCTAAGCAAAACATAACCTATTCCTAAGAATAACAAACCTGAAACAGAATAAAAGATAGAAAATGCAACAAAACTGATACCCAATGCGCATATAGCAGTATATAAAATCCAATCTTTTATTTTACTAAATCTATATGCGAAAGTCTGCCCCAGCACAGAGCACCCCAAACAGAAAAATGACACAATACCAACATATTCAACCGGCAGCCCTATTTCTACACCAATAAGGCTTAAATAATCATCCAGATATGCAAAATTTGAAAACAACCACAAAACCATCGCTACCATAAATATACAAGGCATTTTTCTGCAAATTCTAAATGCTGTTTTTATGAAAGATATAGAACGGATTTTCTTTGCCTTTTTCGGTTCTTTTGTTTTTTTATGTTTAAACTTAATAGATAGTATAAAAAGACTGGAAACAACCAATGCGGTAACTGATGCCAAAGTAATCCATTCATAACCAAAAAACATTAACAGAGACCCAGACGCTGCAAACGCAACCGCCATTGCTTGAATGTTATATATTACCCCAAGCACCCTCGCATAAAGATTCCGGTGGTGTCTGGCACTTAACTCGTCATAAACGACAGTCTCAAACGATACATTATATATCGCGGTTTGCGTCCCCCATAAAAACATTCCCACTGCAAAACCCCAAAAAGTAGGGACAAATAGCCATAGTATAAATGCCGCCGCCTTTAAAAACTGCCCGAATATTATGGAATATTTATGACCTATTTTATTTGCAAGCCACGTGACCGGAATTTGTGATGCAATAATACCAACAGATAAAATTATAAACAAAGAAGATAGTTGCATGTCTGTCATGCCGTTGTCTTGCATAAATACAGAATACACCGGTGCCAACAAAAGCATTTTATTAAAGAAAGAAAAACCGTAAATACATGTCAAAAAATGCTTTATGGCACTATGCGCCTTTTTCATACCCTTCCCCGTTTATAAAGATAAATCACTTCTTTGATTATAACTCAAAAGCCCCCTTTTTTGTACTAAAAACATTGAATTTTTGTCAAAAAGCATTATAATTAATTGGGTATAAAGCAACAGAGGTTTCTGATGGCAGATGTAAATATGAACGATTTTCTTTTACAATATTATATGCAGTTGCATTTCAATGCAATGCCACCTGAAATCTTTGCTAAATATCAAGATTATGTAAAAGCAGATGACTTCCGTGGCAATATGAAAGATTGGAAGTCAAAATTAATGCACCAAGACAATAGTGGGAAATGGGTAAAAAATGGCCTACCTGACCCAAATGATGCAAATGGTAATTTCCACCTGACTGACGATGAATGGAAAAAGTTATTTAACGCTTTTCAGGGTGCTATGCGCGCCATGTCTGCCAACACCAAAAGTTTTGCAGAAAATTCTAAGGCAAACGCTTTCCTTAAAGAATATTTTGGCGATCCTGCTACACATCTATTCTCGAACGGTACCGCAAATCAGACCGCAGAAGCACAAATTCAAGTTCTGAAAAATTTGTTGTCTGACAATAATTTTCGATCAACCTTAAATTTCTATATCAAGGATATTTTAAAAGAAGCAGAAATTTCTTATTCCGATTTATTAAGTGGAATTAATTCTAAAAAATATAATACCGACCCTAAATTCCAAACAACTTTAAAACAAGTTGCAAGTTATATGAACTATTATGTTCATAACGACCAGAATTTGGCTAACTCCCCGTATGGGACACAAGACTTTTCTGCAATTGAATCTGGTTTTGATGACGCAACGGTTTCACAAAATAAACTTGATTACTTTAAAAGAAATTATAAAACCCTTTTAAATACTCTGCATAACGATTCAAAAGTTTATGAAGTATTTAAAAGTTTTGATAAGGGTAAAATCTCTAAATCTTTAGATGCAGCATTAAGCAAAGTAGATTATGCAAATAAAGATAGCAAAGATTATGTTCCTCCAAAACGCAGTGACGAATTAACCCCATGGCAACACTTACAAGGTGAAATAAGCGATACACTTGAAGATTATATGGGGAAATATATTCATCTACGTGGTGATAGATTATATTTTTCTGATTCCGCAAAACTAATTATAAAAGCTATTGATGGAACAAAGTTCAAACCGACTGACGGTATCGCAAAAGTATTGGAAAACGCAGGAAAAATTAAAGAAAACTTGCTTTATAAATCACCACGCGCGACTGACCATTTTGATTGGTTTTCTAAAACACTGGGTGAATTAAAATCTACTATGCCCAAGGCTTTTGATGGTGCTTTAAAAAATGCACGTCAAATGAAAGCGCTGATAGAAGAAATGATTATCAAAGTAGTTCGTGAAAATAAAATAGATGAAGCAAAAACTGCTATGGAGGTTCTATCCGTAATTAAGTATGGTTATACAACTAGCAAAATTATGGACACACTTAGTAAAGAACAGTTAACTATATTCTCTGATGGTGGATTATCTTGGAATAAAAACGAAGGTGTAAAATTTGTCACAACTGCAATGGACAAAAGTATAAAAGCGGCCTTTATGGGGGTTGGATATGTTATTACCGCTGCAGGAAACGCCTATAAACTGTCTGGCAGTAAATTTAACGGAAAAACAAAACGCATAAAGGGCAAAAGGGATGCATGGTTAAATGATAACGCCACAGGATTACAAGCAGCAACACAAAACCGCGATACAGAAAATCAAATTGATATAACAGACCGTGGCAATCAAGAAACTATACTGCAAGGTACAGGCATAACCGATCAAACAATAGCCCAAGAAAAACAAAACCTTGAAACATTTAAACAAGATGCAGAACAAAAACACTCTGTTTTAGAAACGGCGTCAACAACTTATAATGATGCAAGAAGCCTTATTGATGAAGATGACTCTTATACCGCGCAAATAAACCAATTAAATGCTGATATGCAACAAATAGCAGCAGATATAGCACAGATAGATAACGATTTACGAAACCCCAATACTTTTGCTGGAATGCCGCCTGCCGCTGCAAATGCATACGCAAATGATTTAATGAGGCAAAAACGCGACAAACAAAATCTTGGTCAAAAGAAATTAAAACAAGCACAAGATTTAAGAAATCAACAAATGCAAATTAATCAGCAGGCTTTAACAAATGCACGCGCAAATATAAACAGATATCAACAGAATTTTGTAAATGCAGAAAACGATTACAATGCTGCACAAACACGCGCAGACGATTTAAATACAAAAATAAATGATTTCACACTTGCGTCAAGCCGTATAAAAGAACTTAACGATAGAATAAACAAAAGAAATGAAGAGGTTTCAAACTGGGATAATAACCATAAAGACAAATATAAAGAACTTATGGCCTACTGGGACTTCTTAGAATCTGGTCGCGATTCTCATACAGGTAACATGTATTCTTGGATGCCGGGCAGCGCAAAGAAAAAGCAAGCAAAATTTGATGCAAATAAAATTGCTCAACTTCAAGCGTATATGTCCAATTATAATGTGGCTTGATTTTTTCTGGTGTTTATGTTATAATTACGTTTATAAAACAACCGCCGTTCTGGCGGTTTTCTTTTTTCAATTTTTTATAACATAAAGGATTATATATGGCTCGCGTTTTACAAATTCGACGCGGTACAACCGCTCAAAATGATAACTTTACAGGTTTATCTGGCGAAATCACTTTCGATACAGATGCAAAAACTATCCGCGTTCACGACGGTCAAACCCTTGGAGGATTTCCTCTCGCACGCGCGAACAAAGATTCTTCATCCGGTGACGGTAGTTTTGATATAACATCCGTCCCAGATGAAACTTGGCAAGAAATTTTTGCCAACTTTGCCCCAGCACCATTGACAATGTTGGAAAGTACTTTAATCTCTGTTCCAAATGCGACTGCATTAGATTATATATTTGATTGCAATAAACCTGCTAAAATTATTCAGACTATGCTTGTATGTCAAACCCCAGAAGCAGGATACAGTATAGGTGATGAAGTTTCCGCTTTCGGTATAGACAACAGAACCAACCCTGCACCAAACACTTTTATAGACCAAAGCGGTCTGCACGTTCGCCTGATGATAGGTAATAAACCTTTCTGGGTAAGCCATAAAGATACAGGAAATACAACAAATATAACAAACGAAAATTGGCGCATTTTATTCAGAGTTTACTGTTGAAACACTTAAAATCATCTGCTATGCTTGCCCCATAGAAAAAAGAGGTTTTAAATGTACATACTTGCTTTGAACTGTGGTTCTTCTTCATTAAAGTATCAAGTCTTTGATGCAGATTCAAAAAAAGCCGTTGTTGGCGGAAATGTGGAAAAAATCGGTCTGCCCGATTCTTTTATAACCCAGAAATATCCTGACGGCACAAAACAGCGCAAAGACACAGAAATGAAAAACCATGACGAAGCACTGAATGTCGTATTATTTATGTTGCGCGAAGCATCTATTGATATGAATGAAATCAAGGGCGTTGGTCATCGCGTTGTTATGGGTGGCGACAAATTCGCTTCTTCCGTTGAAATTAATGACGAAGTTATCAAAACTATTGACGAACTTTCTTCAATAGCACCTTTACACAATCCTTCCGCACTAATGGGCATTGTCACCGCAAAACAACTTTTACCAAATGCTAAACAAGTTGCTGTTTTTGACACGGCTTTTCATCAGACAATGCCGGACTATGCGTATCGTTATGCAGTACCTAGTGCATGGTATACAGAACTTGGCGTCCGCAGATATGGCTTTCATGGGACATCTCACTTGTATGTTTCTAAGCGCGCCGCAAAACTATTGGGCAAACCCGCTTCTGAATGCAACCTGATTACTTTACATATTGGTTCTGGCGCATCTGCAACTGCAATCAAAAACGGTATATCTGTTGATACTTCTTTGGGTATGACACCACTGGCAGGTTTAACAATGGGTACAAGACCAGGTGACCTGGACCCAGGTGTTGTTCTTTATGTTATGCAACGTTTGGGACTAAGTGCAGACCAAATGCAAAAGCATTTAAATAAAGATTCCGGTCTGTTAGGTTTAACAGAATGCTTTGTTGACCGTAGAGATGTTGAATCCAATAGGGACGGAAACGACAAATGCCGTTTAGCCATCGATACAGAAGTTCATAATGTAAAAAAATATATCGGTGCTTACATGGCAGAACTTGGACATGTAGACGCAATTGTCTTTACCGCGGGGGTTGGTGAAAACGATGACTATCTGCGTGAAAAATTCTGCAGTGGTCTGGAAGAACTGGGAATAAAGTTAGATAAAGAAAAGAACGCTGTATCTTTGGCTCGCAAAGGTGTTGATGAAGCAGAAATCAGCACCCCTGATAGCAAGGTCAAAGTATTTATGATTGCAACAAATGAAGAACTTGTAATCGTAGAAGATACATTGGCTATTATGAACGGAACATATAATTCAAATCATTTGGAAATGGATTATTCATTTGCGAAATAAAAAGCGCCCTTCGGGGCGTTTTTTATTTTATTAAATCACCTGCTTTTATATATTCTGGGGAATCTTTTTTCAGATTTTTCCTTGCAAGTCGTGCATATTTTACAGAATTCTTTTTATCCCCCATCATATGATAATATTCTGCACGCGCCCAATCTGCTCTGCCATCATCGTATGCACGCGCCAATACCCAATAAGTTAATGGTGCGGGCTGTGATAATAAAGAACGCTTGCACAACTCTATTGCACGCGCTTTATCACCTGGCTTATTCCTTTCTGTTAAAACTAATGCCAGCGCAGTTTCTATCTGTGGTGCGCCCGACTGCAAAGACAAACTCTTTTCATATGCTTTTACACTATCATCATACCGCCCCAATTGATAATCTATATCGCCCAACAACTCATAAAAATATGGGTTACCCGGATTCTTAGAAATTAATGCTTGCGTTCCAACACGTGCACCTTCTAATTTTCCTGCCTGCATAAGTGCTATGGCACGTGCATAACCTGCAGCGTCTGATTTATCTGAATTCGGATATAGGGATGATACCCTATCTGGACTATCAAGATAGCCTATCAATTTTGCTTGTATTAATTTAAATTCTTCTTCCTGATTTTTTGTTGGTGCATTAGATGCCGTGTAATCTGAATCTATGTTTTTTATCTGCGTCTTTATATTATTCAGTCGTTCAGATGTTAGTGGGTGGTTGATTTTATTCGGATTTACTTTGGATTCCAATACAGATGTCATTTCACCCATTTGCTCTAAAACCTGCACAAAACCATTTGGGTCAAGTTTTGCTTTTACCAACAACTTCAACCCCATATCATCCGCAATTCTTTCTTCATCACGAGTAAACGCCAGCATAGATTGCTGCGCTACACCACTGGACCCCGCCAAGACCCCTGCACCTAGTGACGGATTCCCACCAGCAACCATTAACCCCACACCCAATGCTTGTATTAACATGGCGCGTTTTAATTCCGCATCCATTCGTGATGACATCTGTGCCATATGCCCGCCAATAGTATGCCCCATTTCGTGCGCTATTACCGCTTGAAGCGCAGACGGGGACTTTATCTGTGTAAGTAACCCCGTATAAACATATATATCTTCGCCGCCCATTACAAATGCATTAAAATCATCACTGTTTATAATATGAACTTTCAATCTGCCGTCTGGAACATCTGCAGCACGACCAATTGGTGCCACCAATTCCATTAAAACTTTTTCTGTTTCTGTATCATTTATTAATGATGCGGCATGTGCAGAAATAGAAAACAAAGCACTCATAAAAATCGTCAGAATCTTACGCACTGATTCCTACCCCCCTGTCAAAAATATACATCAAGTCACGAGTCCATGCATCAGGAACATCTACATCCCTTGCAGCATTTGCCGCCAATTTAAACAAATCATGATGCATTCTATAATCTACAAAGTGATAGTTTATCCAACCGCTTTGACGCGTTCCAAGTAATTCACCCGTGCCACGCATTATTAAATCTTGTTCCGCTATCTTAAACCCGTCTTCGGTTTCTGTTAGAACTTCTAATCTCTTTAAGCCCTCTTCGCTGATATTACGCCCATATACTAATATACAATAAGACTGTAAATTACCGCGCCCAACACGACCACGCAACTGATGCAACGCCGCAAGCCCAAACCTTTCGGCATTCTCTATCACTATTATAGAAGCAGATGGAACATCAATACCAACCTCTATAACTGTTGTTGCTATCAATATACGCATATCTGACTTATCATCTGCAAACTTAGCCATAACCGCATCACGTTGCTTCTTGTCCATCTGCCCATGAACAAGCCTCGCATCAGGAAAATATTTCTTCAAGTCTTCATATCTTGACTCAACAGCGGTCATATCTGATTGCTCGGACTCTTCAACCAAAGGACATACCCAAAATACTTTGGCACCACCAGCAATCTGTGTGCGCAGACGATAAACCAGTTCTTCTAGTCTCGTAATCGACAACTTAGTAGTCTTAATCGGCAATCTGCCAGCTGGTTTTTCATTTATAATAGATACATCCATATCACCGTAAATTGTCATAGACAATGTTCGTGGTATCGGGGTTGCAGATAAAGCAAGTAAATCTGGGTTTTCTCCTTTTGCACGCAAGGCCTCGCGCTGAGATACACCAAACCTATGCTGTTCGTCCACAATAACCAAACCTAAATCTTTATATTCTACGTCTTCTGAAAAAAGAGCATGCGTACCAACAACTATTTTCGTTCTGCCAGAACGCAACGATACCAACTTTTCACGTCTGGCCACACCTTTATCACGCCCAGTTAAAACATCGCAGACTATACCAATTTTATCGCACATCGGTTTTATCTTTGCGTAATGTTGCTGTGCCAAAGTATCTGTCGGTGCAAGTAATGCTGTCTGTGCACCACTTTCGGCCATCTTTACCGCTGCAGCAAGTGCGACTATTGTTTTGCCACTGCCTACATCCCCCTGCACCAGGCGCATCATAGGAATATCACGTGCCATATCTGTAAATATTTCTTCAACTGTACGCGACTGAGCCCCAGTCATAGAAAACGGCAACACAGAATAAAACTTTTCTAACAAATCGTATTTCTTTGCCCTGACCTTTCGTTTGTTTCGCGCGTCTTTTCTGTTTTTGCGGCTTATCACAATAGCAGATTGATGTGCCAATAGTTCCCAATATGCAAGTTTTACCACATATACAGAATTCGGATTCAAGTCATCTGCACTTTCTGGAAAATGCACATGACGAAGCGCATCAAAAAACTCTATGACCTGTGCGTCCGTTTCATACGATATCTTTTCTGGCAACATTGCGAATATCTGGTCACGAACATTTGCAAAGGTCTTTTGTGTCAGACCTTCCCCGGAAGGATATATCGCCTGAATAGAAGGTATCTTTTCTGCATTTTGCATTTCTTCTATAAAATCAGGATGATTTATTATTGCACGGTTGCCTTTTTCTAGTTTTCCACTTATCATACGCCACTGACCAATAGGAAGTTTCTTTAACCAATAATCTAAAAAATTAACATTAAAAAACTGAATTAAAACTGTATTACCCATTTTATCGGCACATGTAATCTGCGTCGGTGTGCGTCTGCCACGAAAAAAGCCGCCCTTTTTATGCGCTTTTATTAATAAAGGCACAGTCACAATATCCCCCGCAACAGCAGTTGAAATGTCTTCGGTAATTCCACGCGCGCGAATATAAGCAGGTATATGCAGCATAAAGTCAAGAACTCTACGCCCACCTAAAACATCTTCAAAGCGCGCAGCCAAAACAGGCCCCACACCCTTTATAAACTGCAAATCTGTGTTTAAAAAATCAAACAGTTCTTTCTTCATATACTATAAAATTAGCCAAAATACTAAAACTTCGCAATAAAATAAAAACATAAAAAGCGCCCCAAAAGGGACGCTTTTTATTCCTTTCACGTTAACTACTTATCTTTGCCACTTTATGGAATCTGTTAATATATGCCCCAAAACCTTACTTTGTGGCATCTTATTAAAATCTTTATCCTTGATTGGTTGTATACGAGAAAAATCTACTTTTGCAGGATATTTTGCAGGTCCGAAAATATATTCCACATACCCACAAGACGCAGGCAATAATTCATTATTCAGCACTATATCTAAATTAACTTTCTGACATTCGCCCTTTTCTGCTTCTATTCTCTTTTTATAGATTTTACATGCTTTGGTTGAACAATCTAAATGTTCGCAACAAAAATCTGTATATAAAGTAATGTCTTTAAATCCTGATGATAATTTTATCAAACAACACATACCACACCTTTTACAAAGTGCTTCCCATTCTTTTGGCGTCATTCGACGCAATTCCGCAACTCTCTTTAACTGTTCAGGGGTCAGTTTTACCTTATTATCTGATAGCATATTTATTCCAAAACCTGTTTCTGTAATTCTATTAAACGGGCGCACCCCCTTGATGCCATATCCATCAATTTTACAAGTTGGTCCTGAGTAAACGGATGCTGTTCCCCTGTTGCTTGAACTTCTATAAACCTGCCTGATTCAGATACAACAAAATTAGAATCTAATTCTGCAACACAATCTTCTTCATAGTCTAAGTCCAAAACTAAATCACCATCCCAAAGACCGGCAGAAATTGCGGCAACATGCTCTTGTATAGGATTTTCTTTGATACGCCCCTTTTCCAGCAACCAGCGCACCGCCAAAGCCATAGCAACGAAACCACCTGTTATTGACGCACATCTTGTGCCACCGTCTGCCTGGATAACATCGCAATCTATTGTTATTGTATGGCGCCCCAATTTTTCCATATCAACCACGCTTCGCATAGCGCGTCCTATCAACCTTGATATTTCTGCACTACGGTGGTCTTTCATTAATGTTTCACGGTTTTTTCTTGTGCCAACCGCACGCGGCAACATCGAATATTCTGCTGTCACCCAACCACCCGTCTTATTTTGCAGACGTTTCCACAAAGGCTGGTTCAAATCAACAGATGCAGTACATAAAACCTGAGTTCCACCCATTTTTATAAGGCAAGACCCTTCTGCCCATTTATTTACACCCGTTTCCATAGATACAGGTCGTACTTGTTCTGCCTTTCTTAAAGATGGTCGCATCATAGCAAAAGCCTTTATTTTCTATAAACGAAGTGTCAGTATATAATAAGAATATAAAATTGCAATTTTTTTTAAATTTGCTTTTTTTTGTATATATTGCTATCCTGCCTTGCTGAAAAAGGATTTTTATGTCGGCACAGACAAAACGCCGGTTTAAAAAACTGGTAAGTTATTCGGGAATATTTTTCTTTTTATTAGCCGCCTTTATGCTGTGGTGGCAACTACGCGATTACAGTATTTATGATATTATAAGCGCAATTTTTAGTATTCCTATGATAAACTTAATTGCTGCATGTATTGCTTGTTTTGCAGGGTACCTGGCTTTGTCTTTGTATGACTTTTTGGCTCTGCGATATGTTGGTGGTCACGTTTCTTGGTGGAAATGGATGTTGGCAGGTATGCTTGGGTTCGCAATCAGCAATAATGCAGGGCATGCTGTTGTCAGTGGGGGTGCAATTCGATATAGACTGTATACTCGGTGGAGAATAAGTGGTGGTGACATCGTAAAAATGCTTACTTTTTCCGGTTTTACTTTCTTCTTGGGTTGCTCTGCGATATTAATTATAGGCTATTTTCTAGTTCCTTCTGCCTTACTTGATAGGTCAGTCGGGGCAAGCGTCGGATTAAATACCTTATTCATCTTCTGTTCTGCGGCAGTCTTGGCATACTTTGCAGTCACCCTGTTCTTTTACAAAAAAAGCATAAAAATAGGAAACCTGAAATTTCAGGTACCTTCTACTAAAACCGCTTTCCTGCAAATGTTATTAGGAGCAGCCGATAGCGTTCTGGCAGGGTTGGTCTTGTATTTCTGCTTATTGCCTTTTGTACAAATTCCATTCGGTACTTATATCGGTCTCTTCGTAATAGCCCAAACTACCGGTGTATTCAGTCAAGTACCAGGTGGTATAGGCGTTTTTGAAACTATTTTCTTACTGGCTTTACCAGAACATATAGATAAAGCAGATATTTTCGGTGCTTTATTGGCTTATAGAATTATCTATTACCTGCTGCCGTTAATTGGTGCGGGCGGGCTGTTCTTTATATATGAAAATTGGCTGCGTGCGCGTATGAAAAGATGGCTAGAAGAAGCAAAAGCCAAAATTCCACAAATTCCTGCAAAAATCAAAAACATAAAAAATCTTAAAAATAAGAAAAAATAAATACCTTGCCATACTGTATATTCGCATGATATGCTATGAGTTATCGTATGACATGGGGTTAATATAAGTGTTTGTATTATCACTATTTTCTGTAATTCGATTTGCGCTTTTTGTTATCGTTGCGCATTCCCTTGGCATGGGCTTGGACGCCCCACGGGGACGGGTTATTTCCATCGCATACGCATACAGAACAAAAGGATTATTAAATGTCAAAGAAGATTTATGTGGACGCAGTCCACCCGGAAGAAACAAGGGTGGTGGTGGTGGATACTGCTACCAACCGCGTTTCTGATTTTGACGTTGAAACAACGACAAAACCCCAGATAAAAGGGAACATTTATCTGGCAAAGGTCATTCGCGTCGAACCTTCCTTGCAGGCGGCTTTCGTTGATTACGGGTCTGGTAAAAATGGCTTCTTACCTTTTTCAGAAATTCACCCCGATTATTATCAGGTGACCCCTGAACAAAAAAAGAAATTGTTGGAACTGGCTCATGCTAATATCGTTGATGACGATGAAGACCCAGATGATGAAAATGATGAAGTAGCAGAATACGACGACCAAAGCGCAGGTGATGATAATAAAGAATTCACAAAACGCGCACATGAATTCAAAATTCAGGACGTTATAAAACCAAAACAAATTTTGCTGGTTCAAGGGGTTAAGGAAGAACGTGGTCAAAAAGGCGCATCAATGACAACTTATTTGTCATTGGCGGGGCGTTTTGCCGTTTTAATGCCAAATTCCAGAAAACGCAATAGTTATGGTATTTCTAAAAAGATTTCTGATAAATCAGAACGCGCACGCTTGCGTGAAATACTACACGAACTTAAAATACCAAAAGGTATGACCGTCGTTTTGCGTACTGCTGCTTTTGAAGCAAATGCGGCAGAAATTGCAAAAGACTATGATTACTTGGTTAACTTATGGAATGAAATCCGTAAAACTACCTTGGAATCTGTTGCACCTATTACTATACATACAGAAGATTCCTTATTGCGTCGCGTAGTTCGTGACTTCCTGTCCGACAAAGAAGATGTCTTGGTTGTTCAAGGTGAAGAAGCATTTGATGCGGCAAAACAATATTTTCAGCAGATGTATGGGCGCACACCACGCAAACAGTTGGTTCAATATAAAGATGCTGCGGTTCCTTTAATGGTAAAAGCGGGCGTTGAAAAACAATTAGAAGGTTTGCATGGCCCATATGTTCAATTGCCTTCTGGCGGTTCGCTGGTTATAAACCAGACAGAAGCAATGGTTACAATTGACGTTAACTCGTCCCGTGCTATCAAAGAAAAAGATATTGAACAAACCGCGTTAAACACTAATTTAGAAGCAGCAGAAGAAATTGCATTACAACTTCGTCTTCGTGACTTGGCGGGTATTGTCGCAATCGACTTTATCGATATGGAAGAAGAAAAGAACAACCGCAAGTTAGAAATGAAAATGCGCGAAGTTATGAAACGTGACCGCGCACGCACTCAAGTTGCAAAAATAAACAACTTTGGTGTTTTGATGCTATCACGTCAGCGCTTGCGCAGTAGTTTTATGGAATCTTCATACGTTCAATGCCCACACTGCATGGGTGCAGGCGTAGTTCCAAGCATACAGACAGCGGCAATAATCTTATTCCGTCACTTGCAAGAAAAACTGCTTGCAAAAAGTGCACAGAAAATCATTATGACAGTACCAACTGATGTAGCGATTTATCTTTTAAATCATAAACGCGCAGAACTGGCAGCAATGGAAGCCGAATTTGAAACTGAAATTGTTATAGTCGGTGATGACAGTTTAATGAATATTGACCAATATTCAATTCAACGCGTTGCACCAGAACAAAACAAGACGGAAGAATTATTGGGCGCATACGAGCCATCTACAGATGTGAAAAAGAAAAACGCACAGCATGTAGAAGCACGCAAAACGACAATGAACGCGCCGCGCCGTCGTCGCAAGAATGATTCAAAAAAGAAATCCAGCCTGTGGCACAAATTGGTTGGTTAAAAAAATCCCGCAACTGCGGGATTTTTATTATTCTGGGGCGGATGACCGGGACACCTGCGCCAGGCAATTTTATTGTCTGGCTTCGTATTGTTCGCTTATCGCACCTAACGGTGCTGCTCACCACTCGTTCACGTTCGACTTCCCTTCGGTCGTCTTACTGACTCGTATGCGAACCTCGGTTCGAACCCGACCCGTCCAAAGTTATAAAAAATACTGGCATAACGCCAGTATTTTTTATAACTGGGGCGGATGACCGGATTCGAACCGGCGACATTTGGTACCACAAACCAACGCTCTAACCAACTGAGCTACATCCGCCATACTCAATTCTTCTTGGTGGAGCTGATCAGACTCGAACTGACGACCCCTTGCATGCCATGCAAGTGCTCTACCAACTGAGCTACAACCCCCTTGCGAAGCATTATTCTATATTTCTTCTTGCAAAAAGTCAAATCAATTTGCTAATCTTTTTACACATAAGGAGATTAATATGGATTATCAATCTTTAAAAGCAGAAGTTGAACAAAAAACCTTGCAAACACTAGAAGTTTTGAAAAATGAATACGCTGGTCTGCGTACTGGTCGCGCTTCCGTTCACCTTTTAGATGGCGTTCGTGTACCTGTATATGGTTCCGATATGCCTTTAAACCAAATCGCAACCGTTGCAACACCAGACAATCAAACTCTTACAGTCACTGTATGGGATATTAATAATGCAGGTGCCGCAGAAAAAGCAATTCGCGATTCTGGGCTGGGCTTAAACCCTATGACAGCTGGTGGGGTTATTCGTTTAAACATGCCGCCACTTACAGAAGAACGCCGTAAAGAATTAACTAAAGTTGCTGGAAAATATGCAGAAGAAGCAAAAATTTCTATGCGCAATATCCGTCAAGATGCTATGGGTAAAATTAAACGCGCTGTCACAGATAAAGAAATTTCTGAAGACGATCAACGCAAATTCGAAGATGACTTACAGAAAGTTTTTGATAATCGCGCCGCAGAAGTTGACGCATTGGCAAAACAAAAAGAAGCTGACATCATGTCTGTTTAACTTCAAAACTTCGGATATAAAAAATGCTAAAACTATTTAAAAAGAAAAAAGAATCTCAATCTACCGAACCAGCGAAGTTGCCGCAGCATATCGCCTTTATATGCGATGGTAATCGACGCTGGGCAGAAGCACGCGGTTTGCCACCGCTTATGGGGCATAAAGCAGGTATTTCAAACTTTGAAAATCTGGTCGATTGGTTCATTGCTCGCGGTGTTTCAACAATCACCTTCTTTATTTTCTCTACAGAAAATTGGAACCGTTCAAAAGAAGAAATTGATTTCTTGATGGACCTGTTCTATACAGAATTAAAGAAAAATCTTAAACACGCGGTTGAAAAAAACTTGCGATATCGTGTAATTGGCTCGCGCGATAGATTGCCTAAAAAACTAGCAAAACTATGTGACGAACTAGAAGAAAAGTCTGCTGAAAACACAGGTGGTACCGTTGTATTTGCTTTGAATTACGGCGGTCAAGATGAAATCATAAATGCAGTAAATGATGCCATTGCTGCTGGTAAACCCGTTGATAAAGAAACTTTTGAAACATTCTTGGATACGGGCGAACTTTTACCAATCGATTTAATGGTAAGAACAAGCAATGAATACAGAATATCTAACTTCTTATTATGGAAATTAGCATATGCAGAATTATTATTCTTACCAGAACATTGGCCAGATTTAGTAAAAAGTGAAAAACTGTGGCAATTTACTTTGGATGAATTCGCAAAACGCAATAGACGTTTTGGTGGCGGTAAAAAAGCCAACTATGCAGGTATAAAAAAATAAGGGACGTAAACTATGTCGAACACAACGCAAAGAGTAATTGTTGGTGCTGTAATGGCTCTTATCGCTATCGCGGCAGCAGTCGGTGAATATTTCGGATTCCCAGCCGTTAAATACTTAGGTATTTTTGTCGTTCTGGCTATGATTTTGGAAATGATTATTTGCACTACTCATACACCAAAAGAAACATTAAAAAATAACTGGTTATCTTTTGCTTTATTCTTTGCGTGGTTGTTTGTCATGCTGGCCGCCGTCAACTATGTCGGAACCCGCCCTTGGATTATGCTATTATTACTTTTAATCATAAGTTGTGCAGATATCGGTGCATGGTTCTTTGGTCGCCTGTTTGGTGGTGACAAAATGTGGGAAAGATTATCGTCTGGTAAAACTTGGTCCGGTCAAATTGCAGGGATTCTGTGCGGTACTGCGGCATCAATAATGTATGGATTGCTGGGGACAGATACTTTCATGCCACAATTAATGTGGATTGGTATTAGTGTCGCACTGCTAAGCCAATATGGTGACTTGACTGCAAGTTGGATAAAACGCAAAATGGGCATAAAAGATTTTGGCCGTATTCTACCTGGACACGGTGGCATGCTGGATAGATTTGACGGGTGGATTTATGTTCTTCCCCTGATATGGCTTGTTATGTTGTAATTGTTTTTGGGTTAAAAAGGAAAGGGAATTATGCAAATTATTTTAACCATTGTCGCATTATTAATTGTTCTGGGCGTAGTGGTTTTTGTACACGAACTGGGACATTTCTTGGCCGCTCGTTGGGCCGGTGTACACGTAAATACTTTTTCTATCGGTTTCGGCCCCGCAATCGTAAAATGGCACGATAAAAAGGGTACTGTGTGGAAAATTGCGTGCTTGCCTCTGGGCGGATACGTTTCTATTTATGGTCAAGAGGACATGTTTGACCGTAAAAAATATAAAGAAATGCCAGAAGATAAAAAGAAAGGTCACTACCTTTCAGCACCAGCATGGAAACAGTTTATTATAATAGCCGCGGGTGTATTCATGAACTTCGTCCTTGCTTGGGGTATTTATTCCGCAATGTTTATGTTCCAACCGAAAACAGTTCAACTACCCGTTGTCGGACAAGTCATTCAAGAAAGCATCGCTTTTAATGCTGGCGTTAAACCAGGTGATATAATTGTTCGTATCGATAAAGAAAAAATTACTAATTGGGGCGAACTTATTATAGCAAAAGAACTGGCCGCTAATCGTGATGCAAATGTTCTTATTGCACGTGGAAACGATTTGATAACCGTTCAACTGTCCCCAGCAGAAAGATGGGGATTAATAGCCGACGGCAGTAAAACAGAATTACGCAAAAAGGGTTTCTTTGGCGCGCTGTATTCTGGTGCACGTGAGACTTACTATCAATCAAAAACTTTGTTAGTTGTGTTAAAGCAAATTGTCACCGGTGAAAGGTCTTCTAAGCAACTGGGGTCTTTTATTACCATCGCAGAAGTATCCGGGAAAGCCATGGCAATGGGATTCTTTGCACTACTGTCAATTATTGCATTGCTGTCTGTTAACTTAGGTGTTATAAACTTATTACCCCTGCCGGTTCTGGACGGTGGTTATTTGCTGATATTAATTATAGAAGGCATTACCAGAAAAAAACTTGGTGGGAAAAGCATGGAAATCGCAATCATCGCTGGCTGGTTGTTTATATTCGCGCTGTTTGCACTGACTATGTGGAATGACTTGGCACGTGTATTTGGGTTGAATTAAAATGAAAAAAAATACTACTTTTGTTTTAGCAGCATGTTCAATTTTTGTCGCCCCATTGGCAAACGCTGCAAATGTTTCAAGAATTGATGTCAGCGGTAACCAACGCATGGATGCAGAGTCTATCCGCATACTGTCTGATGTGAAAATTGGGGAAAATATAGGCACAGAACGCGCAAACCAAATCGCAAAAAAACTGCAAGAAAGTGGCTATTTTTCTAAGGTCAGTGTTCGCATGTCTGGTGATGTCTTGAAAATTGATATTAAAGAAGCACCAATCGTAAATATGGTGACAGTCGAAGGTAATGACGACATATCTACCGATGACCTAAAAAAAGAACTGCGCCTTAAAGAACGTTCTTCTTATGACGAATCTGTCATAGGCGCAGATGTACAAAGAATGTTAACCCTTTATCAACGAAAAGGCTTCTTTGGCACAAAAATAGAACCTAAAAAGATAGAACTAGAAGATAATCGTGTTAATGTCGTCTATGAAATTAAAGAAGGTCACCCTACTTATATAACAAGCATCGATTTTGAGGGAAATAAAAAATTTAGTGACCGAACTCTTCGTGGCGAAATTTTATCCCGTGAGCATGCTTGGTGGCGATTTATGACACAATTCGATGTATTTGATGAAGATAGAATCAAATATGATGAACAAATGTTGCGCCAATTTTATATGCGTAATGGTTATGTTGATATTCAAATCACAGATGCTAATGGTAAATTTACACCAGATAGACAATATTATTCTGTCGTGTTCACAATCGATGAAGGTGAAAAATATAAGTTCGGCAAACTTACAATAGACAATCCTTTTGATGATGTACCAGATGAAGAACTATATGATGTTATCGTTATGTCCAAAGGTGATGTCTATAATATTGACGAAGTAGATGAAACTATATCTGCCCTGCGTGGTGCTGTTGCAGATCATGGGTATGCTTTTATCAATGTTGAACCTGTACCTGTTAAAAACGACGATACAAAAACAATCGATTTAGAATTTAAAATTCAAAAGACTAATCGCGTTTATCTGAATAGCATAAATATTTTAGGTAATGTTCGTACTTTCGATAGCGTCATAGAACAATTAATTCCTATGCGTCCAGGTGACCCATTCTCGCTACAAACTATTGAAGAAGGTCGTCAAAATTTAATGCGCACACGCTTCTTTAAAGACGTACAAATGGTTCCAAGTCGTGTTGCAGATGCAAATATGATGAACCTGGATATTAAAGTAGAAGAACAGCCAACAGGTGAATTATCCGGTGGTTTTGGCTGGTCTAATATCAATGGTTTTATGGTTGATGCCGGTATTACCGAAAGCAACTTTATGGGGCGTGGACAAGTGGTACAACTGCGCGGTTCCATCGCACAATATCAAAAACAAGCATTGTTTAGTTTTACTGAACCTTACCTTTTCGGTCGTCAATTATCTGGTGGTTTCGATGTTTCTTATACCATGTATGATTATTCTTCACTTGGTGGGTTCGGTTATGACCGCGACTCGCTGACTGTCGCAACTCGTATGGGGTGGAGGCTCACTGACCACTGGACCCAGAATGTCAGATTGTCCGCTTCTTTCGACCAGAACTATGACCTGCAATCCGCAAATGGTTGGCGGGATGCTAATTTATATACTTTAAGCACCAACCTTAGATACTATAATCTTGATACGAATTTTGAACAAAATACTCATACCGGAGTTGTTGCAAATCTGGGCGTTGCTTATACAGGTTTTGGCGGAACAGAAACTTATATGCGATACAGCGCAGATATTACCGGTATGATAAAATTCTTTGACGATAGATGGCAATTGCGTTCTTCACTTGATTTCGGTTTATTACAATCAATCGGTGGGGACTATATTTCTCGTGTTTACCGTTATTTCTTGGGTGGTGAATCATTGCGCGGTTTTGATATCGCAGGTGTCGGTTCCAGAAACTGGGCTTATACAACTTATTCATTGGGCGGTCTGTGGAAGATTAACGGTTCAACACAATTGAACTTCCCTATCTTTATTCCAGATGAATATCAAATAAAAGGTTTCGTATTCTTTGATTATGGCATCCTAGGTAAACCACCAAAAGAAGAATATTATTATGCAGGTCGCCCCAATTATATAGATGATAACATCAGAACTTCTGCGGGTGTCGGTGTCTATTGGAATACACCAATGGGGCCAATGAATTTTAGTTGGGGTTGGCCACTTAAAATGGATAAATACGATAGAGAACAAAGATTCTTGTTATCTTTTGAAACCCAGTTCTAAAAATATTGCGGACAACCGCAATATTTTTCTTTTAGGCTTGACGCATTAAGTGTATTTTTCTTATAATTCAATTAATCTAAGGGGGAAAAAGATATGAAAAAGGTTATTCTCGGGATTTTCGTTGCGTTGGCTTTGGCAGGTTGTGGTCAGGTATATGACCGTGAACCAGTCGGTGTCGGATACGATAATAACGAACTGAAACTTAGCCCTTGCGCGTGCATAATGGTATATCAGGCTTAATACTTTATTTTACCATAGGGAGGGAAATCTTTGGACTATCCAAGCAGTTTTGAAACGCCTGCTTTCCCTGCGGGAAAACGCATAGCCGTTTCCCGCTTTATGGCTATTGGTATATCGGTTTTATTTCTGCTTATAATCTTTATGTGCGGAATCTTGTTTTGGGTCTCACGTTCACAGAAAATTGATCCTTTTCTGGTTTCTATAAATAATGTGACGGGGCGTTGGATTGATGTAGGTCATTCACATGGTAATGCACCTTTTGAATACTCTACAACACGTACAATGCAGGAATCCGTCGTCGGAAATTTTGCAGCAAAATGGTTCATGATTTCAGAAGATGCAGAAAATAATGATGCTCTATGGAAAACTTGCGAAAGAAATGTTGACTGTATAGGTGAAAATACACCCGCATATGGAATTAATGATTGCGCAATATTCTGTATGACTAGCGAAGAATTATTCTCTCGGTTCGTGTACGATATTGTACCAGACTATCAAAATAGATTTGCAAATGGTGAACGTTGGAATCTGGATAAAGCAAACATTCAAATAGAACCCGCTAGTACAGTTTCTGATGTTGGGGGTACTTGGTTACTGCGCGCAAATATCCAATCTAATATGTCAGCAGATATTAATATCGTTGCTTTTGTAAAAGTTGCAAGAAATGTCGCTTTTTATCCACAAAACTTGGGGTACTATGTGGCGGACTTTAACGCATATAAGATAAATTAATGAGAAAGTTGATTATGTTCTTTGCCGGTTTGGTTTTATTAGTGCTAACATTCATAGCACTGTACACAACTGGTGCTATATATGATGCAGGAAGCAATTTAACCGTTCAACCTTATTTCTTTCAACCAAATAATTTATCAGAACGCCGTTTAGGGAAACCCCTGACCGCAGAAGAAATCGGAGATAACAAATTTATGGATATGTTGGTGCGTAAATATGTAAATGAATATTTTTATGCCGCACCAGACCCAGAAAACCTTGCACGAAGAACACGTGGTAATAGTACACTTGCAAGCCTTTCTTCTGCAAAAGTTTTTGATGAATGGCTAGCAACAGAAGGACAAACCATTCAGAAACTGGCAGAAGAAAAATCTTTGCGAATAGTTAGTCTTATTGATGAAATTTATAAACCAGCCGACAGTGATTATTGGATTATAAATTATGAATTAAAAATATGGTCAAAGCCTAACGATTTTTCTATAATACCAGAAACAAATCGCGGAACGCTGTATATGAAAATAAGATATGAACCAGGTATGCGTAAAGATGTTGACTTGGAAACAATACACGACTTCCTAGAAAATGGTGGCGACCCCGCAGTAGTGTTTCAATTTAGAGTCGAAGAAGTAATTAGAGGTTAAAAAAGCAAAATGACAAAAAAACTTACTTATTTTTTTAGTGCTTTCTTTGTATTTGCTTTGCCTTTGATTCCTTGTCATGCCGCAACTGATGACGCTTTTGATTTTAGCAACTTTGCAATTACAGAAAGTACAGATGCTGATTTAACCACAGAATCTGTATCTCTTAACCTGGATGCAGAACCAGCGAATGTTAACAGTTTTGATATAGCAGGCGTTATGCTGGGTATGCCATTCGAAGATGTAGAAACGTTATTCTTTAAAGCAAAGGGACTGTACGCCCCCCGCAAAGACAATAGCATAATCTATACCATACAAAAAGACTGGAAATATAATCTTGATTATGAATGTAGGCAACAAGGTATATATGCACCAGCAGACCTTGAACAGTGTATAAACACTTTGGCAAAAAATCGCGGGTTATTATACGCATCTGAATTACATTTAGTGCGTGAAAATACAGGAGAAACGCTTGTAATCTATTTTACAAGTAATGCAACAGATAACCTTGTATGGCGTATAGTTTATACAAATGATGTTAACGATATAGAAGGAGCACACGAAAAATTTGAAAACCAACGTGAAAAGAAAATCTTGGCATTCTGGCAGAACGTTCTGGATAAATATGGCGCCCCAAATTCAGGTACAGATAAATGGATTTCAACAAATAATTCTTATGACCCAATGATGACTGCTTATTACGGTTCGTTGGACTTGGTTGATATGGGTCGCTGGACATCAGATGTCGCAAAGAATGTACAACAAGCACGCGAAAATTTCCAGGCAAAGCCATACGCTTTTTAAATATATAAAAAGACCGTTTTATAAGGTCTTTTTTCCTTTACAATCATATATATTCTCTCTACAATTAGCGTGGATTTCAATAGGTATTGAAGTTCGGGGCTTAGAAATATAAACCAATTTACAATTTTACAAAAAATTGTGATATTAATTACAATGTTTCTAAAAAACCGACCGCTAATTTTATAATTGGTGGTTATTCTTTACCTTATGATTCCGACTTTATTCCCAAATGGGTGGATGCGCATGGTTATATATTGAAAACCAGCGGAATTAGAAAAAAGTTTTCTGATTATTTGAACGTCCACCCCCAGAGTAAAAAGGTAAAAAACTATGCCAAAAGTATCTGTTTTAACACCGATTTATAATACCAACCCAGAATTCTTAAAAGAATGTATAGAAAGTATTTTAAATCAAACATTTAAAGACTTTGAATTCTTAATACTTAACGATAGTCCAGATAATATAGAAATAGAAAAAGTTGTAAAATCTTATAACGACAAAAGAATAAAATATATAAAAAATGAAAAAAACCTTGGGATATCTGAGTCAAGGAATAAACTTTTAAGCCTTGCACAAGGTGAATACTTGGCAATATTTGATCACGATGATATATCTATGCCTGATAGACTTGAAGTAGAGGTTAAATATCTTGACGCAAATCCAGAAATAGGCGCGGTTTCTGGTTGGTTGGAGCTTTTCGATAAAAAAACAGAAATATGGTACACCCCAGAATTTGATATAGATATAAAAAAGATTATGACGGAAGATTGTTCTTTCTTTCATACCGCAGCAATGATAAGACGAGATATATTAATTAATAACAACATCAAATACGAACCTTATTATACACCAGCGGAAGATTATCGTCTGTGGGCCAGATTGATGAACGTAACAAAATTTTATAATTTTCAACGCCCCCTAGTAAAATATCGTTGGTTTGAAAATAATACAACAAACCTACAAGCAGAAAAAATGTCAAGGGCACATGATGCCATACAAATAGACATAATAAATGAATTTCCTGCTTATAGATGGGCTTTTTTGCAAATGAAAAACCAACAAACAATATTCCGCCTTCGGTTATTCAATTTGATACCAATATTAAAAATAAAAAACAACTGGGTATTATTATTTGAGTTTATCCCAGTATTCAAAATAAAATGGAAATAAATTCTATATCAAAATGAGTTTATCATGAAACGAACATTTAACACAGATTCTTTAAAGATAAAAAAATATACCTTTTTTGGTATTTGCTTTCTTACAAAAATTTGGGAATATAATTTTAGAGAAACAAGATTATTAGGAATAACTATAAGTCGTAAAAATAATAAACAATTTATAATAAAAAATTCTATAAATTTTAATAATATATTTAATAAAAATATAATAAAAACAAATAAGACTATAGATATAATTATTCCTATATATAACGGTGCAGAACATTTAGACCCACTATTAAACTCTGTAATTTCTAATACAGATTTAAACTATAAACTTTTCTTAATAGATGATAAAAGCACGGATTCAAATGTTGAACAAATACTAAAAAAATGGCATGACAAATTTGGCAACAAGGCAATAATAATACATAATGAACAAAACTTAGGTTTCGTTCAAACTGTTAATAAAGCTTTATCATATACGACAAACGATGTTGTAATATTAAACACAGATGTCAGAGTCCCTAAAAACTGGGCTTCCAGGCTTATGCAACCTATTTTTGAAAATCCTAATGTTGCGTCCGTCACACCCTTTTCAAACGCGGCAACCATTTTTTCTTTCCCCAAGCAATGGGAAAACAATGAATTAGAAATACCACTGCAAGAAATAGACGATATATTTTCTAAATTAAATTTTGATAATAATATTATACAACAACTACAATTTCCTACTGGTGTTGGTTTTTGTATGGCGATGAGTCGTAAAGCTTTAAACAAAATAGGTGTTTTTGATTCTGTATTTGGTCGGGGATATGGTGAAGAAAATGATTGGTGCATGAGAGCCGTAAAAGCAGGTTTTATAAATACATTGGCGTATAATCTTTTTGTTTACCATAAACATGGTGGAAGTTTTTTGACAAACGAAAAAAAGCTTTTATGTGAAAACCATAATAAAATTATAAAAAAACGTTATACTAGTTATGATAAAAATATAAAATTAGCTGCTTCAAGTTATAATTATCAATCTATACTTTTTTTATTAAAACTTCTTTATTTTAATAAAATTGTAAACACAACTGTTTTGTATGTAGACCATTCTTTGGGTGGGGGAACAGAGTCTTATTTTCTTGATCAAATCTCTACAATTAAGAATCAAACCCTGATAATAAGAATGCAGTATTTTCACGATTATAGAAAATATGTATTAAGTATTATTTATAAAGATACTAATGTTACACTAGGTGGTTTATTATTAAATGATTTGCTACTGCTTTTAAAAGAACTAAATTTTACTGAAATTATTATAAATAATCTTGTAGGATATGAAAATACATTAGAGTTTCTTGATATAATAAAAAATTTAAAAAATAAAAATACCATATTAACGATGCGCGGTCATGATTATCAAGCAATATGCCCCTTTTTTACTTTACTTAATTACAAAAAGGATTTTTGTAATTTGCCATTGCCAGAAAAATGTAAACAATGTTTTTTAAATAATTCATTCGGTACAGATAAAGAATCAGAAGTAATCTTGAAATCTGGCGCAACCAGTATAACAGAATGGCGCGCAAAATGGAACGATTTTTTAGAAAAATATCTTGATGAACTTATCGTTTTTTCTGAAAGTGGGAAAAATTTATTTTTAAAAACTTACCCTTGTTTAAAAGACAAAATAAAAATTATACCGCACAAGATTTTACCGCTACGCAAAGTCAATATAAAACCATCTAAAAAACATACAATTGGTATTTTAGGTAATATTTATAGTGCTTCAAAAGGTTTAAATATTTTATCTGAAATCATAAAATTACAGAAAAAATATAATATTTCTGTAATACTTATAGGTAACACAAATAAAAATATAAAAATAAAAAAAACAGGTACATACAAAAGAGAAGAACTTCCTAATCTTTTAGAAAAATATAAAATAGATATAATATTTATACCATCTGTCTGGCCAGAAACATTTTCATACACTACATCAGAAGCAATGGAAATGGATATCCCAGTAGCATGTTTTGATTTGGGTGCACCAGCAGAAAGGGTGATAAATTATAAAAAAGGATTGATTATAGATAAAATAAACGCAGAATATGCGTTACAAAAAATTCTCTTATTTATTAAAAAGCAAAAGAAAAATTTATGAAAAAAGTTGTTTATACATGCATAACAGGGAATTATGATGATGTCCCTGAATATAAATATATAGATAAAACCTGGGATTATTTCTTATTTACTGATAATCCAGAATTATTAAAACATAAAAAAATTAAACATTGGAATATTGAACCGCTTGTTTATAAAAAACTTGATAATGTTCGGAATGCCCGTTGGCATAAAATAAATACCCACATACTATTTCCTGATTATAATTATAGTTTATGGTTAGATGCTAACATTTCAATAAACACAAAAAATATTTTTGAAAAATGTAACAAATATATAAAAAAGGATGTATTAATTGCTATTCCTTTACATCCAGAAAGAAATTGTATTTATAAAGAAGCAGAAATAATAAAACAATTAAATATCGATTATCCCCAAAAAGTTAATAAAGAAATGCGTTTTTTGCAAAAGAATCATTACCCACAAAATAATGGATTATCAGAAACATGTATAATATTTAGACAACACAATAAAATTCAACCGATGTTAGATTTATGGTGGGAAATGATAAAAAAATACTCTAAAAGAGACCAATTGTCTTGTAATTTTGCAGCTTGGAGGTATAATATAAAAATAATCCCAATGTATAACCAAGCAGGTGCACACAGAACAAATAAAGATTTTACTTTTTCGTATAAATCAACTCATAATCAAGATAAAATTAATACAAATAAAATCAAAAAAATTTTATGTTTTTTGACAAATTATTTAAAGGTTCAAAAATGATTTTTAATCGTATATCAAAGGAAAAAGAAAAAGCAAATGATGCTAATTTATTAATTTATTCTTATGCTAACAAAAAATATTATGAATTTGCAATTTTATACCCTATATGGGTACTTCAAAATAATCAAGATGCAAAAATAGAAATTGCTTTAGAAGATAAAGATTTATTCTATAAAAAGTATTCTCATTTAATAGAATATTACGAAAAAAACTATACCAATAAAGTACTTTTTACACAGATAGATAAAAAAGTTATACAATACCCTGCTGGAACAATACGTTTTATAACACAACCAAAAAGCAAAGCAAAATATGTATACATAGGAGATATAGATATAATTGTTCTTCACAATATCTGTACCCTGCACATTCCTAACATAGAAAAAAATGCCCTGGATTTTTCAAATATAAAACGCATCGGACAAAATAAGTTATCAGGTTTGCACTTCATTGAATATGAAAAAATGTACCCTGTTGAAAAAATAAAAAAGAAGTTAAAACATATAAATGATGAAGAACTTCTTTATATTCTAATGAAAAATAAAGGTTATAAGATTCCTGATGAAAATAAAAACAAATATCGTCCACTGTGCGGAATACATATCAGTTATTTTTCGCGCCCGCCATTAAAAACTTTAACCACAAAAGACGAAGAAACCACATTTCCTTCATGGTATGATAATTGTAATAATGAAAAACTTCTTTATTCAGAAATAGAAAATTTTTTTAATTTAAGATATTCAGAAAAAATAAAAAATTTCTATAATAATATAAAAGAAACAGATATAGATTTGCGTAGAATAATTCAATTTATAGATTTATTTGCTTTTTATTTGAAAAACAATCAACAACTTTTAAGTTAAAAACCGAAGAGGGAAATAAGCCCTCTTCGGTTTTTTATTCCGCAACATAACCGCATATACGCCAGGAACGAAGGAGATTTGTAAAATCAGTACCAGTACCAGTACGAGCTTTGACAACCATACCCGTTGTTGTTTTATTCGTACAAACTATATGTATACCGTAATTATCATCGCCCCCACACGCAATATATGAATATTTATTATCAGCCATTTCCAGTTTAAACGTTATATTTTTTTCACCAGATGACATTATACCGCCCTGTTCTACCCAACCGCTTTTGTACTTGCGGTACCAACTGCTGCCGTCGGAGGCTCGCCAAGTTTCCGTCACATAATCCGCGGTCATTATATCTGCTGGTATCTCACTCTTTTTCGCCAATACCGTTCCACCTGCCGTTTCTCCGTCATGAACGCGCAAAGTATTGTTCGTCGTATCCATTGTCACTTCCCCAATGGCACCAGTAAATTCTTCGTGCTGGTCCGCACTACCACGACGAAACTGCACACATTTCGACATCTTATAATCCTTTTTATACTATCTTTTGTGTTTGTAAAAATTGAAACTTGATGCTAGGATTTAAAATTATGACATCTTATACAACTGGCTTATTTACTGAATTTTTAACTCGTTTATTTCTTCGAATTCATGGCTTTCGTATCTTAAAATCCCGCTATGTGACGGGGCACTATACTAACCGTGCAGAAATTGATATAATTGCGAAAAAAGCAAACCTTATAGTCTTCGTCGAAGTAAAAAAACGACGTACTACTATTGATGCTTTTAATGCTATATCTGCTACACAAGTAAAACGCCTAAGACGGGCTGCAGAAACTTTTTTAGCCCAAAATCACTGGTCTGGTGATGCCAGATTCGATGTCGTTATATTTACTCCTTTCAAGATTCAATGGTTTAAGGGTGCTTTATAAACTTGAAAAAATGACTTTTTTCTTTTATAATCATTATACGCTTTTTACAGAAAAGGAGTAAAATATGAAAAAAGTTATGTTGGCTCTGTTCGCAGTTTTGACTTTGGCTGCTTGCACAGGTTCTTATAAACAAGGTAACTGTGAATACGATTTCTTGCTTCACAAAGATATTTCTATTTCTAAACTTATCGGCAACGCAACTGGTGGTTGCTAAAAAAGTTAATCCCGCGAAATCGCGGGATTTTTTATTCTATAACCGCCGTTTTTATCAAGGCTACATCCTCTTTTATCCCATCCAGTTTTATTTGCAATTGCCCTATACCCGTTTCTAATATAGTCGCACGATTCTCTAGTGCGGTTATTCTGTGGTCCGCTCGTTCAAGCTCTGCCAGTGAGGAATCTTGACGCGCAACCCAATATATCATCCCAGCAATAAATGCTATCAGGAACCAACTGTCTCGCAAAACGTCAATTATACCAGTTAGCCCCGTCTGATTTGTCATTATTTGCCCCGTTCTATCATGTTCTCTATCAAGTGAACAAGTGCTCGTTGTGCCTCTAGACCGCGTAATTCTGAATCACTGGCGTTCGGACCTAGGACCCTTTCTATGGTTATTTTACGTAAGTGCGCCAATACCGCTGCACCCGCGGATGTGGAAAAGGCACGTGTAAAGTTCTGTTCTATCTCTTTCATTGTCCTCTCCTTATATCAAAGTTTCTTCTAATGCCATCTGCGCAATCGGGGCAATATATTTTAATTCTGCATCGCTATGTAGGGATATTTTATCTATCACCCCACGACGCGATAATATCTGCAGTCCCCTTTCACATAGTGGTCTGATAAACTCATGCAGCAATCTGCCGTATGTCGCACCAAGTATTCGCATCATATCCGCATTACGCGCCATTATCTCGGTCGCGGTCATCTCTTTTTCAGATAACAAACCTAATCTATCCGCTAGTAATGCATGACGAATTCGCTCGCGCAGGTCCTTTAATATTATCTGCGACACATCAAAATCTGCACCAGAAGAAAGCGGTGTTAAACCCGAACTACCTACTGCTTTCGGAATAATCGCACCAGGGGTTAGGTTTATATTTGATAGATTTATTACCCCGTCATCATCGGCCTGCCAAATACCTGAAACTGCTATTGTTGCATTCTTTAGCACTAATTCTACAACCTTGTTCGCAGTTTTTATATCGGGTAAAGCACGTAATACGGGACCACGCCCATATAACTCGCCACTGGCAACAGACCAGCGAAAAATTAAGTACGGGTTCGTTTCAAATGTACCTGTTGATACAATGTTGTTTTCTATATCCCCACCGACATCTAACCATGCGGTAAAATCTTTACCAACAAGACTTTGCACAAGTCGCAAAGGCATATCTGGGTCTTTCTTTATAGTATCCCGAATATCCGCAGGCGGTGTCCAAGACGGGTACTTTTCCATAACTTCGCGCGCAGGCATACTTGCAGTATGAAAAACTGCGTTCGGCAATATCGCAATATCCTTCATAGGTATCGCAGTAAAGGAAAATGCAGAATCTGCACCAATTGGATTTTCTGCCATAAATAAACAAGCAGTTCCTAAAATCACTAAATCTAAATAACACTGATGTATAGTTGTATAAAAGTTAGAATCATTCAGGTTTGCGCGTAATGCCGCTGCAGCAGTTGTAGCATCTGGTGAATCTTCACTTTCTGGTATCAATGAAATCCATAAAGATTCTGGTGGTGTAAGCAAAGAATACATTGACGCAGCCAAATTATCTACTGCATCAGCAGCAGTAGCATCAAACAATGTTGCGGCATCATCGTCTTCTGTCGGCATTGTATAGCGCAATGCACTATCCCATCTATTTAACCATGGCGCACGCATATCCAGCGCACGACGATACATCTGTTGTAAATTATTTTGCATGTTTGCTCCTTTTAAAATTATTACAACTTAAATTCTGTGTTCGCAGTAAACGGTCTGAACCCCTGCCCCAGTGGTCTAACAGGTGAAGGCAATGCACAAATTGCACCCGCAACTGCATCAATACCATCATCATGACCACTGCTTCCTAGTGGTGTCCAACCTAACATTTCCGATAAAAGAGGCGTAAATTGAACGCTACGATGAGCATGCAACCTGCCCGTTGTCAAAATAGGTTCTATTGCATCTAAGATTCTATTTTCTTTATTCTTGTTATTTAAAATCTTCTGAACTTGAATTTTTATACCGCGCTGTTTAGCGACTGTTCTCATTATCTCTGGCAGCGCGTTTCCCATACCATTTGTTTCTATATAAATTTTATATAAAGAATGCTTTAATAAAAAATCTAAGGCCATTTCACACTGACGAGCCAATGGATAATTATCTTCATCAGAAACCAGCAAATATTTAATATCATGTATAAAAAAATGTTTATTCTTATCATCTCGATATATCAATACGCAAACACTGCCGTCTGATTTCCTTCGCCCAGACGACGGGTCCCAGTATGCAGTAACACCTGTTATAAAAAATTCTCCTATCTTTGCATTTCGTGGTTCAAAATCTTCGTCATATAGATGCAAAGAGTCTGGGTCAAGACGTGCCCTGTCTGGTGCGACAAACCGCAACATCATCTGAGCAGAAAAGTACCTTTCCCCAACCGTTTTTCGCAATTCTTCTATTTTTTCTATTGAAAACAGCTCTGGCCATGCCGGTTTTCCGTCAGAATCAATTATTGGTATCCTTAATTCCCTAAAACCGTTCAAAAAAGGCGTTGAAAAAGCAAAATTTTTATATAACATATCTGACATGGACTTCACTCCCAAAACCTTGCCAACGAATTTAGAAGCAGAACAGGCTGTTCTGGCCGCGGTTCTTATGAATAACCGCGCATTGGAAAAGGTTTCTGAATTCCTAAAACCTGAGCATTTTTCTCATCCTGCACACCAAGAAATTTATAAACTTGCAGAAAGACAATTCGCTTCTGGGGTTCCTTTTGACATAATCACCGCAAAAAACTATCTGGACCAACAAGGTGTTTTGGAATCTGTCGGTGGTATCGATTATTTAACTCAACTATCTAGCGCAGGTGCAACTGTTGTAAATGTTGAACAATATGGTCGCATTGTTTATGAAAATGCTTTACGTCGTGATTTGATAAATCTTGGTCAATCTATTACTGATGCTGCTTTTGTCGAAGACTTGGACAACCCTGTTTCTGCACAAATAGAAACAGCCGAACAAAAACTTTTTGAAATGGCTTCTGCTGGTGTTTCAGAACGCGAAGTATCTTCTATCGCTACCGCATTGCAAAGTGCTTTATTAGAAGCAGAAATCGCCTATAAAGCAGACGGTAAATTATCAGGTCTGACAACTGGTTTAACTGCATTGGATAAATCTATTAGTGGTCTGCATCACTCTGACCTTATAATAATCGCAGGTCGTCCCGCGATGGGTAAAACCACCCTTGCGATGAATATCGCTTTTAACGCGGCGAACGCTATTCTTTACGGGCGCGCGAACGAAAAATATAAGGGGGCTGTTGCTTTCTTTAGTCTTGAAATGTCTGCGTCTCAGTTGGCGGCACGTGTGCTGTCTTCACAATCAAAAGTACCTGCATCGTCTATGCGCGAAGGTAATCTGACTGATGAAGACTTTTTAAAAATGTCCCAGTATTCTGCGGCTATCGGTAAAGTGCCACTGTTTATAGATGACACACCTGGTATGTCTGTACCTATGATTAGAACACGTGCAAGAAGGCTTGCAAGAAAATGTGGCGGTATCGCGCTTATTGTTATTGACTACTTGCAACTTATGACTTCACCTGGTGGTAAACGAAGCGAAAACCGCGTTCAAGAAATTTCAGAAATTACCCGTGGTCTTAAAATGCTTGCAAAAGAACTGGACGTTCCTGTCATCGCACTATCACAATTATCACGTAGTGTTGAATCGCGTGATGATAAACGCCCGCAGTTGGCAGACTTGCGTGAATCTGGTTCCATTGAGCAAGATGCTGATATTGTTATGTTTACTTACCGTGAAGAATACTATCTTGAAAATCGTGACCCTTCACAAAGAATTTCTGGTAATACAAACGAAAAAATTATCGAAAGTTATCAGAAACGGTTGGAACGCGCACGCGGTAAGGCAGATGTTATAATCGGTAAAAACCGTCATGGCAGACCTGAAACTGTACGTCTTGCTTTCTTCGGAGATTACAGTTTGTTCGACAACCTCGACGAGATGGAAGGAAGACCTGTTGAAGAGTTCTCTTCTTCACCCGCACAAATATCAGATGTTTCAGATTTCCAACCTGAACCCATCGATACAAACGAAATTCCTGACGATATGCCACTGTAATCATTTTGTGCTTGATAAACCTCTAAAAATTGACTAATATTTTGTCAAGAAATTCAAGGGGTTTTACAATGGCTCAAGAAGAAATCATCTTTCCAAATAATATAAGAAATATTCGTCTGGCAAACGGCATGAAAATGACCGAGTTGGCACGTCAGGCAAACTTATCCCTGTCCGCTGTTTCAAAAATTGAAAAAGGCGTACGTCGCTTGAACCAAAAACAACTGTTAAATATATGTAATATTCTTGGTTGTAAATTATCTGACATTTTCATCAAGGAATCTGATGAAGTTGCTAATCAGTGGCAAGACGAAATTAAACGCCGTCTAACCGATAATGAAGATAGCGGTTTAAAAATATTCGGAAGCGGTCTGCGTAAAATTCGTCAGCAATCTGGTAAAACTATCGCCCAAGCCGCAAAAGATGCAGGTATGACATTGTCCGTATACCATAAAATAGAAGTCGGACAACGTGAAATTTACCAGAATGAAATTGAACCTTTGGCAAACTCATTTAAACTTACCGCGGAGACTTTGTTCGATAAAATCGCAAACTTATATAAATCTGGCGAACTTAATAAACAAATTAACAAAGTCAAAGAACGCGTAAAATCTGTACTTATCCCAGGGAATCCTTTATCTGGTATCGATATGCATAGCAGTTTATACGGTGCAAAATTATATG
Organism: uncultured Pseudomonadota bacterium; assembly: GCA_949298405.1. Lineage (GTDB taxonomy): Bacteria > Pseudomonadota > Alphaproteobacteria > Rs-D84 > Rs-D84 > Enterousia. The sequence continues at coordinate 71,139 of CASFWA010000002.1, forward strand.
ATAGCGCACGTAAAAAGTTAGTACCTGTTTTCGGCACACCTGATGGCAAGGCTATCGCATTCAAAAAATCTGACAAGACAATGATTGTAGCCCCGATGATGTTAGAAGGTCGCAAAGGGATTTATGCAGTTATTCCTAATTCTAAACGTTTGAGTGGTTTCATACCTGAAAAATCTTATCTTTTCGTTGATTCCGAAACACCTGCACAAGTTGGCGACTTGGCAATATGTATCGATACAGATTTTGAATCAATTGATGCCGAAGAAACTGCAACCGCACAGGTGGTTAGTGTCAAACAAGATTCAAAAGGTAAAATATACGGACAAATATCTTCACCAGAAGAAAAAATTGTCGGCAAATCTTTACATAAAGTCGTTATGATTGTTATGGAATAATCTTTATACTGTAGGGGGGATACAAAATGAAAACTAAAATTAGTGTGACAGCACAAAGATTATTAAATTTATATCGCCAAGAACACGTAATTTTTGGTGGTTGGGCTGCCGTTAATTCTGTATTTATAAAAGAAGCAACCCCCGAAGTTCTGAAAGAATTACGAGATATGCCAACTGGTAAAAACCTAATAAAGCATATTGAAAATCTACGCAGTGGAAAAACCCCAATGGATTCTATTGAACGTGACTTACTTCCTTATGGTGGTATGATGACCGAAAGTGTCGCAACCATTTATTTGACCCCAAGCGAGTGGGAAGAATTAGAAACGGGAATCAACAACTTTATTCCTACGGAAGAGGGATTGAACACTTTACAACAATTAAACATTGTAAAAAAATTCGGGGACCAATGGTTAGTTGCAATTAAAGCGGCTCTGGCTGCTAGACCAGAATTATTAGAAAAATGGTCTGTTGTCAAAAAAACTTATCGCGCATACTACTTATGGAAAGTCGCCAGTGACATGATTAATCAACCTTTGTCCGAACGTGCACGCGCCCAATTACAAGCAGATATGCCTGAATATGAAACATATCTTCCAATGTTCGGTAATGAAGGCACAGAACTATTAGAAAAATTACGTTCCTTCATCACAACCATGAAACCTATTGATACCGATAACGCACCAGATGCGCCAACGTCTATTTAAGAAAACTCTTCTTTTGTTCTATAAATCGTGTCCATTGTATGTGGGGTGCCAATGTATATCATCGAACCAGTCGGAGATAAAATAAAATCCAATTCCCGCAGTCGTTCTCTTAACGCTTCCCGTTTCTGAGCGGTATTACATGTATTTGGCACCTCTACATCATCGCAAATTATTAAGTCAGCACGCATACCAGTTATATTTCCATGTACACCCTGACAAATTACAGAAGGCTCACGAATACCTATTGGTCTGTTTACCGTTATTCTGCCCTGTGCCCACTCTTTCTTTACATTAGGCACTAAATCCACACAACGCGGATGATTTTCTAGTATATGCCGAATATGAGCCACCATACGCGAAGATAAACCACTTTCTGCAGATAATATTAAAATCCTAGTTTCTGGTCTAAGATACAATGCACATGCTGCAAAAATCCCCACAACTGTAGATTTTCCAGAATGACGAAATGCCATTAACAAACCTTTATGAGGTTCTTCATCTAAAACGGAAACCAGAAATTTCATAATTTCTTTATGATGCGAAGGTGTTGTAAACCCAAGAACTTCGTTCCATTCATCTAAAAAATTATAAAAGTCCGTAATCATCTTTTGTTTCGTTTGGCGCAGGCTCTGTTATACTTCCATAATCATTGATTAACTTAGGTAATGCGTTATCTAATACAGATAACAGATTGTTATATAACCCCAGTACACTACCACCTGATAATTTATCTTCTATAACCTGAAGGTTATAATTTAAAAAGTTCATCACATTATCGTGTATATTCGCCCATTCAGTTAAATTAATATCTATGGAATGTAAATCCTTAAATGCTTCTAGTAAAAAATTAAAATCTGAATTTAAACTTTCAGGGTCTATCTTCGATGTCGGCTGATAATCTACAACACGTGACAAAGAAATCTGACGAAATATATCTATCTTACTTCCTTCTGATGGGGCAGTAGAAAAAATAACCGTACCACCGTCAAAATCATCATTGGCATAAACAGAGTATAAAGTATCTGATACAATCTTTTCGTCTATGGCAACCCTTATATCTGCATCTTGAAAAAATGGAAATGCGAATAAAAACTCAGATGTCGTGCCGTCACCAACATAAGATATTTTATACATAATCGCCCCCTTTTTACCCCAATAAATCGTCAAATCTGTCTAATATAGATTTCAATAAATTAGGTTTTGACGCTTTTATCTTGTTAAGTTTTTCCGCGTTGTTTTTACGCTTTGTTTCATAGGGTTCTTCTGTTTCTTGTTTCAATCTTTTTAATACTGCACCTTCTGTCATACTTTTCCCAGACATACCTGATGCACCATACTTTGCACGCTGAGTCGCCAAAGTTTTCTTTACTAAATTAGTCTTCTCTTTTTCATCGGCCGCCATGTCAGCAAGAACTTTCTGACGTTCTGTTTCTGCTTCTTTCTTTGATTTTTTATAATCTAAAATATCTGTCACATCTGATACAAGTTGTCCCATGATTTTCTCCCTTGTTTTTTAAACTAGATAATATCCATACATGCTTACTGATAATACTGTTGCTGGTAATTGCTCGCTGCTTTTAATTGTCCATGGCGCTTCCATACAATTACGTTGGATTCCAAATAAATTAATGGAAACATCCCCACTATACCCAAGCGAACTTTCCTCAAATACTTCATTAGGTAAATCTGCCCGTGCATCATTTATAAACAATGTCTTGGTATTCAAAACACGCGCCGCTATTTTCCTTAATCTTATTTTACTTGCATTATGACCTGATGCGCGTAATGGTAATGCAGACGCACAGAAAGAAAATCCATACTGCACCGCATCTTTCAAAGCGTTTTCAGAAAACTTTTCCAGGCAATAATTTTCCCCACGCTTAACCACTACAAACGTTTCACCCTGCACTGTTGCAACTGATTTAAAATCGCCTTGCGTCTTATAAGTTCCCCATGCTGAAATCCCAAGCACAGAATTTTGATTCAGAACAGCCATATTCCCAGTTTCCATAACAACAAATAACTGTCGCGTTTCATCGTTATACGATAAATCAACTGGTTCTTGCATTAAATGCTTTGCCAAAGTACATAAATCTGTCGCATTATAATTCTCGCCTAACTGGTCAAGACTTAATTCACGAATATCTTTCTTGCTGCCAGAAATAAATACCGTCGCCCCTTCTATCTTCTGAGGTGGCAAATATCGCATAGCAACACTGCCAACCGATGTATGTTGTTTTATATCCACAACAGATGGCGTTAAAGGCTTACTGGAAATAGCCCATTCACCAGCAGATGTTAATATCTGCAAATTATCACTGCTTACAACTGTACATATTTGCTGTCTTTGCTGTGATAACAGTGTTATAAATATAGCCTCATCATCTAAACCTGTACCAACATCAAAATTATTGTGCTTGCCTACTTTGGATAACCATACACCACTAGGCCATGACCTAGAACCACCAAACACTAATCTATCTTGATGAAACGTTATACTGCATGGCCAACCTCGTCTTTCACTAAAAGCGGCTTCGCGCCAATCAGAAACAGGTTTATCAGGTACGGTATAAGTACCATTTACATAAGCTTTGACTTCTGTAGAACTTATATATTCTGCTATTGTCCATTGTTTACCAAGCAATAAAAAACGCCCCTCTTCGTCTTCTGGTACCCAATATGCTTTATTTGTTTTAAATGTAGCAAAATTACTACCAGATGAATTAGATGTCACCGTAATCTTTATATCTTCTGCATCATCGAATTTCATAAACGGTATATTTACCGTCATATCAGAATCATTACGCTCAAATTTAAATATAGATAAATCAAAATCACCGCCAGATTTTTTTAATACATAAGGCGGATAATCAGGATGTACAAATATTATCGTACCAAACCTTTGTGCATATTGTAGTTTTGATAAATCTTCAAATTCCCACGGTGCTATTAAATCTTTTATGGACTGCCCATCAGAAAAAACTAATATATGCCCATCAGTTAAAGCCAATATATAATTTTCTGTCTCGCTTACAGAAAATGCTATTAGCCTGGCATTGGAATCTAATTCTGCCACGCTTTCTAGTCCTGGTCGTCTGGCAAGACCCCCACCGGCAAGAACATACATATTTTCTAGTTTTGAAAGCCCATTGATATTATCGCGCGCATAAAATTCTGGTGCGACCTCGCCGTCTGCAAATGAATTCTGTGTTTTTATAAAGTCACCCATGTATTCCCCCCAGATTAAAAACGTGCGTTAATTAATGAAAAGTTTTCTATGTCTTGATTTACAGAAGTCGTGCTATCAATAAATTTTGCAGACTGCATTTCTGTCTCATAAAGCGCGGCAAGCATTCTAAATACTGTCTGTTCACCAATTAAAGGTATACAAAATTCCATTGCTAACTTAGTTGCCGCAAGTGATACAAAATAACTTGGGAAATTTTCTACTGGAACACGTACTAATGCTAATATAGATATTTTATCTGCAGAGGCGACTATTTTATTACCTATTATCTCGCCATTACACTTTAATATTCTTAAACATTCTGCAGGAATTAAAAAATCCCCATCCGCATTCTTTGTTAAATCAAAAGTTTTACATGCAAATCGCCATGGGTGCGATGCTAAAAGCGCATCTATCACAGGGTCAAATAATGTTCGGCTTAATTGCGCAGCAGGTGTATCATCTAATAAAGATTGTATAGATTTTTCACCTAACTTTAACAATGCCATAGAACATAAATCTATTTTTGTCAGCATATTATGTCCTTTATTAATTAATAAATTTTAGGCGGCACTTTTATTATGCCGCCTTGTTTCGTTTTATGATAAAGCCGCAACAGTTATACTTGTAGACGCAACTATCTTCTTTATGGAAGTATTATCAGAACCATTTATAATTATAATATCACCTGTATTCATCAAAGTTTTTACACTGTCAAAATAACCGCTTGCAGTGATAGTTGATAATGTTTCTGCAGCAGAATAATGCCACAAAGTAAAACCATTAGCATATGCAATAACAGATAAATTTTTATTCTGAAAAGCCATAGTTATTATCCTTTTATTTAAGATTCAATTTAAGCAGCGGCAGCAGCAGCATCAGTTTCTGAACATTTAAGACGTACAATACCATCATTATCAATCAGCACAGCACCTTGTGACATGCTATTGCTGATAAAGTGCGCAGCACGTTCACCATGCCATGAAATATCTGTCTTTACTTCCTGACCGCATGCATGACCTATACTTGTTGCATGATAAATAAAGCAATCACGTTCATCTTCATTTGATAAAGGCAACCCGTTATGTAATACCCATGTAATACCTAACCATTTCTTAGATGCCCCACCAGATACTAATGGCAAATCATTACCTATATAATCTGCAGAAACAAATTCATCCATAGACAACAATTCATTCCATTGATGTACACCAACAACAGCAAATCTACGTCCATCATCTGGTACATCTTTTTTATTTAATTCTTCTACTGCAGATAAAATTAAATCTTTTGTTAACCCAGTTGAATAATCACCAACTGCTGCGGTTGCTTCATCCATCGCAGAAATAATCAACTCATCTGTTTTTCTACCCAATGCGTATGCACCAGCAGATGCAACAACACGACGTTCATCAACATTTGTTTTCAGTTCATCCAATGCATCAACCCAATCACCTGCATAATAATCCTGCAACAAACATTCAACAGGTTCATGATTCAAGTTCATTACAGGTACAATACCATGACGCGATTTAGTACTTGCAGTACCACGACCAACTTTCTGAAATGTTGTAGAAGCACCGACAACACCAGATTTACTGCGCACTGTTGCACGCAACTTTGTGCCCATTTGCTGATAAGCCAAATGAACATCTGCTTCGAATTGCTTTACGAAGACTTGATCTATTGAAACAGACATATTTCTTCCTTTATATTAGATAAATAAAAAAGCGTATATAAAAATACGCTGTTCAAAAATTTTGCTTTCTGGTTATGCGTTTCCGCGCCATAAAACAAAAATAATATCAAGGTCCATAAAAATTGGATTATCTTGAAAAATTTTTAGTCGGACTTATTTTCATCTGACTAAAAATTTCACAAAAAAATATACCGTGCGATGCGGTACCACATTTAAAAGAAACCCCGCATAAGCGGGGATTTCATTATTTTTTCTTTGCACATGCTTTTTTAGCAACTGGCTTTTTTGCAGCAACTTTTTTTACTGCTACTTTTTTAGCAGGTGCTTTTTTTGCAACTACTTTTTTTGCAGCTGGCTTTTTTGCAGCAACTTTCTTTACTGCTACTTTTTTAGCAGGTGCTTTTTTTGCAACTGGTTTCGCTGCTGGTTTTTTCGCAGCAACTTTTTTTACTGCTACTTTTTTAGCAGGTGCTTTTTTTGCAACTACTTTTTTTGCAGCTGGCTTTTTTGCAGCTGGCTTTTTTGCAGCTGGTTTCTTTGCAGCCGGTTTCGCTGCTGGCTTTTTTGCAGCAACTTTTTTTGCAGCTGGTTTCAAGAATGTGAATGCCATTCTTCTCTCCTTTTTATTTTTTGGATAGAACAAACTTTTTTGTTCTTACTTTATATTTTATCTGAAAGAAAAAAAATAGTAAAGAAGAAAGTGCATTTTTTTCTTATGAATATAATTTTTTAAATCCATTTTCTATTTTTCTAACATACTCTGGATCTTGTTCACGCCAATATTTTGGGTCACGCATCATTCTTCTTAAATCACTATCTGTTAATTTTTTTGATGAACTTTCATCAGTTTGAACACTTGGTTCCATTGATTGCATCATTCTATACACGCCTTGAATTCCCTGGGCTGTAGAGCATAATTCATCAAACGCTTCACGTGGTAAATATTTTTCACCGAAAGAATTTATTGCATGCAAAGCTTCTTTCATTTTTTCTTCACCACCAAAAAAATTTCTTAATTCAGAAATTTCATTTGTTTCATTTTTTATTTTAAATAATTCTGATAAAACTGGTGACAAATATTCTTCTGCTATCTTATAAATTTTTTCAACTTGTGATGAAGTTAATCCAATTTCAAAAAATTGTGTGCGCAAATCACTATCATCAAACAAAGGATTTGTCGGATATAAATCTGCGTTTTCTGGAACACCTATTGCACGATTAAACTTCATACGCGCACTTTCATCCGCATCATCTGCGGGAACAGATATCATATTTCCTATTTTCTTTTCTAATTCAGAATACGATTTTAATAACGCGTCTGTATTTAATGTACCATCTTCATTTAGAAATTTTTCTGGAACGTTTTCCATTTTTGTTTCCTTTTGTTTCACTTGATTTCCGAAGAAAATAAATTCCACCCAAAGTAAAGATTGCTTGCAACATAGTAAATATATCTGTGTCACCAACCATGTATGCACCTATGGCAGATAATATGCCGATACCAGAAATAATATATGTTCTGTGTCCTGCTAAGAAACCACCATTTATAATTTTATTCATCTAAAAACTCTTATAAGTAAAATAACAAACCATCTACATCTGCAATATAACCGCGTGCAACGGCCCACGAAGGCATTTCATTCGCACGATGAAACTTCGTTGCACCATAACAAGAATCAGGTAAATCATCATTCAACATTCTTTTCACAACACGCAGACACATTTGAAAACCGCGATTCTGAACATCTACTTTTAATAAATTATGACGACAAGAATTTTCTTTTAAAGACTCAAACATATCACTATCAGATATAATACTTGCAAAATCTTGACCTGATGTGGTGCAAATATTTTTTATCATTGATACTAATGCTTCAACAACTTGCAAAGATGCGGCATAAGTTTCTGCATAAACAATACGCGCTATGTCATAAACTATTTTTTTAGACTCATCTGGATTCTTTATTAATCTTAGGTGCATTTGATTCGCCTTTATTTCATAAATAAAAAAAGGCCGCACAAAACGCGCGACCAAAAAAAATCCGCAACAATGTTGCGGAAACAATCTCTACTGTTTATGAAATGAATATTACCATAAAATACATTAAAAGTCAAGATATTATTTTTTCCCTTACAATATTTATATTACGATTTCTGAATAACTATTTCATCACCATATGCCAAGAAATATTCTGAACCGCGCCGTAAAACCAGCGCACCATTTTCATTTATTCCGATAAAATCAACTTTTTCACCACGATATTTTACAACACCATTTAATCCAATCGCTAATTCCATCCAACGTGCACGCACATCAACAAAATCTGCCCTACGCCACTTGTCAAGATTCTTCATAAGTCTTTTTAATAAATCTTGTTTTGGAACATCCGCATAATTTTCTAACTTTGTGGTTTCATAATTTTCAACTGTTGGATTTGATTTTATATTTATCCCAATTCCTATAACAACAAATTTTCCAGAATATTCTGTTAAAGTCCCAGAAACTTTTTTACCGTCTATTAAAATATCATTGGGCCATTTTATCATCGGATTTACCCCAAATGAAATTAATGTTTCCGCAATCGCAACAGCAATTCTGTAAGATAAAGTTATATCCCTATCTTCGATTTCATATATAAAACTAACATATAAATTACCATGATGAGATACCCATGGGCGTTTATACCTGCCCCGCCCTGAACTTTGAGCCTCCGCCATTATGACAAGATGGTCTTGTGCATGTCCTTCTGCAATAAGGTTTAATGCATATGTTTGCGTACTGGGTATTTTATCAAAAGAAACCAACTTATAATTTGCCAAGGTAATATTTCCCGTCTTTGTTTAAAATAAAATCATGACCATATAACTTTCTTAACTGATATATAGCGGTATCCACTGCATGTGTTGTCATATTAGGAGCAAAACCAGACACATTTTTCAGTTCTGCAACCGACATTCCACCAGTCCTATATAACCAAACCACTATCTGCGTTTGTAATTGAGATAAGTTTACTTGTTCACCAAAAACATGCTTTAATATGTTCGTATTATCTATTGCCTTTAAAATAGCCGCCTTTAATTCCAGTGTCGTAATAGGAAAAGCCAAATTCAAATCATCTAAATTGACATCGGCAACATCTGGTGAATCTAAAACCACCGCGTCTAAATCAGTTAATATTTTTCGCCAAACTGGGTCCGCAGAAAAAATACGAATGTCTTTTAACATACTTAAAGAATAATCGATGGTTTTTTACTTGTCCAATAAAAAAGCCACGATATTCCTATCGTGGCAAATGTATCCAAAACAGTCTTTTATTTATTCACGACCTTGATTCTGCGGCTCAATAAACTTAGTAAAATCCTGTATACTTGAACCCGTAGAAGCCAATATTTTAGAAATACTATTTGTTGAAGGCCATCTGGGCTGTCCTTCTTTAGACCAACGTTTACTTTTATTAAACGTAGTAGGGTCTAAACCACTACATTTTGCCAAACCGGAACAAGACATTCCGTGTTCTGTCGCAAAGCGTTCTATTGCCCGCCATACATCTTCATGGGTCATTTTTTCTCTCCTCTGGTTAAAAATAATATCCAGTCTTTGGATCTTTTTACCTATTACTGATTTTATTCAAGGGGCGTATTCTTATCAATAAGGACCATTTCCTAACAATTCCGCCAAAAATTTACAAAAATACATATATAAAAATTTTTTTGACAAAAATACTTGACAAATATGATTTTATGTATTACATTTCGATTCGTCAAAGGGGAAACCTGATGACGGGTGTGAAAGCACCATGGGGTTCGGGGATTCAGACTCCCTCCTACATTCTCTCTCCTCTGGACTCTGGGCCCCAAAAGTTTAGTTTAGAATGCCCAATTTCTTTTTCTCCTTTCCTTCCTTTCGGGGCATTCGGAAACACCGCCGGAAACGGCGGCGTTTTTTTATCTATTTCTTTTTATTTCTGAAAAACTGCAAATAATTCCCAGTGACTACTGCCAACAAACTGGTCTACGGGACATAATTCTTTTAATTTATACCCACCTTTTGTTAAAACGTCAAAATCCCTTTTAAACGTCTCTGGATTACACGAAACATAGATAACGCGCGGAACAGCACTCTTTACCAGTTCTTTACACTGCGCAAGTGCACCCGCACGCGGCGGATCCATAACCACACAATCATATTGCTTTAACATGCCAACGGTCAGCGGATTTTTAAATAAATCCCGTTTTATACCAGTACCAACTATATCAAACCCGTCCGCATTCAGCGCAAAAGTAAAATTACCAAGTCCACAAAATAAATCCGCTACTTTTTTTGCACTTTTTGCGGCTTCGACTACCATATTCCTTAAAAAACTTTCACTTTCTACTGTCGGTTGCAAAAATGCGCCTATTGGATATTCTACTTTTGTTCCGGCAAAATCGATAACTGGTATTGCGGTTTGTTTTATTATCTTGCCGTTCCAAGTTATTCTTATTGCATCTAGCGAATCCGCGGCTTTCTTGAATTCAGTTGAAAAATAAGGTGTTGGCGATGTAATTGTTATATCTATCCCGTTTTCACATACTGTTATCAAACACGAACCTGCACTGCCCCACGGTAACGCAGCAACTTTCGGCAAGATATTATTTATTGCAGGTAATAATAAAGGACAATCTCTTACTGGAACTATCGTTTTAGAACGAAACTGATAAAAACCGAATTTACCATCTGCAAACGCAAAATCTGCCCTACGCCTTGTATTAGGTTCGGTCCAAAAAGGTTCTTTGGTTATAGGGAAGCCTTTTAATAAAGATAATTTTTTTTCGTGATAATCAGATGCCGAAAAATCGTACTTACAACCACCACAAATACCAAAAAAAGGACACTGTTTCATATTACCTTAAAAGTTTACACGTGCACCCACACGAAACTGATGCGCAGCAGGCGCAAAATCTGATATCACATTAAACTTTGGGGAAAACATATACAAATATCTATACCCAAAATCTAATGCAAAATGATTTCCCATTTCAACGCCAATACCCGCCAAAACAGACGCAACTGGTGATATTTTATTTTCTATTGTCACATCTTCTACTGAATTCCAAGAAATACCAGCACCGACACCAACATAAGGTACTAAACGTTGTCTATAAAACAAACGATACATATTATCTATTCTTGCGTCAAACAGTGCGTTTATCATCGCGGTTTCACCGGTCATTTCAAAAGCATTCCATTTTGCGGCTGTATGTGCATAATTTGCTTCTAATCTAAAAATATCGAATAACCTAATACCCGCAACCACATCAAAAGAAGATGTGTTTTTACCGCTTATACTAACCGCATCATCTGCACCATTATCCCACATAGAAAAAGTATACATTCCACCCACATAAAAACGATAATCACGTGCAAAAGCCTCTGCATCATATCCAGACACCGATTCTTCTGGTGGCATATTAATTTGTTCCACACGATAAGGGATAGCCGCATTCGCTGTCATCGGCAATATGCACAACAAACTAAATAATATTTTATTCTTCATTTTTTAACCCTTACCTTTTAGAAATTTGCACGGAATGATGCCATAATATTGCTGATATTATCAACACCACCTGCACGAACATCCCAACCGAAACCGTTACCTATCATCATCTGATACTGATACATAATATCAATACCAATTAAATCATTCAGCATAACATTAAAACCTAATGTTGCACGTGGTGCAGCAATCACAAAACCATCCGCACCACCTGTGCCATCAAATTGATATTGCCCGAACCCTGCCCCCAAACCCATAAACGGCACAAAAGTTCTGCGCCTTGTTATGTCACCAGTTTGAACATATCTACGTGCAAAATCAAAATATAGCATTCCACCAAGAGTTCTATAATTAGCCTGAATATCATCTAAATCAGAAAATTTAAATGTGGATTCTTGAAAATCTATTTCTGTACGAACATATGAAGACAAGTTCCAACCCAAACCAACCTGAGTCGACCAACTGCCGGAACTCTCGTATTCTTTCGTTCCAACTTTTGCCTTATCCGTTGCAAACCCTAGATTAAAACCACCACCCATGCGAACATACATAGAAGTTGGTATAAACATCTGAATATCTGTATTTTGTACTGCATCTGCAGACTGATAAACATCCAGCCCCAATTCACCTGGCGCTGGGTCTGCAACTTCTGCATTAGCACGAGCACCAACCAAATCAAGTCCTTCTAATATTTCTGCTTGGAATTCTTCCCCGCCATACACCGCAAAAGCCGGCGAAGCCAGTAAGGCAGCAAATACACCAAAATACGATATTTTTTTCATATTTTTTCTCACTCACATAATTATTATCAATAAAATTTTATCATAAAAACAAACTTGATTCCAGCCTGATTTATTCGTACCATTAAACATATGAAGAAAAATACAGATAAAAAAATTGCATTAGTTGCTGGCGCATTAGACCTTCCTTTTTATACGCGTGATGCGTTGTGTAAAAATGGCTGGGATGTTTATGTTGTCGGCTTAAAAAATTTTTATGACCCAAAATTAAAACCTGATATAGTTGTAAGACTTGGTGGTGGTGGACGTGCAATACGCGAATTCAAAAAACGCGGCATAAAAAATTTGACTTTCGTCGGTGCAATCGGTCACCCTAACCTATCAGACATAAGACCTGATTTTTGGTCACTATTTGTATTAATCAACGTTCTTAGACATCAACGGGGGTATGACTCTATGGCAGTTGCTTTAAATAAAGAACTTGAAAAGCGCGGATTTGAAATAATCGCCGCACAAGATATCGCACCAGAACTTGCATTTGAAAAAGCAGGCGTACAAACAAAAGTTAAACCTTCCGCACGCGACAAAAAAGATATTGAACGCGCAATAGAAGTGTCTCATACCATCGGCGCAGCAGATATAGGCGCATCTGTCGTAGTAGACAAACAGGTCATAGCAGTCGAAGCCGCAGAAGGCACTGCAAAAATGCTGGAACGAGTTGTAGAAATGCGCAAAAACAATAAAAAAAATAGTGGCGTTTTTGCAAAGATGACCAAACCTGGTCAAGATTTAAGAATAGATATTCCTGCAATCGGCGTTGATACGGTAAACGCTGTTGCGGCAGCAAACTTGCACGGCATAATTGTAAATACCAAAACATGCTTTGTTGTTAATAAGCCAGCGGTTATAAAACAAGCAAATAAACTTGGAATCTTTATTGTCGCAATAGACGAATAAAATAAAAAAACTGGGATTTTCCCAGTTTTTTATTCTTTTACAATATCTTGAACGGTTACTTTAAATACAACCTCTTTTCCCGCCAATTCTGGATAATAATTTTCAGGGAATGTTATATTAACATCACGACTTTCACCTTTTTCTACACCTATCAACTGTTCTTCGAAACCAGGGACAAATTGACCGCTACCTAATTTAAGTGGAAAACCCGTTGCAGTACCACCTTCGAACTGATTACCATCTAAGTACCCAGCAAAATCAATAACAACTGTATCACCTTCTTGGGCACCAGCGTTACTATCGCAAGCACCTAGCACCAAAGCACCACAAATTGCAAAAGCAGACATAAACTTTTTCATTTTTTCTCCCTTTTTGTTTTATTTTCTAGTTTACATAAACACATCTGAAACCGTATTCTCGCATCGTTGACCCTTCGGCCTCGATACGATAATCAAAATAAGGTGTTGGACGCATCACATCAAAAGATGGCCTATCATAAACCATCACTATACTATCCGCATTTCGACCGCAGATACGTTTCATTTCATAATCTGCAACCTTTGCTAAAATTGTACGGGTATCCCCATCAACATCCATACCATCTGCATTCTGCATCATTCTTAATCGCATCTCACGTAAATCTGTATTACCTAATAGAATTTCTACACGAACCATGGTACCACGATATTCCTGCCAACGCGTTTCTTTTCGTGAAGTCGCCCATCTATTATCGATCTGCTCTTTTTCTTCTGCTGTTTTAGGTTTATAAGAATCAATATTAGAATACTGATTTTCAGGTTGCATAAAACCACTGGTACGTTCGTTATAAAGCGGCGCATCTGCACCACCCTGCGCAAAATCAGTTTCATTATAAGGCGCATCCTTATCACTTGCACATGCACCTAATAAAAACGTAGCACCAATCATAAAAAGCAAGGTTTTCTTCATATCAATCTCTCTTTTTTTTAATTTTATCAAATAAACCTTTTTGATTCAAGTCACGATTTGTGATAAAATTATATATATGTCTAATGTAGTTCTTGATTCTTTATTAAAACCATTGGAAGAATTCTACAAACCTTCTTTTGTAGAAGAAATTGCCATAAACCACGCAGGCGAAGTATGGATGCGACTTCATGGCGCACGCGTACCTTGGGTTTCTTATAATGCAGAAACCTTAACCAAACAGTATCTTATTGACTTGATTCATACTGTTGCAAATATATACGAAAGACCTTTTGACCCAGTGCACGGTATGCCTGTAGTTTATGCAACACTTCCTGGGAACCACAGATTTACTGCAATTGCTGGTCCAAATGTCCAATATGACGAGCAGGATGTGACTGGGGGCGTGGCCCTAAATATACGTGGGACAAGCGCACCAGAAACAAGTTTTGAAAATTATCACTTGCGTCGCGGCGAAAAACTGCTAAAAGTAAAACCACGTGAATCTGTAAGGCCAGACGACCCGTACGACAGACTTATGCACGCCATTAATGATGGCAGCCCTATTTTAATCAGTGGTGCCACAGCAACTGGGAAAACAACATTCTTAAACCATATGCTGACATTAATTGACCAAAATAGTCGTGTTATAACAGTGGAAGACGCTCGCGAAATCAGAGTACCGCAAAAAAATAGAGTACATTTTGTTTTGTCCAGAACAGAACAAACAAATGATTTTAATTACGCACGCCTTTTGGATTTAGTTGTTCGTATGACCCCTGATGTAATAATCGGCGGTGAAATATCAACCGATAATGCCGCTGTATTATGGGAAATGTTGGGGACAGGTCATGACCACTTTTACACAACGATTCACGCAGAAAGCGCAGAAGCCGCATATACCGCATTCGCCGACCGAATTTTGCATACTCAACCTGCATACGACAGAAGCGACTTGATTGCGGAAATGAAAAAGAAAATCCGCGTTGTGCAATTGTCTCGTGATGGCAGCCTGCGCGCAGTAACCGAAGTTGTTTAAAAGAGGTAAAAAAATGATATATGATGATGAAATTGTTGTATACCCAGATATGTCAAAATCTGAAGAAGAAATACAAAAACAGTTGGCAGAAAATGAAGCAGCAAAAGTCCGTCACTCTTTACGCCGCGAAGAAGAAAGATGTGCCACACCAAATACAATTGACCATATTATAAATTGTATATTAAAAACAAAACGCTTTTTAAATAACGTTCATTTATCTTCTTTCAGACAAAGAACAAAATAAAAAAATTTAAAAGCCCCAAAATGGGGCCTTTTTTTAATTCAGCAACTTAGACTTCATTCTTTCATATTCTTCTTTTGTGATTGCTTTATCTTTATACAATTTTGATAATTTTTCTAATCTATCCAGATTATCTTTACCTTCTACACAATCACCATGCCAAACCAAAGATAGAATCAATGCGACAAACCATGTAATACCAAAGAATATGCCAAGCCACGACAAAACGATAATTGCGGTTTTTTCACTGCCACAAATGCCACGCGCGTTTGCAATCATAATTGGTATGCACAATATTGCCAAACATACAACTACTAAGAAAAACATTACTATAAAAGCCATGAATACTTCCCCCATTTTTTTGCTCCTTGTATAAATATATTATATGTACCCAGCACCGTTATTTCAATAGGAATACTACATAAAATTCTGTGGGCTTACATCTATCTTTACCCTGACATTCGCAGGAACTTTTACTTTCCCCATCCAATGCTTTACAACCGCCTGCAAATTAGAACGCACATCACCCGCAACAAGAAAACGCATTCTATACCAATTTCTTATCTGATAAACTTGCGCAGCAATAGGTCCCATTATCTTTACCCCGTTTGCAGAAGGTGCTGCATCAGATAAAACAGAACAAAACTTTTTTAAAACAGATTCTTTTTCTGCCTCTATAATTATTGCAATTAGTTGCCCGTACGGTGGCATCTTCGCTGTGCGACGCGCCGCCATGTCCGACGCCATAAAATTATCCCGATCACCTGCACATATTGCTTGTAGTACAGGATGGTCCGGCTGATATGTCTGCATTAAAACCTTTCCTGGAATTTCACCACGACCTGCACGCCCTGCAACCTGAAACAGTTGCTGAAAAGTATGTTCTGCCGCACGAAAATCCGTACCAAATAATCCCATATCTGCATCAACCACCCCCACCAAAGTCAAATTAGGGAAATGATGTCCTTTTGCCAAAATCTGCGTTCCTATAACTACATCTATTTCACCACTTTCCATTTTACCAACAAGTCTTTCTAAGGCTTGGCGTGACATCATTGTATCACTAGACACCAGCGCAGTTTTTGCATTCGGAAATTTTACATTTACTTCTTCTTGTATTTTTTCTAGCCCAGCACCCCGCATAGAAACAGCGTCACCACAATTCGGACATTTTTCAGACAAAGCAGACATACGCCCGCACATATGACATAACAATTTATTCAACTGTTTATGATAAGTCATACCAACACTGCAATCTGGGCATGTCGAAACCCAACCACATTTCTTGCACTGAACAATAGGCGCAAACCCACGTCGATTTATAAACAGCATAACCTGTTGTCCCGCATTCAATGTATCTTGCATAGCACTACATAAATCTGGCGATAAATACCCTGTTCTTACAGGAGCATCCCCTTCTTCGTCCGGCAGATTATACCCAACAGGCCTATTTTGTCTTATATCAATAGTTTCTATTGTTGGTAAAGTTGCCCCACCAAACCGAGAAGTTAACTTTAATCTGCTGTATTTTCCAACTGCGACATTTTCTAATGTTTCAGCAGATGGGGTTGCACTGGCTAATACTACTGGGAACCCCGCAATTTTTGCGCGCAAAACCGCCATATCACGCGCATGATAATTTCCCATATCTTCTTGTTTATAAGAACCGTCATGTTCTTCGTCTATTACTATCAAACCTAAATTCTGCCATGGTAAAAATAAAGCACTGCGCGTACCGACAACCATTTTGATTTCACCGCGCGATACCCCACGCCATATCTCACGCCTGCGCGCAGCAGTTAAATTACTGTGCCATACAACCGGTGGTGCACCAAATCTATGTTCGTACCTGGACATAAATTGCGCCGTTAATGCAATTTCTGGCATCATTAGCAAAACAGATTTACCCTTTTGATAAGCACGCCATACAGAATCAAAATAAACCTGTGTTTTACCGCTGCCAGTAATACCGTCTAATAAATATACAGCAAAACCGCCTTCTTCAATTGCATTGCCTATTACATCAGCCGCTTTACTTTGTTCTTCGTTTAATTTAACAGTTCCCATGTCTTTGTACTGATAAATAAATGATTTTTGCTCTTTTGCACGACTGTCACTTAAAACCAATGTACCGTTCTTTATCATAGTACGAACAACCGAAGAACTAACATGTGATATATTTTGAATATCTGATACAGACATGGCTTCATTATCATTAGAAGCAAAAGCATCTGCTACTGATTGCCTTGCTTCTGTCATACGTATTTTGTCGTCATGTTTAAATGTATACAAAGGTTCTATACGCGGCGGCAAAAATGCGTCAGGAACATTTATTATCAGTCTTAGAACTGCGCCCGGGGCCATCAATGTCCATTCAGACATTTTCTGTATCCACTGTAAATCTTCGACAGACAGACCAAAATCAAAAACCTCTGAAACACTTTTTATTTTTGATTCAGGCAGTCCACTATCCCCAATACCATATACAACACCAATATAAGGTCTGTTCATAACACTAACCCGAACAAAATTACCCAGTTCCGCATCAGCATTTAGCCGGTAATCATAACCAGCATTTACAACATTAGGTATTAAGATTTTTACTATATCACCCGCTTTGAACATACCCACAAAGTACTTGTTTTTTTCGTTTTTTTCAATACCATTTATAATATAATTTAAAAGGCTCATTTTATGTGGAAATTCTTTTTTGAAATCTGTGATTTTCTTTGCAACTTTATTCCAAACCGCAAGACCCAAGAACGTATCCGTAAAGAAAATTTATATGATTGGAAGAAAAAGTATCAAACACTAAAAAAGCATTACCCAGAACTTAATTTCCGCGGTACTAAAATGATAAAAGGTGGCTGGAATATAGGTTTTATCGTAGATAAAAAATATGTCTTTAAAATAAGAAAGGCTTTTGACCAATCGGCTAAAACAGAAAAAATCATGCGTGAAAAACGTATTACAGACGCTTTTGCAAAAGTGGTGCCATTGCGCATACCTAAAATAGAAATAGTAAAAGCAGGACAATACACCTTCTTTAAGTATGACTTTATCCCAGGAAAAAATTTAAACACATTTTCATTAAAAACTATTAATAAACATAAAAAAGAATGGGCAAAACAATTAGCAGAATTTATATTTGCTATGCATAATTATATACCAAAAGAAATAGACGATTTACGCGGCGATGCGGTCGGTGATGGGTGGAACCATAATGATATATGCAACAATATAATTGTAGATAAAAAAACAATGAAAATTGTCGGACTTATAGACTGGGAATATTCTGGTTGGAATACACTTGAAAACGAATTCAGGAACTGTGTCGCTTTTTCTAAAAAAATGCAGGGCTCTGGTATTCTAACAAATATTAAAAGCGAGTATAAAAAATTAAAAGACACTAAATCAAAATAATATTGATTTTATTCATATTTAAAATTGACAAAACAATATTTTTTGTATAATATATTATTATGCAAACAATAATCCAAAGGTATCAAGTATGAATAAAAACAATCCGAACAGAATATCCGCTTCCCAGAAAACATTTTCTGCTTATGCAAAATATATAACCGAAGAATTCTTAGAAAAATACGGTGCTTCTTATACAACATCAGAAAGCGTAAAAAATTCTTGGCGATACAAAACCCCATACAGTAAAGAAATTGAAGATTTTTTAATCTTTAAATCAAAAATGTTTATACGATTACTTGATTCACGCGATTCAAATTCTACAAATCCAGAATTTTTAAAGGCATTAATAACTTTAATTGCAGATTATTTATCCGCTTATACGCAAAATAATCCAGAAATTACTAACCGTAAAAAAGCAAAAGAACAACTTAATCGCGCACTTTATAACCAATCTGCGTATATTCAAAACTTATTGACCGTGCAAGCAGAAAATCGCATGCGTCGCGATTATAAACAAGCAAAATATGTGCGCGAAAATAAAAGAAAACAGAACAAAACTAAAAACGCACAACGCGAATTTAATAATAAAAAGCAATTAAAATTGCAACTTGTCGGATTAGTTTATATAAAAAACAAATAATCTTGACTATTTCGTAATAGCGTTGATTTCTTCATCGGCAGCGAACTGTGTTCTAAACCATGTTCTCTGCCGTTTTGCGTATTGTTTCGTTTTTATAATCCAATTTTTTATACAATCTTCTTGCGTTATTTCACCACGCAGGAAAGAACATAATTGCGTCGCACCAATTGCACGACTTTCATCACAACCAGAATCTATTACTGCTTGCGCTTCTGCAATCGCGCCGCCATCCAACATCTTTGGTATGCGCGCTGCAATCCGTTTATGCAAAATATCTAGTGGCGGATTTATTAATATTTTATGCGGCGTTGGTTCTATCGCCCCACTACGCGGCAAAGACTGCCAATATGTTATATGCTTGCCTGTTTCAAAAAAGACTTCTAATGCACGCGCAACGCGTTGTGAATCTGTCGCTTTAAAATCTGACGGTAATAATTTTCTAGCCGCCTCTAAGTCTTTTGCAACTAAATCACGCGCCTTATCTCGTGCTTCCTTTGACACCTCTGGCATAGGGGATATACCATTTATAACCGCATTTATATAATACCCTGTTCCGCCAACAAATATAGGTGTAAGACCCGCTGCCTTGGCTTTGTCATATTCTTTTTTTGCCATGTGCAGATAATCAACAACACTTATCTGCTTATCTAGCGGTAAAATGGAAAACAATCTATAAGGAACCCCGTCTATTTCATCTGTTATCGGAAGACCTGCAAAAGGGCTTGCAGAAATATTTTCTATTCCTTTATAAACTTGGACACTATCGCAATTTATAATAATACCATTTACCAACTTTGCTAAATTATGCGCAAAGTCCGATTTCCCGGATGCAGTAGGTCCAGTAATAATATAAGAATCATATTTTTTCATTAGGCTCATTATAAAATACAAAGCAAAAAAATCAAGCGTAGCACCCGACAAACAAAAAATAATTGCACTGTTTGTGCATAGTGCTAAAATAACCCCGTCCAATAAAAAGATAAAACGAAAGGAAAATAATATGTCTAAAGTAAGAGTAGCAATTAACGGTTTCGGGCGCATCGGTCGCTTGGTTTTACGTGCAGCCCTGGAATCTGGTCGCGATGACATCGAATTTGTTGCTGTAAATGATTTAGCCCCCGCAGAACAAAACGCATATTTATTACAATATGATTCCGTACACGGTAAGTTGCCTATGGATGTAAAACTAGAAGGCGAATACATTTTGGTCGGCAATCAGAAAATTAAATGTATTGCAGAAAAAGACCCAACTAAATTGCCTTGGGGCGAATTAAATATCGATATAGTAATGGAATGCACAGGTATCTTTACCGCCGCAGAAAAAGCACGAGTTCACTTGGAATGTGGCGCGAAACGCGTTTTAGTATCCGCACCATCTGCAGGCGCAGACAAGACCATAGTATTCGGTGTAAACCAGGATACATTGACATCAGAAGACTTAATCGTATCAAATGCGTCTTGTACAACAAACTGCTTGGCTCCTGTTGCAAAAGTATTAGATGATACTTTCGGTATCATTTCTGGTTGGATGACAACAGTTCATGCTTATACAGGCGACCAGCAATTATTAGATAAAAACCATAAAGACTTCCGTCGTGCACGTGCAGCAGGTTTATCAATGATTCCAACCAGCACAGGCGCTGCAAAAGCAATTGGCTTAGTATTACCAAAATTAGCAGGCAAATTAGACGGTATGGCAATTCGCGTACCAACACCAGATGTTTCTGTTGTAGAATTGGTCGTTAACCTAGAAAAATCTGCAACTGTAGAAGCAGTAAACGAAGCCATGAAAGCCGCAGAATCAAAAACTTTTGGTTACAACGACAAACCATTAGTATCTGTTGATTTTACAGGTGATGCACATAGTTCTATCTTTGATGCTTCACAAACAAAAGTATTGGAAGATAAGTTAGTCCATGTGACAGCATGGTATGACAATGAATGGGGATTCTCAAATCGTATGGGCGATACAGCCGTTGCGATGGGTAAACTTATTAAATAATCATTTTAAATCCGCCGTTTTGGCGGATTTTTTTTTATTTATGAAAAAAAGTCTTGCATTTATGTTAACAACAGTATATTATAAGCCTTGCTTTAAGGGGTTGTAGCTCAGCTGGTTTAGAGCGTCTGCCTGTCACGCAGAAGGTCGCGGGTTCGAGCCCCGTCAATCCCGCCAGTTATTCAAACACTGTTCTTTGAACAGTGTTTTTTGTTTAAGAATATTTCCCATAAAATTTTTGTTATAATTGTTGATATAATTCATCTTGTTGGTATACTTATAAACAAGTCAAAAAAGGGGAAAAACATGAACTTAAAACCATATATCTTAGCAGCTGGTGTATTGGCCTTGGCTGCATGTGGTGATAACACACCAAACCCAGAAATGTTAAAGGGTGAAAGTTTCATATCTGCGGCAGAAGGTACAGATATCACTTTGACTTTTGACGCGACAGAAATGCGTGTAAATGGTCAGGTTGTGAACTTGTACAACGGCACATACGAAGCAGAAGGCGATAAAATTAAATTTGGTCCGATGGCATCAACAATGATGATGGGTCCAATGAATGCTATGCAGACAGAACAAGACTACTTTCAGTTCTTAACAACAGTCGAATCATATAGTTTGGAAGACGGTCGCTTGACCTTAAAGAATGCAGAAGGCAAAGAAATCGTATTTCAGCAGGTTGAAGACGAACCGACAGAAGTTGTTGAAGAAACAGAGACTGTTGAAGAAGTTGACATGAATGCACCAGTTGCTGCACAAAACTAAATGAATAAATAAAAAATAACTGGCATTAAAATACCTTGACAAAGGTAAAAATGCCAGTTATAATTTGGCGGCGTTTTGATAAAGAAACGCGGCAGTTTCGGCCCCATCGTCTAGAGGCCTAGGACACCGCCCTTTCAAGGCGAGAACACCAGTTCGAATCTGGTTGGGGCTGCCAAAATAAAACCGCCCAGATGGGCGGTTTTTTATATTAACTTTGCTTCTTTTAGCAACTCTTCTAAATATGTTCCCCTTACCTTTTTCATTCCTTGTTTTTCCAGTAATTTTAAAACCCATGGAACATCTATCTCATGAAGTTTTTTTCTGTCGTTCAAGTAATATATACTTTGCAACAACATACGAACATCAAAGCATGAGTCAAACACTTCTGGTACACCGCGTTCTATACCCAATAAAGTATAAACCGCCTCCATCGCCGTTCTGACAGAATACTCTGTAGTAAACACAGTATCTCTTTCTGTTTCTGCGTAATTACCTATAAACGCAAGATTTACAGAACCGTTTGGTACAACTAACGGCCTGTCACCCAGCGCACGCGGCATAAAGTATGTCGTTATATACGGCATGTGGCTTGGTACAGTATTCGCACTATTATGTGCGATATCTTCTATCTCTTTTTCTGGAACACCGATATGATACAACCATTCAGCACATAATTCCGCACCTGTACAATCTGCTATCTTTTTCTTTACATAATTACCTTCGGTATCTGATAACAAACCATAAGTCCAAACTATTATTTCATTAGGTTTCTGACTGCGGAAATGCGGCTGACGTGAAATACTGAACCCATACAACCAATTAGAATCTTTTATTGTCACAGGTCCACTACTTACAATAGAACCGCTGTGCGGATTTTTCTTACAGATTTTTTCTATATAAGGTACAACCCTGTCATCTGTAAGCGTAATGGTTGCAGACATAACCCAGTTCGCAGCAGGTATGTTTTCACAGAACTTTTCTGGGCGACCAAACTCTTTGTTCTGCTTGGCGATATTTTTCCACAATTCCCAACTGCCACCTAGTTCATGATGCGCATCCGCTGGAGTATCATTATCACCGTATGTCGTACTTTCTGTAATAGAACCATTCGTGACAAAGACTAAATCATCTGGCGTGATAGACATTTCTTTTTCTTTACCAGACTTTATCATTTCTATTTTCTTTGCAACTTTTTTATTAGACTTACAATCAATAACGACATTCGTTATACGCGTGTCATAGTGAAATTTTACACCATTATTTTCTAACCAACGAACAAGCGGTGTAATTAAAGATTCATATTGATTATATCTTGTAAACTTCAATGCAGACATATCGGCAAGTTTCCCAACATGATGTATAAAGCGCAAGATATAACGACGCATTTCCATTGCACTGGACCATTTTTCAAATGCGAACATTGTTGCCCAATATAACCAGAAATTAGATTCAAAAAATTCTTCTGTAAAAACCTGGTCAATTTGTACATCTTGCAATTTTTCTTCTGGTGTTAGTGCCAAATCTATTAATTCACGAATTGCGGTCGGTGTTAAAGTCAATTTACCGTCGTCTTTCATCCTCTTGCCTCGCTTTTCTATTGCGCGACAATGTGAAAAACTTGGGTCGTCTTTGTTTAACCAATAAAATTCATCTAACACAGATACTTTTTCATCTTCTAATGATGGTATCGACCTAAACAAGTCCCACAAAGTCTCAAAATGAGCCTCCATTTCACGACCGCCACGAATTATATAACCGCGCTGCGGATTTAATATTCCGTCCATACTACCACCTGCTAAAGGAAGTTCTTCAAAAATATGAATCTTGTTTCCTTTCATTTTTCCGTCACGAATTAAAAATACCGCGGCCGCAAGACCTGCTAAGCCACCACCTATAATATAAGCAGACTTTTTATCTACACCCTCTGGTTTGCGAGGATTGGCAAAAGCCTCGTAATTTCCATTACTGTGATACATGACATCTCTCCTTTTGTTATGTACAAAAGAAGAATAGACCATAATCAGAATATATAACACAGGATAGAAATCCGATTTAGCATCAAAAAATTGACACACATAAACTAATAGTTATAATTAAATACATGAAAAAATTATTTATGGGATTTTTACTAATCGCAACCCTTGCTGTTTCTGCATGCGGTGTAAAATCAGACCTGGCAAAACCAGACCAGTCTTTCCCAAGAAATTACCCAGTATATTAAAAATTTTGGAAGAATTTTTGGTGCGGGTACAGAGACTCGAACTCTGATGGGTTGCCCCACTGGAACCTAAATCCAGCGCGTCTACCAATTTCGCCATACCCGCATTATGTACAAGCACGAACTTTTAAGCACGGCGGCACTACGCTTCGCTTCGTAGTCGCCATACCCGCATTATGTACAAGCACGAACTTTTAAGCACGGCGGCACTACGCTTCGCTTCGTAGTCGCCATACCCGCATTATGTACATTAACCGAACGTGTTTTTGTATATTATTATAAAATTTACTTGATTTCCAGTAAAAATTAACCTAAAATCCCCAACAGAATAATAAAAGGTAGAAAAAATGGCATCTAAAAAAGGCAGCAAAGAAGTTGTAAAGCTAGAAAACAAAGAAACTGGCTATTTCTACACAACTACAAAAAATACAAAGTCAGAAAATACTGCTGGCAAAATGAAATTCCGCAAATATGACCCAAAATTGCGTAAACATGTGGTCATGACAGAAGCAAAAATGCCTCACTAATATTTTGCGGGCATATCAGTTTATAAAAAGCGCACTAAAATTAGTGCGCTTTTTATCACAACAAAATAATAATAAAAATCCCCAAATTACGGGGATTCTTTATTTATTGAATTTACCACTGCGCGGGAAACCAACAGGTATTGTTCTTCCTTGTGATGCACGTTTACCAACCCACGGTTGCCAATCGTCCAATTTTGTAGTTCCCCTTCCAGTTGTCCAACCAAAACCATCCGCCGCATTAAAGAACATAACATCCAGCACATAAGTTCTTTCAGCGTTATATTTCTGTAATATTACGCCTTTGCCACGTGTCATCTCTGGTATTTCCGAGGTTGAGAAAATTAACAACTTGTCATTAGAACCAGATAACGCAACACTGTCACCAGTTACAGGCACACACATTATCGCAGGATTCTTTGCATCTGTATTCATTACCTGCTTACCTGTACGAGTTTGCGCCAAACAATTTTCACCACTTACAATGAATCCTGTTCCGTGACGCCCCACTAATAAATATTTAGCCGATGTATCTAAAACAAAAGCACTAACAATATTTTCATCCGCGCCAATATCTACCATCATTCTGACAGATTCACCAAAACCGCGCGCAGACGGCAAATCATTTGCAGAAATAGTAAACATCTTGCCACCACTAGCAAATAAGTTCACCTTATCCGTAGACATAGTATGGAACGCAAACTGCAATTCATCACCTTCTTTGAATTTCAAATCTAGATTATTCAAATCAAGATGCCCTTTGGCCGCACGAATCCAACCCATAGTAGACAATATTACCGTCAAAGGTTCTTTCTCTATAAATTCTTCGGCATTCACAACTATTTCTTCGGTCTGTGGTACCCACTGAGTACGACGACGTCCCAATGCAGTTTTTTTATCATAGCGCTTTTTAATATCTGCAAACCACGCCTTTAACTGCTCGTTCTGCATATCCTCGCTTGCTAGCAATTCTTGCAGTTGTTTCTGTTCTGCTAATAAAGCAGCATCCTCGCGGCGAATTTCCATTTCTTCCAATTTACGCAAAGAACGCAAACGAGTATTTAAAATTGCCTCTACCTGAACTTCTGTTAAATTAAACTCTGCAATTAAAACGGCTTTGGGGTCATCCTCGTTACGGATTATCTCTATTACCCTATCCAAATTTAAGTAAACAATTAATAACCCGCCCAATATTTCCAACCTGCGGGCAATATTACCTAAACGCCAATTTGTTCTGCGTATTAAAACTTTCTTTTGATGTGCAATAAATTCACGCAGGACGTCACCTATTCCCATTACGCGTGGTGCCCCCTTGGAATCAATTACATTAAAGTTCATATTGAACTTATATTCCAAGTCCGTCATCGCAAATAAATGCGCCATCATCTTATCCGCAGGAACATTTCGGCTTTTCGGCGTTATTACAATTCTTACATCTGTTGTTGATTCATCCGAAATATCATCAACCAGCGGCAATTTCTTCGCGTCAATTAAATTAGCGATTTGTTCTACTAACTTAGATTTTATAATTCCATATGGGATTTCTGTTATAACTACCTGCTCTGCACCGCGGTCAAGTTTTTCAACTTCCCATTTTGCACGGATTCTGAAAGCACCACGCCCGGTATCATAATTCTTTACAATTGTATCAAAAGAATCTATCAAAACACCGCCGGTTGGAAAATCTGGTCCAACCAGTTTTTTCATAATCTGTGTAGTGGTCGCTTCTGGATTATCCACAACCAATGCCAAAGCATCACAAACTTCTGCCACGTTATGCGTCGGGATGTTCGTTGCCATACCAACAGCAATACCCATACCACCATTCGCTAATAAATTAGGGAAAGCCCCAGGCATAACAGTAGGTTCAACAGTAGTCCCATCAAAATTAGGCATCATATCAACACTGTCTTCATCAATGCCTTCCATAATCAGCATCGCAGCGTCGGTCATCTTAGATTCCGTATAACGATATGCCGCTTGTGGGTCGCCGTCTATATTACCAAAGTTCCCCTGACCATCAATCAATGGATAGCGAACAGAAAAGTCCTGTGCCAGACGCACCATTGCATCATATACAGACGAGTCACCATGTGGATGATAATGCCCCAACACATCCCCAACAACTGTCGCACACTTACGAAAAGCCGCCGAAGGCGACAATTTCTGACGCAGCATAGAATACAGAATTCTGCGATGTACAGGCTTTAAACCATCGCGGACATCAGGAAGTGCGCGGGATACAATCGTACTAACCGCATATGACAAATAACGTTCAGACAATGCGTCTGACAACTGCTGTGAATCTATTCTTTCGATAATTTCTTTACTCATGACAAGCAAAAATTTAGAACATTTCAGAAAAAATAACAACAGAAAAAATGCCATTCATCAGCAAAAAACTAACCGTTTTTAATTTTTTTTGTTTTTTTCATTTTTTACTTGAAATTTTATTTTTTAAGATTATATCTGTATATACAAACTTTGGTTCCCTGATTAAGGGCGGGCTGCCAAAAAAGTGGTAAGTCGGGGCTTTGTTTTACACAAGGTCTGAATGTACGTTGCAAATTGCTCTATTGCGACGAACCAATCAAAAAAAACATTAACAAAATATTAGGCTCACCGGTTAACCCCGGGGTGTCTGTTTGATTGCAAAGGAGGTAAAACATGGTTTTTAAACGCACAATACCATATTTTTTAACAAGTGCGGCAATGATGTTCCATTTTGGTTATAGTTTAGGTGCACAAGAAAATTCTGAAACACAAAACGAACCAAAAACAACGGAAAAGAGCATCAATATTCAATCAAAATCTGAAAAAAACGATTCTGCAAACTATGAGTTGCTGGCGCTTAATTCAAGTACCCCAAAAATCGCTGTGGATGCCATCGCACAAAATTATGATGTTGTATATACATTTTCTGACGGTGACAAATTAAAACGCAGTGGCGGAACACGCGCATGGCGTAACAACAACCCTGGGTGCATAAGATATTCTAGTTTTGCTATAGAACAAGGAGCAATTGGTAAAGCAGGCGGTTTCGCTGTTTTTCCAGACCAAAAAACAGGAAAAAATGCTTTGGCAGCACTTTTACGCTCAAAGGGATATAAAAACCTTACAATCTCTGCGGCAATATTTAAATACGCACCACCACACGAAAACGATACACAAAACTATAAAGCACGTATCAGAAATTTAACAGGATTGTCCACAAGTATGAAATTGTGCAATCTGACCGATGAACAAATTAATCGTGTTGTAGATGCAATATGCATAATAGAAGGATGGCGCATAGGTAAAGAAACAAATATAGAAAATCTGCAAAGACAACAAGCCATGGCAGATACATCTAATTTGTATGTCTTTATGCAAAAACAAAGACGCCAAAATACCTTGTAAAAAACGCGCTTTATGCGCGTTTTTTAATTTATCTTGTTCTTTATTTCCTTGATCCTTGCCAAAATCTCTTTTAAATCTGCATCTGTGACGGAAGGAGTCGGTTTATTATGAATCTCGTCAGCCAAAACAATACACAATGTCGCAAGCAAAGAACTTTCTGGTAACGGACCGATTTTATCCAAAATCTCACGCGCACGCGCATCCACCATCTTACCCAGTTCTATCAAACGCGCTTCCTGACCATCCTCGCACCCCATAGGATAGTTCTTGTTAACAATAGGTATAGATACTACACTCATTTCAACTTCTTTAATATTGATATAGACTGATTTATCATTTCAGTCGCTTTTGCGTTCTTTTCACGCAATGTTTTTACCTGCTCGGTTAAAATTGCAACTTCTAAATCGGTCTGTTTACCCGCATTTACAGCCGTTGCACGCAAACGTGCAGTCGCCTCTTCTAATGAACTTAATTCTTGAAATATTTGCTGTTTTATGTCACCCATGTTTTTTAGTTTAAGATATTTTTTATATGCGTTCAACCCCAAAATGTGATATAATAATTGCATCTAGTGGGGGATGTTTTTCTATGAAGACTAAAATCATATATATTTCTGGCAATGAAATCTTTGATATGACCGATATTCGCGCGGCTTTTAATGAAGTTAGAACGACTTTGGGCTTGGATAAAAATACCGTTTTGTTCGGCGTACCTGTTGATAATGATGACTCTTTATCCGCAGAAAATAATGTAGAAAAATCAGTAAATGAACACATTGAACAATTTTCTACCCAAGAAATCTTGACAAACGATGCAGTCGAATTACCACAAGAAAATATTATTGAACCTGAAATAACGGAAATTAGCGAAGAAAAAACAAAAAAAAGCACAACTAAAAAAACTCGTGGTCGTTCTGCCACTAAATCTGTAATAGAACCCACTATCGAAGCAAATGCCGAAGAAGAACAAATAATAGAAGAAACCTCCAATATTCCTGCGGAAGAACCCCAAAAGGAAAATGAAGAAGAAAAAATTATACCTATTTTATCGATATTAGCAGCAAAAAAGGATGAACCTGAACAGAATTCAATTTCTTCTTATGAAACAATCGATTCCAAAGTTTCAGATGTTAAAGAACCAGAAATAACAGAACAAGAAGAAAAACAACCAGAATCGATAACCGCGGATATTGATTTAAATGTAGAACTTGATGTACCTGCAACCGCAGAAGATGAAAGCGAAATCCCTGCACAACGCGTCACCATTGAAGACATGATAACAGAAGACGCACCCAGTGAACCTATTGAAAAAACACTGGAACAACTATTAGAAAGTATGACACCTTTACGCGAAGACGCTGTTGAAGAGCATTCTCATAATTCTCCTGCGAAAGAAGTAATAGACCTTGAAGAAACAGTCGAAGATTTTTCAGCAGATGCACCAGATGCAACATTAGAACAGTTAGCCGCAGAATTTGCAGAAAATGAAGACAAAATACCAACAGAAACAAAAACAGAAAATCACAGCAAAATTGGAAAATTAAAAAACATTCTGCCATTTAAAAAAGCAAAACGAGATGACCCCGGTTTAATGGGCGACTTGTTCGGCTGGGCAGGAATTGCCGCAAATGACGAAGAATTTTCTATTCCTGGATTTTTTACAAATGCCGCTCAAAAAAAATAGGCAAATTATGAGTCTTGATGAACATAGATACAATTCTTAGACTATTGAAAAATTCTGGCTTCAATGTACTTGGGTCGGATGGGACTTATTTATATTTAGAAGACCCGTCATGCATTCTGCGCAGTTTTGAAACTTTTATTGAATACGCATGGATTGCTATTACCTGTATAACTGGTTTGCTGTTGTTCGGGTGGGCAATATCAATGATTCGAGGCGCAAAAAACGATATATTTACAAATTTACGCAATTTAATGCTTATATTTGGTACTTTGGCAGCGGTTATCCCTATTGTAAATGCTATATGGGGCGACGACCTTTTTGCACGTGGTTGCAGAACAATAAAAGTCCCTGTCGCAGAAGTAAACGAAATATTAAACGCAAGGAATTTAAAACTTTCTGAACATAACGAATTCGATTTATATGAAGAATTTAATATTTATGATTCTGGTGCACCTTATCTAAATAATCAACAGCCTAACGAAATCCCTTATGCTCAGGCGCCGCTAATCGCACCAGATGTTCCAGAAGAAATTGAAGTTTCTGTGTCCGAAGCCCCAAATACAATCCGTCCAAGCGCACAGATTATACAACCAGAAACAACCATTTCCGAAAAACCACGTTCAAATACTGCCCGCCGCCCAAATCGCGCACAAGAAATCTCAAAAGATGTCGTGTACACAAACCCTGACGGCACAAAACAAACAAAAACAGGTGGCAGCCGCGCATGGAGAAATACAAACCCTGGCAATATCCGATATTCTGAATTTTCTCGTAGAATGGGCGCAATCGGTGAGGCCGGTGGATTTGCAGTTTTCCCAGATGAAGAAACTGGAATGCGCGCAATCAGAGAACTTTTACGAAGTGAAAGTTATAACAAACTTACTGTCGCAGGTGCAATAAGCAGATATGCTCCTCCTTCTGAAAACAATACTTCTGCATACCATAGACAAATTCAAAAACTAACTGGACTATCTATTAATAAAAGAATGAGTGATTTAAGTGATGCAGAATTATCCAGAGTAGCAAATGCAATAAAAGTTATTGAGGGCTGGAAACCTGGAAAAATAATAAATCAATAAGGGCTTGATTATGTTTGACATAAAATCCGTAAATGAAAATAAAGGTTCAACAACTTTAACCGTATTATTAATAATCATGCTATTAATAATAGGTGTGTTAATCTATCTTCTTGCGGGTGGAAAAGTACCAGAAAAGAACAATCCTGCAATCTCAATTGATTCACCAAATCAAACTTTTGATACTGACATTCCTCAACGCAGCAGCACTTTTAATGACGGACTTCGTAACCCTAATTTTTCAGAAAAATATGAATTAAATGAATTTGGCGAAGGCGTTGCTTCAAAAGAAATATTCGATATAGATATTAATGGAGATGGATATAAAGATAGAATAACAAAGACAAGAAATGAAAATGGAACCCCTCATTTTTATTACGAATACAAAATTGAATTAAATAACAAAGGAACTTTTGTTGATATTACCCCAAACGGTTTTAGAACCACCGAAGGTGTTGAATGCGCTTTACAAAAATTACAGTTTATTTTCAACCCAGAATTTAGAGTAATAAAAATATCCAGAAATTGGGAAGAAACTTGGGAAAACCCAACTGTTGCCACAAAAACAGTTTATGCGTTTTCTGATGGAAATTTAAAAGAAATAAGCAAAACTGAAACAAAATCTGTTTGTGATGTTTCTGAACTATTTTAATAAAAACAAATTACGTGCAGAATAAATTATTCCACCAGAAACAACGTAATGGTCATATAGTTCTATATCTAACACCTTCAACATTTCTTTTATATTGGTAGTCATCTCTATATCATCACTTGAAAAAGATGTATTCGGTGTCGGATGATTATGTAATAAAACAACATATCTTGCACTTAAGTCCAAGGCCTGCTTTACTATTTCGCGTGGATATACTGCCGCCCAATCTATCGTTCCGGTGCTATGCAAATCGTCTTTTAATAAACGCATATCAGAACCTAAATATAAAATATGGAATTCTTCCACCGTCTTGCCACCCAACAAAAGCGTACAATAATTTGCTAAGACCTTTTCATTTCTGAAAATAGGCGCAGAATCTAAACATGTTTTATAACCACTTATCATTATCTGATGAATGGCCTTTATAAATATCGCTGTATTTTTACCGATACCTTTATATGCTGTTAACGATTCTAATGGTGCAGTTAATACCTGATAAACACTGCCAAATTTTGCAATAAGACCACGCGCCAGTGGACGTACATCACGTCTTGGTATAACAAAACTTAACAACAATTCCAGTAATTCGTAATCCGTCAGTTTATTTTCAAGAAACTTCTGACGCAATCTTTCTCTGTGTCCCAGGTGAAAAGATAAATCTTCTACTTTCACTGCGGGTTCCCCCGATACTAAATTCTACATCTGCTTTTCTGTAAATATTATCGCACCATCTTCTGTAATACCTATGGTATGTTCCCACTGTGCAGATAAACCACCATCAACTGTTCGCGCAGTCCAACCATCTGGGTCTATTTTACATTCCGGTCGCCCTGTATTTATCATTGGCTCAATCGTAAACACTAAACCAGGTACCATTTTTACCCTATCATACGCCCTTTCATAAAAATGTAATATCTGTGGGTCATCATGCATTACCTTACCAATACCATGCCCCACAAAATCACGTGATATAGAAAAACCATGCGGTTTTACAACTGCTTCTATCGTTTTCCCGATTTCAGATAATGGAACCCCAGGCGCACAAACCGCAATTGCAGCATTCAGTGCATCTTGACACGTTTGCACCAATTCACGTGCCTGTGGGGACACATTACCTATCATAAACATACGTGATGCGTCACCATGAAAACCCTTGTATTCCGCAGTTAAATCTACATTCACAATATCACCATCTTTTAATATAACTTCATCACTTGGTATACCGTGAACAATTACATCGTTTACTGATGTGCATATACTTTTGGGATATCCTTGATACCCCAAATCAGAAGACCTGGCACCATTTTCCTTTAAAAAACCTGCAACCATTCGGTCTATCTCACCCGTTGAAATACCCGCCTTGATATAAGGTGAAATAAAATCAAAACAACGTGCAACCAAATCACCAACCACACGTAACCTTTTAAAATCCTTAGGTGCATATACAGACGATAACATTTTATTTCCTTCTTTTAACTGATAACTTTGCAGCCCTAACCGCAAGTTTTAAAGAAAAATCACGCAACAATATTTCAGCAGGCATACCTGTCGTACGCAGTTGTTTTTCAAGTTCATTTAATCTTATAATAACTGCAACTATTTCTGATTCTGGCCATATCTTTATAGCAGTATTAAATTTTTCTGCAACCTTCCAAAATAATCTTGGTAATTGCCCGTCAACAACCGCTGTTAACAACTTTTTAAAATGACTATCCAGCATACGTAATAATCTATTAGGGTCAGAATTTTCATATAACAATCTATCCAAAGCAGTCATTGTCTGCTGAATATGCCCCGCTGTTAATGAATAAAGAAAATCATCTGTATCTGCCGCTGCGGTATCAGGCAAACATTTTTCAACGTCTTCTAACTCCACAATCTTCTTATCATCCACATATAACGCAATCTTTGTAAGGAAGCCACGTGTTATCCCACGATCTCCGCCCAAATGTGTCGTCATATAAGCCATGGCATCTGGGGTAATCTGTTGAATACCCGCTGCGGCAGACAACTCTTTTCTAATCAAAGTTGCCAAAGAACGCGCATCATCTGTATAACAAGGTAAGGCAGCCAAAGTTTCAGAATTTTCAAATAATGTTCTTAACCCACCACCGGCACGCAAATCACCAGCAGTCACAACCACTGTCGCACAAAGCCCATTATGCCCCACTAATTCAGCAATCTGTTTTGCGTCGCTGTCACCCGCGTTTGATATTATTACCATCTTGCGGCCCCCAAACATAGAAGGACTGCAACTTTCCGCGAATAACGCATCCTGCTTTTCGCGCAATTCATCAGAATCCAGAGCAAATAAATTATCTTTATCTATTTCAAGTTTTTCCACAGCCTTGTCACAGAATTCATCGACCTGCCCCGCGTCTTGACCATAAATCAAAACAGCACGAATTGTATTTATTCCATTATTAAAATCTGCTTCTTTCCACTTCATTATTTATCTGCACTATTATCTTTCTGTTCATAACGATAAGTTTCTGCAATCGTTCTTGTGCTGATTTTATCGGCTAAAACTTTTATCGTGTTTTGTACCGCGTTATTATAAGATGCATTCGCAGCAACTAAATAACGTACAAAACTATATGATTCTGAAGCACTTTCCTTACCCCGCGCTATTTCTTTACCGTCAACGCTTAAAACATAATCCGCATTCAATATAATCTGCTGCCATGTTGCGTCACCAGTTGGTTCCAACGCCTTATACTGCGTAACAGGATTCTTTAAAGTTACTTTTAATGTATATTTTGCGTTTGAATCCCTTTGACCACCAAATTTGGCATTAAGACTGTTTCTTAAATCAATACCATTAATACCACTTATCGGTGCAACATAAATGTCTGTATCTTGTCCATAAAACATAGGCTTGAATCCACATGCAGACAATAACAAAACTGAAATTAAACAAATTTTTTTCATCAGAAAACCGTTTTCCTATTGCAATTTACCCTTATATTACCTAGACTTTTAATAAATCGCAAGAGGGAATGATGAATATTTTTATCATGATTTTAATGGCTGTGTTAATGCTGGGCTTTTATATGATTAGCAGCCCTAACCAACAAATCATAGAACAAGAAACACAATATGCCATAACACAATCTGATTTACGCGCTGTCGCAGAATGTGCAACCGCTAAACATAATGCACAAATCAAAGGAATTACTTATCAAGATGTTTGCATCGAACAAAATGATATAAAAAGCGAATTTATCTGTCTGAATTCTAGCAAACGAAAAACTGAATGTGAAATTGTGCGAAATAAAAAACCTGAATACAGTTATATCATTACCGCAACAAAAAAAATACCAGAAGAAAACTATAACAGCATGCTGGAAATATTAGAAAATTATTTCCCTGACACTGGCAATTTTGGCATTTTTCTTGACGGGAAAATAATGGCTAGTGGTATAAGCAGTGCGCGCGATGTTCCAGAAACTATAATAAAAGAAATGGAACTAGAAAACGGACAACTTGTTTATATGACACAATACGAAATTCCTGATAACGTGACAGAATTTGCGGTACCAGAAACATCAGATATAGTATGCCCTATTGGTACAGTAAAAACATACAGATTCAGTCGTTGGCAATGCATACCATATAATACAAAGACAGACTGTGGTGGTGATATGATATGGGATTCTGAACTTTTAGAGTGCGTGGCAGATGAATCAAAGAAACCGCTATGTGCAGAACAACAAACCGCAGTTCTTGTGGATAGTGTTTGGGAATGTGTAAACCCTTTCCCAGAAAAAGTATGCCCAGAAAATATGATTGCTAGATTAAATTATACAACACTGGAATGGGAATGCGTATCAAACCCGTCTTTAACAGAAACAGTAAAAAAATGTGATAATTTAAGAAAAGGCGCTGTTTATGGACAAATAGGTTCAACCGTACGCGTACCATCATCTTCTTGTACAGATTGTGAAAAAATGATAACTGACCCAGAAACATGTGTGTCAATATGTATTCCTGACCCCAATCAAATAACCAACCCAAAATGCTATCCGGGAAATGTAAAAGAATGCACAGGAAATTCCCGCGCCTTTTATTTCGGGTTCCCAAGTTATTCTTATGCCACAAATATAGAAGAATTAAAGGGAGAATCTGTACCACTAGATGCACAACACGCACAAAACCGAAAGTTTAATTGTCTTGATTGTGGAACACGCGGAATAGATTCTGGAAAATCGCTGCCGCCTTATATAGCGGTATGCAAATAAAAAACGCATCAAATGATGCGTTTTTTATCTTTTTAACAGTCTTATTTCTTCTAAGACATGGCTCATTTCATTAACTACTCTATCATATTCCAAATTATAATATTCAAAATCTCTCTCTGATTGCTGGCAGACATCAATGGAACGTTGCGAAGAATCCATGTTCACCTCGCAAGCAAAAATGTTATCCTCTAACCTAAGCAAGACAGAATCTAATTGTCTGTATTGTTCTTGCAGTTCTTTTAGTTTTTTCCCATTCATAAATTGATTGTATGTATTATAAAAACTATTTGCAGCAGTCAAATTTTCTTGCGCAGTTTTCGCGATATCTATCGTTTTGCTTAATTCTGGCAATTTTGCGTTGTATTCATCCAAACTTTCTTCTAATTCTTTTACATACGATTTATCCGTACGATTTGTTATTATGCATTGCTCTATATTCGAAATAGAAGCGCAAGCAGACTTGAATTTTTTTTGTGCACTGTTGCCAGCAGCGACCTTGCGCTTTAAATCAGGAACTTTATTATCAACAATGCCCTTTAATATATTAAAAATCCCCTGCATTTTATCCATTTTTACCCCCATTACATAATATATAGCACACAATTAATTTTTGTCAATATTTACATAAAAGAAATATCTGGGTTTCCCCAGATATTTTGTACAAGAAATAATATATTTCTATTCCCCGTGGCTTTGCTGAGTAAACTCGCCCCTATCCAACATTTCACGAACTGCAAAATGTTTTATTTTCTTTGCGGACGTTTGAGGAAGTTCATCTTCTGTTATTGCAAAGTGCTTTACCCACTTATAAGGCGCAATTTTTAAGTTAGACGCTTTCAAAAGCATCGCGATTTTTGCAACTGTTGTACCCGGCTTTACTTGGAACACCGCAAAAGGAACCGTTTTACCCTTTATTACGTATTCAAATACTGCGGCGGATAAAATTTCTTCATTCTGCAAATAAAGGTCTTCCAACTCGTCTGGATAAACGTTCTTACCAGAATCTAACACAATGACTTGCTTTTTGCGCCCCTTAACAATTAAACGACCGTATTTATCCAATGTTCCCAAGTCACCCGTTTTAAACCAGCCGTTTTCAAATGCCGCAGCGTTGGCATCGTCATTATCAACATAACCAGGCATAACCAGATTACCACGAACCCAAATTTCACCAATTCCATGCTTGTCAGGGTTATGAATTTCTATCTCGTTTCCTGGAAGTGGCCCTGCATAGTGCATTGAACCATCTGGCATGCGGAAAGCAAAGTTAAAGTTTGCAGGCCCCGTTGTTTCTGTCAGCCCATAACAATCACCAACCACAAAATCCAAATTTTCAAAGAATTTTCTTATAGAAGGTTTTAATGTTGCACCCGCAGACACCAATACTTTGGTATTTCCACCGAACAATTCATGAACAGGTTTAGTCACCTTCTTAACCAACCAACCCATCCCAATAGCACGTAAAACCTTGCGTAAAGAAATTATAATGCGCATAAATGTATAAACATGCTTTTCTTTTGCGGCTTCTACTATTTTCTTATAAAAAGCCTCCCAAATGCGCGGAACCGCCGGAATAACTTCGGGATGATATTGCTGAAAGTCTTTCAAGAATTCACGTGGATTTAATATCGGTTGTAAAAGTAATTTACCTTCTAATACAAGTGGTGCAATTATATTTATAACAACACCATATATATGATAAAGAGGCAAGAACCCATAAAACGTATAACCTGGGTGAATTACAGGTTTATAAAATAACGCCCCCTGCCCCAAAGATAAAATATTGTCATGCGTCAAGCCAACAACCTTTGGATTTCCCGTTGAACCTGAAGTAAAAGACAGCATCGCTATATCTTCACGAACTGCATCTGCAGCAACAAAATCTTTTTCATCTGTATCATCTGGCGTTTCAATATCGAACATTTTTGCCCCACCCTCAATAAAATACTCTTTCTGAGCAAGTGCCAGTTTACAATTCGTTCTTTCCATCATGTTCAAATGCTCTTTTGCAGACAAACCTGTGTCTAGCATCAAAACACGAGCACCTTGTGAAGTTATAGCAAAATAAGATTTGATAAATTCGGGTGTATTGCCAGATAATATTGCAACGGTATCACCCCTTTTTATTCCAAACTTCTTTGCTAATAGAACAGCACGTTGTTTTACTTTTCTTAATAAGTCTGCATAAGTTTCATTCTGTCTGACAAAGAAAATACGATCTTTATTCTGAGAACAAACCTCTTGCAACATTTCATATATGTTTTTAATCATAACAGTTTTTCTCTTTTTGTTAATTGGACACATATATGAGTCTAAATGACCCAAACCACTATGAGTATATACTGTTTTACCCAGGAAAAACAACCTATTTCATGAAAATACATCAATGTAGAGAAAAAATATTGACTAATTATTTTTATTCTTAGCTTTGTCAATATATAGGCATTGATTCGATATTTTTTAACTATATTTTGTATTTTTTATAAAAAACGAATCATTTTTTATACATAATCCATGATATTATAGACACAAAAAATTATTTGGTATTTTATTTTATGAATCGCATATCTTCCTATCCCCCGGAAAAGTGGCGTTTTAAAAAGTAAAGCAAAAAATAAAAAATTTTTCGCTTTTTATTGATTGATACTTTTTGTCTTATACTATATATTGTTATAAAAACAGACAAACGACTACTATATATTGTGTTTTTAGAATATCGGAGTAAAATAAGATGTCTAATGAAACAGCAGAGAATAAAATACAGATTATTCTGACACTTAGCACCAGATTAAAGGTTGTTCAGAAACGTTCTGGCGAAACTGTACCTTTTGATTCGCGCAAGATTTTTGATGCTATAAAGAAGGCAGTTGCTGTCACAAAAGAAATTTCCGAAGAAAGAATCGCGGCTGTCACACAAACTGTACTTGAAAAATTAGAAGCAAAATTTGTCGACAAGGTTCCAACAGTCGAAGCAATCCAAGAT
This sequence comes from uncultured Pseudomonadota bacterium, assembly GCA_949298405.1. Classification (GTDB taxonomy): domain Bacteria; phylum Pseudomonadota; class Alphaproteobacteria; order Rs-D84; family Rs-D84; genus Enterousia. Next base: position 110,234 of record CASFWA010000002.1, read on the forward strand.
ACAGTTATCGAAACTTTAATGGACACAAAAGCCTATAAAACTGCCGAGGCCTATATTATATATCGTCAAAAACGTAGCGAAATTCGTAATTCTTATGTAGATGCGGTCGAAGTTATCGAAGGCTATGTCGGTGGCTCTAACTGGCGTGTAAAGGAAAATGCTAACATCGGTTATTCTATCGGTGGGCTGATTTTACGTACCAGCGAACGCGTAACTGCTGAATACTGGCTAAATCTGTATCCAAAAGAAATTGCAGAAGCACATAAAAACGCATCTATTCATATCCATGACCTGGGTTGGTTAACAGGATATTGTGCTGGTTGGTCCTTGCGTGAATTATTATACGAAGGTTTTAACGGCGTACCAGGTTATCTACAATGCGAACCTGCAAAGCATATGGCAACCGCTATTTCACACATGGTTAACTTCTTAGGAACCTTGCAAAATGAATTTGCTGGCGCGCAAGCATTCTCTTCTGTTGATACATATTTAGCACCTTATGTAAGAATCGATAATCTATCTTACGCAGATGTAAAAAATGCCATGCAGACCCTTATCTTTAACTGCGCGGTACCTTGTCGTTGGGGAACCCAGACACCATTTATAAACTTTACATTTGACTGGACTTGCCCAGAAGATTTGAAAAACCAACACCCTTTTGTTGGTGGCAAGCAAGTTGACTTTAAGTATGGTGAACTGCAAAACGAAATGGATATCATTAACAAAGCCTTCTTGGAAGTTATGACAGAAGGTGATGCACAGGGTCGTCCTTTCACATTCCCTATCCCAACATACAATATCACAAATGACTTTCCTTGGGACCATCCAAATGTCAAACCTTTGTTTGATTTGGCTGCAAAATACGGAATACCTAATTTCCAGAATTTCTTAAATTCTGATTTGAATCCAACAGATGTTCGTTCTATGTGCTGCAGATTGCGCTTGGATGTTCGCGAATTATTAAAGCGCGGTGGTGGCTTGTTCGGTTCCGCAGAAAAAACAGGTTCTATCGGCGTTGTCACAATTAACCTAGCGCGTCTGGGTTATGTACACAAAGGCGATAGAGATGGTTTATTTACAGAATTAAAACGTTTGTTAGATATGGGACGTGATTCGCTAGAAATCAAACGCCGCATAATATCTAAAAATATGGAACGCGGTTTGTATCCGTTTACAAAACGTTATCTGGGTGACTGGTCTCATCATTTCTCTACAATTGGTGTAAACGGTGCAAATGAAATGGTGTTGAACTTTACAAACGGGAAAGACAATATCGCAACACCATTTGGTAAAAAATTAGTCTTGGATGTTATGGACTTTATAAGAGAGAATTTAGCCAACTTCCAAGAACAAACAGGTAATTTGTATAACTTAGAGGCGACACCAGCAGAAGGATGCTCTTACCGCTTTGCAAAAACAGATGTAAAGAACTTCCCAGATATTATAACTGCTGGGACGAAAGAAGCGCCTTATTATACAAATTCTACACAATTGCCTGTAAACTATACAGATGACCCATTTGTTGCACTGGAACACCAAGAAGAATTCCAACGCAAATATACTGGTGGAACTATGTTGCACTTGTATATGGGTGAACCAGTATCTTCAGGTGAAGCAGCACAAAAAATTGTTCGCACAATCTTTGAAAACTACAAGATTCCATACATGACTTTGACACCGACATTCTCGATTTGTCCAAAGCATGGTTATCTGCCTGGTAAGCACGAATTCTGCCCGAAATGTGATGCAGAAATCGCCGCAAATCAGAACAAGGAATAAACAAAGTTTCAAAAACAACAAACAAAAGAAAGGGAGGAAAACATTATGCAAGCAACAGAAAACACTCAAAGAACACCATGTGAAATCTTTTCTCGTTCAATGGGTTTTATCAGACCTGTATCTAATTTCAATATTGGTAAGTATTCTGAATTCTGCGAAAGAAAAACATTTACAGAAGCAAATAGTTTAAGTGCTGGTCAAAGACACTGTGAATTAATGAAAAAAGCTGCATAATATTATGAGAGATATTCAGATTGGGGGTTTGGTTTCATTCACAACAATAGACTATCCAGGAAAATTGGCAGCAGTCATCTTTCTTGTGGGTTGTCCGCTTCGTTGTGCATATTGTTCAAATCCCCATTTACTGAATGTTGGAGATGGAGAATACGACCCAGAAAAAGTTTTCGATTGGTTAAAATCTCGCATTGGTAAATTAGAAGCAATTGTGTTCTCTGGTGGCGAGGCTTTAATGCAAGGTGACGCGCTAATAGAATATATGCGTCGTGTTAAAGATTTAGGTTTTTATATAGGACTTCATACAAATGGTTTCTATCCAGAAACATTAAAAAAGGCTTCAGATATTGTTGATTGGATTGGGCTAGACTATAAGGCTACACGAAATAAATATCCCGAATTAGTCGGTCAAAACATTGCACATGACCATATGATAAAAAGTTTATGTGCTTGGTTGGATACAGGAAAAGACATGGAAGTTCGTATAACCTGTGACCCAAGACATGTGACTAAACTAGATTTATTAGAAATTATACAAGATTTACATTCTCGCGGTGTAAAGAAAATTGCAATTCAAAAATATGTTCCACATTTTGAAGATAATGAACATGAAACAACCCCTGAACAGCGCAATCAATTCTTTAATGATGAAAATTTACGTAATAATATAAATTCTCTTTTTGATTCTGTTATTTGGCGTGAATAAGTTATATTCGCGTTTATATAAAAAATAAGGCTCAACTATCATTATTTTTTTTAGCCTTTTTATTTTTAAATTATAAAGCGTATAAAAACTCTAAATAATATACTTTTAACATTGATTTAAACTGAGTGTATGTTATCATAGTGTTGATGTGGGGAGTTCTCGCATTGGGCTTAAGAACCCTTTGATCGCGTCTCAAAAATAAGGACGTTAAAAAATCCAACTTAAACGGTTGGAGTGTGGTGAATATATTGAATAAACCACGCAATTCGATCAATTGTTCTTAAACTCCAACCACCTGACTTTTCCGGTGGTTTTCTTTTAACAAAGAAAAAGGAGATAAGAATATGAAAAAACTTTTAATAACCATAACGACGATTTATACAATCGTCTTACCACCGGCACTTGGCGCATATAAATGCGTTTATTTGGATAATGATACAAGATGTTCGGCAAAATCTCATACTTCTTCTGATTGGTCTGCTACATGTGACGAAATAGAAATATCAGGTGTTGCATTCTGTGGTTCTGATGGAGGTGATATAGCAGGTGAGGTTAACGCAAGCGAAACCAGCACTGACAACAAATACTGTTGGTGTAAAATGGTAAGCCCTGCTGTATCAGACTGGCAATTTGAAAGACAATTTTCAAGCGCGTCTGATTGCTTGACGACATGCACAACAGCATGCTCTGGCATACTTTCTATAAACACAGATTGGTTAACAGATTAATTACAGAGGAAATCACATGAGAAAAATTTTACTGCCATTTATGGCACTTATTCCAACAGCAACATTTTCTGCTACTACACCACGAACTACCTGTCCTTCTGGTTATACAACTATTACAGAAAATAACCTTGTAGTAGAAGATACATGTCCAGCAGGCTATAGTTCTGCAGGCACCGCAAATTCATGCAATGATACTAACGGCCCTTGCATAATGTTTGCAGAAGCAAATACAGAATATAAGGACGCATCAGGAACCTATGTTTTTACTTCTGATTGTCCTTTAGACCCCGTGACTAAATGCATTATTACAGAACCTGCAGGCTGTGACTCTTATTCTTTTGCATCAAACTGGTATATGAACTGCAGTGACCCAGAAACATTTATAACTGGGGTTGCTTTCTGTAGTTCGTTTCAAGATACATCTCCAGATGGCTCTGATGCAATACAAACAACATTACCTGTAAGTAGTAATCCTAATGATAATAAGTATTGTTGGTGTAAGATGACAAATCCTGCTGTATCAAAATGGGTATCTTCATTTCAAGTATTTGTTTCTGGTTACGGACAATGCGCTGCAAACTGTGCAGAAGCATGTGCAGGACATGCAGTTAATGACTCTTTATTCAGAGAACTTTTATGGTCAAATCTATCAGATTAAAACATCGCCCAAAAGGGCGATGTTTTTTATCCTGCATTATTATTAATTAGAAAGAATAACGTAAGCCTAATTTTACTTCGTGCGCATAAACAAATTCACCTTCTACATCAGATGAATTAAAGCGATATGCTATATCTGCAGCCCAATTTTCTGTAAAGTTATATGCTGTACCAATAGCTACCTGCCATTCAAATTCTTTCTTCTTGTCATCTGCACCAACAATGTGCTGGTCTGGCATCATGTCGCTTACAAAATCAATATCAACTGTTGCATACTGATTATAAGTACCTAAACCAATACCTGCACCAACATAAGGTGTCCAATTAGAGTTTTCTAAATCAAAATCGTAATACAAATTAAATAAATAAGAATTATGCTTTACAGATGTTGATGTATTAATTGTCATCATTGCATTTGATACTAATTCATATTTATCTTCAGATGCACTGCGCAATGCATATTCAATTTCACCACGCAAATTACCGTATTTAATACCAGCAGTAAATTCACCCGCAATAGCAGAATCGAAATCCATATCCCCGCCGCCATTTTTTACAATCATCTCTGCAGAATTTGGGTCATACCCCATGCGCTTTGCAGAAGTGCCGGCCTTATCAACAACAACACCAAGCCCAACATAAGGTGTTAAATCCGCAGCAAACGCACCCGTTGCAAATACAGAAAACACTGTGAAAATAGGTAAAAGTTTTTTCATTGTTTCTCCTTTTTATATGAGAAAACTATCCTACTTTTAACCCAATAAGTCAAGGCAACAAAATACAGCGAAGGCGCCTTGACCATTACGGAAATAAAACCTATACTCAATATTGTATACGGATAATCACATGAAAATTCAAAATGAAATAGAACAATCTAATAAATATATGTTGGAAACATTTAATTTTATGGGCAAAGAACTTGTACAAATATTACCTGAGAATGTTTATAAAATTGAAGCAATGATAAAAAATGATTCTGCATATATAAAAACATTTGATAAAAATGCGGCTCCAAATAAAAAGAATTCCAACGGCTCTACTGCATATTGGATGTCTAAATTATTAAACCTTATGCAAGATGCAAAGATAAAAAATACAGACCAAGAATATAGAAATATAATCGAAAAGGTCGTAATATCTATTGACTCAGAAAATTCCACGCATTTAAATGCGGACGGGGTTGGGCGAAAGGAAATCTCGGCCAGAATATCTGCAATAGAAAAAAATAGACTTCTAAATCTTTTAAAATATCCACGTGAAAATAATTTTGAACTTATAAGGATTATATCTGAAAAAACTCATCCTGAAAACAACCAAAAGAAAGCACGAGCAAACCTTTCTTTTGCAAGTAAATTTTGTCACTATGCATGTTTTTTCTTATTTGAGGGGACAGAATTTCAAGATAACTTTTCAATTCATGATAATGTGCTTAAGAATGCTTTAGTTTACTATGCTGATTATTATGGAATTAAATTAGAAAAAGACACTTTAACAACTTATGCCAAATACAGCCAACTTATAGACTTAATAATTGAAAAGAATGGAAACTTAATTAGCAGGAATGGATTTGACCACCTATTATGGTATTATTTTAAAGCAAGAGCCTATTAAAAATGGCACTTAATGTGCCATTTTTAGTTATTCTTTAAATCTTCAAATGCCTTGGTCATTGTCGGATTGTTCTTTGTCAGTTTCTTTATCGTCAAATCTTGCGCCTTGTTATTCGCCAAACGCAAATTGTTTTCAGAACTCAACAATGCTTCTTTGGTCTTTTGCAAATGATCTATGGTTTTATCTATTTCATCTATCGCCTTTTTAAAACGTTCACTGGCACGCATATAATTCTGACCGAACTTTTCTTTAAACTCATTCATTTCTTTTTCAAAATTAGAAACATCAATATTCGCCTGTTTATATTCCGCAATCTGTTGCTTATATTTAACAGAATTCAATGCCGCATCTCGCAATAATGTTATTATCGGAATAAAGCACTGCGGACGCACAACATACATTTTCTTATATTTGTATGAAACGTCAACTATACCAGCATTGTACAATTCATTATCTTGTTCCAGTAAAGAAACTAAAACCGCATATTCACAATTCTTTTCATTACGGTCTTTGTCCAATTCTTTGAAAAAGTCCTCGTTTTTATGCTTGCTTGCCGTTGTATCCATTTCGTTTTTCATTTCAAACATTATGGATATAAACTCCGTCCCGTCTTCGGCATAATCACGAAATATAAAATCCCCCTTACTGCCAGTTTTTGCATCATTATCTTTTTCAAAGCGTGCCTTTGAAAACGCGGTTGCACGCAACTTATTAAATTCTATACTGCAATGCTGTTCCAAAGTTTCACCTACCATCTTGGTAGACATTTTTGTTTTTAAATCTTTGTATAGGGCAATTTCTGCATCTTTGGTCTTTAACTGCGCATCATAGTCGCTTTTTAACTTTTGTTGCGCTAATTCATTGTCCTTTTCTTTGTCTTTTACATCGTTTTGCAACTGCGCAATAAGTTTTTCTTTTTCAAATAGTTCTTCCTTGGACTTGTTAACCGCATCTTTCACAGCAATTTCTTTGTCCTTTTCACTGGCTTCAACACGAGCCTTAAAAGCCTCTATCTGTTTTGTTAACTCTGCAATTTCTTTGTCTTTATTATTCTGAACCGTTGCAATTTGTAGTTTAATTTCTGTATCTTTGCTTTTGTTTGCGGCATCTATTTTTGACTTTAATTCGGCAATTTCCTGATTTAACTGCGCAACTGTTTTTTCTTTTTCTTGCTCTGCTTTTGATTCCGCAAGTTTTATTTCTGTCTGCTTTTCCTTTTCAAATTGCGCCAAACGTTCGTGCAAGTCTTTATGGAACTGCTCGTCACGAACTTGTGCAACAATTGCAGAATATCCAGATTCATCGACTGTGAAAACCGTACCGCATTTTGGACATTTTATTTCTGACATATCTATACCTCTAAATAATGTTTATTTTCTTAGAACATAACAACAACAGATTTAAATACAATAGAAATATTTTTACTTTTTTATTTTCTGCATACCCGCAAATTTTTCATATTGTGTTTTTTACTGTTTATGATAATTTGTTTTTTAACAAGAGGTTATTATATGGCATTGGATACAGATACTTTTGACTCGTTAAAAAAAGAATATCAATTTAAGTCTGGGACCGAAAATTGGCATCCGGTAATTATAGACGGCAAAGAAATTTTTGATGCTTATGTCGGCATAAGTGGGACAGTTATTTATACCCCTGGGAAACAAATATTGCCAGGAACCAAACTGACCGATAACGAATATTCAAAATATGCCTTGCCTACAAAATTAAATACTTCTTGTCTATTAGAGATTATATTAAACGGACAAACTTTACCAGTTCATCGTATTGTTGCAGAAACTTTTTTGGAATTGTGCTTTATCTACACACCTGAAGAAATACTAAAAAAACCAGAAAGAGCCAAAAGCAACTTGGAAGAACTTTTAAAAAACAACACTCAAAAAGGTTGGGTTATTCATCATAAAGATAACAACGCAAATAATAATAGCGTACCTAATTTAGTATGGCTAACCGAAGAAGATCACACAAAAACTCATCCTAATAAAACTTTTCTTATAAAAAATAAAAAACTATGTAAATCACATATATAATGAAAAGATTTAATCCGTATACGACAAAATTGGTCGCATCTATAAATCCCAACTTTACAAGAAAGTATTAATTTATAAAATCTTTATTGTAAAAAAGGTATTTATATGAATCAGCGGTCAAAAATGCAACCATATTCATTAAGTAAAATTCTTCAAAATTCAGATTTTGTATCACCTGAATATAAACTACCAATAATTATAGGGAAAGATATATCTGATAAAATTGTCTGTTATGATTTAAATAAATTATCAAGGATATTAATAGCAGGTCGTGAAAAAACAGGAAAAACACATTTAATAAAATTAATTATCTCATCTCTAATTGCGGGAAATACTGCTAATCAGTGTAAACTTGCGATAATAAATTCAAACAACGATGATTACGAAGAATTTAAAAGTATTCCTCATCTTTTTTGTCCCATTGTTGAATCTGGAGCCGAAGAATCTAAAAATGTTCTAGAACTACTGATAACAGAACTAAATGATAGACACATAAAAATTCGTCAGCACAATGTAAAAAATATATCTGAATATAACAAAATACCTTCTGAAAAAATACCTTACTTAGTTATCATAATCGATGATTTTTCTGATTTATATATAACACATCCCCAAGAATTTGAGAATTTTATACAACAAATATCTACTTTTGGGTGCAGTGTCGGAATTCATATAATTGTATCTACCAAGCACATAACCGAACAAAATTGCACAGATTTTATTGGCGCAAGTTTTACAACACATATAGCGTTTAAAACAAGTACAGCACCAGAATCCGAACTGATAATCTGGACCCCAGAAGCGGTAAATCTACAAGAACAACACGATATCTTATTAATCGAAACTGCTAAACCCGCTATACATATAAAAACAAACACTTTCATTGAAAGATAAGCAACCAGTATTTTTTGTTCCCGGTTAATAGTGGGAGGAATTCTAATTTTTATCTCCTCCCACACACATTACTCTTTTTTATTTTATTTTTAGAATTATTTTCGCTTCTTCATAAGCAGCAGAAACGTTATTTAAATACTTATCAATAATTTCTTTTCGTAAATCAGTTAATTCCGCATCCCAGCCAACTCTTTGGCTTTTTGGATTATATCTATCAAAGTAATCCCTTAGGTTTCTTAATGTATTTGTCTTTATTCCCAATATCGCTGCTGCTTTTTCAAAAGCCTCTGATTGTGTAAGATGTGGATATAAAACTTCATGTCCGCAACTAAAACAAAATGCAACCAAATTAGCGTTATAATCTGAACTTGCGCCTGCTTGTCTGTTCCCATTACTGACACTATGTTCTGAATTTTTTGCTTTTGTTTCTTTTGTAAACAGCGACCACATCTGTAAACAACGCATAAATAAATCGCTGGTATCTGAGACACACCTCGATTTTTCTTGAACTGGTAAAAGTATCTGTTCATAAAAGTCTTGATTGCAGATAAACGAAAATTTGAAATTAAACCCAAGATTATTCATAATTTGTTGTACAAGTTCTGTTCTTTCTTTTAACAAATCTATACAATTTGGTTGAACTTTTGGGCTTGCAAAAATAATATTCCCCGATTTTAGATTAAAAATAGAATATAACACCAAAGCAGCACGCAACATTTTTGATGTTATTTTCTGCATATTATCAGAGTAAAGCAAACCATTTTCATGAAAAGCTATATCTATAGCAAACACATCTTTTATAACAGAATTTTCTATTTTTAAACCCAAAACATCCAATTCTGCTTGTAAAATGACCTGTTTCGCATTTGATTTTTTAAATATATCTTCTGTGAAACCATCTTTTAATTTTTGCATAATTTGTGCAACTTCTTCTTGATTATAAAAATCCCACGTATTTGACGGTTTCCAATTCAAAGTTGCAATTTGACACCCCTGAACGTGCTTTGCCCAAGAAAGCATTAAAGATTCACCCATTTCTATTTTCATTATCGACTCCTTTTTATGTCATCTTTAATTTATTATAATTATAAAAAAAACAGAATTTATTTAAAAATAAACAGAATTTAAATAAAATCCCCCCCTATCTGAGTCCTAATAAAACAAATGAAATTTTGTCTGGGAAACAATAAATGCTTATTTATTAAATAAGTTAAATTCTTGGTGTCTGCGATTACTTAAACCCGGCATTTTCCTGCCATCAGATTTATTCCATGCTTTCCAAGCAGATTCTAATGTTGGGTATTTTGAATTACGATAATTTAAATCATTTACGTATTTTACAACGGTAGAACCAACGAAGTTTTTTGCACCTATGTTATACGCCAAAGATACCAGTGCGTCATATTGATTTTGAGATAGCGGGACAGTTATATTGTCTTTAACTGCCTGTTCTGCTGTTGATATATCCAAGAGCAATATTTCGGTCGCTTGTCTTTCTGTGATACCATTTTTAAAATCTTCACCCGATTTTATTAAATGACCGTAACCAATTGTTGCGCCCTTAGGTAATTCTTTGTCTAATTTTACAGGTCTTCCTGTTTTATCATCGTAAATAACATGCTTGTCGCCAATTTTAACACTACCTTCAAATCGTTTTAACATCTTTATACCATTATCGCTGATTTTCATATTATTGACCTTATTTTCATGAATAAAAAATCCCGCTACCTAGGGATAAAAAAATACGGCATATGCCGTCCTATATTTCACAGATAATTATACCATAAAACACAAAAAAATCAACACAGCACAAAAATAAACCCCACAAGTATTTTGTGGGGATTTTTTTGTATTCCTGGCGGATGGGGAAGATTCCCTCGCCCGCTGATAGCGGGTCTGTGGGGCATTCATGACGTTTCGCCCGCACGTTGTTTGGCTCAACTACTCATTGTCGAACCCTGGGGTTCTCATCCGACCACAGACACATAAAAATAAAAAATACCCCGGTTGGGGTGTTTTTTATTTTTATGGCGGACACGTATTCTGTTGCACAATACCGATGAGCACGCGACTGAAATGGCAGGGCTGGCCTTATTTGGCAATTTACAAAGCGCACTAACACTTCCATCAATTCTTATAAACTACAGAATCGAGGGCGTGCAAATACACGATGGCAATGTCGCGGCCAACCAATATGCCCATTGTCGCATATGATTAGCACGAAAATTTCTTATGCAGGAAAATCATTGCTATTTGATGCTAAACGGGCTATTTTTATATTGATATGGCAAAGATTTTTACAATCGGTTTTAGTGGCAAAAAGCCAGATGTTTTTATGGATATTCTGAACGCGACCCAGATACATTGCGTTTGGGATATTCGATTATGGCGTACCAGCACTTATGTTCCGTTTTATAGTGGTGAAAATTTAGCGACCACGTTGGGCGCGCAATATGAATATCATCCAGAATTTGCCCCAACCGCGGGTCTGACACCAGACACCATCGACCGCATCTGCCTGTTATGCACAGAAAAATCCGCCCTGCAATGCCACCGCCGCCTCGCCGCTGAATACATTGCCACACAATTTCCGGTTGTTGAAATCGTGCATTTATAAACTGACCATTTTGTTATTATCGTACAAAAAAACAAGAACAGAGCCAGACATACAACACTGCCAATAAAATCAAAATACTTCTTCATCAATTATATTTTACATTAACCAATATAATAGCGATTGA
>CASFWA010000003.1 GCA_949298405.1 uncultured Pseudomonadota bacterium
TTCGGAACAGATAACCGCTGAAAGCATCTAAGCGGGAAGCTGGTCGCAAGATAAGATATCCCCATGAGTTCAGTTCTAGACTAGGACATTGATAGGTGGTGGGTGTAAGTCCTGTGAGGGATTTAGCCGAACCATACTAATCGAACCATTGACTTTTTATCTTTTTGTTTGACTTTTTGCTAAGTCAGACGTATGCTTGAAGAGTAAGTTCAAAGCATGTTGATTTGAAATGGATTTACGATTGTTCGCTGGATTTAATTCTGGTGATTATAGAGCGGAAGTCACCCTCTGTTCCATTCCGAACCAGACAGGGAAACTCCGTATCGCCGATGGTACTTTGGCTTCAGCCACGGAAGAGTAGGTCGTCGCCAGAATTAAGTCCAGTCCGACATGGAAACCGAATTTAACCGCCCAGTTGGGCGGTTTTTTTATTGCGCTTTTTTTCTCTGATGCTATGCTAAGTTTTCTAAGAAGGTGTTTTTATGTTGAAAAAGATTGTTTCTTATGAAAATAAAAATGGTAACGTTTATTTGTTTAAAGAAACAAAGGGTTTTTCTGTCTTAATGGAAAAGCGTATTTGCCCAGGTAACTTTCGGTGTAAAGCATTTTCAACAGAAAATTATGAAATAGCCATTGATAAATACAAAGAATGTATAGAATTATTAAACGGGCGTAATCCTGTCTGTCAGTGTGTTTCTAACCCAAATCGTCGTCGTAGGTGTACTGCTAAGAATTGCCCTAAAAAGTTAGGTGGCGAAGATTATTGGAGAATATTCCGTGAATCGTGTTTGTATAGAACGAGATGATATAATTGTGACAAAGGAAAGGAAAATGATAAAAAATAAACTTTCGGAAAAATTCCAGCAAGGAATCAAGAACATTAATTCTATACAACATAAATTATCCCAGACTATTGGTATGACAAAAAGTGGTTGGCACAAAGCAGTTATCGGTAATAATTTTGATGTGATTGTTAAAGAAGCAAGTAATGACTGGGAAGCCGTTGCAACAAATCTTATAATTGAAAAATATCATAAAGACAGACTTGTTATGTTGGATACTGTAAACCAAGGTGGCAAAAACTACATGGTTTTGACTTATCCTGCGCGTAAAGAAAAAGCGCAACATCTTCTGCAAGAAAGATTAAAAAACTATCAAACTGGTATTTGTCCCTTGATTTTTGGTACGGAAGAAGAATTAGAAATTGCGAAAGAGCATATACTACAACAAAAAACGAAACTAAGATAAAGGAAAACTGATATGGCTAATGCGATAATATGTCATGGTATTAAATACAAAGAAGATTTTGATAAAATGGAAATTCCATTTTGTGCTTCTTATTGGTTTCCTTGGTTGCAACAGAAGTTGATTGTTGCGGGTGTACCTACGCAGGTTCCGTCATTTACAAATTCTTGGGTGCCGGCGAGAAGTTATGCAGCAGATGCAGATATTTTAAAACGACAGGAAATCAATGAAGATACAATTTTAATTGGGCATTCTTGTGGCGGTGGCTTGTTGGTGAAATATCTGTCAGAAAATCCAGATGTAAAAACAGGGCATCTTGTTTTAGTCGCACCTTGGATAGATGTTTTACATCAATTTACACAATACTTTAATGAGTTTGAACCAGATGCAAAATTACCAGAGCGGGTAAAAACAATCGATTTGTTTTATTCCACAGATGACCACTATGGGGATTTAATTTTAAAGGGTTGTGATAAACTTCAAGAAATATATCCAACTATGCGTGTTCACAAGTTTAATGATAGAAGTCATTTTAGTGGTGATATGCGACAATTTCCAGAACTATGGGAATTATGTAAAAGTTTTATAGACAAGAAACAATAAAAATCCGCCCTTGTGGCGGTTTTTTTATTGTTTTTCTTTGTTGGTGGTATATTCTTTTATTTATGATTCTGGGGCGTAGTTTCTTTTTACAAAATCCGATGGATGCAGCAAAACAACTTGTCGGAGCCTATTTATGTTGCAGGTTGCAAGATAATTCAGTATTTCGTGCGCGTATTTGTGAACTAGAATTGTATACAGAAGACGAAAAAGGCTGTCATGCGTTTTGTGGTAAGTGTACCGCGCGAAATGACGCTATGTTTTTGTCTGGTGGACATACTTATGTTTATCTTTGCTATGGTATGTATAATATGCTGAATATAGTTTTAGGTAAAGAAGGTATCGCAGCAGCCGTTTTAATTCGTGCGCTGGAATACAAAGGGTGTGAAGGTCCTGGTAAACTTACGCGTTTTTTAGGAATTACGCGTTCTGATAACAAGATAGATTTATGTAATAGTAAAAAAATATGGATAGAGCCGCGTGATTCTGTGCCTGAAATCCTTGCAGGAAAAAGAATAGGTATTGATTATGCTGGAAAAGACGCGGAATTACCTTGGCGATTTGTTATAAAAGGTAGCCATTTTATAAGTAAACCTATTTAATTTCAACCGCACCTTGACGAACGATTTTTACTTCGTTATCGGTTAGAATAGCAACAGTACTTGGTGCACCACCCATTTTATCAAAAGCATTATCAATTACGATTATTTCAGGAAATTGCTTTTGTATTTCTTCTGCTGATTGTAATGGCGGTTGCCCTGATATGTTTGCAGAAGTTGTTGCCAGACAATGTCCATTAATTACAGAACATAGTTCTTGAAAAGGTTTGTAGTTTGGAACGCGTACGCCACCGAAAGACATAGAATCCGTTTCTGCAACTGGAACACCAATAGTCAAAGCGCCTGGCCAATATTTTTGTGCAAGTTCGAATGCTTTTTGTGGATAGTCCCGCATATATTGCTTTATATGTTCAAGACTATCAGACATTATTATCAGGTGTTTTTCTTTGGGTCTGCGTTTAAGTTCAAAAATAGCATCTGCCCCTGCGTGTGTCGGCAAAGCACCCAATCCCCAGACTGTATCTGTTGGAAAAGCGATAACGCCACCATTTAATAAGTGTTCATTTAGTTCTTTTATAAAATCGGGATTTTTTAAGTCTATCATAACCAAGAAAGTATAAATTATTATTTGTCGGTGTAAAGTTAAAATTTTCTGTAAAAACATGATTTTTGCTTGCATTTATTGTCGAATTTTCTCAGAATTTCTAAGCATTTTTAATTCAAAGGAGAAACCATGAGTAATAAATGGGTATATACTTTCGGCGACGGTAATGCTGAAGGTAAAGCAGATATGAGAAATCTGCTTGGTGGTAAAGGTGCAAACTTAGCCGAAATGAATTTAGTTGGCTTACCTGTTCCTGCTGGTTTTACAGTAACTACAGAAGTTTGTACATATTATTATGATAACAATCAGACTTATCCAGAAGATTTAATGGACCAAGTTCGTGCAGGTGTTGCGCATATTGAAAAAATTATGGGCAAGAAGTTTGCTGATATGGAAAACCCATTATTGGTTTCTGTTCGTTCTGGTGCGCGCGTTTCCATGCCAGGTATGATGGATACAGTTTTGAACTTGGGTTTGAATGATGAAACAGTTAAAGCATTAGCAAAACATTCTGGTAACGAACGCTTTGCATATGATTCTTATCGTCGTTTTATTATGATGTTCTCTGATGTTGTGTTGGGTGCAGACATTGACTTGTTCGAACACACTTTGGAACGTATGAAGGAAGACAAAGGCTATAAAGTAGATACAGAATTAACTGCTGATGACTTGAAGGAATTGGTAGAAAAGTTCAAAGAAATCGGTGTTAAGATTGGTAAAGTATTCCCACAAGATCCTTGGGAACAGTTGAAATTAGGTATCGGTGCGGTATTTGGCAGTTGGATGTCCAAGAAAGCAATTACATATCGTAAATTGAATAATATTCCAGGTGATTGGGGTACTGCAGTAAACGTTCAGGCGATGGTATTCGGTAATTCTGGTGATGATTCCGCAACAGGTGTATGCTTTAGCCGTGACCCTGCAACAGGTGAAAACAAATATTACGGTGAATACTTGATTAACGCACAAGGTGAAGACGTTGTTGCTGGTATTCGTACACCACAGCCTATGAGCAAAGATGATTCTGGTCGCCTGTCTTTGGAAGAAGCAATGCCAGATGTTTATAAAGAATTGTGTGATGTTCGTGAAAAACTGGAAAAGCATTATAAAGACATGCAAGATATGGAGTTCACAATTGAACATGGTAAATTGTGGATGTTGCAGTGCCGTAACGGTAAACGTACTGCAGCAGCGGCTGTTCGTATGGCAGTTGAAATGGTAGAAGAAGGTTTGCTGACAAAAGAAGAAGCAATATTGCGTGTTGGTGCAGACCAGTTAGACCATTTATTGCATCCTATGTTAGACCCAAAAGCAGAAAAGAAAGTTATTGCGACAGGTTTGCCTGCGTCCCCAGGTGCAGCGGTTGGTCAGGCTGTATTTAATGCAGAAGATGCAGAAAAGTGGGCAAAGGAAGGCAAAAAAGTAATGCTTATCCGCGTTGAAACATCCCCAGAAGATATTGCAGGTATGAACGCTGCACAAGGTGTTATTACAGCTCGTGGTGGTATGACTTCACACGCAGCGGTTGTTGCACGTGGTATGGGAACGCCTTGCGTATCTGGTTCACCTGATATCAAGATTGATTATGAAACCAAGACCATGAAAACAACAGGTGGTGCAATAATCAAAGAAGGTGATTGGGTATCTATTGATGGTGCAAAAGGTCAGATTATCGAAGGTCAAGTTCCAACAGTATCTGTAGAATTGACAGGTAATTTTGGTACATTGATGAAATGGGTTGATGAAATCAAAGATTTGACTGTTAAAGCAAATGCAGAAACACCAAAAGACGCAAAACAAGCACGTGACTTCGGTGCGGAAGGTATTGGTTTAGCGCGTACAGAACACATGTTCTTTGACCCAAGTCGTATACAAGATATGAGAGAAATGATTTTGGCAGAAGATGTAGAAGGCAGACGCGCTGCATTGGCAAAATTGTTGCCATATCAGAAAGCAGACTTTGTAGAACTGTTCAAGATTATGGACGGTCTGCCAGTCACAATTCGTTTGATTGACCCACCGCTTCATGAATTCTTGCCACATACAGAAGAAGATATCAAAGAATTAGCAGAACATATTGGTAAGTCTGTTGAGTTTGTAAAAGCACGTGCAGAAGCATTGCATGAACAGAATCCAATGTTGGGTCATCGTGGTTGCAGATTAGCAATTACATACCCAGAAATCTGTGAAATGCAGACTCGCGCAATCTTGTCTGCTGCGCTGGAATGCAAGAATACAGGTGTTCGCGTATTCCCAGAAATCGAAGTTCCTTTGGTAGGTTCTAAGAAAGAAGTAGATATCGTTAAAGCGGTTATTGATGCAACAGCACATTCTCTGTTCGCTGAAACAGGTGACAGCGTTGAATATACAGTAGGTTCAATGATTGAGTTGCCACGTGCAGCAGTGTTGGCAGATGAAATCGCAGAAAGTTGTGAATTCTTTGAATTTGGAACAAACGATTTGACTCAGACAACATTGGGTATGTCACGTGACGATACTGGTAAAATCTTAGATGAATACCGTGCACGTGGTGTATATGTTGCAGACCCATTTGCATCTGTTGATCAAGAAGGTGTTGGTATCTTGATTAAAGACGCTGTTGAAAAAGCGCGCAAGACAAAGGGTGAGCATATTCACTTGGGTGTATGTGGTGAACATGGTGGTGACCCAGAATCAATCACATTCTTCCACAAGGTTGGATTTAACTCTGTATCATGCAGTCCGTTCCGTGTGCCAATTGCACGTTTGGCGGCCGCACAAGCAGCAGTTAAATTCCCAAGAAAGAAATAATCTTAGAAAGGAGAAAAGAACCGCTCAATCGAGTGGTTCTTTTTTAGTTATAATATTTAGAAACTGTAATGTATAGCAAGTCCAGTATAATTAAATCCGTGATTTATTTCTGTAAAATCACCATTAGAAAAGTGTTGTGTAAATAGTTCCGCGCGCCAACGGTCTGAGATATTTTTACCTAAAAATACTTTTTCACCGAATACTAATCTACTTTCAACATATTCGTCTTTTGAATCGCGCATATAAGGGCCTATCCCAATACCAAAATAAAAACCATTCCAGTTTACAATTGCAACATCCCAAGAAATTCCGATTGCCATAAAAGATAAACCATGAGTATGATGATACGCAAAGTTTTGAACATAACTAAGATTCATTCTGGAAGGTAGTCTAAAAATTTCCATTGGTTGACTATATTGCGCCATCAGCATAGTCATAGGTTCTATTTCCCACAGAAAAGGGTCGATTAGTTTTAATAGTGTGCCGCTTCCTGTACCTTGTGCAAAGTGTAAAGAAATAGAATTGTCAGTGTTTTCTGCAAACATGGGGTTCGTTACCGCAAATGCAGAAGAACAAATAAAGACAGAAAACAATGTAAATAGTTTTTTCATAGTAAAGATATTATACACTAATAAGTTTAAACAAGGAATAATAAAAAATTCCGTATTTACAGAGTGCGACAAAAATGTTATAATTAAACAAACTAGATGTAAGATTTGTATAGAATCTTACTATAAAATAGCGGGTTTTCCGGTGATTTCCGGAATACAGGAGAGTATTTATGAAAAGCCGTAATATAGCAGATTACTGCAAAGATGCGATGGGGACAGTATTTTTACTGGCTGGTGCATTTTTTGTTTGTTCTACGCTTTTATCTATGAGGGCAGTTTTTGCAGACCCGATTGCGCCGATGCAGTCTTCGGCTGTTGCAACGCCGCAAGCAACGCGTGCAGGCTCTTCGGCTCGTGCGAGTGCGCGTCCTGCAACATCAAGAGGAACATCGACAAATACAGTATCACGTGGGACGACAGCGTCGAATACATCTTCACGTGCGGTGGTGTCACGTGCTGCGACGACAAATACTGTTTCTCGTGGGACAACTACGGCAGGTGCAACAAATGTTGTAAGTTCTCGTCCAAGTACAACAGTATCACGTGGAACAACTGCGACAGGAACGACAAGTCGTAACGTTGTATCGCGTAATGCAGTAAATACCACATCCAGGGTTGCAGCCAATAATGTTGCTAGAACTGTTGTGTCACGTACAACGTCTAATCCGTCACGTGTTTCTTTGCAGGGCAGCGCAATTCGTGGTAGCAAAGCGGCAATAAATTCAAACACATATACATATTTATCTAATAAACTGTATACAGGAAATTACTCAAATATAATTGATTCTACAACGGGTTTAATTTCTTCCGAGGCGTATAATAACTGTTTAGAATCTTATTATGCGTGTATGGATGAAATTTGTACTGCACGTAATTCTGCACAGCGTCGTTGTGCATGCGCTGGTCGTGTAAAAGCATTTGCAGAGGCAGAAACAGCATTAGAGAGTGCAAACGAAGAGTTGATAAAGGTTTCTGGTGAATTGGCTTTGTTAATTGCAACAAAGGGTAAGGATGTTAGTGAAGCATTCCAATTGACTGACGCAGAAAAAGTTATGAACTGTGTTTCGTGGCAAGAAGCCAGTGAAAATGGAACTGCATCAGAATCTGATTTTGGTGATTGGTGTGAACAGCATGCTATATTTGATGGCACTTGCAGCCATAATACACCACCTTCTTACTGTAAAGAATCAGGTAATAATTTTGGGTTTGATGTTTCTTCATTAGACGGAACAGGTAGTGATATTTTGGCGTCTTTGCAGTCTTGGGCAGATGCTAAGGAAGCAACATTAACTATCATATCGGATGATACAGATAATTTGTTAAATGCGTTTGATAATATATCAAGTGTTGTTGGTAATTTGGCAGGTATTGACGGTGCTTTTGCGGATTCTGAAAATCTAAAGGATTCTTTGGCAGAAACATGGGGGTATGAACTATTTGAATATGCTCATAATAATGTTTGCAACCGAGTATTAGACTCTTGCTTTAATGGTATTTATGAAGCGTGTGGTACACCACCATCCAGTGGACGCAAGTGCGGTAATGGTCAATCACAATGCCCATATAATTATAATACTTATATTTCTGTTTCTAATACGGGGTCTTATGAATTAGATTTTATTGAACCGAATACAGGTTATACGGCATCTAATTCTGCTACATGCTTTGGTTATACAACTGCCTCGGGTGACCCGTATTCTAACTTGCGTGGGCCGGTTGCAGATGCGCGTCGTAGCATTATGCAGAAATACGCTTTGGATGCAAATGCAGACTGTGACGCATACGGGGAACAATTGCGTACAACAGCGCAGAATATAGGTTATCAAAAAGTAGCGGCTCAACAGGCATTGCAACAGAAGCGTTTAGAGTTTGCACAAGAAGAAAAAGAAACTATATTAAGCGAAGCAACATCTGCTGGTACGAACTTTAATGAATGTTTAAGTGAAATATTTGATTGTTATGAAACTCAGGCTTCATCAAATACAAACTGGCCGGATGCTCGTATCAAGACATATTGTGCGCAGATTGCGAACGTTCCGCATTGTTATGAAACTATGATATGTAATCCTTCTACGGCTCAGTTCCGCGCGGTCATAGATAAACAGGATAACGCACAGTGTAATAACAGTCAGGATTACACACAGAATACTTGCCGTAACATCGTAACCCTGAACGAAATCTTAAACGGTGTTAATGGGGCTGGTGCTGTTGATACAGATACGGCATTGTGCATAGGCACAGATGCAGAAAAGTGTAATTCTGCCGCGTTGCGTGAACAGTGCTTGCTGAATAACGGTGTCGAAGCAATCCGTACATGGAAGCGAGCCGACTCAAGTAATTAAAAAACGCCCTTTGGGGCGTTTTTTTTAGTCTTTTATAATATGTTTGCATAATATTTTATGCAAATTGCTTGACTTTTTGATAAAAAATGTTATTTTTGTAGAAACTTTTAGACAAAATAGAACAAGAACAATAGCAAAGAGAAAGAAAATGAGCAATTTTGCAATCTTTCAAACCGGTGGCAAACAATATCGCGTTCAGGCGGGGGATATTGTAAAGGTTGAAAAACTGAATGCTGAAGGTAAGGTAGAATTTGACCAAGTATTAATGGTTGGTGACAAGGTTGGTACACCGTTTGTTGATGGTGCCAAAGTTGTTGCAGAGGTTTTGGAACAGAAACGTACTGATAAAGTTTTGGTGTTCAAGAAAAAGCGTCGTCAGAATTATCGTCGTACGCATGGTCATCGTCAGTATATAACTGTTTTGAAAATAACGGAAATCAAAGGTTAATTTCTGGTGTATAAATCAGAAAAATCAGAAATTAAAGGAGTTTAATTATGGCACATAAGAAAGCGGGTACCGCCACATCTAATGGACGCGACACACCAGGGCGCAGATTAGGCGTTAAAAAGTCTGGGGGCAGTCGTGTAATCCCAGGAAATATCATTATCCGTCAACGTGGTACATCAGTACATCCTGGTGAAAATGTTGGAATGGGTAAAGATCATACATTATTTGCAAAAATTGCAGGTATTGTTAAGTTTAAAAAAGGTTTAGGCGACAGAAAAACAGTTTCTGTTATACCTGAAGATAAAGAAACGAAATAAAAAAGCACCTTTTGGTGCTTTTTTTTATTTTTGAACATAAAATCATCTTTTCTGTTTTGTGGTGTTGTGATATAATTAACAAAAAGATGAAAAAACTTTCGCTTTGTTTTTTCTTGATGGCTTTTTTTGCACCGTTTGCATTTGCAGACGGTACAAGTAGTATTTCGCGTGTGATTCCATCAAGTAATAATACAGATACAACAACAGCGACTACGCGCAATGCTGCAACGACTGCAACGCGTTCTGTTGCAGATGCTTCACGTAGTGTTGTCGGGCGAAGTGCATCAACAACAAATTCTGATACAATAGTTAGAAGTGGGTCGCGTGTTTTGGATTTGGGTGATAGCAAAACGCCAACTTCTACATCTCGTGGTTCTGGTACGACGGTACAATCTGGGACAATATCGCGTTCTGTTAATGTATCTAGTGCGAATTCAAATACTGCACGTGAAAATTTAGAGGCCACGGTAAACACTGTGGGGCGTAATGCGCGTGTAAGTGCGGCAAGTATAAATAACAATCCGGCTGTTCGCCGTGCGGGTTTGACTTTAAGACCGTCTACCGCAGAGGTTGGTGGTCGCGCAACAATTGCGGGTACAGATATTCAAACTGGGTCTAATATCGCTAGCGAGGCGCGTTCTGTTCAGACACGTGCAACAACAACTGCTGATACAGTTGCAAGTGCAGAAACAATAGAGCAGGCAAAAACGCGATTGGAACAGACCGCGGATTTGAATACGTCTTGTCAGCAACAGTATAATGATTGTATGGATCAATTCTGTTCTGTGATTGATTCAAATCAAAAACGTTGTTCTTGTTCATCGAACTTGTCTAATTACACCAAAGTAGAAGAAGCGGTAAAAGATGCAAATACTCAATTGAACGAGGTTGCGCAACGTATTCGTTATGTTGGTCTGTCTGCTGATGAAATTCGTGCGATAATGAATGCGACCGAAGCAGAAGAGGCTTTATCAGGTGCAACAGACACGACAGAAACAAGAAATATGCTGGAAGAAATTGAAAAGTTAATTAAAGACCCGACAAGTAGTACTTCTTATAATTCAAGTGCGTATACTGGTCTTGATATGGATTTAGACTTTTCTTCTGATATTGCAGATATATTTAGTTTGGAATTTTTGAATACTGGGACAACAAGTTTTTCTAACTTGCGCGGCAGTGATTTGTATAATGCTGCTAAAAAGCGTTGCAATACAGTTTTGACGCAGTGCAAGGAAGCGGGTGCAAATGTTGACCAGATTACAGGAAATTATGACCTGGCTATTGATAAAGATTGTATTGCTTATGAGCAGGGGTTGACCAAGATGAATGAAACTTTGGTATCAAATGTTCGTAGTGCAAACCTTATGTTGCAGAAGGCGCGTCTTGCAGTATTGCAAAATAAAAATCAATATGATGCCAAAGGCTGTATTGCTGCATTGGATTCATGTATGACAGATGAAATGGTATGTGGTGCAGATTATACAAAATGCTTAGACCCGACCAAACGCTATATCGATGAAAATGGCGAGGTTGTATTAGGCCAAGACATTACAGATATAACAGACTTTATGCAGAGTTATAATAATGCAGATATAGATAAAGACTTTTTATCTGATGCGTATACGATTAGTGTAGATACGACTACTTGTGCAAGCGATGACGGTAATGATGGTGCTTGTATTGTAAAATACTTATTGCAGAAAATTGGTACAAAACAGAAAGTGACAGACGAAGGTTTGTGTCGCGCTGTTTTGGATAAATGTCAGAATTATACTTACGATTCAAATGGTAATTATAAGTCATATAACGATGTTGTTGTAAATTATATACAGCGTGCGATGGTAAATATACAGGCGGCGCAAAGACAGATAATTTCTGATTATGCGTCTAACTGTATGGTTGATATCGCGACATGTTATAATCAACAGGTAACACAGATTAATGCATGGTCAACCAGTGCAAGTATTAATAGTATATATAACGTTATGCGTGGTGCATGCAGAAATGTTGCATTAACATGTTCATATGCAGTTTTTGCGAAGGATAAGAACAGTTGTCCAGATGACAATGATGATAAATGCATTGAAAGTATTTCAAAAATGTTCTATCAATCGCTATTGTGCCCAGATAATTCTACGTATCAGGCAACACTTGGGGTCGCTGGTTCAAATGGTTATGTAAATGAACGTTGCAAGTGCAATACTGGGTACGAACAATTTGGTACACAGTGCTTGATAAAATGTCCTGCTAATTCTACACGTAATACATATGGAACATGTGTATGTAATACAGGCTTTACTATGAAAAATAGTGTATGTGTAGCGGAAACTACAGGGGAATAAATAAACGCCCTTTTATGGGCGTTTTAAATTTAAGGTTTTATGCCATTAATTTTTCCATAAATGCGTTATGTGCGGCTAGTTCATCTTCATGTGCAGGAAAACTTCTGTGTGGAAAATTCGCCCCTATTTTTGGGTGCTTTAAGAATGCCTCGTGCTGTTGTGCGATAATTTCATTTACATCTGGTGCAGGTGCAGTATTTTCTAGTTCTTTATATACCTTTGCTAAAAGTTCTGCATCAATTAACGCACCATGCCCTTCTGCACGTGAGGCAAGGGAAATTCCATACCATTTTGCCAATGCGTCCAAGGAATAACTTTTAGGGCCGAAAACACGATTTCTTGCTATGACAATAGAATCTAGTTGTTGTTCGCGTGGAATTGGGTTAAGCCCCAGTTTGGAAAGTTCATAATTTATAAAAGGAAAGTCAAAGTCTGCACCGTTATGTGCGACAATTGGGCTGTCACCGATAAATTCCAAGAATTTAGGCGCAACAACTGCCATTTTTGGTTTGTCTTCCAAAAAAGCATTAGATATTTTATGAACCATATATGAATCAGGTGGAATGATTTTCCCGTCTGGGTTTATATATTCATGAAAATTGTTATCTGTTATTTGGCCGTCTATCATTTCAACCGCGCCGATTTCTATGCAGCGGTCGCCACGTGTATATTCTAGCCCCGTTGTTTCAATATCAAAACAGATAACGCGTTTCATATTCCTTCCTGTAAAATATGCTTTTGATAACTAAACTTTGTGTATTATAATAGACTAGTGAATTTAATGCTAGAAAATCTTAACGAAGAACAAAAAAAAGCGGTTGAAACCACAGAAGGCCCACTGCTGGTATTGTCTGGTGCAGGAACAGGTAAAACACGCGTTTTAACAACAAGAATTGCATATATTTTAAATCATGGGTTGGCACAACCTTGGCAAGTGCTTGCGCTTACATTTACTAACAAGGCCGCGAACGAGATGAAAAATCGGCTATTTGCTTTTGCGCAAGACGGTGGTGGTTGGTATGCTGGCGATATTTGGTGTGGGACTTTTCATTCTATGTGTTTGCGAATACTGCATGCTAATTCATATGCCGCAGGGTTAAGACCTAATTTTGCAATATATGATGATGATGACCAAAAAAAAATATTAAAGAATGTTTTTAGTGATATGGGGTTGGATGTAAAAGATTTTAACCCCGGTGATTGGGTAGAAAGAATATCGGCGATAAAAGATAAGGGGTTGCATGCAGAATTAAAAACTTCAGAAATTGCAGGTAAAATATTAGACGCATATAATGCGGAATTATCTCGCTTAGGTGCGGTTGATTTTGGTGATATTATATTAAAGGTTTTAGAATTATTTAATTCATATCCAGATATCTTAGATAAGTATCAGAAAAAATTCAGATATATTTTAGTAGATGAGTTTCAGGATACCAACAAAGCACAAATGCAGTTCTTAGAATTTTTGACGCGTGGTATAGAATTTCCGAACATTTGTTGTGTTGGCGATGATGACCAATCCATATATTCATGGCGCGGTGCAGAGATAAAGAATATCTTAAATTTTGAAAAGACTTTCCCTGATGCACAGATAGTAAGACTGGAAACTAATTATAGAAGTACACCAAATATTCTAGGTGCGGCAAATTCTTTAATACGTCATAACCAAGGGCGTTTAGGTAAGGACTTGCATAGTAAAGCAGAAAATAATAATGGGGAACCTGTATATGTTTTAACTTTACCAACTGATTTTGATGAGGCGCGCATAATTGCAGAAACTATTATGCGTAAAGGTGATGATGAGCCTTATTCAAATTATGCGGTACTTATCAGGGCAGGCAGTTTATCGCGTATGTTTGAAGAAGAATTTACATCGCGTGGAATACCATTTAAGTTAGTCGGTGCGCAAAAGTTCTATGACAGAATGGAAATCAAAGATGCAATAGCGTATTTGCGCTTACTGGTTTATCCGTTTGATGATTTGGCTTTCTTGCGGGTGATTGCGAAACCCAGTCGGCATATAGGTGATAAAACAATAGAAAAAATGCGTGTATTAGGGAATGGGTTAATGGATGGATTAAAGACCGCAAAACTTTCTGCAAAACAACGTGTTGCGGCCGATGAATTTTTATCTGCATTTGATTTTGCATGGGAAACAATGTCTCCTGCGGATGCAGCACAAACCTTATTAGATAAATCTGGTTATATAAAGATGTGGCGTGAATCGAAAGATTCTGATGCATCAGATAGACTGGATAATATAAAAGAATTAATAACGAATGTTATTTCCAAATATGATACTATACCAGAATTTTTAGAACAGGCAGCACTTATGGTTGCAGATGACGATGAAGATTCTGATGGGAATAATAAAAAAGCAGATGTAGTAAGTATTATGACGATACACGCTGCCAAGGGGTTAGAATTTGATACAGTATTTTTACCAGCATGGGAAGAAGGTATATTTCCGAATGAAAAATCTGTAAGCGACGGCAGTTTAGAAGAAGAACGTAGGCTCGCGTATGTTGCGATTACTCGTGCGCGTCGTCGCGCAATAATAACTAATACAATGTCCAGAAGGGTGTTTGGCAAGGCGCAGTATAATTCACCAAGCAGATTTATTACTGAAATGGATAATAAGTATTTAGATTTCCAGGGTGGCACACCGCGTTCTTATGCACGTATGCCGACATCTTATCAATCGCGTCCAAAGCAGATTGTAAAAGGAAACAAATCCGCTGTTGGAAAGTTAATAGAGCATTCAGAAATGGGGCGCGGTGTTGTAATAGAAGAAAATGAAGGGATACTGACAGTTGCTTTTCGCAATAAAGGTATCAAGAAAGTTGCAAAACAGTTTGTTGAATTCATAGAATAAAAAATCAGCAGGTTGCGGATTTTTTATTTTTTTCCTGAACGTATTATTTTCCATAAATTTTTACCAGTGCTGGATGTTTTGTTCCAAAGCGTTTTCATATCTTTCCCAAATTGTCCGCCGAAACTATCATTTATGCTGCCGCCTAAATTCTTTGCTATTTCGCTTGCGCGGTTTGCAAGGTGTGCGACCAAACAACCGGTCAATAGTGTTAATACGAAATTCGAATTTTCAAGTGTTGGTACTTGTGCGGCAAGGTCTGCACTAACTGTACCCGAAAGCAATGCCGCGCACAAAGCAATAACTATGGATAAAGAAACGAAATAAATTGCAGCATTTATAAATCTTTGAATTTGTGTAGATAAAGATTCAACTTTAAATATTCCAAGGAATCCATTAAATATATCACCAGCGATACCTTTATAAGATGTCTTACCGATTGTTTCTGCGATTGCAGTGAATGGCAAAAGCAATACTGCCAAGAACAAATCCATAATTACACCCAAAGCCATTAAAGCAAACTTCCAAATATTATATATAAATATCACGATAAATATTGCACCGACCAGAACTGTAAATGCGCTGGTGCCAATGCCTGCAATCATCCATTGCCAGCCTGCTGCGACAGCGGTATAAAAGAAACCTGATAAGCGTGTAGGGACGCATAATATATCTGCTGCTGCATTTGCGTCAAGCAACATGCGTGCAGAAGTGTGTGTCGCGGCATAGTCACGAATTGCTGCGCATGTATCTGGAATCTGCGCACCTGCAACATTTGCAACTGCATTCAGAATCAAGTCTGATAGGTAAGACCCAACGCCTATTATAGGCCCCATAATCCACATAAATACTTCGGCAGGTCCCTGAACAAGTATGATAATCCAGATAGCAATGATTGCGCCTTTCTTTACAAGGTTTTCGCCCAGTTCCATCGCGCTGCTGCCTTTGGTAATCATATTGTATGCTTCAAACATTACCCAGAAGATGTATGCGACGATGATAAAGATTATTACAAAGCGTACCAGCGAGTTATCTATAACATCGCCAACCAAAGATAGAGCATTCATAAATGCAAGCCCAACTTTTGCTTCAATTGGCACATAATCTTCGACCAGTTGATTTGTTTGAAATTCTGACTGGAATGCAGTCATATCATTTTTAATATCTGTCTTGAAAAGTTCTATATTACTTTCTGTTGCCCAAGTACCTTGGTCACCGATTTCAGACATAGGTAAATTACTTGCCGCGTATGAAGGTACTATCAGCAACACTGCCATAGCGCAGATAAGTAATTTTGATAAAAAGCGTTTAATACAGTTCATACACTTATTTCCCAAATGCTTTTGAAATTGCTTCGAATATTTGTTGTGGTGCACTCCAAATCTTTTTACCTAAATCTTTTGTCCAAGTACCGAAATCAAATTGTTCTTTGCTGTCTTTACCAAGTATGCCGTCTATCTTTGGTTGAATAACATAGAAGTATAATAAGAACAGGCCGAACATTAACAGCAAGAAATCCCAACCGTCCGACATAAAGTCAAAGGCGCCAGGATATTTGCGTTCTACTTCTGCACGACGCGCAGTAAAGCAGTTTTTAAATTTCTCTGCGTCCATTTCGCCATCAGTTAATGCAACCTGCTCACAAGTAGAAAATACTTCCATTACAGATAAAGTCTGTGCATCAGGGTTTTGAACTGTCTGACCCATCATAGGTGGCAGAATCGCACTATATCCGTCATTAGGCCCTGGGAAATATTCATCTGCTGCAAAAGAAACAGTCGCATATATAACAAGAACCTTTAAAGTAATTCCGACAATTTGCACTGCTGATTTTACCAGCATATTTATCGCATTTTTTACAACTCCGTCGGCAAGTTTCCATGTTTGTTCAAATGCGGCGGCGGCAAGTAGTAGTGGCAAGAATATTATTAGAAATACTAACTTGAAAACGACAGACAAGATTTGAAAGAATAAATCAAATCCGATAATCAAGAACATTAATACAAGTGCAAGACCTGCAATCCAGGTAAATGCACCGCCACCCATATCAAGCCAAGCATAATTCATCAGTGCGAATCCGCCTGCTGCACCTGCCAACATAACACTATTAATATTCCCGATAACACACATAAAAGGTTGCAGAATAGGATTAAGTAAATTATCGCCAGTATTAACTGTATCCAAAGCACCACAACTTGCTGCATCTGACACGCCACTTGCCGCCATAGAAAGTTCTGCACCGACAAACATAACAGGTGTAATTGTAATGTTTGCAACGGTTCGTAGTGCAGCAGTGCCGCCCATACCAAGTGCGCCCATAAATGCGCCGACTATCATTATGCGTGCGCCTTGGCGCCATACTTTATCGAACCAAGATTTGAAATCTAAATTATTTTCTTTACCGTCAAGATTTGCATTTTTTTTGCTGGCATCAAATAAGTATTTCGCGGTGTGTATAAAAAGGAAAATTCCAAAACCCAGTGCCATTAATATCCATAGATTATCAACCATGACCGTCCAGAATAATTCTGTTGCGCGACTGATGACACCGAATAGGTCTGATATATAGCCGCACATAAAGCAACCGTTAACATTCGCAACATTACCATCTGTTGCACCGACCGCATTCATAAAGCCGCTCATACTTGTATAAGTTAACGCTGCGCCGCTTATCGAAGAAGATAAATACCAAATGCCCAACCCTAACGCAATTGCGCCCATAAGTAATCGTATAGCAATCATTATCAGTTGTGCTTTCATTTACTTTTTTTCTTCTTCTTTGTTGCCACCAGTAATAATAGTTTTCCCTATTTCTTTTGCTGTGTTAATTACATTTGTAGTTAACTTCATTGCATCATTAGCAAGTTGTTCACTAAGTTGTTTTTCTTCTGAAACACCAAAAGTATCAAGAACCATAGATGTCACTTTTGGTATTTGTGCATATATAAAGTTTAACACATAAACCAAAATTATGCACCCGACCAAAGTTAAACCGACAAGGTTATCAGAAGATAAGTCTGCTGCAAAAACTTCACCGCTTGTAATCATTGCCATAATTTCATCTGCGGATTGACCAGGCGCAGAAAAGAATTTTGCGATAATAACCATTATTACTGTATAGGTTAAAACTGCCGCGGCTAATGTGATTATTGCGTTTATAAGTTTTTTAAATTGATTTGTCCCGACCGTTTTTCCAAGTGAAGAAATCCAAGCAGGTGCGCCACCGCCTTTAAATGCGACGAGTATTAACGACAATGGGAAGAAGAAAGCAAAGAAAGTCATAGCAACGATTATATCTGCGAAATAGAAGCAGAAACGAATAAATAATTTAAAGAACCCGTACACCAGGTATAAACCAATAAAGAAAAGAATTATATGTTTTAATAGTGCGCCGATACCAAGCAGTGCGCTGGTAGAGAAAGCCTTGTCCATTACTGCGATTCCAAGTTTCATATAAGACTGGAATTGAGTAATTGTTGTTTTCATCAGCATAATGATTGTATCGCGCAATTGCGAGCGATAGAAACCATTGTCTGACATTTCTTCGGGTTGATAAGTGACTTTTTCATTAACGACTTCATTGTCAGTTTGCAGCATGCTTTGAGTATATATTAATGCGATATTTGCGGCAGGTTCAAAAGTGACAGTTGTGACGAAGCGTGGCAGATATACGCCCAGACTTAAGAAGGTAAGTGCCACCAAAGAATTTATTACAAGTGGTTTAATAGATTTTTGATACCAAGGGTCACCAACACCACCTTTAATATTTTGCCATACTGCATTAATTACAAAGAAAGCAAATAATACACAGAATATTATCGCACAGAATATTGCAAATTGCTTATAAACAATACCTGCTGCATTAGAGACAATCTGAAACAGGCGGTCAAAGATAGGACAGCCCCAACACTGAACAGAAGCATCGATTAAAGGGTTAACGATATTGTTCATTTCTTTTTAATCCATCCAATTGCAGTGCCTAGTTTTTTACCCCAGTCTTTTGTGCCTTTCCAAACTGTGGTCGAATCCTTCTTAACTTGGTTGTAAAGATTGTCCATGCCTTTACCGACATAGTTATCCAGTTGTTCGCGTGTCAGGTTAAATATGCGCAACATCAGATAGAAAGTTAATATCGAAGATAACCACAAAATAGAATGTTCGCCAAATCCCATTGCGCTATTAGCAACTTGTGGAACGTTAGATGAAGCCGCACCACCTGCTGCGACGACGAATACAGAAGAACTCCATTGAAACAGTGATTTTATAATAGCGATATTTACACACAGAATGAATGCGCAAGCAATCATAGTGATAATCATCTGTTGCAAGGCTTTTGTCACACCTGAAAAAGCGGGCCATATATCAAACCATTTGTCATTAGGCTTTGCGACATATACCAATACTTGGAATGGGTACAGAATTAACGCCATACCGAAATTAAATATTGCTTGAATGATTAGAAGCGCCATAAACAAGTTGCTGGACACAAAAGTTGTCACAAGTAATATACCCGTCACCAGATTTAAAAAGTCTTCACCGCCATGTGGAACAAGCGTAATAAGTCCGCGCAGTCCCCGATTTATAAAATCAAAGCCGCGTTTAATAATTTGATTGTTTGCATGTGAAATATCTGCAACAGGTTGCACCATAAATTCGCAACTAGATTCTGAAATCCAACCTTTTTCTATGATGTCTGGTGGGCATTCAATTTTTTCAGCGCTAACGCCCGCGTCATTTATAGTCGCAGTTATGCTCTCAGTATATATTGCGCCAAATTGCAGGAAAGGGTTTACAAGCCATTCAGTTAAGTAAACAGGTTTTAATTGTAATAATACGACTGCAGCGATAATTGCACGAATGGTGGGTTTGAGCATATTTGTACCGATAGTCATAGCATCTGCTTTACCATCAGCCATTTCACCGCCACCAGAAAAACCGAAGAAAGAAACCCACATTTTAGGGAAATACATTTTTATCATGTAAAGAGATAAAGAAAGTGCTAAAAATCCCCAAATTAAAATATAAATAATACCATTACCGTTTCCTACAAAGAATTCGTATCCGCCGGTTGCAACGGTCATAAGTGCATCTAAAATATTTGGAATGAAAGGTGCCAGATTCAATGCGTCAATTATGTTTGAATCCGCATAGGCAGACACTGGTGACAAGCATAGAAAAGTAAGTGCCGCAAAAGGCATTGCGCGATGCAATATGGAAAAAATAGCGCGTTTGAATAAAATCATTCTCTCTTATATAAATATTATTATTATCAATTATATCACATTTATTGCAAAATGTGATATACTTAAAAGCAATGAATAGACTAAAAAAGTTCTGGATAGTATTTTTATCATTTTTGCCCTTTTCAGCAGGGGCGGTGGCGCCATTTGTTGTGGGCGCAATTGCGGGTGTCGGTGTAATTGCAGGATTTTCAATATACAGAACGGCGGTGCCTGTAAATATGGCGGATGCACTAAACTTTTTTTCCAGTTGTTGGTCTTGTCAGATGTTTTCAGAAATAATGGCAACTATGTCAGGGTTGTTGCCACGTGCATATAGTGCGATTGGCAGTGTTATATTGCCTTTTGCAGCGGGGCTTACAGCGGTATGGTTTGCATGGAAGTTATTATCTGGATTCTTTAATGCGAAGTTAGAAGAACCATGGAATCTTGCCAGTAATTTTGGAATTCAATTAATAAAACTAACTTTTGTAGGTGCATTACTGCTTGCGCCACTTCCAAGAATTTTGACGACAGTTGTTATAGAGCCTGTGTTTAATGTTGGGCTTTCATTAAATAGAGTTGTTGCAGGAAATGACGATTTTGCAAAGTGTGTTGTTGCAACTGCGATTGCGGATCCTGCGTCTGTAAGTTCTGCAGCGGCAGAGGCAGGTGCTTTTTCACCGAAACTTAGACATAACCTAGCGTGTGAAGTTGCAAATGTTCATCAGATGACGGGCTTGGGTATGGCGGTTGGGTGGACTATGCTGAATATGGCATTTAATGAGCAATATATGCATAAAATTATGTGGGATGTTCCTATTTTTCCGAATGTTCCGATTTTCTTTGCAGGGCTTTTAATTTTGGTGTTGTTCTTTTTTGCGCTGCTTCCAGTACCGCTATATTTCTTGGAGATATTTATAAAACTATCTATGGATTTGATAATGTTGCCATTTATGATGCTGTCTTGGTTGTTTAAGGGGTGGCCTATATTCCCAAATGGCGGCAGAAATATACAAGGTATGATAAATGATGTGATTAAGGGCACCGCAGGAATTGCGATGGTTGGGGTGTTTGTGACATTTGCAGTTATGTTTTTAAATGCGGTATTTGGAAAGTGGCAGGGTGCAGACAGATTGCAGCAGGCTTTGGCGCAAAACGATTCGACAATATTAATGGATGGCTTGATGATGCGTAATGATAGTATTGTCACTATTATATTAATGGGTATATTTATTGCGATGTTTATGACAATGATACCTGCGCTGGTAAAGACGCTGTTTGCAAATGTTAATATTCCTACAAGTTTTTATGAAACGACTAAAAAGAACATAGAAATAACGTGGAAAAACCTTAAAAAATGGTATGCCGCGATAAAAAAATAAAAAATCAAGTGCTTTATTTATTTTGGGGGGCTTTTTTGTACATTCCGAATCTGATATAATTCATATCAATGAAGCAGTTTCCGATTCTTTATTGGCCACGCAAGACGACAGCGGATACAGATTATCAGCTGGCGCGTAAGGTAATAAATAACACAACCGGTGTAATGCCAGACGTTGTGACGGGAAGTTTAGATTTGGCAGAAATATTGGCTCAGAATCCAGGGGCAACGGTATATTATCCTGTATTTTGTGAATCTACTGGTTGGTGGGGCGAGTTATTGGGTGGTTCTGCCGTTGTGACAGATAAATTGATAATATCATCAGAATGTCAGTTAATGGTAATAGAATCCGAAGATACCGCATCAAATCGCGAAAAGGCAGGTAAAAATCAGCTGCTGGCGGCGGAAATATATCCAGCCAGCGGCTTTTTCAAGAAAATGAATTCAGGTATTGCGACGGTTGCGGATATGTTGGCGACTGATGCAGGAACTATATTGGCTTTATTTTCTGGAAAGAATCAAAATCAGTTTATAAATGTTCTGGAATCTACTGGGAATTCGTATCTTGGATGCATTGGCAGATACTAAATATATTAAATTACTTGCTTTATCGAAATTTATTTGTATAATTTTGTGGCTAAAAAAGTAAAAAGGGTAAATAAGATGAAAAAAGGCATTCATCCAGAATATCATGAAATCAACGTCACAATGACAAACGGCAAGACTGTAAAAATGTATTCTTCCGTAAAGAAAGACTTGGTTTTATCTACAGATAATTTGAATCATTCCGCATGGACTGGTCAGCGTACAAATGCTGGTGACAAGGGTCGTCGCGCGGCAGAATTTAAGAATAAATTTGCTGGATTTAATTTCTAATCTGGTTCTAGTTGACAGGGGCAGGAAATGGAGCTGTTGATAAAAGGTTCGACGGAATTAAACAAAATGTTTATGGCGTTGCAGCGTACAGCGTCTGGATTACGTCATGATTTCGGCGAGGTTGAAAATCTTCAGCAGTCTTTGCGTGGTGCACGCGATTTTGTGCAGAAAGCGTCCGCCAGAATAGAAGAAAGTATCTTATCAGATTTATTATTAGTTCGTCCATCAGCGGGTTTGTTAACGCCGAATGTTTCACATGACGGTGACGGGCGTGATGAATTTGTACTGTCGCTATCTGGTGCAGCGAATTTTGTTCGTGGAAATCCGCATTTTGCGATATCTTTGGCATTGCGTAGTGGTGATGAAACGAAGATAGCTTTGGTTTATTCACCTATTGATGAAAGATTATATTATGCCGAGGCTGAACGTGGTGCATATATCTTTTCTGCATATCATTCTGCCAGAATGAAGGTTTCTAATTTGTCAGAACCATCAGAATTAACCGTTGCTTATAATACAACAGATTCAAGAAAAACAATTGGTGACGTTCGTAGAACAGGTTGTCCTGCTTTGGATTTGGCATGGGTTGCTGCAGGTAAGTTTGATGCTTTTGTGTCCGACCCATTAGATTATGCAGAAATTGCCGCAGGTGATTTATTAGTGCGTGAAGCAGGCGGCAGAATAGAAATGGGTGCAGATTTAATTGCAACCAACGGAAAAGTAGAATTATAAAAATCCCGCGATGCGGGATTTTTTTATTTACAAACAAATTGCAATTAGATTTTTTTGATATAAGATTAAATTCACAAGATGTTTTTTGTCTTGTTTTATTTTTTTGCGTTTTTTATCTTTACGCAAAACATTATAACTCGGTTATCGACGTGATGGAAACTCTCTCCTCTGGATCGTTGTAATGCCGAGTTACTTTTTTTATTTGTTATACAAAACTTGCAAACTAAGAATAAATATCTTAAAATTTTAAACTATGAAATTCAAAAAGATATTACGCGTTTTTTTTAATGTGCTATTTTGGGGCTTTACAGCAGGAATTGCGGCACTTGCAGCACTTGTTTTGATTTATGGTAATGATTTGCCAGATTATAAAAAGTTGGCAACTTATGCCCCGCCCGTTGCGACAAGATTATACGCGTCTGACGGCAGTTTGCTTATAGAATATGCCGAAGAACGTCGTGTTTTTATAGATTTTGCAGATATGCCACCACAGTTAGTAAACGCATTTGTTGCTGCAGAAGATCAAAATTTTTGGACTCATCCAGGTATCGATGTCCAGGGTATAATCCGTGCATTAATAAACAATAGTATGCGAGTTCTTGGCTTTAATACAAGTTTTTCTGGTGCGTCAACGATAACACAACAGGTTGCGAAGAATTTCTTTTTGACATCAGAACGTACAATTTCGCGTAAGATAAAAGAAGCAATATTGGCATTGCGCTTAGAACGTACTTTTTCAAAGCAGCATATAATGACATTGTATTTGAATCAGATATTTTTAGGTGCACGCGCGTATGGTGTGGGTTCTGCTGCGCTTATGTACTTTAACAAGCCTGTTTCCGAATTAAATTTGGCAGAATGTGCATTTTTAGCGTCTTTACCAAAAGCGCCTAATAATCGTGAACGTGCGGTTGAACGTAGAAATTACGTGCTGCGCCGTATGGTAGAAGAAGGTTTTATAACGCAAGCGCAGGCGGATGAAGCGGCTGCAGAACCATTAAATATAAACAGTGGTTTTACTGCGCAAATGGAAGAAGAATTTCAATACTTTGCAGAAGATGTACGTCGTCAGTTATTGGAATCTTTGGGACGTGAAACTTTATATAATGAAGGTTTATATATAAAGACGACGATTGTGCCAGAATTCCAACGTGCGGCTAGTGAAGCATTAAATAAAGAACTGGATAGATATAACGAAGGGCGTACAGAAAAATTACAAGGTGCAATAATTGCAATGAATCCTCATACTGGGCGTGTTTTGGCAATGTCTGGTGGGCGTTCGTTCGCTGAGAGTTCATTTAATCGTGCAACGCAGGCGATGCGTCAGATAGGTAGTACTATAAAGCCATTTGTTTATTTGGCTGCTTTGGAAAAGGGTATGTCGCCAGAGGCAATGATATTGGATGCGCCTATTGTAGGGTGGCGTGAAGATAATACTCTATGGAAACCAGAAAATTATGATAAAAAGTTTTTGGGTGAAGTGCCTTTGCGGTTAGCCCTAGAAACATCAAGAAATGTACCTGCTGTTCGTCTTGTACAGCAAATTGGTGTAGAAACTGCAATAGAAGCAGCGCAACGTTTTGGTGTGTATCCTGCAGATTTAAAAAATATAAATCTTTCTTTAGCTCTAGGGTCTGGGGAAACGACTTTGCTTCATCTGGTTCAGGGTTATTCTGCGTTTGTGAATGGTGGTCATCTGATACAGCCAAAGTTAGTTGATTATATCGAAGACCGTTATGGACGTGTCATAGGTGGACAAGAAACAAAAATGATAGAATGGAAAGAAGATTTACTGCCAGAAGAAAGTTTGTCAGAAACAGAACCTTTGTCAGATGCACAGAGTTTATATCAAATTGTTTCTATTTTACAGGGGACGGTTGAACGTGGAACAGGAAAACAAGCGCGTGTTCCTGGACATACAATTGCTGGTAAAACAGGAACCACCAACGAGGTAAAAGATGTTTGGTTTGTTGGTTTTTCAAAGAATTTGATAGCAGGTGTTTATCTTGGTTTTGATACGCCAAAACCTTTAGGTGCGGGTGCAGGCAGTCATATGGCAGCGCGCGTATTTGCAGATTTTATGACCAAAGCGCTTGCAAATGAGAAAAATCAGCCGTTTGCGGTACCAGACGGGTTAAATTTTGTTCGTGTTAATCGTCGTAGTGGTGCTGCTGCATCAGAAGATCCAAATGGAATGATAATTACAGAGGCGTTCAAACAGGGGCAAAAACCAAACCCTGCACCAACGGTTCGTGCAAAAGAGGCCGGACCTGTTGTTGGTGGGGTCTTTTAAAAAATAAAAGAGGGAGAAAAATATGAAAAAAGTTTTACCGTTGTTTTTAGGGTTAATAGCGTTGTCAGCATGCGACAATAAAAAAATTATAGAACTTGACTGTGGTGGAAACAATGTTGCAATTAATATGTCTGAAGATGGTGAACATTTATCAACCGTAATAAACGGTGAAAATGTTGATTTTAATATTGCAGTATCTGCATCTGGTGTTCGCTATGTGGCACAAATGAACAATTCTGAAGTGACATTGTGGAACAAAGGCACTGATTGGACTTTGTATTTAAATGAAGAAACACCGATAATGTGTGTAAGTAAATAGTTTTTGTTTTGTATAATTTATGTGATAGAATGTCAGCATAAGAAGGAGATTTTTTATGCTGACATCTTTTTTATTAGATAGCGGTGCTAGTTTTTTTGCTAGTGGTTGGACGCAATTTGCTGCGGCATTTGGGTTGGCTTTTTTGATAATGCTGATATTTGGTAAGCCATTTATAAATGCGATGCATCGGATTCAAAAAAAAGGGCAGCCTATAAGTGAAAATGTCCCAGAAGCTCATTTAAAAAAAACGGGAACGCCTACTATGGGGGGGATATTGATTTGCATATCAATAATTATCCCAAGTATTTTATTTATGCCGATTTCAAATCCAACGGGGTGGATTGCATTGTTGGCATTGGTTTTATTTGGTGCAATAGGTTTTGCGGACGATTATAAAAAAGTTGTATCTCAATCAAAAAAAGCAGCAAATGGTTTGTCGCCTTTGTTTAGATTGGGCGTAGAAGCATTATGTGTTATTTTGTTGGCGTTTTTAATTAATAAAACTATGCCCCCATACATTCCAGAATTATCTTTATCATTACCATTCGGGATAATTTTGCCTTTGGGTATATTCTATTATGTATTTGCGTATTTTGTTATTGCTGGCAGTGCAAATGCAACAAATATAACGGACGGGTTAGATGGAATGTTGGCAAAATTGTACATGCCGGTTTTGATTGTTTTAGTTGTTGCTTTATATGGTGCAACACGTATAGGCTTTATGGATACAGTTATGTTTTTGCCAACAGCAAGTGGTTTATATGCGGTCCTTGGGGCGGCTTTCGGTGCAGTACTTGGATTTTTGTGGTTTAATTCAAAACCTGCGTCAATCTTTATGGGGGACGTTGGCTCATTGGCACTTGGCGGCTTTATGGGTACTGTTGCTATGCTGTTAAAGTCAGAAATTATAATGGCGATTGCAGCAGGTATGATGGTTTTGATACTGTTATCTTCTTTTATTCAGACGATGTATTTCAAAGCAAGTCGTAAGATAACAGGAACAGGTAAAAGAGTATTTTTGCGTGCGCCACTTCATCATCATTTTGAAGAATTAGGTTGGCCAGAAACAAAAATCGTAGAAAGATTTTTTATAATGTCGATATTATTTTCTGGTTTGGCGTTGATATTGTTAAAATTTGCATAATAAAAACCCGGTTATCCGGGTTTTTAAAATAAATTTTTTTCATCAGTATATTTTCATAAAAAAGATGATATAATTATTTCGAAATGTTTAAACGAACGGAAGAAAGCAAATTAACAAGTTGGTATTTTGAAGTAGATCGCCGTCTGCTGTGGGCTTTGATGGTATTGATTTTTGTCGGTGTATTATTTATGGTATCGGCTGGGTCTGTGGCAGCAGAAAGAATAGGACATCCTTGGCATTTCTTTATCTTAAAAGCACTACCTTTTTATTTTATTGGTTTAATTACGTTATTCGTTGCCAGTATGCTAAATAAAAAATGGGTATTGGGTATTTCGTGGTTGAATGTCGGTGTTGGTTTATTGCTGTTGTTAGTGACATTAGTTGCACCCCATGTTATAAAAGGTTCTGCGCGATTTGTTGCACTTGGACCATTTAATGTAATGCCGTCAGATATTATGAAGCCGGGTTTTATAATAATTACGGCTTGGTTTTTGGCAACTATGAAAGAAAAGTATGGCAAGGATATTTTCTTTAATAAAGAGGCTTGGCAGTTTAAGTGGCTTAGTTGGTGGACTTATTTGGCGGTATTTGTACCTGCGTTTTTGATAATATTGCGTCACCCTGATTTTGGTACTTCAATTTTGTATTTTGCGGTTTTGTCTGGAATGATATTTATGGCGGGCTTACCTTTGGTTATAGTGCCTGTTTTGATAGGTTTTATTGGCTTAGTAGGGATGTTTGCATTTTTTACGATGTCGCATGTTCATAACCGAATAATATCTTGGCTTTCAGGAACGGGCGATACATATCAGGTAAGGCAGTCTATTCAGTCTATTCAGCATGGGGGATTACTGGGAAGCGGTGACGACGCGTTTGTAAAGCAATCTTTGCCTGATGCGCATACAGATTTTATATTTGCAGCGATTGCAGAGGATTGGGGTGCAATAATGGCGTGTGCTTTGTTGGCTTTATTGTTGTATGTTTTGAAGCGTCTGATGACGGATGCGATGAATGCACGTGACCCATTTGTGTTTTATGCAGCAGGTGGTGCAGCGGCGTTGTTCGGTACGCAAGTTTGTATAAACTTAATGTCAACGCTTCATATTTTTGCACCAAAGGGTATGACACTGCCGTTTATTTCTTATGGTGGTAGTTCGTTTGTTGCATTTTGTTTGTTGTTTGGAATGATACTTGCGATAGTTCGTGAAGATAAATGGAAATAAGGTGAATGCTATGAAAATATGGATTGCAACAGGTGGAACAGGTGGACATGTTTTTCCTGCGCTTAGTGTCGCGGAAGAATTGGTGTCTCGTGGGCATCAGGTGACAATTTCATGCGATGGTCGTGTTAATAAAATGGTAAAGGATGGCAAGCCAACAAAAGCGGCTATGGTGCATATTTGGGCATCAGGTGTTGGGGCCAAAAGTAAAATAAAGCAAATTTGGGCATTGTTTAAAATTGCGGTTTCTTCGGCGGCACTTATTTTGCGGTTTGGTGTTTTTCGTCCGCAACGTGTTGTTGCTTTTGGTGGATACGCATCTGTACCTGCGGTTTTTGCGGCGCATTTATGGAATGTACCTACATTCTTGCACGAGCAAAACGCAGCAATAGGTCGTGCGAATAAATTTACTATGCGCTGGGTAAAGACTTTGATGACAAGTTTCCCGAATGTGGAAGGAATGCCTACAAATACAACAGCAAAAGTTGTTTATACAGGGTTGCCAGTCAGAAAGGAAATCTTGGCTGCGGCGGGTGCGCAATTGCCAGATAGTCCTAGTTTGTTTATTACCGGTGGGTCATTGGGGGCGCAGATATTGGACGAGGTTGTACCTGCTGCTTTATTGCAAATGAAAAATAAAAAGATTTTTGTGACTCATCAGACCAGACCAGAAAATGTGTCTAAATTACAGAAACTTTATGCGGACAACAAAATAAAAGCAAATGTGTTATCTTTTGTTCATGATATGGCCGGTACGATTGCTGGTTCTAGTTTGGTAATAGGGCGTAGCGGCGCAAGCACAGTCATAGAATTAGAAACTATCGGGCGTGGGGCAATACTTGTTCCGCTTGGAATAAATCCTGATCAGGCGGCAAATGCGGCAAGTTTTGCAAAATTAGGCGGTGGTTTTGCGATACCGCAAGATAAGTTTACGCCTAAGTGGTTGACAGCAACATTAACAGAGTTGTTTGATAATCCGTCAAGATTAGAAAAGATGGCTAAAAAATCTTTGGTAAAAAATGAAGCCGTTAAAAAAATAGCAGATGAAATAATAAAATAAGCCCAAATTGCATTTTTCCTCTTGCTACCGATTCGCGATTTGTTATATGATAACAATGGAAGGAAAGGAAAATGCGACAGATTACAGTTTCTGTGTTTGCACTATTTATTATATTGCCGGCTTTTGCGGACGCGCGTTTGCCGGTTGTTAATCTTGCTGCGGGCAGTGTTTCTGCGCGTGCCGCATTCGGAGAGCCGATAGTAAAAAATGAAGCCAAAGTTTCTCAAAATAAAGAAATAAACGTTTCTGAAAACAATGAGTCAAAAATAAAGAACAATGATAAAAAACGTTCTGTTGTAGCGCGTTCTTCTGTTCAAAAAACTGTTGCGGTAAAGACAACGGCATCAAAAGATAGCGGTGAACAAATTATCGCAAGTGCAGATGTTTTGGTTCCGCGCAGGCCTAGTTCTGATTTATGGGCTCGGAATGATGCGCCGTTGCGTTTGCCAAGCCCAGACGAATTTTCTGTCATAAAATCTGATTTTGAATTGCCAGAAGAAAGTATTGATTCTAGTTCAAGGAACGCCGTTGTTGCACGTGGTGCAAATGTTGCGCAGCCTGTGCGTTCTGTGCAAACAAAAACAGAACCTTTGTCAGAAATAGATGCGCAAATTGCAAGATTGAATGAATTGCAACGTCGTGCAGATGAAAGTGTACAGAAAAAATACGTCCCTGTTCAAACTGCGTCTATTGAACACGAAGATTTTTTTGAAGAAGATGATATAGAACCTGTATATATAAAAACTGCGCGTACAGAAGAAAGAAAAATAGCCGACAAAACAGACGATGTAAAGTTAAGTCGTTTGGTTGTTCCGATGGAAGAAGATGTGGTTGTTCGTGCGGTTGAAAAGGCAGAGTCACCACGTATTATGTCTGTTCGTGAAGATATGACGAAAATGAGCCCAAGTGAATTACGTAAGGCGTTTAGAAAGACTTTCTTGTCAGAAAACAAACATCTATCAACCTTCCAGATAGATGATAGGTTTGATGTTGCAAGTGATATGACTTCTAATATCGAAGGTTTTACTTCGGCGCGAGATTTGTCAGAAGCAGGTGGAATTCGTCCATTAGAAATAAAAATAAAATTCCGTAATGACGATTCCGCTTTATCGCGTGATAATTATAATTTGTTAACAGAATACGCGGGAATTGTGTTAAGTAATCCAACGCGTGCAATCCAGGTATCTATACCAGAAAGCGCGACACATAATTCTGATGATAGAAAGTTAGCAGCGCGTAGATTGGCAATAGTTGAACAAGTT
Organism: uncultured Pseudomonadota bacterium; assembly: GCA_949298405.1. Classification (GTDB taxonomy): domain Bacteria; phylum Pseudomonadota; class Alphaproteobacteria; order Rs-D84; family Rs-D84; genus Enterousia. The sequence goes on from CASFWA010000003.1 coordinate 30,241, forward strand.
TTACGCGATACGGGTGTTTCTGAACAACGTATTTTACCTGTTCTTTCTCAACGTGATGAAGAAGGGTTTGTATTGCGCATGATTTCATTAGATCAGTATGAAACATTGACTAAGAAGCAACGTGATATGTTTGGTGATACTATAAGCAAGAAAACATATAAAAGCATGTCTTGGTAATGGAATGCCATTGGTATCATATGCACTTTTGAAAGTTCTAAATAGTTGTATTGATTTTCTGTTTCCTTCGGCGTGTCCTTTGTGTGGCACGCCTGTTTCTACTCATGGCGAATTATGTGCAGATTGTTGGGCTTCTTTTAATTGGATAAGTAACCCAAAATGCACCAAATGTGGTTATCCTTTTCCTGCTAATTTAGATTTAGGTAATAGACCGTTATGCCCAAAATGTGCATCTGGAAATTGTGCTTTGGATTTTATTCGTGCGGCTTGTGTTTATGATGATGTTTCGAAAGCGGCGATGTTGCCATTTAAGCATAGCGGCAGGATAAAATATTTTAATTTTATGTCGCGTGCCATGATGTGGGCTATGCGCGATATGGAAGATAGGCCAGATATGATAATGCCAGTACCACTTGCGTGGCGCAGGTTGTTTCATCGTGGTTATAATCAGGCGGCTTTATTGGCGCGCCCGATTGCAAAGGCTATGAAAATCGAAATGGATTTGGATAGCGTACGTAGAATTTATAGACCTGATATGGGACACAAGAATGCTGCGCAACGTGCAGAAAATATTCGTGGTGTTTTTAAGGTTGTCAACCCAGAAAGAATAAAAGGAAAGAAAGTATTGCTGGTAGATGATGTTATGACAACAGGTGCAACTTTTTCTGAATTAAAAAGAGTTTTGATGAAAGCGGGTGCGGTGTCTGTTTCTGGGGTCGTGTTTTGTAGGGTTGTTAAAGCTATATGAAAATCAATTTGAGTATTCGTTAAAACTTAAGTTTTTTAACATATGGGTTATTTGTGCTGCTTTTTCTTGTTTGATAATTTTGAAAGAACAGAGTCTTGCAAGGTTTTCTAAAATTATAGCTTCTTGTGCAGGTTCTTCTTTTGTTCCCATTACATTTCTAAACGCCGATATGACTAAATAGTCATTAATTAATAATGTATATTTTACATAAATATTATTATTTGATGAATGAGAATACTCGCTTAAAAGTTCTATTTTGTATTTTTCTTCGTCTATGAAAAAACTTAAACTATAAATAGTTTGTTTTGGTGTATTATAAACAGATACATAATTATGTTTTATAGCGTGTTTTAAAAGTTCTAAAAAACTCAGAAACATCATGATAAACATGGTATTGCTTAGTTTGAATTTGTCAACTTCTTTTTAAAAATTTATAAGACTTGATAAGTTCTGTTGAAATTTGTTTTTAATCTGTTAGGATTTAAAAAATGAAATTAATGGGATAATATTATGAAAAAGTTTATTTTATCTGCTTTTGGGGGCTTTGTTTTGTGCTTTTCTAATGCAATTGCATCGCTACCATTGGTTGGTATCTATCAGACAATAGATGATGAAACAAATTTGCCGAAATCTATAGTTATGCTTTATGAGTACAAAGATGGCGATGATTCTGAATTAGCGGGGCGTATCGTCGCGCTATATGACGAGAAAGGTAATATTTCAGAAACATTAGCAAATCCTGTAAAATTAGCAGATAAAGTAAATGGCAGTCCTAAATATGTTGGGCTTGATATAATTTGGGGTATGGAATGGGATTCTGACGATAAAGAATATCAAGATGGAAAGATAATGGACCCGAAGAAGGGCAAGGTTTATTCAAGTGTGATATGGCAAGATAATAAAGATAAGGTCCGAGTGCGTGGGAAAATCGGACCGTTCGGCAGAACGCAGACTTGGAATGTGCTGACCGTTTCAGATTTGCCTGCTGAAATACAAACAATAGATACAACAAATTGGAAACCAATAATTAGAGATTAAAAAAATGAATATAGAATTAGGAAAAAATATAAACCCACGTGAAATAGAAACAAGAATACAAGAATTTTGGGATAAAAACCACTTTTGGGACAATGACGTTAAGTCTGATAAGAAAGCTTTTTGTATAATGATGCCGCCACCTAATGTCACTGGAAATTTGCACATGGGGCATGCGTTAGATAATGTTTTGACAGATATTATTTGTCGTTATAAACGTATGTGTGGTTTTGATGTTTTATGGCAGCCTGGTACAGACCATGCGTCTATCGCTACGCAATTATTAGTTGAACGTGATTTGTCTAAGCGCGGAATAAATCCTCGTTCTTTAACGAAAGAAGAATTGTTAAAGACTGCTTGGGAATGGAAGGCTGAAAAGGGTGGTCAGATAGTAGGGCAATTGCATACACTTGGGGTAACACCTGTTTGGTCACGTGAACGCTTTACAATGGACGAAGGGTTGTCTCGTGCAGTTGTAAAACTGTTTGTAAAGATGTATAACGAAGGTCTTATTTATCGTGAAAAGAGTTTGGTAAATTGGTGTCCTAAACAACAAACATCTGTTTCTGATTTGGAAGTAGAAACACGTGAAGAAAAAGGTAAATTCTATTACTTCAATTATCCATTAAAAGACGGTGGTTTTATTGAGATTGCAACTACTCGTCCAGAAACTTTGTTCGGGGACCAGGCTATTGCGATACATCCTGAAAACGAGAAGTTAAAGCACTTGATTGGCAAGACAGCGATAATACCTTTAACAGATATAGAAATACCTGTTATTGCGGACGAACATGCGGATCCAGAAAAGGGAACTGGTGCAGTTAAAATTACTCCTGCACATGACTTTGATGACTGGCAGGTAGGTTTGCGTCATAACTTAAAAGCAATTTGTATTTTAACTCCTGATGCGAAGATGAATGATAATCCAGTAGTTCCAGAAAAATATCGTGGTATGGACAGATTCAAAGCGCGTGAAGAAGTTATTAAGGATGTCGAAGCGGCGGGCTTGTTGGTAAAGATAGAAGATAAAATTATACCAACACCTTACTCGGAACGCGGTGGCGTTGTTGTTGAACCATATTTAACAGACCAGTGGTTCGTTGATGCAAAGAAACTTGCAGTTGCTGCAAAACGTGTTGTAGAAAATGGTGATATAAAGTTTATGCCAGAACATAGATATAACCTGTATATGTCTTGGATGAACGATATTCGTCAGTGGCCTATATCGCGTCAGTTGTGGTGGGGACATAGAATACCTGCTTGGTATGACAAAGAAGGTAATATCTATGTTGCAGAAAGTGAAGAAGAAGCGATTAAACAATCTGGGGGTAAAGAATTAACACGTGATAACGATGTTTTAGATACTTGGTTTTCTTCTGCATTGTGGCCGTTCTCTACTTTGGGGTGGCCAGAAGAAACGCCAGAGCTTAAAAAATATTATCCGACAGATTTACTGTATACAGGTGCAGATATAATCTTCTTCTGGGTTGCACGAATGATAATGATGGGGATGTATGTTATGAACGAAGTTCCGTTCAGAACAGTTAATTTCCATGGACTTGTTCGTGACTCCAAGGGGCAGAAGATGTCCAAGACCAAAGGTAATGGTACAGACCCGCTGACGACTGTTGATAAGTTTGGTGCAGACGCTTTGCGTTATTGGATTGCAACTGCGCCAATTGGAACTGATATTAGATACAGTGATGATGAGGTTAAACGTGGTTCAAAACTGTTAACAAAATTGTGGAATGCTGCAAAGTATACATTGATGAATTTGACGGATTTTGACCCAAGTTCTGCAAAAGAAATACCTGCGTCAGATAGATTTATTGAAGACCGCTGGGTATTGGCCGAATTGAATAAAACAATAGCAGATGTACGTAGAAACTTGGATAAATATGATAACTATAATTCTCGTTCTGCAATAGATACTTTCTTCTATGAAATATTCTGTGACCAGTACTTAGAATTTATTAAGGACAGATTCTGGTCGCCAGAAAAATATAGCGATGAATCTAAATTGTCGGCGCAATGGACATTGTGGGAAGTCTTGCGTGCGATTATCGGTTTGTATGCACCATTTATACCGTTCTTAACAGAAGAATTGTGGCAGAAAATATATAAGCAGTATGAAGGTGGTGAAACTTTGCATTTGACCGCATATCCTGCGATTGATTCTGCGCGCGACACAGATGTATCACAAATGCAAATTGCGCTGGATTTGTTAAAAAGTGTTCGCGGTATGCGTACAGAACAAAAGGTTGGTAATGGCGCAAAGTTAGAAACTTTGACAATTCCGTCTGATGTACCTGTCGCGTTGCATGGTGTTATAAAATCGGCAGCGCGTGCAAATGAAATTGTTTTAGGTGACAAATTAGAATTCGTTGTTGCACAGCAAAATAACGCACAATAAAGAATAAAGGTCGAATATATTATGCCAGATAAATATATTGAAAAGAGAGTGCTTCAAGCGTATCAATGTGACCGATATGGTAATGTTCGACCTTTGATTTTAATGAACGAGTTGCAGGGTGTTGCGGATACTCATGCCGAGGTTCTTGGTTGTGGTCGTACATATTTGATAGAACATAATATGGCGTGGGTCGTCACGCATTATCTTGTTGATATAGTAGAAATGCCGCATGAGGCAGAAGAGTTGTCGCTTATAACATGGCCTTCTGACCAAGATGGAATTCGTGCAACGCGTGATTTCGAGGTTCGTGGCAGTGACGGCCGTTTGATGGTTCGTGCAACTTCGCAGTGGATATTGATAAACATGGAAAATCGTCGTCCGTTAAGATTGGATGATAATTTAGCAACCTGGAACATAATTCACGAACGTGCGTGGGATAAAGAGTTTGAAAAATATCCAGATTTTGAACCGACTAAGTTTCATACTATGAAATGCCGTTTTGATGATATTGATGTAAACCAACATATAAATAATGCGGTGTATGCGGTGTGGGCGACAGAAAGCGTTGGGTATGTGTACCGTAATCAGCATAAGTTGAAACGCATAGAATTAAACTTTAAAAAAGAAATAAAACCAGATACACCTGAAATAAGTATTGGTGTTGCAATAGATGGTTTGGTGTCCAGACACAAAATCATTACAGGTGACACAGAACATGCTTTTGTAATGTGTACATGGGAAGACAATGAATAAGTAGGTTGAAAGTAAAGGTATAAAAAAACCGCTAAAAGAGCGGTTTTTTAATTTGCTGCTGTTACGGCCAATCTTTTGCGACCAACAGCACGGCGGCGATTTAAAACCGCGCGACCGCTTTTTGTAGCCATTTTTTCACGGAACCCGTGCGTACGCACGCGACGTGTTTTAGATGGTTGATAAGTACGTTTTGTTGCCATAACTGAATCCTTTTGTGCGTCTATTTAATCACATGTTTTTAGAAAACGCAACATTTTTATTTAGATTTTATTAGACCAAGTTTTTTCATTGATTCTAATAGTAGATAGTACGTGAACAAAGCAACAAAAAGTCTCCAAAATGGTAAAAACATGATTTTATCCTTTGTTATTTCTGTTTTTTGTTGCTTTTGTTAGCAATCCTTGATTTTAAAGTTGCAAGAGAAGCAAATTGTTTTAAATTCCAACGCATTAATTGCAATTGGGTCTTTGTTAAAACATCGTGGTCTTGTACCTTTAATAAATTTTCTACGTGTTGTTGTGTTTCTTCTAAAGAGTCTTTCATAATTCCCATAGTAAGTACAATGTTATCACTAATGGTTAATTTGTCAATTGTTTTTTTGGGGTTTATATCTTGACCGAAATGTTAAAAATTTGCTATTCTCGATATGTTAGAAATAGGGGAAAAGTAAGTATGTCTGAAACAAGCAATATCAATGAAGTAAATGATATCAAAATACCTCAGTCTTCAATAGAACATGAGATGCGAACAAGTTTCTTGGACTATGCGATGTCTGTTATCGTAGACCGTGCGTTGCCAGATGTTCGTGATGGTTGTAAGCCGGTGCATAGACGTATTCTGTATGTAATGAATGATGTAGCGCCTGCAAATAAACCAACTGTAAAGTCTGCGCGTATTGTCGGTGATGTTATGGGTAAATACCATCCACATGGTGATAGTTCTATTTACGAGGCTATGGCTCGTATGGCGCAAGACTTTTCTATGGGTGAAATGCTTGTTCAAGGACAGGGTAACTTTGGTTCTCGTGACGGTGATAAACCTGCTGCTATGCGTTATACCGAGGCGCGCTTGTCCAAGTTAGGTGCGTCTTTAATGGACGATATGGACAAGGATACTGTTGATTGGCAGCCTAACTTTGACGGTACTTTGCAAGAACCAGTTGTATTGCCGACAAAGTTTCCAAATTTTTTGGTAAATGGTGGTTCGGGTATTGCGGTCGGTATGGCGACTAATGTTCCGACATATAATTTGGGTGAGGTTTGTAATGGTATTTTAGCAATTTTAAACAACCCAGATATAACAGATGATGAATTGTTTAATGTTATTCCTGGGCCTGATTTTCCGACGGGTGCAATTATTATGGGGCGGGCAGGTGCGTATAAAGCGCATACGACAGGACGCGGTTCTATAATCGTTCGTGCGAAAACACACATGGAAACATTTCATGACCATCAAGCAATTGTTGTTGATGAAATACCATATCAGGTAAATAAATCGCAATTGATTATGAAAATTGCGGAATTGATTAAGGATAAACGCATAGAAGGTATTTCAGAAATTCGTGATGAGTCTTCGAAAGAAGGTTTGCGTATAGTTATCGAATTAAAGCGTGATGCTATTGCAGATGTAGTATTGAATCATTTGTTTCAATATACAGAAATGCAGACGAATTTTCCTGTGAATATGATGGCGTTAAATCGTGGTCGTCCGATGTTGTTCAATATTCATGGTGTATTGGATGCGTTTATTGAATTCAGAACAGAGGTTATTCGTAGACGTACGATATTTGATTTAAACAAGGCTCGTAATCGTGCGCATACTTTATTGGGTTTATCTGTTGCGGTTGGTAATTTGGATGAGGTTATAGAGTTAATTAAGTCCAGTCCAAATCCAGATTCTGCACGTGAAGCATTGATTGCGCGTGGCTGGAAGGCATCTGATATTGAATCTTATATACAGTTAATTGATGACCCAAATACAGAATATAAAGACGGAATGTTTTATATGTCCGAAGATCAGGCACGTGCAATATTGGAATTGCAGTTGCATCGTTTGACGGGGCTTGAACGCGATAAGATTCACGATGATTTAACAGAACTTGGTGCGCAGATAAAAGACTTATTGGATATTTTGGGAAGTCACGAAAGAATCGTTCAGATTATACGTGATGAAACGACAATGGTTCGTGATAACTGGTCAAGTGATAGAAGAACAGAAATATCTGATGCAGAAATTGATATAGATATAGAAGATTTAATTGCGCGTGAAGATATGGTTATAACAGTATCTAATACTGGTTATATCAAGCGTGTGTCTTTGGATACATATCGTGCACAGAAACGCGGTGGTAAGGGCAGAAATGCTATGACAACAAAAGACGATGATTATGTTGTCCAAGTATTTGTTGCAAATACTCATACGCCACTATTGTTCTTTAGTTCCAAGGGGTTGTGTTATAAGTTAAAGACTTATAAGTTGCCAGAAGCGGCTGCATCTGCGAAAGGGCGCCCGTTGGTAAACTTATTACCATTAGAAAATGGGGAAACAATAACAGCGATATTACCAGTGCCAGAAGAAGATGTAGAACGCGTAAAGAATTCAGGAAAGGAACATTTCTTAATGTTTGCAACTGCATCTGGTACAGTTCGTCGCAATCGTATGTCTGACTTTGATTCAATTCGTGCAAACGGAAAGATTGCGATGAAGTTAGATGACGGTGATTCTTTAATTTCTGTATTACCATGTAACGAAGATCAGGATGTATTTTTATCAACATATCGTGGTCGTTGCATAAGATTCCCTGTCCCTGAAATAAGAGTGTTTGCAGGGCGTAATTCAACCGGTGTTCGTGGTATGACGTTAACGAAAGATGATAGAATTATCGGTATGGCAATGTTGAATCATGGTGAATCTGATGCGGCAGTACGCGCGGCATATATAAAACAAAGTCGTGCAGCGCGCCGTGCAGAAACTGGTATCGAAGAAGAAGCGGACGCAGAAGAAGAAACAACAACATTGGTTTTGGACGATGCAAAGATGAAGGAGTTAGCAGCAAGCGAAGAATTCATCTTAACTATTTCTGAAAACGGGTTTGGGAAGCGTACAAGTTCTTATGAATATCGCACAACGCATCGTGGTGGTGGCGGCTTTACGAATATAAAGTTGGGCGGTAAAAATACTGCTGTTGCGGGTTCTTTCCCAGTAAAAGATGATAATGATATTATCATGGTAACAGACGGCGGAAAGATAATTCGCACGCCTGTAAAAGATGTAAGAATTGCAGGGCGCAGTACAGCAGGTGTGACATTATTCCGTACTGCGGAAAACGAGAAAGTGGTATCTGCGATTTCTATTTTGGGTGAAGAAGAGGAAGCGGCAGAGGTAGAAAGCGAAGTTGCTCAGCAAGAACAAGAATAGTAAAGGAGAATAGGCATGGATAAAGAATACTTTGCATCTATAAACGAGGTTTCAAAGCGCTTGTCCGTGCCTGCATATACTTTGCGTTATTGGGAAAAGCAATTTCCGACTGCAATAAAACCGACAACAGGTGCGGGCGGCAGACGTTATTACAGGACGGAAGTTTTTAATAAACTGGTTGTGATAAAAGAGTTGCTTTATACGCGTGGCATGACAATTGCGGGCGTAAAGAAATTATTAAAGGAAGGAACTTTCCCAGATACAGTAGAAGATATTGCGCGTATGGATGGTTTTGCTTCGGCTGCGGTGTCTGCGGCACCTGCACAAAAAGTAGATACGGGGATGATAGATATTGCGATAAATTTATTAGAACAAGCAAAAGAGCAATTAAAAACCATATAAAAGAGCTGGTAAACACCAGCCTTTTTTTATATAGAAGATTTTGGCAGTCCCAACGGGAATGCTTTGCCAACTTGCAAAATCGCCTGAATGCGACCGGCGTTATTCCGCCTTTTTGCAGCGGTTCGAACCCGTTTGGTCGTGTTCGATTCCCAATAAAAATAGAGAATTTTCTTGGCAGTCCCAACGGGAATACTTCGTCACCTTGGCTCATTATGTGCGTGGCACATAACCGGCGTACTGCCGTCCGCCTTTCGCCGGCGGTTCGAACCCTTTGTCACGTGTTTATGGCAGTCCCAACGGGAATCGAACCCGTGTTTTCAGAATGAGAATCTGACGTCCTAACCGCTAGACGATGGGACCAAACGTATGCATTTTATATATTGATTAAAGAAATTTCAATTGTTTTTGAATTTTATTTTGTTGACAAATTTTATAATGTTGTATTAAACTGTAATCCTATTTCGGGGTATTTTTAATATGACGCGTTTTTTAGCAAGAAATAATATTTTTTATCATGGTACATATAGTGATTTTGATAGGTTTAGACCTATGTCGCATTTTGGGTCTATATATGCTGCAAAATCAATTATTAATTCTGGTAGTGTAAAGTATGAAATGATAGATGGTTTGCCAAAACCTGGGAAAATGTATATCTTGCAAAAGATTTTTTCAAAACTTGAAAAAAAAGCAAGAATAATACCCGTAAATTTAAATTTGAAAAATACTTATGAATTGCAGGATATAGAGGCTATTCATGATAAGTCTTTTTATCAAAGCGTTTTGTTGTTTCACTTTTTAAAGGACTTGGGACATAAGAAATTGACGTTGTTGTATGATTATATCGCCAAAGACCCATATAATAAATTATCGTGGAATAGTGTAAAGAAAGAGTTGGAAACAGATTCTTTGTATGAGCCCGCAGTCGGCAAGGATCATGGTTATCCATTAGAAGAAGTAGACAGGTATCATCTGTTTTTGCAAAGACTGATTCAGTATTTTGAATCCATAGGGTTTGATGGGTTTCATTATACTAATCATTACGAGGATAATGGGCATATATCATATATTCCTTTTAGACCAGAAAGCATAATTCGTTTAGATTTACCGGTTCAGAATTATCCTTACAATATATCTGCAAGAAAAGACTTGTCTGAATACAGTGAAAGAGATTTGGATTTTGAAGAATACCTTTTATTAAAATTTGAAGACATTTACAGAAGTGATACAGTTGAAGAAAAATTATCGTTATTAGATTGTTATAGGAAAACCATGTTGCGTTTAAGTTGTGTTAAACAATATTTTATCGAAAAGGCTTATTATTCTAAGGTGTTGTTTGAAGATGTTTTGCCTAACATAGCGCAGATTACGAATCAGTCTAGGTATGGTTATCATGGGTTAACGCATACACAGCAAGTTGGTTTGGTTGGAATAGATTTAGCATTGTCTGTTCATCAAGACCCTATGCCTGTTTTATTAGCAGCAGGTTTGCATGATTGTGCCAGAACGAATGACGAATATTGTGAAATGCATGGTCCGATGTGTGAACCGATTGCAAGAAAATTTTTGAAAGAAAAGTATCCAGACTTATTGCCTATTGATGTAGAAAGAATAGTCAAGGCGGTAAAAATGCATACAGTTGGAATGAATGCCAAAGATTTAGTTTCTGCATGTTTGTGGGATGCGGATAGGGTAAGATTATCATGGGAAATGGGGTATCAATCAAAGTTCTTTTCTACGCCTTATGGTAAAAGATTAGGTTCTCTTTCTGTAAAGGGGCAGAAAAAGTATATAACAGAACAAGAAAAGTTTTTGATTTCGAATGGCATAAAGACTCGTGATCAGATAGAATACGACAAAATGATGGACAGAAAACAGGATGCCATAGGCACAATATTTAAAATCAAAGAAAAATAAAACCGCCGCAAGGGCGATTTAATTTTTGGTTGGGGCGCACTCAATTCCCTCGGGCGTTGCCCTGCGCGCAAATTTGTAGTTATTCAAACTTCGTTTCACTTGTTTTCATATACAAATTTTCGAACCAACGACATAAATGTCGGGATTACGAACTGTGGCTCGCGTCCAAAAATAAAACCGCCGCAAGGGCGATTTAATTTTTGGTTGGGGCGCACGGATTCGAACCATGATAAAGAGAACCAAAATCTCTTGTCCTACCATTAGACGACACCCCAAAAACAAACTCAATTATAAATATCTTTATACTTTTTGCAATAAAAAAGAAAAATTTTTGATTTTTCCTCTTGTAATTTATTTATTAAATCTTATAATCATTAAAACTTTTAACGTTTGTGGCTTTCGACTATACTATAAAGGAGTTTTTTATGGCGCGCAAGGAGTTTATTAAACTTTTTGAATCAAATTTATTAATCCTTGATAAATTGTCTGACAAGTTAAAGAAAGAACCTGCTTTAATTTGCGGTTATTCTATACAGCAGATAAGTGTTTTGGTTCGTCTTCATGTAGGTGGACCAGCAAAATTAAAAGATATTGCGAGACGTGAATTTATTACTACACCAAATTTGTGCGCTGCTTTCAGAAAATTAGAACATGAAGGGTTGGTTTTGCGTACAGTAGATGAAGAGGATAGACGCAATACATGGTATTCTTGTACTGAAAAAGGAAATGAAGTTGCTGAGAATGCACTAAATATTTTTCGTAGTGCCACAGAAAAACTTTTTGAAAATCTTAGTCGTGAAGATGAAGTGCGGTTAACAGAATCTTTAAGAAACATTAATGATATTTTAACAAAGATGGAGTTAGGTAATGCGTAAATTAAGTGTGGTATCTTTTGGGGTGTTTTTGTTTGCATTTGGTGTACAAGATGCAGCAGCATTGGATTTGTCTTTAAGTCAGGCAACAGAAAAAATTTTGGCACAATCGGAGGATTTGAAAAAAGCGGAAGCGAATGTCAAAAAAGCGGAGGCATCATTAGATGCAGCGAATGCAAATCGCTGGTTTAATATTGAAGGCAGTGCAACATATATGAATTTAGTAAATGTTGCAAATCCAACAAAATCTTATGGGGTAGATTTACCACCTGAATTAGGTGGGCTTATCGCACAGGTGGCGCAGAAAGAAATAAGCCATATAGAAATACCAGATAATATATTTATGGCTGGTGTTTCTGTGACTCAGCCTATATATACTTTTGGTAAAATAGGGAATGCGGTTGAAGGTGTGCGTTCTGCGATAAAAATGTCCGAGGCTGGACGTGAAATGACTCGTCGCGAGGTAAAATATGCTGCCGCAGACATTTACTGGACAGCAAAAATGACGGACGAAATAGTAAAGATATCTCAGCAAGATTTGAATCAAGCAATCGCTGCGAAGAAAAGTCTTACATCTGCGGGGCGTGCGAACAGAAGCAATTTAGTAAAGATTGAATCTGATATCGCAACAAAAGAAATAAACTTATCGGATGCCGAGTTCAACAGAGACACCGCACACAGAATGTTAAAGATTCTGGCGGGTATAGATATGAACGAAGAGTTAAATCTTACAGACGAATTTCCAAAAGATTTTAATGATTTAAATGCAGGTGAATTAAAGACAACCCCTGAATGGGAAATGCTTAGTGAGCAGGTTGTAATGTACGAACGTAATGCGCGTTCAAAACGTGCCGGTGCATATCCTACGCTTGCGGCGACTGCTTCATATAATTACATAGCAATGGATACAGAATTTGAAAATATGTTTAATCGCAATAATACGCAATCTGCTTATTGGGGCGTTGCCTTGCAAGTTCCTATTTTTAGTGGCGGTTTGCACAGAGCGAATGCAACAGTTGAAGCAATGAATGCCGAGGCGGCACGTCAGGATTTGGACAAGTCAAAGAAGATGACAACGGAAGAATATAATCGTGCGGTTGAAAAATATAACCATTTGCGTAGCAATTTAAAGAGTCTTGAAAATGCAAGAGATTTAGCAGCAAAAGCATATGAATTTTCAAGTGACCGTTTTGCATCTGGGCAGACTTCTGCGATTGAATTAGCCGAAGTTTCTGCAGGCTTATATCAATTAGATTTGGCGTTAATAAATGCAAAATATAATATTTTAATGTCGGCAGAATCAGTAAAAAAGTTGGGGGAATAAAGATATGGAAAAATTGAAAGAAACAGTATCTTCACCAAAAGGGAAAAGATATACATATATATTTTGTGGGGTAATTTTATTGTGTTGGGTGGTTTTTAGATTCTCTGCAATTGGTGCAGAAAAATCTTTGAATGTATTTAATGCGGCGCGCGTGGCGGCAGATATTGGTACGCCAGTCGATGTTATAGAAGTTTCAAAAACCGAAGACATAATAAAAGAACCAATCGGTATAAAAAATAATCGTGCATATGTATCAAGCGCACGTGTTGATAAATTGCGTTCTGGTCAGAAAGTAGGAAACGGTGAAATAGTCTCTGTCTCATCAAGTATAGATTTAGATACTGGTATGCATGTTGTTAGAACGCGTGGTGCATCAGACGGTTTACAATATGCTGAATTTGTGGGTAATGGTTATTTCGTCCCTGCGTATGCAGTAAAAGGTAATAGTGTTTTGATTGCAGAAAATGGTGTTGCGGCATCTAGGGAAGTGACAGTCGTTCGTCAAGACTCAGAAAAAGCGTTTATTTCGGAGGGCTTAAAAGATGGCGATAAGGTCATTTTATCAAAAGTAAATGCAGGCGATAAAGTGCAAGTAAAATAAGAAATAACGGTCTTTTTGGTATAGGGGGTAAAATATGTTAAAGTTTTTTGTGCGCAGACCGATTACAACATTAATGTTTGTTTTGTTCTGGGTAGTTCTTGGGTTTGTGTCTTTCCCAAAAATGAATATTGAACGTACACCTGCGGTAGATTTTCCTATGGTGACAGCAACTTTTGTTTATCCGGGCGCATCACCTGCAGAAATAGAATCGCAGGTTGTAAAGAAAGCAGAAGATGCAATATCAGAAGTTTCTGAGTTAAAGAAAATAACGTCGCAAGCATTTGAAAATGGTGCTTTCGTTATGGCGGAGTTTAATCTGGGGGTAAATGTAAACGATAAATCAACAGAAATAAAATCTAAACTTGACGCGTTGTCTTCTGAATTCCCAGATGATTTGAAGCAGCCAGTTGTAGAAAAATTAAATCCTTTGCAAGAATCTGTTGTGGACGTAGTTTTGCGTGGTGGCAATCCTCGTGATATAGAAGAATATGTAGACAATACATTGTCTAATAAAATTACCGCGATAAAGGGCGTTGCCAGTGTATCTGTTTTTGGTGGCGAAACGCGTGCAGTGCGTGTAGAGATGAATCCTGAATCAATGGCCGCGCGTGGTGTGACAATTACGGATGTTGTATCTGCACTTGGAATGCATAATTTAAATGTTCCGGGTGGCAAGATTGAAACAGGTACCGATTCATCAAATGTTCGTTTTATTGGTGAATTTCAGAACGTTGAAGAAATTGCGAATTTACGTTTAACAACTGCCGAAGGTCAGAACTTTAAATTAAGTGATATTGCAACTGTTGTTGATGCAGCACGTGATATAGAAACAGGTGCGCGTTATAACGGTGAAAGGGTTGTAATCGCGTCTGTTGTAAAAGCTTCTGACGGAAATGCTATAAAAATATCCGAAGCATTACGCAAGAAACTGCCGGAATTGCAAGCAGATTTAGGAACTCGTTTCCCAGGTGCCCAGATGCAGATTATATCTGATTCTTCCATTGCAGTTGCTGATGAAACAAATAGCACAATATACGGTATTATTTTAGGTGTTATATTTACAGTTTTGGTTTTGTTAGCCTTTACACGTAATTGGCGTTCAACTGTAATTGCAGGTGTTGTTATTCCTGCGTCATTGATTGCGGGCTTCTTCTTTATGGATGGTAGTGGCTTTACAATCAATGCGATGACATTACTGGCATATTCTTCTGCGCTGGGGACTTTGGTATCAAATGCTATTATTTTGATAGAATCTGCGTTGCAAGAAATGCGTGCTGGTAAAGACCCAGAAAATGCGGCTATTGACGGAACAAAGAAAGTTGCAGTGTCTGTTTTGGCGGGTGTTGGAACTAATGTTGTTGTGTTCTTGCCATTGGCATTTATGGGTGGGATTGTCGGACAGTTTATGATTCAGTTTGGATTAACTGTTGTATACTTAACTTTATTATCATTATTGTTCTCGTTTACATTAACGCCTATGATGATAGCAAAGTTCTTGAGATTAACAGATAATAAGAAAAAGAAATCAGAAAAGAGTGTTCAATCTGTAAAGACAACAAAGAAAGACGAAGAAAAGTCTAATTTGCGTAAATGGTTTGATTTTCAGTATTCAAAACCTTGGCGTGTGATTGCAATTGCGATTGCGGTTTTATTAGGTTCTTCAATGTTGATGCGTTTTGTTGGTAACGAATTTGCGCCTTCAACAGATACGAACGAGATTAATATAACTGCGCGTGCACCAATGGGCGCAACTTTTGAAAAGTCTGAGGCAATATCAAAACAGATAGAAGACAAGTTGTCAGAATTTGAAGAAGTAAAGTCAACTTCTGTAAAAATTGGTGAACGTGGATTACAGAATATTTCTGTAAAGGTAGAGTTAGTTGATATAGAAGATAGAAAGCGTTCTGACAAAGAACTTGTTCGTGAAATGGTACCGAAATTATCAGAAATACCCGATGTAGAAATTCAAGCGCGTGCGGGACAAAGTATGTCTGGTGCAGGTATATCTTCTGATATCGTACTAAATATATTCGGTGAAGATGATGCAAAGCGAGAAGCATATGCGAAACAGGTATTAGATATGATAAATCAAATACCAGAAGTGCAAAGTGCTGTGTTTGCTCAGCAGGAACCAGGCTTGGAAACTCGTTTTATACCAGACGAAGAAAAAATGAATTTCTGGGGTATAAAGAATTCTTACGCAGGTTCTACGCTTCGTACCGCGTTGTATGGAAATGATGATTATAAGTATAAAGAAAAGGGTGAAGAATACCCGATAGTATTAGAGTTTGCACGTCCATTTAAAACGTCTGCTATGTTTGATAGTGTTTATGTAAATTCACAGAAAGGTATGGTGCCTTTGTCTGAATTAGGTAGCATAGAGGTTGTACGTGCGACACCAGATATACGTCGTTTGGATAAAGAAAGAATAACAGAAATCGATATAAATATCGGTAAGTCCACAATGGGGCCTGTCCAAAAGAAAATAGAAGCGGCAATAGCAAAAGTTGATTGGGAAACTGGTTACGGTGCAGAGTTTGGTGGTATGTCAGAAATACAAGATGAAACAACTGGTGAAATAGGAAGTGCTTTCTTCTTGGCGATTGTCCTGACTTATATGTTATTGGCTGCTATAATGAACTCATTGGCACATCCATTTACAATTGCAACGTCTATTTTGACAAGTTTTGCAGGTGTATTTGCTTTGCTGTTCTTGTCAGGTGCGTCTATGAATGTTGGTGCTATGTTGGCGTTTGTTATGCTGGTAGGTTTGGTGGTAAATAATAATATTTTGCTTTTGGAACCGACTATCAATCGCATAAATAACGGTGAAAATGTAAAAGAAGCATTATGGGCAGAATTAAAAGATAAAAAGTCTATGATATTAATGACTTCTATTGCTGTTATGACAGGTATGGTACCGCAATTATGGAGTGCTGACGGTATGAAGGTTGCAATGGCAGCGGTTATGATAGGAGGTATGTTCGCAAGTTTAGTGTGGACATTTACCTTAACGCCAGCATTGTTCTTCCTTGTAGAAAGAGGGCGCACATTCTTTAAGCGCAAGAAATAAAAAAACGGGGCGTGCCCCCGTTTTTTTTATAAACAGATATAAAATTTGCAGTCTTTGGAAAAGGTTGTTATAATTCGCGCGAATTATAAAAGGATTTTTTATATGTTAAAAAAAGAAGACATAGTTGTTTTTGATTTTGACGGTACTTTATCTGCCAAAGATTCTAATGTAGAATTTGCAAAATATTGCTTTAAGCATTCAATCAGACCTTGGTTCTTTTTGCCTTTAATGGGAATTGCTGGGATTTGTGCCGCTATAAATCCTGCGGGTATATGGTGGCGTGAAAAAATTAGACGCTTTTTAACACCTAAAATGGTTAAGGATTTTGCACCTGATTTTATTAAGCAGCATAAACGTGAAAGATTTGGTTGGGCAAAAGAACAGGTAGAATCAGAACGTAGCGCTGGTCGTAAAGTTATTTTAGTTTCTGCAAGCCCTAATTATTTACTGCCTTACTTGGTACGTGATATAAAATTTGATGCAGTAATGTGTTCAAAAATGGTACCTAATAAACCGTGGAAATATGAATTT
This sequence comes from uncultured Pseudomonadota bacterium, assembly GCA_949298405.1. Taxonomy (GTDB): domain Bacteria; phylum Pseudomonadota; class Alphaproteobacteria; order Rs-D84; family Rs-D84; genus Enterousia. The sequence goes on from CASFWA010000003.1 coordinate 47,501, forward strand.
TTATGTTGGGGGCAAAACAAAGTTTATGCAATGGATGAATGGGCAAAAGAAAATAAAATAATACCGCACGTTGTTCGTTCTTATTCAGATAGCAAATCAGATATGCCGATGATGGAAATTGCAGATGAAGAAGTTTGGGTTGACCGTGAAACGGGTTTAAGAAAACAAGCCTAGTGAAATCAGATTGTGCCTTGATATAATCAAGGCATGGTAATAACAGATGTTTTATATGATTTAACAGTTGGTATAACGTGCGCGGTTTCGGGTGCACTTATAATGTTATTGTTTAATCATAAAAAAACAAAAAGACTTTCAAATGAAATTGTCCTGCATCGTAAAGATATAGAGAATTTGCGCTTAGAAAATGATAAATTGATTGAAACAATACAGGAAAAAGAAAATAAAATACTAGCCTTAGAAGAAAAAGTATTGTCAAAAAAAACAAATAAAAAAACGAAGAAATAAATCTTCGTTTTTTTATTCTTCACCGAAGTCCATATTCCTTAATTTTTCTGCACGTGGTGTAATTTTATTAACGGATGTTTGCAGTTGTTCAATGTCGTTAGATGCTTGGGCAAAATGCTGTTGAACTTTCCCAGCGCGTTCTGATAGGCGTGATAAGTCGGTTAAAAGATAGTCCAACTCTTTTTTTATTTTGTCTGCTACGCGTTTTATTTTTATATCAGATAATACTGCACGAATAGTGTTTAGAGTTGCCCAAAGCGTTGATGGTGACACTATAAAAACTTTTCTTCGCGCTGCATATTCTATTGCACCTGGGAATTCACGATGCAATGTTTCAAAAATAGATTCAGACGCGATAAACATCATTGCGGATTCTGCTGTGCGACCAGGAATTATATATTTGTCTGCGATTGCGTCGATGTGCTTACGAACATCTAATTCGAATTGCTTTTTTGCCATGCCGTCATTTTTATCTTCACATAGGCGGTTATAACTTTCCAAGGGGAATTTGCTATCTATAATCATATCGCCTGGTGGGTAGGGAAGGCGAATTATGCAATCGGGGCGAACACCTGTTTCCAAAACGCATTGAAATTCATAACTTTCGGGTGGCATAATGTCCGCAACAATGTCTTCTAGTTGTTTTTCCCCAAATGTTCCACGGGCTTGTTTGTTGCCCATAAGTATATTTTTAAAATTAGCAATATCGCTGCTGATGTTTTTAAGTTCTATAGCGTTTTGGCTAAGTGCACCAAGGCGTTCGGCCAGACGTTCACGAAGTCGGGCATTATCTTCGCGCAGGGCAGAAATATCGAAACTAGGTTTGCGATATAATAACATTAGCAAAAGTGCTATTATTATGAATAGCAGCACAAAAATATAAGTTGTCATTTGGGATTCCTTTGATAAAATCAATTATAAAAGGATTTATAAATGTTGCAAATGAAACTTTGTGGGGATTTAGTTTTGCGTGAAAAATGCGAACTTGTGACAGAAATAACCCCCGATGTTTTAGATATTATGGATGAAATGGTAGGTATGATGCACGAACAGAATGGGGTGGGATTGGCCGCACCTCAGGTTGGTGTGTTAAAGCGCTTTTTGGTTATGATGGAACCAGATAGTGGCAAAGTTTTTAAGATGATTAACCCAAAGATTTTGACACGCAGTAGTGAAACTTGCGTTTTGGAAGAGGGCTGTTTATCTGTGTTAGGACACGATAATTTACCTGTTTATGCAAATGTCACGCGACCTGCGTCTGTCGAGGTTGAATGGAACAATGAGAACGGTGATTTAATGCGTGCAGAAATGTCTGGGTTGCCTGCTAGAATTGTACAGCATGAAACAGATCATTTAGATGGGATTTTGTTTATAGATTATTTGTCTCCTGTTAAAAGGGAGATGTTAATGCGAAAGGTGCGCAAACGCAAATGAAGTTAGTATTAATGGGGACAAACGATTTTGTTGTTCCAATTTTTGATGCGGTTTTAAATTCGGGGCATGAAGTTCTGGCGGTGTTTACACGTGCCCCGAAACCAGTCGGTCGTAAGCAAATTTTAACTCCTTCTCCTGTGCATGTTTGGGCAGAATCAAAGGGGCTACCTGTTTATACAAATATTCGTGATTATAATTTTTCACCAGATATGGTTGTGGTTATATCTTATGGGGTAATACTTCGTGAAAATGTATTGAATTCTGCGCCTTGTATAAATATTCACCCAAGCGATTTACCACGTTATCGTGGGCCGTCACCGATAAGAACTGCAATATATAATGGCGATACAAAAAGTGCAGTATGTCTTATGCAGATGACGGCAGAATTGGATGCAGGCGATATTTATATACGCCAAGAATTTGATATCGGACAAGATGATACAAATGAAACGATAGAGAAGAAAGTATCAGAAATAGGTTCGCGTTTAGTAGTTGATTATTTATCTGCACCAGAAAAGTACAAACCTGTTCCACAAACCGGTGAAATCACATATACAAGAAAGTTTACTGGTGCGGATGAGATTATAGATTGGACAAGAAGTCCAGAACAAATACATAATCAAATTCGTGCGCTGGGCGCAGGGCGGACAAAAATAAATGGAATAGAAGTAAAAATTTTAGAAACGCGCATAAAAGACGGAAACTTAGAAATTATAAAAGTTCAACCAAGTGGAAAGAAACCAATGGATTGGAAAAGTTTTGTAAATGGTATGCGTGGTGCAAAAATAGAGTTAGGTAAATAGAAGGTAAAAATGTCAAAAAAAGAAAAAATATCATATCCTCCACAATGGTGTAAATATTGTATAAATTGTACTGCTTATGGTAGACATTATGTATGTTGGCAGGGAAATTTATTAAAAATTATTTTATTTGGTCCAGAAACTGTAAGTTTTGATGGAACTTGTGAAAAGTTTGTTTTTGATAAAAAATATGAAACTAATCAGAAAACTCGTTAATAAAAAGGTGATATAAATGGTGCAAAATTCGTGTGATAATTTAAATAAAAGTTGTTCTAGAAAACCAGAAAGCGAAGAGAAAAAATATTGCGGTTTTTTCGGTGCGCATGTCCGTATTTCAGAATATAATGATTATGGAAAATGTGGTTGTTTGGGCTGTATGGGGTTAGACTGTCAATATTGCAAAATGTACTATAAATTGTTAGATAAATTGAGTGTAGAAAAATTAAAATGTCAAAATTGTATGAATTACAAAACTAGATAAATTGTAATGAGCAGATATAAAATAACTCTTGAATACGACGGAACAGATTTGATTGGTTGGCAGGAAAACCGCCAAGGTGATTCTGTTCAGTCTTTACTAAAAAACGCGATAGAGAAGTTTTGTGGCACGCGCCCAGATGTTGTTGCAGCGGGCAGAACAGACGCTGGTGTACATGCGTTTGCGATGATTGCGCATTTTGATTTAGATTCTGACGCGCCCGCAGAAACAGTTATGCGTGCTATGAACTTTTATTTAACAGATAAGCCAGTAAGCGTGCTTAAATGTGAAAAGGTATCGGATGATTTTAATGCGCGTTTTTCATGTGTTCGTCGTAATTATAAGTACTATGTTTTAAATCGCTCTGCACCAGCAGTGCTGGATAAGAATCGCGTATGGTGGGTGCCAAGAAAATTAAATATGCGCGCGATGCGTAATGCTGCCGAAAAGTTAATTGGTAATCATGATTTTACAAGTTTTCGCGCATCAGAATGTCAGGCTAAAAGCCCGATAAAGACTTTGGATTTATGCAAAATAACGAAGCGCAGGGATATAATAGAATTTGAATTTTCTGCGCGGTCTTTTTTACATCATCAGGTTAGAAATATGGTTGGAACGTTGGTAGAAATCGGACTTGGAAAACCATACGACATAGATGAAATTTTTGCTGCAAAAAATCGTAGTGCTGCGGGTCCTACTGCGCCTGCTTCTGGATTATTTTTCGTTAGTGCGGATTATGCCACGGACGATTAGTTGTTGTATAACTGACTTTCCCAGATTTATAAATAACAAATCCATCGCGTAAAATTTTATGATTGCACTTTGGGGCATCAATATAAAAGTAAGAAACTATATAGTCTATGTTATCATCATTACATAGTTTTGCGATATGCTTTTGTAGCGGTACAAATTTTTGTATGTAAGCCAAATTGAAATTTTCTGTTTTGTATAAATATAAACCTTTGTCGTGCTTGCGACGTTTGTTAGGTGTGTCAGTTGCTTCACCGTTTAATTGCTTCCATGTATCAAAAGTAAAATAGTGATTAGAAGCGCGTGATTTATTAAATTCTAATTTTCCATTATTTACAAAAGCAACTAACTCATGGTCTTTTGTTGCATAGAATATAGGTTTTGGTGTAAATGCGACAACAGAAATTCCTGCAAGCGTCAGAATAGAAAATAAGATATAGTTAAGTTTAATTTTTACAGGTCTGATGAACATCAAACACATAAAGCCAGTTATGAAAAGCATAAGCGCAAGATTTGAAATATGGGGCAGGGTAAGTGTAGAGTAAGGAAGTTCTGCAATTTTTGTACCAATGTCCAAAGTAAAATTATAAACAGATTCTGCAAGGTTTAAAGGTAGATTCCAACCAAACCCTGATGTTAAAGTCCCCAGAATAACAAGCGGCATAATAGCGACAGAAAATATAGGGAGCAGGATTAAATTACCAAGCAATCCATAAATAGGAAGACTGTAAAAGTGAGCCACGACAAAAGGCGCAGTAAATATAGTTGCAACTATGGATGTTAAGGTTGCAGTGTACAAGACCTTTAAAATTTTATTATTTGGTATTTTATGTTTTACATCGTTCCATAACCAAACAAGTCCGAATATAGCTGCGAAAGATAATTGAAAACCAGGTTGCATTACATAGTGTGGATTCATAAGGAATATAGCGCAGAAAGCAACGCAAATATTTCGCATAGAAATTGCGTTTCTTCCAAATATGAATGCAGCAAATATAAGCGTCGTCATCAAGAACGCGCGAACGGTTGCAACATCTACGCCTGATAAGAAAAGATAAAGTAATAATCCTGCCCAAGCGAAGACGAGTGCAGGTATTCTTGCTGGAACGCGTTTAGTAATAGGTGCAACTGCACGAAATATAAAATAGAATATTATAAATAACCAACCAGAAACCAGAGTGATATGAAATCCACTAATTGACCATACATGACCGACACCAGTTGCGGTCCATATTTTATTATCTGTCTCTGGAACTGCGCTTTTATAACCAAGAACAAGTGTATCTGCTAAGAAAGACTTAGAAGTTTTATGTAGGTGGTCACGTAATTTGCTTATGCTACTTTCTTTTGATGAAAATAAAGTTTCGTAATTATTGATATAACCTGTTGCTGACATATGGTTAAAATAAGCCCAACGTGCATAATCAAAAGTTCCCGGTGCGTCTGGACCAGACGGTCTAAATAGACCGACATTTGCTTTTATCGTATCACCTATGTTGGGTAGTGTTAGTTCTGGTTTTGCAGAAATCCTGATAATAGCAGTTTTATTGCTACCTGCATTTATTTCTGTGGCATTGGTCTTTATATAAATTCTGGATTTGTCATCGGTATAGTCTATCTTTTCAACAGTACCTGTGACTTCTATGTCGTGTAAATTTCTAGGTAGTTGAGGTGTATCGATAACATGAGTAAATATAGATGCATAGCACAGACCAAATATGAATAAAGATATAGCGCGTAAAAATATTCTTTTAGTTAGAAACAAAGTTGCAACTGAAAGAATCAAACCAATTGTTGTAAAACATAAATTTGGTTCTGTGGGCAGGTTGAAATAAAGACCCGCACCGAAAGCGATTAAGAACGGTACCCACAGAAATATGTTAAATGATTGATTTTGCCAGAATTCTTGCATACAGAAAGTATAGGAATTTATTTTATTGTCAGGCAACGAAAAATTTCGTATGATAGAAGTCCATAAGAAGGAGGTTCTTATGGCAAAGTATATTTTTATCACCGGTGGTGTTGTATCGAGTTTAGGCAAGGGCGTCGCGGCGGCAAGTTGTGGCGCCCTTCTTCAATCGCGTGGTTATACGGTTCATGCGCGAAAGTTTGACCCTTATTTGAACATAGACCCAGGCACTATGTCGCCTTTTCAGCATGGTGAAGTTTATGTGACAAATGACGGTTTTGAAACGGATTTAGACCTTGGGTATTACGAAAGGTTTTTAGGAAGAAAACTTTCAAGAAACGATTCTGTATCAGGTGGTCGAATATATTGGGATGTTTTAAATGCAGAGCGTCACGGTGATTATCTTGGGGCGACTGTTCAGATGATACCGCACGTAAGTAATAAGATAAAAGAATATCTAAGTGCTCCGACTGGTACAGACTTTGTTGTATGTGAAATAGGCGGAACGGTTGGGGATATCGAAGGCAAGATATTTTTAGAATCCATTCGTCAGTTTGCAAACGATGTCGGTCGAAAGAATGTAATGTTTGTGCATTTAACCTTGGCGCCTTATTTAGAAAAAAGTGGTGAGTTAAAAACAAAACCGACCCAGATGTCTGTACGTGAATTATTAGAAAATGGTATTCAGGCAGATATGTTGATAGTGCGTACCCCCAGAATGTTGTCAGCGGAAGAAAGAGCAAAGATAGGTATGTTCTGTAATTTGCCAGCCAAGAATGTAATAAGTGGTATGGATGTTGATAATATATATAAGATACCTTTGGCGTACGATGCGCAGCATGTATTTGATATTATTGCCGAGCATTTTGATTTACCATCTGCAACAGGTAATATGGATAAGTTTCAAAAGATAGAACGGTATTTATCTGCGGACTTACCAGAAGTAAAGATAGGTATTGTTGGAAAATATTTTGATGTCCCTGATGCATATAAGTCTTTAAATGAAGCGCTATTCCATGCGGGCATTCATAATAACGTGCATGTAAAATTAAAGAAAATAAATGCGGAAGATTTTTCGGCAGAGCAAGCCACGGGGCTTGACGGTATTTTAGTACCTGGTGGTTTCGGTACGCGTGGTGTCAGTGGAAAGATTGCGGCAGCAGGTTATGCGCGTGAAAACAAAATACCTTATATGGGAATATGTTTAGGTATGCAGGTCGCAGTAATAGAATTTGCACGAAATGTCTTAGGAATTTCTGATGCGGATTCAACAGAGTTTTCAAAAAATTGTACACCAGTTATAAATATAATGACAGACCATGATTCTGAGAATATGGGTGGAACGCTTCGACTGGGGGCGTACCCTTGTATAATAAAATCAGGTACTTTGGCTGAAAAGGTATACGGGAAGGAACAGATATCAGAACGTCACAGACATCGGTACGAGATGGATATATCTTGGGAAGAAAAATTTGCGCAAAAGGGTATGGTAATATCTGGTCGCAGTCCCGACGGCAGATTGCCCGAGATAATAGAGTTGAAAGACCATCCATTCTTTATGGCAGGGCAATTTCATCCTGAATTTCAATCCAGTCCTTTTACAGGGCATCCGATGTTTAACGCTTTTATAGCAGCGGCTGCTAAGAAGTAATTTATTTGCCGAAAATAAAATCTGAATTTGCGGTAAGTTTTATTATTGCGTCAATGTCGTCTTCATCAGAAGTACGTTGACGCTTTTCTTTACCGCATATTTCGCATTTGTGAGTAATTATGAAAGACTCGCCACTTTTTTCTATGGAAATAGGACGCATCATTCCGCCGCAAATTGAAGCCCTGTCACCAGGATTATCGTCGACATGACGCGACCACAAGCATTTAGGACAATGGTTTGTATAACCGTTCCCATGAACAACTGCGCCACAGTGGGCGCAGTTAAAATCTTCAATAGTTTTTGTAAATCTTTTCATTACAAACCTAAAGCAGTTCTGTACATTTGTGTTAATTCATCTGCTTCATCCAATTCGTCTGGGTCCATCTTGCGCAGACGTATCATCTGACGAATATATTTTGGGTCGAACCCAGCAGATTTTGCTTCGCTGTAAATTTCTTTGATGTCTGCTGCAATAGCGGCAGTTTCTTCATTTAATTTTTCAATACGTTCAATTATGCTAAGCAATTGCTGATTGTCAATTGCGCCGTGATTTGCTTCTTTCATGCAGATTTCCCCTTGTCTTTTACTGAACCTTATGATATACAATAAATCGCAAAAATCAAGAAAAACAAAGTTAGAAAATAAGTAGGAAAAAATGAATAAGTTTACAAAAATTACGGCGTCCATCGGACCGAAATGTGAAGATAAAGAAACTTTAACAAAGATGATTCAGGCAGGTGTAAATATGTGCCGTTTGAATTTCAGCCATGACACAGGGGATGTTCAGGGTAAAAAAATTGATTTGATACGTGAAATATCTGCTGAATTAAATACGCCTGTTGCAGTTGTTATAGATTTGCAGGGACCAAAGCATCGTATTGGAAACTTTGAAACAGAAGATAAATATCCTTTAACCATAGGTCAAAAATTTACTTTTGATTCTGATTCTACACCAGGTAATTCAACACGTGTTCAGTTGCCGGATTCAGATGTTTTAGGTTCGTTAAAAGTAGGTGACAGAATCTTACTAAATGATGGAAAGATAGAAATGAAAGTAGATTCTGTTAAAAGCGGTAAAGTAGAAGCAACAGTTTTGCGTGGAACAGAAATTTGGTCAAGACGTGGTTTTAATTTACCTGATACAGAAATTGCAACATCTGTTTTGACAGAAAAAGATAGAAAAGATTTGGAATATGCATTAACCAAGAATCCAGATTGGGTTGCAATTTCATTTGTTCAGAAACCAGAAGATATTGCCGAGGTTCGTGATTTTATCGTTGCACGTACTTCGCACCCTGTAAAAATAATTGCAAAGATAGAACGTCCAAATGCTGTTGAAAGAATAACAGAAATAGCGGCGGTTGCAGATGGTATTATGATTGCACGTGGTGATTTGGCAGTAGAAGTTCCTTTTGAAAAGTTGCCTGCGATTTCTCGTCATATAATTCGTGAATGCCGCAAGATGAATAAACCTGTTATCATGGCAACACAAATGCTGGGGACTATGGTAAATAGTGAATTCCCAACACGCGCAGAAATAACTGACGTTGCGAATACTGCTTATTTGCGTGCGGATTCTACAATGACATCAGAAGAAACGACAATAGGTATAAATCCTGTAAATGTAATTGAAACTATGACGAAGATTTTGGCATATGCAGATAGTGATGCGATTGCAAATCCTTATGATTGGTCACGCGTGGAAAACGTTCCAGAAAATGACTGGTCACGTAGTGTTGCATCAATGGCGTATTTGAACAAGGCCACTGCAATAGTTGTTTTTGCGCGTGATACAGATATCGCGACACAGATTTCTTGCCGCAAGCCAGATATTCCAATTGTTGCAGTTTGTCGTGAAAGTTTGATTGCAAATCAATTATGCTTAGCACGTGGGGTGTCCCCTATTTATGATGAAGACTTGTTTGCAAAGAAAGACGCCTTCAATTCTGCTAGAAAATTTGGTGTAAATGAAGGTAAGTTAGTAATAGTAGATGAAGATAGAATAAGTTTACGAACATTAGATTAATAAAATAAAAAATAAGATAATATAACGGCGGGAAAAGTATTGACCGCCGTTGTGTTTTTTTACTAAAATCTTTGATAGAAATGAAAAGGTTGGTTGGGATTTTCTTGATGACATTTTTGTCTGTGCTGCCTGCTTTTGGTGCACAGTACAAAGCCGCGTTGGTGGCGGATATGGATTCTGGTCGTGTGCTATATCAAGAAAATGCAAATGTACAAAATTATCCTGCAAGTTTAACCAAGATTATGACTTTGTATTTGACGTTTGATGCATTGGAACATGGGCGTTTGCACTTGGATGATTATTTAATTGTTTCCCAATCTGCAGCATCTGCATCACCAGTAAAACTTGGGTTGTCCGCAGGTAGTAAGATAAAAGTAGAAGACGCAATAAAGGCGTTAACTGTTTTAAGTGCAAATGATGTTGCACGTGTTTTGGCAGAAAATTTAAAAGGTGGGAAAGAAGGTAATTTCGCAGACTTGATGACACGTGTTGCAACAGAAATAGGTTTGTCAGGAACGAATTTTGAAAATTCGTCGGGGCTACCTAATGATGACCAGTTGTCTACTGCGCGTGATATCGCGTTGTTATCTATGGCGATATATAAACATTTTCCACAATATTGGGGTTATTTTGGGATAAAGACATGGACATATAATGGCAAGACTTATACGAATGGCAATAGATTGCTTGGTACATATTCTGGTTGTGACGGTATGAAAACAGGGTTTACAAATAAGTCTAAATATTCATTGGTTGCAACGGCAAAAAGGGATGGTCATCATTTAATTTCTGTAGTTTTGGGGGCAGAAAATAAAGATGTTCGCGCAAGTGTATCTACTCAGATGTTGAACAAGGGTTTTGCTATGGTAAATAGTGCAGATGGGTTTACGCAAACTTATTCCGCGCCATCGCAAAGCGCAGAAGTAGAATATAAAACTTATAATGTACCTGCTTCTACAAGCAGTGCACCAACTTTTAGTGCGGCGTATAATGCTGCAACAGGTGCAGTTGCAAGCAATACGAATTATAATAAAAGTAGTTCTGGTGGAATTGCGGCTTCTTCGGGTGGTGCGGGCGTTCAGTTTGGTGCGTTCTCGTCACGCAGTTCTGCGCAAGCACAAGTTAATAATGTAAAAAATAAGATTGGTGTAAATGCGGTGATAGAAAGTGCACCTAATGGAATGTTTCGTGTACGCGCAAATGGTTTATCAGAAAGTTCTGCGCAGAACATAAAAAACAGGGCAACAAGCGCAGGTATAGATTGTTATATTTTTCACTAGGTTAGGTTATGAATTCGAAAATAGAAAAACTTATAAAACAGTTTGCAAAATTGCCGCGACTGGGGTCGCGGGCGGCGCAACGCATAGTTTTAGCATTGTTGCAGGATAAAACAGGTAAAGCAGTAAATTTAGCAAATGCTTTGTTGGAAGCAGCCAGTGCAATCAGACCATGCCCGGTATGTGGCGTGTTAACGGATGTGGAATCGGGCACGTGTGAATTTTGTCGTGATGCGTCACGTGCGAACGGTCAGATTTGTGTTGTGCGTGATTTGTCAGATGTCTGGACGCTTGAAAAGTCTGCCGTTTTTCAGGGCAGATATCATATTATTGGTGGGTTAATCTCTGGGGTTGCGGGTATGACCCCAGAAGACCTAAATATTTCTAAATTACCAGAAAGAATAACGGCAGAAAAAGTATCAGAAGTTATATTTGCTTTGCCGAATACTGTCGAAGGAAAAACTACGCAACATTATATAATGTCTGTAATAGGTTTAGATGCAGGGGTTAAATTTTCTGAACTTGCATCAGGTGTGCCACTTGGTGGTGATTTAGATTATTTGGATGATGGTACTTTGACGCTTGCGTTTGGGGGGCGAAAGACTTTATGAGTATAGACAAGGTAAAATCTTTGCCGCCAGTATCAGAAATGATGCGTGAAGCAGGTTTGGAGCCTAAAAAACAATTTGGGCAGAATTTTTTATTTGATTTGAATTTAACGGGGCGTATTGCAAGAAGTGTTCCTGATATAGAAAAAACAGTTGTTGTAGAAGTTGGCCCAGGGCCTGCTGGCTTAACACGTGCGCTATTATTAGCGGGTGCTAATCAAGTAATTGCGATAGAAAAAGACAAAACGACAGAGCCGATTTTATCAAAAATAGTTGATAGTTCAGATGGTAAATTAACTGTAATTTATGAAGATGCGTTAAAGGTTGATTTTTCTAAACTTGGAATTAGTGAATATGCGATATGTTCTAATTTACCGTATAATGTTGGAACAGAATTATTTATAAATTGGTTATTGCGTGCCGCAAAGGGGGAACATATAAAGTCAATGACATTAATGTTTCAGCGCGAGGTTGCACAGCGCATAGTTGCAAAAACAGGGGACTCGCAATATGGGCGTTTAGGTGTTTTGACTGCACTGGTAGCAGACGCAAAAATTTTGTTTGATGTACCAAACACAGCGTTTGTACCGCGTCCAAAGGTTCAAAGTGCGGTAGTTCAAGTTATACCGAATAGAGAGAAAATAAAAAGAATAGCAGACATTGATGCTGTTGGAAGGTTGACCGCAAAACTTTTTGGTCAGCGCAGAAAAATGGTACGTGGTATAATTCCAGGCGTGGAATGGGAAAATTTCGGGCTTACTGGAACGGAACGAGCAGAAGAGATTTCACCAGAAACCTTTGCAAGAATTGCAAAGATTTTGGTATAATATTTTTATAAAGAGAGAGAATGTAGATGTCTTTGGCAATATTAATATTTCTTGCGATAGTTTTTGTTTTTGTATGTTCATTGCGCCTGGCTAAGATAGGTGCATTGGTTGCATTTTTATTAGCAGGGGTCATATCTGGGCCATATGTTTTAGACTTATTTCAGTTAACAGATACATGGACTTTTCTAGGTGAACTGGGGATATTATTTTTATGGTTTAATTTAGGACTAGAAATAAATATGAAGCGTCTGTGGAATATGCGACGCACAATATTTGGTTTCGGTGCAGCGCAGGTTTTAATGGTTGCTGTAATGTTGTTCCCTGTTTTATTTGGGGTGACAAGTTGGACAATACTTGGGTGTATAATGGTTTCTTTATTACTTGCAATGTCTAGCACATCGGAAGATATGCAGATTTTAATTGATAGAAACCAATTGAATACAAATATGGGACGACAGACTTTTTCTATATTGTTGTTTCAAGATTTATTATCTATTCCATTACTTGCAATGTTGCCTGTATTTGCAGGGAAAAGTTTTAATCTTGGTGCAACGGCGATAGATATTTTTGTTTTGTCTGCTGCATTAATTGTAGGTGTTGTTATTGTTGGTAGGTTTATATTAAACCCAGTAATGAAATTAGTTGCGCGTCTAAAATCCAAAGAAGCATTTTTACTAGCGATAATGTTGAACATTGTTGCATGGGCAATAGTTATGGATTTTATTGGCTTGCCAATAGGTTTGGGTGCATTCTTGGCAGGTATGCTGTTATCTGAAACGATATATCGTCATCAGATAAGTGCGGATATATCACCATATTCAATGTTATTTATGGCATTCTTCTTTATATCTTTGGGTATGGGATTAAAATTACCGATACTTGGTGAAAATTGGTATGTAATCTTAGGGGGTGTTATAGGTCTGCTTATAATAAAGTTTATTGCGATATTTATGGTTGCGCGTGTTCGTCATGTAAGCATACTTGATTCTGTTGCAATTGCTCTTGTTCTTGCGCAAGGGGGCGAGTTTGGCTTATTAATGTTGCAAACGATGAAGACGGCAGGAATAGACGCATTGCCCGAGATACATCAAGAAATATTAACTGCTATAATAATAGTATCTCTGATGTTAACACCGATTTTATTTGCAATATATGATAATTTACGCAAATCGGGTAAATTACTATCTAATTATCCTCTTACTAAACCAGAAGAAGATAATCTAGAACAAAAACCAGAAGTTGTAATTTGTGGGTTTGGGCGAGTTGGGCAAATTATAGCCCAGATGTTAATTGCCGAAAAAGTTCCTTATGTAGCGATAGATTTAGATGTAAATGCGGTTATGCTTGGGCGTGAACGCGGGTTTAATGTTGTGTATGGTGACACCAGAAATGCGGATGTATTGCGTGATTTAGGTTTAAAACCGCGTAATACCAAGGCGGTTGTTGTTGCATTAGATAATGCGACTAACGCGCGTGATACTGTTCTTACGGTCAGAACAATTGCACCAAAGGTAAAGATATTTGCTCGTGCAAGAAATTTGGCGGATTCAAAAATATTGTTGAAAGATGGTGTGGTTGAGGCTCAACCAGAAACAATAGAATCATCGTTTTTCTTAGGGTATAGTATTTTAACTCATTTGGGTATATCAGAACATAAGATAGATGGTTTATTGGAAGAAATGCGTTCAAATAACTACGCGATGGTCAGCAACCCTGTCGCGGACGAACAGTGATTATAATTATTGTTAAAAAGTCCCCTTAAAATGGGGGCTTTTATATTGCTTTTATAGATTTGTATTGTTATATTTTAAAAAACAAGGAAGAAACGATGAAAAATAAGGTAATGAAATATTTGGCGGTTATACTGGGGGTGGTTTTATTTGACCAAATAACCAAGGGGATATTGCTGTACCTGATAACTGGCACTGTGCCACTAATGGGACCAGCATGGGAAATTGTACCAGTTCCATATTTAATGACGCAGGTATGCAATTTCTTTAATATAGTATTTACTTGGAATCCTGGTGCTTCTTTTTCGATTTTGCGTGCAGTTGGTGAAGCAGCACCCATAATAATAATCCTAGCGACAGGATTTATAATTGGTTTCATCGGTTATTATTTATTTAAACGTGCGCATTCTTATGAAAGATTGCCACTTGCATTAATATTTGGGGGTGCGCTGGGTAATTTGATTGATAGAATTCGTTTTGGTGCGGTTGTTGACTTCCTGGATTTTCACATTGGTGGTTGGCATTGGCCCGCATTTAATGTTGCGGATGTTTGTATTGTTGTCGGTGTAGGTTTGTTTGTCTTGAACTGGTATCTTGCAAGACGGCGTTGTTTAGAAAATGTAAAATCAAAAGGTGGTAAATAGTCATGGTTAGATATTTAGATAATAATTCTGGGTTCAGACAGTGGAGTGCAAATAAAGACGCAAGTAAGGCACCTAAATCACGCTTAGGCGGTTTTTTGTGGTGGGTTATATTATTTCTTGCTTCATGGTGGCTGCTTAGTTTTTGGATGGCACCGAAAAGCACCGAGACTGCTGTCACAGAAGAAAAACCGGTGGTAGAAGATTTATCTGCAGTTCCTGTATCAGAGATAAAATCTGATGATATTTCTGCAAATGTTCAAGGGTTAAGAATTTATGATGTAAAATTATTAAAGTTTGCAAAAAATGGTTCTGATTCTGATGCGACGGTTCCTGTTTCTTTATTAAGTGGTGACGGTGCTTTTGCAGAAGTCGGATTTCTGGCACCAGGTACAACAACACCTGTTGCAACAACTGTGTGGAAGAAAGACGGGGACGGGTTAATTTGGCGTAATTCTAATGGTGTTGAATATCGTCGTACTATTAATATAGACGGATATGTTGTAACGATAGAGGACACAATTAAAAATAATTCAGGTAAAGAAATATCTGTTGCACCATACGCAAAAATAGTTCGTGCTAATGATATACCTTCGTCTGCTGGGGTTTATACTGGTGCGATTACTTATGCAAATTCAGATATTGAACGTGATGATTGGTATGATTTGGATAAGAAATCTTTTGCTTATTCTACGACAAGTGGTTTTGTAGGGTTTGCAGACCAATATTGGGAAACAATAGTTTCGGTTGATAGTCTAGATCAGACATTGCGTGTAAAAAAACAAGACGCAAAATTATATGAAGCGGATGCTATTGCAAACGCGGTTTCAATTGCTGCAGGAGAAACAAAAGTCCTAACAACAAATTTATTTGTTGGACCTCGTGAACAATCGGTTTTAGATGCTGCAAATACGAAGATTGCAGGTATTGATGAAACTATAGATTATGGTTGGTTCTGGTTCTTGGCGCGTCCTATGTTGTGGGCTTTAAATGGTTTGAACTCAATAGTTATGAATTATGGTGTTGCAATAATTATCTTAACCATATTGTTGCGTCTGGTGATATGGCCACTTACCAGAAAGTCATATACATCAATGATTGCAATGCAGAAAATGCAACCAGAAATGGCACGCATACAGAAGTTATATGCAAATGACAAGGCTCGTATGCAGATGGAAATGATGCGTTTGTATCAGACACACAAGACATCGCCTATGTCTGGGTGTTTGCCTATGTTGATACAGATACCGATTTTCTTTGCGTTATATAAAGCATTGTTGGTTTCAGTACAGATGCGCAGTGCACATTTCTTGTGGATATCTGATTTGGCGGCAATGGATCCGTATTTCATATTGCCGATACTTATGGGGTTAACAATGTGGTTGCAACAATATTTGCAGACAGCATCAACTGCAAAGAAAGAAGGTAATAAAAATGACCCTGTTGCACAGACTCAGAAGGTAATGAAATGGATGCCATTGATATTTACTGTAATGTTTGCATGGATGCCTGCAGGTTTGGTTCTTTATTGGACAGTATCAAATATATTTGGTATAGGTCAGATGTATTATATAAAGAAATATGCAAAGAAATAAAAAACGCCCGTCTAAGGGCGTTTTAATTTTTTATATAGCGCATATGGCGTTTGAATAAAAAATATGCGTAGACCGATAATTTTCTTTACAAGAGATACACAAGTTCTTGCATTTTTGAAATCATAATTTGGGTTACAATTTATTTTTATAAAATCCCAACCTGCATTACGTAATATGGTTAAGTCACGTTTGTTTAATTTTATGTATTTTATATTATTATATTTAATAAACTGTATAAGTATATATTGATTCCCTTTTTTTATGATGGGTGCACAATGTTTGTATTTTTTACAAAAAAGTTTTGGGAAAATTTTAGAAGTTTTTTTTGAAAAACTAATGATTATCATATACTACTCCGTGATTATTACCGCACGCAAGATAGCGTGCGGTTTATGTTATTTTTCTATCCAGCCACGTTGTTTGGCAGCACTTTCTATTACTGTCATGGCCTGGTTCCATAATCTTGCAGCACGATTTTCTGCCCAAACATATTGATGAGGCGCGCGTCTGCGGTCACCAAATTTTTTCATGACACATAATTGTTCTTCGCTTAATTGACCTGACAGGTAAAGTTTTGTAATCAGGGTTTCTACATCAATTAATTCACAAGGCCTTTTTGTGCAAGAATTGCGATTCCTTACAAAACTGTTTTGCACGGATTTAGAATATAAAAACCAGAACCATAATTGTTCTGCATTTTGAAATTTTTCTGTTGTACAGATAGTTTGAGTATTGTTTTTTATTGTCATTTTCTCTTTCTCCTTTTTGTATTTCATTACATGACACGATATATAGAACATGAATAGAAAATTGTAAAAGGTTACAACCAATGGTTGAAAATCGAATCGGTTTTCTGATTCGTTAAAGGTTTTTGGTCTGTGGTATTCGAATCGTGTTTTTTATTAGTTTTTATATGCAAATAAAAAACGCGCATGAAAGCGCGTTAAAAACATATTTATATTGTTTATTTATATAGATACATCTCCTATGTTTTCAATATTTTTTGTTAAAGAAAAACCCACCTGACGGTGGGTGGTTTTATAAGATTGGTGGGAAACAGTCACCGCCAGTTTCAGGGCAGCAATTAAATCCTTGTTCTCCCATATCTGTATAGATTTCACCAGGGCAGCATCCATATTCATCAGGCAATGTGCCGTTTTCATCACAAGTAATAACATTAACAACAGTTTCTTGTGTTTCTGCTTCTGGTGTTTGGAACGGATTTTGGATAGTCCCGTCTTCGTTATAGGTTAATCCAAGTATATCTTCATTATAAGATTGACTGCCTGAAATACCTGTTAACCCAGTTCCTGTGTTGAAGGAAGAACCTGTACCATAAGTATTTTGGAATGTCTGTTGTTGATTTTGGTACACTGCATCTTGCTTTGCATTGTTTATAGCCTGATAGCTGGTTGAACGGCAATAGAATTCAACTGTACTAAAACTATAACCTGCAGCATTTATTTCTGATAAGGTTTTGCTATCTGTTTTTGCTTTATATACCCCGCTGTCGTCCAGTTCGCACCATTGTGCCATATTGAACGAACGTACCTGACCAACCCAAGAACCGTCAGTGTAATCAACAAATACATTGTTTGCCCAACTATCATTACGTTGATTGCGTGGGTCTTGTAAACCGGTTGCTTTTTGCATGTTTTGAACAGAGCACTTTTTAGAGTTATCATTACCGCAAGTAATAACAAGGTCTGTTGGTGAAAATACTGTAATACGAGTTCCCGCAGCAATTGAGAAAGGTGGAACTGTATTTTCCATCATATCAACCAGCAATTTTTGTGCAACTTGATTCCATGCAGTTATAATTTCGTTCTTTGCGAGTTCAGAAGAACGAACTGTACCAGATTGAACAACAGTATTATTATCCAAATCGATTTGATTAATAAATGTGTCTGATATAGGTGCAATCAAATTAACTGCCGCAGGAACAATTGCAGTTAGCATTGGCATAACAAACTGTTCAACATAGTCCGTGCTACCGTATCCTGGAACACCGACGCGTCCTTGAGAGTCACCAGAAAATGGAGTATTTGTGCCTTGGAAGTTAAATTCTACACCGTTTGGTAAAACGAATTGATACCAATTGATATTCATACGCCCAATTGATTTATAGGGGCCTGGTAATTCGCCGTTAAGATAACCCAACAGAAGTGTACCTGCAGGAATAACAACAGTTCTGCCGTTATCTGAATATACGTTTCTATCAACTGTTGCACGAACTGGTAAAGATTGACTTGTGCATTTCCCACTTGCATCCATTGAAGTACAATAAATTGATGGGTCTGCGCGAACTTCTGACACAATTGTTGCAGGAATTGGTTTATATTGACGCAGAACAAATGTTCTATCAAATGGGTCAGAAGAATATGTTGCGGTCTTGCTACTGGTACCGACAATAACATCACCACTTTCAGGGATTTTAACAACTCGGCCTATTGTACCTGTTCCCGCGGTTGCACCTGCCTGTGCAGTAGATAATGCGGCTAATTCTTCGGATGTTAATTGGCGTGCTTTATTTACTTCTTTTTTTGATGCAGGATTTGATAACTGTGGCAGTGCACCGTTAGTTATTGCGACATAACCGATATGTTCTGCGTCGGTACCGATTTTTTTACCTGTATCTTTAATATCTGTGATTATACCATTGTCTGGGTTATAAACACCTGTTGGTGTGTCACAGTTTTTATCGGAAAACGGATGAAAGTAATAAGCACCTGCTTCTGGGCGAATCCAACCACTTTGTACGCCAGATAAGTTATATCCAGGAAATGCGAAATCAGAGCAAGATTCTGCTGGTGTGGTATCTTCGATTATTTCTGCTACAACTGGGGCAGAAATTTTCTTTTCTTCTGCAAAAATATTTGTTGGCGCAATAGTTTCAATTTCTTCTTTTATTTCCTGTTTTACAGGTGCTGTCACGTTTGGTTCTGGAAGAGTCGTTTCTTCAACAATTTCTATTGTTTTAACTTCTTCTTTCTTTGGTGCAACAGTTATTTCTTCTACCGCTTTTGTTTCGACGACAGGTTCTTCTGCGCCCAGGACAAGAATAATCTTGCTTGTTTTTTTCATTACATCTGGTTCGTTTATGCCACGCCAATCTATATAAAGCTCGGTCGTTTCAGTTTGTGCTTTTGTTGTAGGTTGGTATTCTAAAATTATTGTACAAGAGTTATTTGTATCAATTTGCCCCATCCGGGTACAAGTCTGTTGCGGGTCAAGTAATCCTGCAATATTTTTATCTCGTCTAACATCCAAGATTTTTGCTGGTGCACTAGCGGATATTTTAACAGTTTGTTTTTCTTTTTCACCAACCAGAGTATTTCCCCAGTTAACAGAATCCGGGGAAATATTCAAAACAACTGCGACATCATCAGAATTTTTAATTTCTTCTTTTTCTTTATTTGTTAACAACAGAGTCAGAAGAATAAGCACGACAATGAAAGCAGCTGCTAAAAGCAACCATTGAATATGTTTTGGAGTATTTTTGCGTAAATCTGAAAACTGTTTTTTGATATTGTTCATCACTTATCCGCGCTTATAAAACTATTGAATTCTAACAACATTGCAACTTGCACCGCTAAACTTCAACAATTGGTCACAAAGTTTTTGTGCTGTTTCTATATCAGACAGTGGCCCTATACGCAAGCGGTATAAGCGTGCCGCAGAAGATTCTGCGCCTAATTCACCAACCCCTTGTTCATCGACCGCAAAGAATACCATGTCCTTATATGGCGCAAGTATTCCTTGGCCGTCTTCGCCACTAAATTTTGCAAGCAGATTAGCCCAGTAATCATCCAGTGCTTTTACAGATGTATCTGACTTTAATTCAACCGCCACACCTGTTTGATTAGATGTTATCAAAGGTATATTAGATTGTGGCAAGAAAGAACCCGCAGTTAGACGTTCTGTTGGAATCATAGACAAAGCAGTATTGCTGCTTGTCCCATAAGTTGCTGCTGGAACACCATAACCAGCAGGCATATAATAACCCGATGTGCCTGTTCCCATTGCTGTATTCCCAACAAACATAGGTGTGGTTGTGTAATTGCCAACAGAAGCATTTATTGCAGATAAATCTGCATTGTATGCGATATTGTTCAGTGACTGTCCGGACATCATGCTTTGCGCAACATTTGCTTCTGCCAGTGCCATTACGGATGCGGTGTCCGCAATCAAGAATGGTTTTTCGCGTTTCTTTATGCAGACGATGCGTTGCCCACTACGCAGAACCATATCACCAACTGCTTCAACAATCAGCAAGCGCCCATCTTCACCATCTGTGCGGAAACCGACTGGGGATTCTCCGCCTTCAACCAGCAGTGATACAACAGGACGTTGCGTCATAGCAATTACTTTGTCACCAAAGTCAATATAAGTAAAGATTCTGTCACGCCATACACGTTCGGGTGCGATCACATAATCATCTGGGTTTGGAACAAATATGTCTAAATCAAATCTAAATTCGGACGGGTCTATCTTCATAGACTTAATCCAACCATAGTCTTCACCGTCAACCCCAACTGTGCTACTTGAAGAAGATGATTTTTTGAATATTGATGATGAACCATTAGAATTTACGGCATTACCCGATGAGACTGGTAAAGAAGCATTGCCATCTAAAACGACATCTACTTGTGAATAAGTAATTTCGCTAGAATTAGATGGTTCGCTGCGAAGATAGAATATATACTGATTTCCAGATTTACCAGTGACAATAAAGTTAGTATCAGAACCTTGATTGCTGGATTCTGGGGTAATTAGAATAGTATTTCCACCTTGCTGCGCTTCAAATGTAAAAAGCCCCTGATTGCCGACTACGGCATCTGCAATCTGTTCGCCATTTGGCAAACTAATCATAGTGACCATGCCATTACGAAGTTTTACGGGCAAAACGCTACCTTTTGACCAACTTAATTGGGCGTATCCAGGCTTTGTACTGCCTGCGGCCATATTTGCATTTGGATTATCCCAAGCACTTTGTACACCATAAGATGTCGCAGAAGCGTTAGTATTGTACAACGCGCACAATGCAACTATGCAGAATATGGATACATTTAACTTTATTGCTTTCGAGAACGTCATGCCTTTTCCTTCCGTTTCTTTATTTAACTACACACCAGTATCAGCCAAATACCCAGTGTTTAAGGGGTCGCCGTTGCCAGATTCTATTTCGTATTCAGAAATCCGAATGCCCAATGGGTTATTTATACGGTCAGCCCACTTTATTTTAGTGTTATCTTCCATATCTAATTTTACTTTTATTTTATACTCTTTTTTGTCCATCTGTCTATTACTATCTGCACAGAAATACCTAAAAGTTATCGCGTATGTATCATCTGTTCGTGGCTCGATTGCGTTAGTATCAAATTCAACAGAACAAGAAAATTCAAAATCTGGCAAGTCCGACATCCATGCATTCCACATATCTGTCTGGATAAAATCGTTATAAACTTCTTGCGTTGACCAAGTATAAACCACACCTTCTGAATCATTGTTCCATTTTGTGCGCATAACGTTAGCATTTGGCACGATTTCATTTCTTGCCTTGATATATTCGCGAATGAATGCTTTTTTATAATTTTCCAGATTTTCATCTGTTGGGTTAAGTTCGCGTAATACAACTTGTAAATCGTTTTTGGGAACAGTCATCAAAAAGAAGACCTGGGGTCTGTTTAACGGGAACATATTGTACAAAGTGAATACCATAGTTCCCAACACGACCAGCATTGCCGCAAAGACAAATGTCATCAGTCTAGATAGTAAAATTGGCGGTTCTACGCGGTCTTGCAAGTGTTCCTCTCTCTATATATCAAGAAGATTGTAGAAAAAAACAAGAGGTCTGTGCAAGTAAAAAGTGTGCTAAAATCATAAATTAATGAAAAAGTTTTTTACTTTTTACTTGCGTGTATTTAATTAAAATCTTATAATACTTTCCACTTGATTTTTTATACAAGTGTGCTATCGTATCGCAGACTATTGGGGGTCGGCGGTACAAAAGATGGGTAATAATTGTGTTAATATAGGGGCATAGTTCAACGGTAGAATATCGGTCTCCAAAACCGCGGATGAGGGTTCGATTCCTTCTGCCCCTGCCAGATTTCTGGGCTTTTGTATAGTCAAAACATGGACAAGATTTTATGAAGAAAATACTAGAATATATCAAATCGGTTCGTAGTGAATGGTTCAAGATTGTTTGGCCGTCACGTGATAGTGTTATTCGTGCAACTATAATGATTTTAGTATTTTCGGGTTTGGCCGCATTATTCTTTTTTGTGATTGATAGTGTGCTAAACGCGATTGTGGGTTGGATTTTCTAACGGGCAAAGGAAGTGCATATGGAAGAAAAAATGCAATGGTTCGTCGTGAATGTTCATACTGGCTGCGAAGACAAGGTTGCACGCGGCTTGCGCGAACAGATTGATAAACGTCGTTTGAATGCGTATTTTGGTGAAATCTTGGTTCCGACGCGTGAAGTCACAGAGGTTAAGGCTGGCAAACGTGTAAAGTCTGAGAAAAAGTTTTTTCCAGGTTATATCGTTGTTCAAATGGTTATGAATAACGAAACTTTTTCTTTGGTTAAACTGATGCCTCAGGTTGTTATGTTCTTGGGTGCAAAGAATAAGCCTATTGCTGTGACCGAAGAAGAAGCACGTCGTTTATTAAAGCAGGTTGAAGAAGGTTCTGTTGTCACAGAAGACGTTGAATATGAAGTGGGACAAGAAGTTCATGTAATTGACGGGCCTTTTGCTGGCTTTAATGGTGTGGTATCAGAAGTAGACAATCTGAAACAAAAAATGACAGTGACTATTTTGGTCTTTGGTCGTGAAACAAGTGTAGAGTTAGACTTTACACAGGTTGAAAGGGTTTAAAATGAAAGAAAGTGTTTCTGTGTCTGGTGAATTTGAAGCGGAAGCAAGCAGATTTGATGAAGGCGAAATGGCGCGTTATCAAAGATTAGTAGAGTGTCGTTCTAGGTTGGTTAAGAAGAGTAAAGAGAAAGTTTTATAAACCCGAAAAGGTATTGAAAGAAATTTTTGTGGTTTTCTGAAAAAACAGTAAAATCACATTCCTTTGAAAAAAGGAATTTTGTGGTAGATAGCCATATCGAACCACAAACACAACAAAAAATGGAGTGAACAAATGGCAAAAAAAGAAGTAAAGGGGATTGTTAAATTAGTAGTCCCTGCAAAACAAGCGAATCCTGCGCCTCCTATTGGACCTGCGTTGGGTGCTGCTGGTGTAAACATCGCAGAATTCTGCAAACAGTTTAATGATAAGACTGCTGATAAAGAACCAGGAATGCCAATTCCTTGCATTATCACAGTTTATACAGACCGCAGCTTTGAATTTATTATGAAGTTGCCACCTGTATCTTATTATATCAAAAAGGCATTGAAACTGAAAATTGGTTCTCACAAACCAGGTCGTGACTTTGTTGGTACAATCACAAAAGCACAGATTAAAGAAATTGCAGAAAACAAAATGCCAGACTTAAATTGCTCTACCATTGAATCTGCTATGAATATTGTTGCGGGTCAATGCCGTTCTATGGGCGTAAAGGTGGAGGAATAAGACATGAAACTGACAAAAAGACAAAAAACTTGGGCTCAGTTGGATACAGACAAAGTATATACTTTGGCTGATGCTATTGAAGCATTGCGTCCATATTGTTCTAAAAAGTTTGACGAAAGTTTAGAAATTGCAATTCGTTTGGGTGTTGATGTGACAAAGGCGGATCAAAACATCCGTGGGATGTTGTCATTACCAAATGGTACTGGAAAAACTGTACGCGTTGCAGTATTTACTGTAAATAGCGTGGACGAAGCAAAGAAAGCAGGTGCTGATGTTGTTGGTGGTGAAGATTTGATTGAAAAGGTTGCGGCAGGTGAAATTAATTTTGACCGTGTTATTGCAACACCAGATATGATGCCAAAAATGTCAAAAGTTGCACGTGTTTTGGGGCCAAAAGGTTTAATGCCGAATCCAAAACTAGGAACTGTAACAAATAACGTTGCGGAAGCGGTTGCAACAGCAAAGGCGGGTCAGATTGAATACCGTGCTGAAAAGAAGGGTATTATTCACGCAGGTATTGGTAAAATGTCATTTGCAACAGATAAGTTGGTAGAAAATGCAAATGCATTGATTGACCAGTTGAAAAAGGTAAAACCTGCTTCTGTAAAAGGTCAGTATATTTTGGGTGCAGCGGTTGCTACAACTCAGGGTCCTGGCTTAAAGGTAGAAGTAAAATAATAAAACGCGGTTAGGTAAGGGATTACCTAGCCGCGAACGAGATTTCTGTCCGAGACTGATGGTGCCTGAAAAGACTTAATTGCCATCATAGACAAAGAAAAAAGATTCTTTGGGGCAGAATGAAGGCCCCACTCGATGGGAACATCGAATGGAAAGTTTAACAAAACAGGGGATTTCGGGAACAAGTTTTCTGAAATCTTGTAAGTAAGGGTAAAGATATGAGACGCGAAGAAAAATCAGATTTGATTTCAGCGTTGCAGTCGTCCTTGAAAGAAGCAAACGGGGTTTTTGTTATTGAAAACCATGGTTTGACTGTTAAAGAAATGGAATCTTTGCGTAATGAATTACGTCCACTTGTTTCTGTTTTCAAAGTAGTTAAAAACCGTTTGATGAAGTTAGCGTTGAAAGACACTGACTTTGAACCTGTATCCGAAATGATGAAACGTCCGACTGCGGTTGCTGTTGCAACTGACGGGTTGGCTGTAACCAAAGTATTGGCAAAATTTGCGGAAGAACACCCAAATTTCTCAATCATTGGTGGTAAGATGGATGCAGATGTTCTAAGTAAAGACGACATTGTGCAATTATCCAAACTACCATCCCTGTTGGAAATCCGTGGTACAATCGCACGCATATTGGTCGAACCAGCGTCACGTTTGGCACGTGTTTCTGCAGAGTATGGAAAAAAGAATTAAAATATACCAGAATGGTGACATTCTGAATATTGTATAGGAGCAAAAAAATGGCAGATATTCAAAAATTAGTTGAAGAATTGTCAAAATTAAGTGTTTTGGAAGCAGTTGAATTGTCCAAAGCGCTAGAAGAAGCATGGGGCGTAAGCGCTGCTGCTGCAGTTGCTGTTGCAGCAGGTCCTGCTGCTGCCGCTGCTGAAGAAAAGACAGAATTTGATGTTGTATTGGCAGAAGCTGGTGCAAACAAATTGGCTGTTATCAAGGCTGTTAAAGACATCACTGGTTTGGGTTTAGGCGAAGCGAAAGCTTTGGTTGAATCTGCACCAAAGACTGTCAAAGAAGCAGTTGCAAAAGATGAAGCCGACAAAATGAAGGCTACATTAGAAGCAGCTGGTGCAAAAGTTGAATTGAAATAATTTGACTTGGAATCGCAAGATTCCGTGAACTGATAAGTCGCGACAAATTGCGACAAAACGCCGCCCACTTGGGGATAAATCTTCAAGTGGGCACAAAGGCGTAAAAAGATATAACGATAAATAGTATCGTTCTCGTTTGCAAAACGCACACAAAAAAAAGGATTGAGACCCATGGCAGTTATCCAAAAACGTAGAAAATCTTTTCGTAAAAGTTTTTTGCAAACTCCGCTTCCAGATTTAGTTGAAATTCAATATAATTCTTACAGAGATTTCTTACAGGACGACGTTGACCCACAGAACAGAAAAAACATAGGGTTGCAGAACGTCTTTTCTTCAATGTTTCCGATTAAAGATTATGCAGGTATTGCAGATCTTGAATTCGTAGAATATACATTGGATAAACCTGTATATAACGTAAAAGAATGTATGCTGCGGAATTTGACTTATTCCAGCAAGTTAAAGTTGAAGCTGAGATTGATTTTATGGGATGTCGCAGAAGACGGTAAAAAGACTTTGCGCGATATCAAAGAACAAGAAATATTCATGGGCGAAGTGCCTTTAATGACAGAACGCGGCAGTTTTATTGCTGCTGGTGTTGAACGTGTTATTGTATCTCAGATGCACCGCGCGCAAGGCGTTGTTTTCGCAACAACAAAAGAAGCAAAAGTTGCGGGTAATCCTATTACTTATACAGCGCGTATTATACCAGAACATGGTAGTTGGATTGATTTTGAAGAATACAAGGGGGTTATATACGTTCGCATTGACCGTCGTCGTAAAGTTCCTGCAACTGTATTATTGCGTTGCTTGCCCGCTGCAGAAGATGAAAAGAAATGGCAGGCTGAACCACGTAAAGCAACAATTCGTGGTATGGATGATGCAGAAATTTTGGGCGCATTTTATAAACGTATGCCATTATCTTTTGATGGTAAAATGTGGATTGGCGAAACATCTGTATTCGAAGGTTTGGATAAATATCGTTTGAATTATGATATAATTAATCCGAAAGATAAAAAGCCTTTGGCAAACAAAGGTGACCGTATGAATGCAAAGCGTCTGTCAAAGGTTATGGCGGCTTCCAAAGAATACGGCATTATGCCAGAAGCATTAGTTGGTGAATATTTGTTTGACCCGATTATGAACGGTGAAGATGTTTTATTCCCAGCAGGTACAGAAATTACAGAAGAAGTATTAGCAGATATTGAAAAATTGGGTATTAAAAATATTTCTTTGATTTCTATTGATAATACAACAATCAGTGCACATATGCGCAATACTTTGATGGCAGATAAGACCACAAATCGTGAAGAAGCATTGATTGAAATTTATAATATTATCAGACCAGGTGAACGTCCAACATTAGAAGCAGCAATTAACTTGTTTATGCGTCAAGGATTTGATTCTGCATATTATGATTTGTCTGCGGTTGGCCGTTTCAAGATGAATAAGCGTTTGAAGATTGATTCTGGTAAAAAGCCAGAAGATGAACGTTTGTTAACAAAGGCAGATTTCTTGGCTGTATTAAAGACTTTGGCTAATATAATTGACCATAAAGATACAGTTGATGATATTGATAATTTGTCTAATCGTCGTGTACGTACAGTTGGTGAATTATTAGAACAGAATTTCCGTACAGGTATGGTTCGTATTGAACGTTTGGTTCGTGAAAGTTTGTCTTCACCAAATATTGCGAATATGCAGCCACAGGATGTTATTAATGTAAAACCATTAATGTCTTTGGTTTCTGAATTCTTGGGGACATCACAGTTGTCTCAGTTTATGGACGCTTATAACCCATTATCAGAAGTTGAACACAAACGTTTGATTTCTGCTTTGGGGCCTGGCGGTTTGAATCGTGAACGTGCAGGTATTGATGTCCGAGACGTTCATCCGACACATTATGGAAGACTATGTCCTATTCACACACCAGAAGGTGCGAACATTGGTTTGATTAACCACTTGGCAACATATGCGCGTGTAAATCCATACGGATTTATCGAAACACCATACTATGTTGTAGAAAATAGTAAAATTACCGACAAGATGGTTTATCTGACTGCTGATGAAGAATTAGGGCACAAGATTGCACAGGGTAATACACCTACAACATCTGCTGGGGTTTTGGCAGAAGACATGGTAACTGCACGTGTTGACGGTGAATTTACTATGGTGCCAAAAGAAGAAGTTGACTTAATCGACGTTGAACCACGTCAGGTAGTATCTATTGCAACAGGTTTGATACCGTTCGTTGAAAACGACGACGCGAACCGTGCTTTGATGGGTTCTAACATGCAACGTCAGGCAGTTCCATTATTGCGTGTTCAGGCACCACTTGTTGGAACTGGTATTGAACGTGAGGTTGCGCGTGATTCCAGAACAGGTAAGGTTGCAAAGCACAGCGGTATTGTAGAATCTGTTGATGCAAATCGTATCGTGGTAAAATGTATGAACAGCCGTAATGTTGTGACGGGTGTTGATATTTATAACCTAGAAAAATTTGAACGTAGCAATAGTGAAACTTTGGTACATCAGAAACCATTGGTAAAAGTTGGTGACCGTGTATCTGCGGGTGATATTATTGCGGACGGTTCTTCTATGAACTATGGCGAATTAGCATTAGGACGCAATGTATTGGTAGCGTTCGTTCCATGGCGTGGTTATAACTACGAAGACTCTATCGTTATATCTGAACGTATTTCACGTGATGACGCATTTACATCTGTAAAGATTGTAGAAAAAGAAATCAAAGTTCGTGATACCCAGTTAGGGCCAGAAAGTCTGACACGCGATATTCCAAATGTAAGTGAAGAAGCGTTAAAGAACTTGGACGAATCAGGTATTATTTATGTTGGTGCACGTGTAAAACAAGGTGATATTTTGGTAGGTCGTGTATCACCAAAATCAGAAACTTTGTTGACGCCAGAAGAAGCATTGTTGCGTAATATCTTTGGTGAAAAAGCACTGAACGTTAAAGATTCTTCATTAAAGGTTGGGCCAAACGAAGAAGGAACAGTTATCGGTGTTAACGTATTGACTCGTCATGGTGTAAAGAAAGACGAACGTACACAGATGATTGAACTGCAAAAGATTGAAAAGATAAACAAGGATAGGGAAGAAGAAACATCTATCATTGAAAAAGGTTTTGCAGATCAAGTATTCCAAATTGCAGAAGGTCAAATCATTGACGCAGGTACAGGCAGTTTGAAACCATTTGTTGGTAAGAAACTGACAGAAGAAGTCTTTGAAGGTATAAAACCGTCTGATGTCAAGAAATTGGTTGTACGTAACAAAGAAGCACAGGCAAAAATTGATGAATTGCGTGAACAGCATGTTGCTAAACTGAAAGCATTGAACGAAAAAGCAGACGCAGAAGTAGCAAAAGTGACAGAAAGCAATTCTTTAAATGCGGGTGTCTTGAAAGAAGTAAAAGTTTATATTGCTCACAAGATGAAACTGCAGCCTGGTGATAAGATGGCAGGTCGTCACGGAAACAAGGGTATTGTATCCAAGGTTGTACCAATTGAAGACATGCCATATATGGAAGACGGTACACCAGTAGATATTGTATTGAACCCATTAGGCGTACCAAGTCGTATGAATATCGGTCAGATATTGGAAACTCACCTTGGTATGGCGGCACGTACATTGGGGCAGCAGATTGGCGAAGTTTTGGAAGAAGTAAAACAGAAGCGCGCTGTGACAGATGACTTGCGTACAATTATGGGTAAAGTCTATGGCAAAGAAGTTGCCGAAAAGTTAGAAAAAATGACAGATACGGATGTTCGTGCAGAAGCCGCATTGTTGAAAGATGGTGTACCTATGGCAACACCGACATTTGACGGTGCGACACCAGAAGACATTCGTTCTATGTTGAAACTAGCCAAACTGCCAGAATCAGGACAGTTCACTTTGTATGATGGTATGACAGGTGAAAAGTTTGCACGTCCTGTGACTGTCGGTGTAATGTACATGCTGAAACTGCATCACTTTGTTGATGAAAAGATTCATGCACGTTCAATTGGTAATTACTCTTTGGTAACGCAGCAGCCTTTGTCTGGTAAGGCTCACATGGGTGGTCAGCGTTTAGGTGAAATGGAAGTTTGGGCATTAGAAGCACATGGTGCGGCCCACTTACTGCGCGAAATGTTGACTGTAAAGTCTGACGATATTGTTGGTCGTACAAAGATGTATGAATCAATTATATCTGGCAGCAACGATATCCAGACGGGTACACCAGAAGCCTTTAACGTATTTGTTCGCGAATTGCGTGGTTTGGGCTTGGCGATGACACCAAAGAAAATAGATTAAGTGGCGGCGGCTGTGCACATTACCCAGTTGGGTAATGCCGCCAGCCACGTAGTACTTTTAGCGACTGAAAGGAGCAAAATACATGACCAATATGTTGCAGAAGATATTTGGACAAATTGAAACCAAGGAACAGTTTGACGCGTTGCGCATCACTATTGCGTCACCAGAAGAAATACTGTCTTGGTCACATGGCGAAGTAAAAAAGCCAGAAACTATTAATTACCACTCATTAAAACCAGAGCCAGAGGGATTGTTCTGCCAGCAAATCTTCGGACCTGTCAAAGATTATGAATGTGCTTGTGGTAAGTACAAAAGAATCAAGTTCCGTGGCGTTGTTTGCGAACGTTGTGGTGTAGAAGTTGGTTCTTCTACTGTTCGTCGTGAACGTATGGGGCATATAAAGTTGGCTATGCCTGTTGCGCATACATGGTTCTTGCGTGAAGGTAAAATTGCAACATTGTTAAATAACTTGCCTCAGAAGAAATTGGAACAGGTTATTTCTTATGATGCTTATATCGTTATTGAACCAGGTTTGACTAACTTGAAACAATACGATGTTATAAGTGAAGATGAATATCAAAATGCGGTTGAAGAATTCGGTGCAGATGCATTTCATGTAGGCATCGGTGCAGAAGGTATCAGAAAAATTATTTCAGAATTAGATATGGGTGATGAACGCACTCGTTTACGCGCTGAATTGTCAGGTGTCAAATCAGAAGCAAAACGCAAAGCGTTAATCAAACAGTTGAAATTGGTTGAAGCATTTTTGGATTCTAAGACAGACCCAGCATGGATGTTGCCAGATGTTATTCCTGTAATACCACCTGATATGCGTCCTTTGGTCACATTGGATGCGGGGCATGTTGCAGCATCTGATTTGAATGATTTATATCGTCGTGTAATCATCCGTAATAATCGTTTGAAAAGATTTATGGAAATGCATGCGCCTGAAATCATTGTTCGCAATGAAAAACGTATGTTGCAAGAAGCAGTAGATTCTTTGTTCGATAATGGGCATAAGGCTCGTCCAATGGTTTCACAGAACCGTCGTCCATTGAAGTCTTTGTCTGATTCCTTGCGTGGTAAATCAGGTCGTTTCCGTATGAACATGTTAGGTAAACGTGTTGATTACTCTGGACGTTCTGTAATTGTGTCTGGGCCATCATTGAAATTGCATCAGGTTGGTTTGCCAAAGACAATGGCGTTGGAATTGTTCAAACCATTCGTTTATGCAAGATTGTTGGCGGGTGATTATGCTAATACATTAAAGACTGCGCGCAAGATGGTTGAAAACGGGGAAGATATTGTTTGGGAAATTTTGGAAAAGGTTATTTACCAACATCCGGTATTGTTAAACCGTGCGCCTACTTTGCATAGATTGTCTTTGTTGGCATTCGAACCAGTTTTGATTGAAGGTAAGGCAATTCGTTTGCACCCATTGGTATGTAAGGGCTTTAACGCTGACTTCGACGGTGACCAGATGTCTGTTCACGTTCCTATCTCATTGGAAGCGCAGTTGGAAGCACGTACATTGATGTTGTCTTCTAATAACGTTTTATCACCTGCAAACGGTGAACCTATGATTGTTCCATCACAAGACATGGTTTTGGGTGTTTACTACATTTCTTTGATTAATGGGGAACACACAGAAAAATCACCACGTTTTGCAAATATGGATGAAGTACAGTTGGCTTTGGAAAATAAGACAATAACTTTACATACACCTATTATTGCTCGTATTAATGGTAAAACATACAAGACAACAGCGGGGCGTATGATATTGGGTGAATTGTTGCCAAAATCCGACAAAATGCCATTTGATTTAGTAAACAAAGTTATGCCTGTAAAAGAAATTAAAGCATTGCTTGCAACAACATATGAACGTTGTGGCGATAAAGAAACTATTTTGTTGGCAGACGCTTTAAAGAATACAGGTTTTGAACAGGCTGCACGAAGTGGTATTTCTATCGGTTTCGATGACATTGTCATTCCAGAAGAAAAGAAAGAAATGATTGCAGAAGCCGAAAAAGCAGCAGAAGAAATCGAAGAACAGTACCAAAACGGTTTGTTATCTGGTGGTGAAAGACATAACAAGTTGATTGACTTGTGGCAGAAAACAACCGATAAGTTGGGTGACCTGGCTTACGCTGCGTTGGGTAAAACAACAGGAGACAATTGGAATTCTGTGTTAATGATGGCGTTATCTGGTGCACGTGGTTCCAAACGTCAGATTCAGCAGTTGGCAGGTATGCGTGGTATGATGCAGAAGCCAGACGGTTCTATTATTGAAGTTCCTATTATTTCGAACTTTAAGGAAGGTCTGACCATGGCAGAATACTTTACGTCGACGCATGGTGCGCGTAAGGGTATGTCGGATACTGCTTTGAAGACGGCGGACGCTGGTTATTTGACACGTCGTTTGGTTGAATTGGCTCAGAACACTGTTATTACAGAACATGATTGTGGTACGAAAGAATATATAACTGCAAAACCTGTATATCAAGGCAGCACATTATCGGTTGCTTTGGGTGATGTAGTTTTAGGACGTACAGCAGCACATGATATTGTTCATCCTATAACAAAAGAAGTCATTGTACCAGAAGGCGAATTAATCACAAAGACGGCGGCAAAGAAGATAAATGAATCAGGTTTGCCAAGCGTTGATGTTCGCAGTGTTCTGACATGTTGCAGTGACGGTTTGTGTGCAAAATGTTATGGTATGGATTTGTCACGTAATGCGCTGGTTCATGTTGGTGAAGCGGTTGGTGTTATTGCTGGTCAGTCCATTGGTGAACCTGGTACTCAGTTAACGTTGCGTACCTTCCACATTGGTGGTGTTGCAGCAGGTGGTGCAGAAAGTCACTTTATCGAAGTTCCTGTTTCTGGTACTATAAAGTTGTCTGGTGTGAATACAATTAAGAATTCTGCTGGTCGTATCGTAGTATTATCAAGAAACGGTGAATTATCCGTTGTTGATGACAAGGGCGAAACATTATTTACAAGCAGCCTGCCATATGCATCTATGTTAATTGTAAACGATGGTGACAAGGTAGAAAAAGGCGCGAAGGTTGCAGAATGGGACCCATATTCAAATACAATCATCGCTGAAAAAGACGGTATTGTTCAGTTTAATGACTTGATTGAAAACGTATCTTATCAGGAAGAAGTTGATTCTATGACAGGTATTGTTTCACGTAAGGTTATTAACTGGAAAACAAATACAAAGAAAGCATTGAACCCATCAATTACATTGGTAAATGAAAAGGGCGAAATACTGTCATTGGGTGGTAAGAAGATTGCTGAATACTTATTGCCTATGTATTCTATCTTGAACGTAGCAAACGGTGCGACAGTTGCAGCGGGTGATGTTTTGGCAAGAATTCCAGTTCAGTCTAAACGTACAAGCGATATTACTGGTGGTTTGCCACGAGTAAACGAATTGTTAGAAGTTCGCCGTCCTGCAAACCCAGCATTGTTGGCTGAAATAGATGGTACGATTGAATTAGAAGACGCAAAGTCAAAGATAATTATCCGCATTGTACCAGATAACGGAACAGCACCTGTAGAATATGCAGTACCAAAAGGTACGAACTTGTTGGTTCGCAGCGGTGACGTTGTAAGAAAAGCAGACAAGTTGGTTGATGGTGATCCAGTGCCACAAGATATTTTACGTATTTTGGGTCAGAAAGCCTTGGCAACCTTTATGGTAGAACAGATACAGCAAGTTTATCGTCTGCAGGGTGTGGTAATTAATGACAAGCATATTGAAATTTTGATACGTGAAATGACACGTCGTGTAGAAATCACGAATCCAGGTGATACAGGGTTCTTGATGGGGCAGGTTGTTGACCGTGTTGATTTTGAAGAAGAGAATACTCGTGTTATTCATGACGGTGGTAAACCAGCAGAAGCATCGCAAGTTTTGGTTGGGTTGACACGTGCATCTTTGACAAGTCGTTCATTTATATCTAATGCTTCGTTCCAACAGACAACTAAGGTATTGGTTGATGCAGCGATTAGCGGTGCGACAGATAAATTGGTTGGTATTAATGAAAACTTAATTGTTGGTCGTTTGATACCAATTGGAACAGGTGCATATGTTCGTCGTGTTCGTGAAATTGCGAAAGCAGAAGAAAAAGCAGAAAAGTTGGCTCGTGAAGGTGGCACACAACAGCAGTTGTTGGATATCTAATCGAGATAACAGAAACATAAACGCTCGGCATACTTTGTTCGTAAAGTGTGTCGGGCGTTATGGGTTAAAGAAATGAAAGAAATCCCAGCAATATTTTGTGATATAGATGGTGTTGTAAACAAGAAGTTTGCAATCGCTAACTATGACCGTTTTGGGGAACCAAATGAAAATATGATACGGGTTCTAGAAACATTAGGGCAGGATTTCACAATCGTTTTTATAACTGGTCGTTGGGCAATGGGGCAACAGAATGTAGAAGCACATATAAATAATTTGCTTCCTAATATAAAGAAGAGAATATTCTGTAAGCCACATGATTATCCAGGCACAACAGCGGAATATAAACTGGCAACGATAATAGCACTGGAAAAACAGGGGTATAAATTTTATATGGGGTTGGATGACCATAGTGCAGTAATAGGTTTGATGCATAATCATGGTATGTTTGTGGCCCAAGTTATATCTGATTAAAGTTTTCCTTGCAAAATAAGAAGTTTTTAATAAAATAACAAACTGTAAATAAAAGGATAACAAAATGGCAACGCCAAAAAGTAAAACAAGTAAAGCACGTTCAGCACAGCGTCGTTCTCATGACGCATTGTCAATAATGCCATGCAGCGTATGTAAAACTTGTGGTGAAAAGAAACGTCCACATCATGTATGCCCTGCATGTGGTGCGAAATAATTTATAAAAAAGATATAAAGGCAGATTGGGGCGCGATATGTGCCTTTCTGCTTTTTTAATGTACTATGTCTACAGAAAAGAAAATTATTGCTATTGATGCCATGGGTGGGGACAAAGGCCCTAACGCTGTTCTTGGTGGCATGAATCAGTTCTTGTATCAGAACGGTGAAGATAAAGTATTTTTCCGTTTATTTGGTAATGAAAAAATATTACGTAAATTATTGGCAAAGTACCCGCGTGTGGCTCGTAATTGCGATGTAATTCATGCACCAAACGCTATAAAAGGAACTGATAAAGTTCGTGATGTTATTCGTCATGCGCAAGACACTTCGATGTATATGGCGATTAAGGATGTACGTGAAGGTAAATCTGCGGCTGTTGTAAGTGCTGGGAATACTGGAATATTGATGTCCTTGTCAAAATTAGCCTTAAAAACAATAGAGGGAATTTCAAGACCTGCGATTACAACTATGTTGCCGTCTGGTGGTGGGGATTCTCGTGTGGTTGTTTTGGATTTAGGTGCTAACGTTCAATGTGACGAAGGCAATTTGTTTGATTTTGCTATTCTGGGCAGTGTTTATGCAGAGGTTATCGGTAAAATGCCAAAACCAAAAGTTGGGGTTTTAAATATTGGTGAAGAAGATACCAAGGGTAATGAAACACTGCAGAAATTAAATAAGTTATTAAGTGCGCATAAAGATGAATTACCATACGAATATATTGGATTCGTCGAAGGTAATGATATCGGTGGTGGTAATGTTCAGGTTGTTGTGACGGACGGTTTTACAGGTAATATCGTTTTAAAGACAGTAGAAGGTACCGCTAAATTGATAAAACGAGTATTAGTGGACAACTTGAAGAAATCTATTTTAGCAATTATTGGTGCGTTCTTTTTGGTTCATGTATTTAAGCGTTTAAAAAATAAGATTGACCCACGTTCTTATGCGGGTGCGACTTTCTTAGGCTTAAATGGATTCTCTGTAAAAACGCATGGAAACAGTGATGCGCTGGCATTTGCAAATTCTATTAAATATGCAGCAGATTTAACAGGTGCTAATTTGAACGATTTGATTAAAGCACGTGCGCATTCTGTTGCAAATATTCGTGAAGAGATATTAACGCAAAAAGAAGCAGAATAAATAAGCGCCCCTTGTGGGCGTTTTTAATTATATAAATGGGAATAGATGAATATTGATATTAATCGCTTTTTAAGCGATTTTTTTATTGTATTTCAATGGAGAGAAAAATGCTTTTTATTAGAAAAATTCCTTTTTGTGTGATTGCTTTTTACGGTGTTTCCGCATATGCAACAGATGTATCAGATTTTAATTCTTTTTACAATGCGTACAAAACAAATGCTGCGCAAAATGATATAACGATAACAGCAGACATAACGGCAAATCGTTTGGTTGGCGTTGCAGGAAGTGTGATTACAAATATTGATGGAGGTGGGTATAAATTTATAGGGGATAATTACAATGGTTTTACTGTTTCAAGTGGAAGCAGTATATCTTTTGCAAATGGTGGTAGTTTTAGTGTGTCTGGGCAAAGTGCAACGATAGAGAATTCTATTAATGGTTTTTATCAGTCGGGGCAGGGGGCAGTGTTTTCAAATGCAGGGGGTGATTTAACAATAGAAAATTCTGCTTTTAGTAATAATTCTTCGCGATATGGTGGCGGAGTATTTTACCAGACCAACAGCGGTAATTTAAATATATCGAATAGCGCATTTCAGAATAACAGTGTGACGCGTAGTAATGGTGGCGTAATTTATAATCAGTACAGAACGACTGCAAATATAGATGGAAGTTATTTTCAAGAAAATTCTGCCAGTAATTATGGTGGGGTAGTATTCAATGATGGTAATTTAACAGTTGCGGATAGTGTTTTTAGTTCCAATACTGCGGCAAGTGGGGCTGCTATATATAATTCAAATACAGTCACAATGAATAATGTGTCTTTTATAGATAACATAGGTACAGAAAGTGTGGGTGCAGTTTATACAACAGGTATGATGAATATAACAAACGGAACTTTTGAAAACAATAGGGGCGAAACAGGTGGCGCAATAGGTGTTTATGGAATTGTTGGGGATGGTTTATATACTGTTGTAAAAGATTCTACATTTACGGGTAATAGCGCAACATATGGTGGGGCGCTTTATAACTGGGACGATGCGTATATAATAGATAGTAGTTTTACAAATAATACCGCAACAGATAATGGTGGTGCAATTTTTAATATAAATGCACTGTTTTTAATTGCACAGAATTCGGATATAGAATTTACAGGTAATGCTTCTTCTGGCGAGTCTAATGCGATATATACTTCAGAAATGTTAGGGTTAAATGCATCGACAGATTATCAGATTGTTTTTAACGACAAGATAACGGGTTCAGGTTCTATAGTAATAAATAATCCGTATACGTTGGAAGAAAGTGTTATGCCGACAGGTGGAACAGTATTGCTTAATGAAGATATGAGTGATTTTAGCGGTGATGTAACAATAGCATCAGGAACAGTTCTGGTTAGTGATAGTGGGAAGTTTTTTGGGGCAACCGATTTGCAGGTAACAGGTGGGGTTTTAGATTTAGGAACTACGAATACCACAGTAAATACCGCAACATTTAGTTCTGAATCTACATTAAAATTAAATATTCAAGATGCAGATAATTATGGGTATTTAACAGCAGATACATTTACAATATCTGATGGTGCATCATTAAGTGCAGTTTTAGGTTCTGATGCGATGCAGGGTAGGGACTCGTTGCAAGTGCAGTTATTGCGTAGTTCTGCAGAGATAACCGATAAATTTTTACCTGATATAGATAATAATATTTATACATTTCTAAAGTTGGGGAATGGTTGGTATGAGGTACTTCAAGAAAGTACGTTTTTGGATGTTATAAGAGAGTCTGGTGGGTCGTTAAATAACGAGAATACAGCGATTAGTTGGCAAGATATGTCAGGAATTGATAGTGATGTTGCGGTTGCAGTGTCTAATTTATTAGATGCGCTTGTTCAAACTAACGCGCCAGAATATATAAAGGCGTTGACTGCGCTGGCGCCAACACCTGCACCATTGATGCAAATACTTGGTAATTCTTATGCGGATAGATTTAATAGTTTGATTTCTTTGGACGCGCGTAATGAGAGTAGAATAGGTAGCGGAAAACTGTGGGGTGCTGCAATCGGTGGTGGCGGAAGATTAAAAGAAAGTGATAATTATGCAAACTTTGATATATACGGTTATGGTTTTGGGTTGGGGGCAGAGATAGAAATAAGCGATTGGATGCTGGGGGTTGCGTATACTTATCAATATGATAGATTAAAAAGTTGGGCCAGAATTATACGTGCACCAACAAACGGTGGTGGGGTGTACGCAAAATATAATAATAAAAGCTTTATTTGGAATAATTCCGCAAGTTTTTTTTATAGCGATTTAAGTGAAACTAAAAATGTAGCAGGATTACAATTGTATGATGACATAAATGTTTATACGACTAGTGTTCAGTCAGATGTTGGTTATGAAATGCCTGTTTATGATTTTCTTTTTACGCCAATGATTGGGGCAAAATATACATTTATGCACAGAGGTAATTCATCAGATACCGCAGGTCAAGAATTGTCTTCTGTGGATTTAAATTTTTTAACCTCGTATGCGAAACTTTCTGCGGAATATGAGATAGAGTATTCTAATGGTTTTAGCATGACTCCGCAGTTAGAAGTTGGTGGTTCGTATGATTGGCATGCAGATATGGACGATATCGTTGTTGCGATAGGTGGTAATAAATATGCTATTTCTTCTGAACGGTTGCCCAGATGGCAGATGACAGCAGGTATTAAACTTAATATGTGCTTTGGAAGTTTGTACAAATTATCAATAGGTGCAGAAGCATCGTTTAGAAATGGGTATAATGATTATACAGGCATGATAAAAGGCAGCATACGTTTTTGATAAGTATAAAAACAGAACCGTCGACAATTACTTGTCGACGGCTGCTCCCTTCCTTCTGGTTTCCCAGAAACTTTGTGCATGCTCTGTTTTTTTTTACCGCGCTTATGCGGGAAAATCAGGCAGCTTTTGCAATCTTTTGTGCAGATTCTTTGTCTGCAGCATCCATAATCTTTTTAGCTTCTGCAAAGACCATTTCTTTTACGCGTAATGCCAAAGTCTTTGTTTCCAAGCTTTCTGCTGCTACATCGAAGTTGTCTGTGCGAATTTGTAAAGATACATATGCGCCAACTAATGAATTACGTGGTAAATCTTCAATTGAACGGGGGGCATTATTTTGACCGATTTGTAGTTCATCTGATAAGGATATAATCTGACGATCTTCATTAACCCAAACTGTTGTTGTTAAAACTTGATTCAGAGCAATCATGATTTCTTTAATGTTTTTTGACATGCGCGGTTCCCTCCTTTCTGGGTCTTTGTTAAAAAATCTTATTTGTATTGTATATACATGGTGTATTTACAAAAATAAGTAAAACTTTTATTTTTTTTGATTTGTTTTTTCGCAGAAATCCTAGTTTTTAGCGGGTTTCTAAGAAAAAATATTCTTTTCTCCTTGTCTATACCTAAATCTTAGAACAAAAACGAATCGCAGGTCAAGAGGAAAATGCATTTATTTTAATTTTATTTAAAATTATGATAGTTTTATTTTATAAACCATAAAATACCATAAAATAATTATAAATTGTCATTGACAACCATAAAATAGCGTGCTAAATTTCGTTTGAAGTCGGAAAGGGGAACGGGCAGATGCCCAAAAACAAAGACCGTAAAAATGTCATTGTTTCTCTCATCTTATGAAAATCGTTTGGATACCAAGGGGCGTATATCTGTGCCTGCCTCCTTTCGGGCTTCTGTTGCGAATGAAAGATTTGCTGGTGTTGTTTTATATCGTTCTTTTACAAACAATTGTATCGAAGGGTTGTCTATGTCGCGTATGGAACAGTTGGCGGCTGCAACCGATAAAATGGGCGTTTTTGATAGTGAGTTAGATGACTTGTCGGCAATGCTTTTTGCTGATGCGCGTCCATTATCTTTTGATGTGACTGGACGTATTGTTATACCTGCGGATTTATTAAAGCATGCAGGTATCAAGGATACGGCGGTTTTTGTTGGGCGCGGTAACAGTTTTCAGATATGGAATCCAGAGGCCTTTAAAAAAGCGCAAGAAAAGTCTTTAAATAATTTACGTTCTGTTCGTCCTAATTTGATTCTTTCTTAGGTAAAATGCGCAGTTTTATAATTGAATGCAATTTTGTTTTTTGTCGTGGTTGATTTGTGTTAAAAATTTTTAGAATATTAGGGTAATAAAAAAACCGCCATTTGGCGGTTTTTGTTTTTTTAGTCACCTGTTCCAAACATGTCTTCAACCCATTGTTTCAAGGTTTCGTTAGAACTTGCGTCTGCATTTCCGTTAACACTCATACAAGAAGTGATTACAGATTTGCATGCGTTAATAGCGATATTGTTCTTTGTTGAACCACTTGTTGCATCTGCGTCATAGTTGTTCTGAGCCAAGCAGGATGATACGTCCATGATGCAACTTTCAGCGTATTCAGACAGAACTTCATCTTGTGCAGACTTAATTTGAATCAGTGTGCGGTTCAAGAATTCTTTAATTACATTATTTGTTGGGTTGTACTTCAAATTCTGACCTGTACCAGTATATGTGACATCCTGGCATTTGTTCAAAACAGACATGCACATACCGTAGTTTTTACCGTCTTTATCATCGTGATATCCGATTTTATTTTGTAAAAATTCGGACATGTTTGTAGACGGTTTTTGTGCGGCATTTGCTGTAACTGTTTTTTCAATATAGTCACTTAATGTGCCAG
This sequence comes from uncultured Pseudomonadota bacterium, assembly GCA_949298405.1. Taxonomy (GTDB): domain Bacteria; phylum Pseudomonadota; class Alphaproteobacteria; order Rs-D84; family Rs-D84; genus Enterousia. The sequence continues at coordinate 88,103 of CASFWA010000003.1, forward strand.
AAGCGACATCTGTACCCCAAGCGTTTTTATTTGTTTCATAAACCCATGTTTTATAAAGTGCGCCATCTTCTATGTCGTTAGGCATACCTGGTTGGCTGCCAACAACAACTTCGCCGTTTACGATATATTTCCCGGTTGGGTCAAGACAGTTCTCGTAATCATCGCCGCAGACAAAGTCGTCTTGCATACATGAATCCAATGCATTTATGCAACCGCGCAGGTCGTAAGAGTTTTTCTGTTGTGCAACCAAAAGACGCGCTTTTTGCAGAACACTTTTTGCATTTCTTACTGTTGCGGCCATTTGGTCATTAGAATCTGTTAGACTGCGTTCATAAACGATACATTGTTTATCAATTTCCAAATCATAAGCATTTGTAATAATAGATGTATCTACACCTTGTGCAGCGCAACTATTCAAAACAGATGCCTTACAACGTGCAGCGGCGGTTTTATATAATTGTTCGCCACGTTGGTTACTTATGCTTTCAGTAGATGTACCAAGCAAAGAACTTAAATTAAATCCCGTGCTGTCAATTGTAAAGTCTAACAAACCAGACAAATCCAAACTTAAACCACTAGAAGTAGATGCAGAACCCGATTGTACGTCTATAATCATGCCTTTGATTTTATCAAGGTCATTTTTCAATTGTGTATTATCAGTTGTTTGTTGCATTTCTAATTCTGCTTCGGTTTGTGTAAACAGAGTTTCTACTTCATCTGCGGTCAGACCGATGTATTGAATTTTCTGTGCAACATCTTGTAGTTCTTCTGTTGCTTGTTTCAGTGCTTCTTCTGTTTCTGCATAATTTTTTAAATTTGCACTACAACTGCAACGACCCTGGTTGTCGTCTAATACATTACAGAAGTTATCCATACAAGAAGTATATTGTGCTTTACAGAAATCAGTTAACTGCGCAAGTTCGTCCAAGGACATACTTGAAGAAGATGATGTTGTTTCAGATGATGTCGTTGTTGAAGTTGAACCAACACGAATTGTCGGGACTCTTGCCCTTACGGAAGCAGAACTGGATGCAGTGCTTGTATATAAAGGAACTGTGACAGTATCTGTTTGAACGATAGAAGCACGCGCTGTATTCGTGTTTGTTTTTTGAGATGCTTTTCTTGTTGTTACACCTGGTGTTTGATTTGTTGTACTTGTTGTGCGTGCGGTTGTAGAAGGACGACTGCTTGTAGCAGTTGTTGTATTACGAGATGGAACTGCGCGTGATGCAGATGTTATTGCAGAGCGTGTTGTCACAACGCGTGCAGGCGTAGAATTTGTATTACGTGTAGCAACATTTCTGGTTGAACTTGTTGTGGAAGTTGCAACTGCGCGTGATGCAGCAGCGCGCCCTGTTGCGTTGCGTGGACTTACAGCAGTAGGAACGACGGGCGTTGCCGTCTTTTTTTCTTCTTCTTGTTCTGTTTCAACTTCTTCTTCTGCGACAGCAGGGTCGGCATATTCATCGGCATATTCCATGATTTCTTCATAGTAATATGCAGGCGCAACTTCTGCAAAAGCCGGTAAGACCAACAGACTACTTAATACTGCGATAAATCTTTTCATATCGAAAACTTCCCTTCTATTACACTTAATTTTATCACATTCGCCAAAATCTAGCAAACAAAAAATAGACAAAAAACTTATGTTTTATATATTTTTTATCCTATTTTAAACCAGATACGTTTTTTTGCCATTGCCAAGCGGATTTTAGAGTGTCTTCCAGGCTCCTTTTTGCAGCCCAGCCAAGTTTTTGGTTTGCCAAATCGGAAATTGCCCACAGTTCTGGAACATCGCCGGGGCGGCGTTCTGCGATGGTGTAATTAATTTTTATATTATTTGCGGATTCAAATGCTTTGATTAGTTCCATTACAGATAGACCGCGTCCTGTACCAAGGTTAAAAGTTTCTATACCTGGGTTGTTTTTTATCATGTATTGTATTGCGTCGATGTGTGCATCTGCTATGTCGTTAACATCAATATAGTCACGAACGCAATATCCATCGTGTGTCGGGTAGTCATTACCAAAAATACTTAATCTTTCTCTTATGCCCGCGGCAGTTTGGGTTATGTATGGCATAAGGTTATTAGGAACGCCATTTGGCAGTTCGCCTATTTTACCCGAAGGGTGTGCGCCTATGGGGTTAAAATATCTGAGTTGTATTGCATTAAGTTCTGGGTGTGCACGAACAGTATCTTTTATTATTGTTTCGCCCATTACTTTTGTTGCACCATAAGGCGATGTGGCCGGTTGTAGAGGTGTTTGTTCTGTGACAGGTAATTTTTCTGGTTCGCCGTATACACATGCAGAAGAAGAAAATACTAAATTGGGTATATTAAATTCAACCATGTTTTCCAAGATGTTCATTAATGAATTTAGGTTGTTTTTATAATACATAATTGGGTGTGCAACAGATTCACCAACTGCTTTTAAGGCTGCAAAATGAATAACGCCTACGGCATCATTGTTTTTTGAGAAAATATCTTTAATAGAAATAGGATTTGTGCAGTCTGCTTTCTCGAAATCAGGTTTTATGCCTGTAATATCGGCTATTTTGTCTAATACATTTTCTTGTGAGTTTGATAGATTGTCGATTATTAATACTTTAAAACCAGATTGTTGTAGCGCAACTGCTGTATGAGAACCGATATAACCGCATCCGCCGGTTATTATTATTTTGCTCTTTTGCATATTTTCTCCTTTGTAAGATTATTATACTAAAAAAGAGTGCTTTAAAGGTTTTTTTTCGGATTGTTAATATTTTTAATGAATTTAACTTGTAAAATTGATTTCAGATATACTATAATCGTAGGCAAAAGGGAAAAAATTGTCTTGGTTAAAAAGGGTTTCTGTGTTTGTTTTTAGTTTACCGTTGATGGGGTGTACAACGGTTCCAACGACTATACATGATGATAGGTTAAATAATTATGTGCCTAAGGTGACAAATGCAGATTTTAATTATGACCCTATGCAAACTCCGATAGCAAAATGTTATAAAAAAGAGTTAAAAAGCGGGGATGATATAAGTGGGGCGACTTTAATAGAAGACGGGCTGTCTGCGTTTGTTATAAGGGCGGCATTTGCGCGTATGGCGACCAAGACGATTGATTTGCAAACGTATATTTATAGTAATGATTTCTCTTCCAAGGTTTTAATTGGCGAGTTAAAGAATGCTGCGGACAGGGGGGTAAAGGTTCGTATTTTACTAGACGACTATGGTACCAAGTCGGACATAGTTGATGTTATGCTGTTAAACCAGCATCCTAATATAGAGGTAAAAGTATTTAATACGGTATCTAATCGTTCAAAACTGCTTTATTATCCGCAATTTTTATTAGATTTTAATCGTTTGAATTCCAGAATGCACAATAAATTATTTATTGTGGATAATGTTGCATATATTACTGGTGGCAGAAATGTGGGCAGCAATTATTTTTATCCTGAAACAGCGTCAAACTTTTCTGATACAGATGTTTTGTTCATAGGGGATATGACAAAATATGCAACCGCAAGTTTTGATGAGTATTGGAATTATCATTTATCTATTCCTGCGTCCGTTTTCCCAAAGGCAAAATCTAAAAAAGCACTGAAGAAGTTAGAAAAAAAATTCAAGGAAATAGAAAAGAAAAGTCAAGAAGATATAAAACAATATAACAAAATAATATCACTTGTTCAGCATGAATACGAAAAAAAGAATTTTGACTTTAGTTGGGGAAAGGGGAAGTTTTTAGCAGACCCACCGTCTAAAGTTGAAATGTCTATGGCAGAAAAGGAGAAATATAACGGTGATATAATCAAGGCCTTACAACATTTGTGGAAGGAAACGAATGATTCTGTATATATGTCCGCAGCGTACTTTGTGCCAGGACAGGGCGGTCTGGAACATATGTTGCACGAAGAAAAGTCCGGTGTTCATATGACAATTGTGACGAATTCTTTGGCGTCTACAAATGCGCCGACTGTTTATGCGAAATGGGAAAAATATAGAAAGAAACTTATAGAATCTGGTGCAGAAGTTTATGAATTTATGCTATCTGCAGAAAATTTGCGTGGCAAAGAGCACGATAGGGAACGTCATCAGTCGAGTTTTTCTGTTTTGCATAGTAAAACGATAGTTTTTGATGATGATATATCTTGGATAGGTAGTTTTAATTTGGATCCGCGTAGCGCATATTATAACACAGAAAATGTTGCAATATTTGAAAGTAAGGAATTTGCTGACAAATTACGCGAAATGATTCTAAGGGATACAAAAACTTCGTGGCGTGTGACGATGGAAGATGGTGAACCGGTTTGGACTGGCAGCAGGCCTGGTGATAAAAAACCGCGTGTATATCATAAGTCACCAGATACAACTATATTTAGACGTATTTGGAAAAATATCACAAACCTTGTTCCAGAGAAGTTTGTGTGATACAATTTTGTTGACAAAAATGCTTTATGTGATATTTTTGTCTATATGAAAGATGAAGTAATAAAAATTTCTGAACTGGGGCAAGATGAAGCAAAAGAGCCATTGTTTAAAACTTTATACAATGGGTTTATGGATTCATTTTCCAAAAAGCGTTTTGTAAAGAAGTGGGATTTTGTACCTGTTGATATAAGGCTTCGTTGCACAAATAGGTGTAATGAAAATTGTGCGCATTGTTTTGAGTGTAGTGGACCAAATCAGACTTTGAATTATATATCTGTTGAAGATGCGAAATATTATTTAAATTCTTTTTCTGGATTAAAAACTGTTTATATGACAGGTGGTGAATGGTCTTTGATATATGATGTGGAACCGCATTATATGTTAAAATTATTTAAAGAATTTGATATATCAAAGACGGATGTGTATTGTTTGCAGACTAATTGCAGATGGATTTTTGGACCAAAAAGAGAAGAGATATTAAGTGATTTGTTGCAGATTCAAAATGGTCTTGCCGCAAAAGGAAAGCAATTAAGATTAAGCACGTCAATTGATAGATATCATTCACCGCAAATAGCAGATTGTGTAAAAGAATTAATATCCTGTATTGCAAGTGATAAAAGATTTAAAGCGACTAAAATTGTAATTATGTCTGCTTGCATAGATTCTGGTATGGCAAAAGAAAAAGTTTTATTGCCAGATTTCTTTAAATCTCGTGGTGTGACATTAAAATTTGAACCTCAGAATATGGTGTTTTCTCCGTATTTCTATGTTTGTTATGCAAATGATGTAAGAATTGTTGTTCATGAAGAAGGGCCGACAATGCGAATTGGCAGGGCAGCACAAAATAATTTTGGATATAAAATATTTTATCCGTCTATGCAGTGTGGTGGTCTTACAAAAGACACTCTTTGCATGGAATTATCTATGCAAGAAGACGGTATGATGAAATGGCATAGTTATTATGATTGGAATATTATGACGCCGTATAAAGATAAAAATGGTAAAAACAAACCTATTGCGCAGATAAAATCAGAATTGCTAAATGCTGCATGGAAAAAAGAATTTAAAGAAAATATGAAAGAATTTATGTTTTGTATGATACCTGTTTATGGTTTATTACGCCGCATAAAAATAAATAAAGAAATAGAAAAGTCGTATTTAGAAAATAAGAAAAAAGTAGTAATACGATTACAGAAAATCGATGAATTTTCTAAATAAAAACTCCTTGGCAATAAATCCCTTACAGCCGAGGAGTTTTTTAACAAGATTTATTCCCCAAAAACCGTATTTAATTGAGTGTTTACTCTATAAAATGTCGTGCATTTGGACACATCTTTTAATCTGCGTGCCCCGATGTATGTCATATAAGAACGAAGCCCACCAAGAATATCTTGGTTCATTTTGTCTATCGAACCTTTTAACGGAACTTCAACAACACGACCTTCACTTGCACGATATTTTGGCATGCCATGATAATGTTTGTTCTGTGCGTATTCGGACGACATTCCATAGAAAACTTTGAACTTTTTTATTTCTAATATTGGTTTTCCTGTTTCTGGGTCGATTTGGTTTGTTTGAAAAGTTTTTTCAATTATATCGCCCGCTGCTTCTTCACAACCTGCGTAAAATCCACCCATCATAACAAAGTCCGCACCTGCACCGAATGCTTTGCATATATCGCCAATATATACTACGCCGCCATCACTGCAAATTGCGCCGCCGATTCCATGTGCGGTATCTGCACATTCAAAGATGGTTGATAATTGTGGACGACCGACACCAGTAATTCTGCGTGTGATACAAGCACTGCCACTGCCGATTCCGCATTTTACTATATCTGCACCAGACAGAATTAGGTCTTCTACAAGTTCAGCAGTAACAGCATTCCCGACCATTAATAAAATATCTGGGAATTTATTGCGCATTTTAACAACTAATTCTTTTACGCGTGGAACATAAGCATTTGGAACATCAATACAAATATTTCTGCATTTGTCTGGATATTCAGTAAGTATTTTTTCTATTTTTTCATAGTCTTCATCGCGCAGCCCCATAGAAAGAAATACATAATCACGACAATCGTTTTCAGTTATGAATTTAATAAGTTCTTCAACAGGATAGTGTTTATGCAGACAGCAGAACATTTTATTTTGCATCATGTGTTTTGCGATTTCAAATGTCCCGACGGTCGCCATATTAGAAGTAATTATTCCTGTACCAGAAATTTTGCGTGGACACCATTTAAACTTGTATTCACGAATAATATCGACTTCTGAACGAGAGTTAATAAAAGAACGTTTTGGTTTAACTAAGACATCTTTAAAATCTAATTCTGTTTGTTCATATATTTTCATATTTTATCCTTACCTTTTACAATGAATTTTAGAACTAAAAATAATGCTGTTCAACAAATAAAAAAGGCCGGTAATTGCCGGCTTTTTAATGATGTGCTATTATATGTAAAACGATGCTTATAATAAATATTGCGGTTATTATTCCCAGAATAATTTTTTGTGTTCTGTGACCACCTTTTTCATGACAATGTTCGCATTCGCATTTGCAATCTTTTAATACCAAGTACCAAGATAAAATCAGCATCACGGCAGAGAATACAAATAACCAAGGTTCAAACCAGTGTGGTATAAATTCTGCGTGTGCAAATTCCGGGGCGAAAAGAGATACTATGGATAATACTATTGGCAATACGCAGCAGAAAAGGTGCGGCAGTATGCTTGCGATGATTCCAATTTTTATTGCTTTATTTCTCATGAAGGATTCTTTTGTTTTTTTGGTATCCCCAACAGGAATCGAACCTGTATCAAAGGTTTAGGAAACCTCTATTCTATCCAGTTGAACTATGGGGACAGTGAACTATATTTTATTCATAGATTTTAATATTGCAAGTTGTAATCTCGGCTTGTATAATACCCCAGATAAAAAAGGAAGGTGTATGGGAAGCAGACTTATTGGGTATGGGTCTTATTTGCCTGAAAGGGTTATGACCAATCAAGATTTTGAAAAAATAATGGACACTTCTGATGAATGGATTGTTCAACGCACAGGTATGCGGGAACGTCATTTTGCACGTGATGATGAAACTGTTGTGGATTTGGCGACGGTTGCGGCACAACGTGCGCTAGATAATGCGGGGCTTACAATAAATGATATTGATTTGATAATCGTCGCCACCACAACGCCGGAACTAGATTTTCCATCGGTTGGTGTACAAGTTTTTGGTCGATTAGGGGCGACAAACAATGCGCCTGCATTTGATGTTCGTGGTGCTTGTACGGGGTATATTTATGCGTTGCATTGTGCGCGTGCGTTTTTTACGGCTGGTATTCATCATCGTATAATGGTTATCGGTGCGGAAAAAATGACAAGGTTTATAGATTGGCAAGATAGAAGTACAGCGGTATTATTTGGTGATGGTGCAGGTGCTTTGATATTTGAACATTCCACATCAAGTTATTCTGGTATAATAGATACGGTTGTTATGTCAGATGGTAAAGAATTTGATATGTTGCATGGTTCTTTGGACCATCATATAATAATGAATGGACCAGAAACTTATAAGAAGGCAGTGACATTAATGCCCGAGGCAGCAAATTATATAATGGAACATGCTGGAATTACTGCAGATAATGTGGATTGGATAGTCCCGCATCAGGCGAATTTGCGTATAATTCAAAGTGGTGCAGAAAGGTTGGGTTTCCCATTAGAAAAGATTTTGGTAACGGTTGATAAGCATGCGAACACAAGTGGTGCTTCTGGTGTATTAGCATTGTCATATGCGTTTGATAAAGGCTTGATAAAGAAGGGGCAATTAATATTATATCCTGCATTTGGCAGTGGGTTAACATGGGGTGCGGCTTTAATAAGGGTGTAAAAAATGGCAACGATAACAAGAAGTGATTTTGCAAATCGGTTACGCGAACGTTTTGGCTTAACGACCGCGGATGCGTATAAGTTAGTTGATATAGTTTTTGATGAAATACGTGAATCGTTAATTCATGGGGAAGAAGTAAAATTTGCAGGTTTCGGCAGTTTTAAAATTTTGACCAAGGCGCAGCGAATGGGGCGTAATCCAAAAACGGGTGAACCTGCGGTAATCAGTGCGCGCAGGGTGGCATCGTTCAGACCCAGCAACGAATTTAGAAAGCGTGTTGCAGAACAATAAAAACACCGGTAAATACCGGCGTTTTTTATTAGCGACAAGATTTATTTTTTTGTGGGCTTGTGATGAAATAAAAAAACCGGCATTTGCCGGCTTTTTTACCATAAGGTTATACGATTTTCTGGTGCTACATATAACTTTGCATCTGGCTGTATGTTAAATGCTTCGTACCATGCGCTTATATGTGGTAGTATTCCATTAACGCGCCATTTGCCAAGTGAATGTTCGTCCATTTTTGTCAGGCGCAGTGCTTCTTCGTCGCGCATATTTTGTGCCCACGCGCCAGCATATGCGACAAAGAATCTTTGGTCTGCACTAAGCCCTTCTACTTCATTGGTCTGTACACCGAAGTTTTTATATGCAGTAAAAGATATTGTGACACCGCCGTAGTCTGCCAGGTTTTCGCCCAGTGTGAATTCACCGTTTGCGTGTACACCTGGTGCAATTTCTATTTTGTTGAAAAATTCTTTCAACACATTTGCACGAACTTCAAAACCGCGTGCGTCATCTGCTGTCCACCAGTCTTTTAAATTTCCTTCTTTATCAAATTGACGGCCAGAATCATCGAAACCGTGTGTCATTTCGTGCCCGATTACACTTCCAATTGCACCGTAGTTGAATGCGTCATCTGCACCCATGTCAAAGAAAGGTGGTTGCAGAATTCCGGCAGGAAAGCAAATCTCGTTTGTTGATGGGTCATAATAAGCATTTATTTCATGTGCGTTCATATACCATATTGTTGGGTCTTTCTTTTTACCAATTTTTTCCAACCAGAAAGCATCTTCGAACTTAGAAACGTTTACCATATTATCCCACAGGGATTTATCGGCACTTATTTCTAGTTTTGAATAATCACGCCATTTATCTGGGTATCCGATTTTTGCTTTAAATGTATCTAGTTTTTCTAATGCTTTTTCTTTTGTTTCTTTTGACATCCAATCAAGGTTTTCAATTCTAATTGCATACGCGCGCTGCAGATTTTTTACTAATTGTTGCATACGTTCTTTGGCATCAGCAGAAAAATATTTATTTACATATAAGTGACCTATTTCTTCACCAAGAGATGCATCAAGTAAACCTATTGCGCGTTTCCAACGTGGTTTAGGTTCTTTTTGACCTGCCATTGTACGGTTATAGAAATCAAAAGATATGTTATATGATTTATCGTCTAACAAAGTATCGGCACCGCTTATAATGCGATACTTCAAATAAGTTTTGATTAGTTCTAAATCTGTATCGTTTATTATAGCAATAGATTCAGCAATCGCTTCTGGTTGATTTATGTTTATATATTCTGCTGCGCTGGCACCACGTGCTTGCAGGTATTTATCCCAGTCAAAGTTTTTGAATTGTTCTTTTACTTCTGCAACAGACATTTTGTGATAGTTTGCATGTGGGTCGCGCAGTTTTTCTTTTGGATAGAAAGACTTTGCCATACGTTCTTCTAAATTATATAAAGCGTCTACGTCAACAGATACGCCAAAGTTCTGCATTTGTTTTGCAATAAATTCTTTATACTTTTTTCTAATTTCTACTGTTTTGTCATCTGTATCGAAATAATAGTCACGAGATAATCCAAGACCACCTTGACCTATATTGTATAAATAGTATTCGCTGTCTTTTTCATCTAATGCGACACCGTCACCCCAGAACGCAGAAGAAAAAGTATGCATTTTACCAAGGTATTCTGGTAATTGTTCTTTCGTTTTGATTTCGTCTATTTCAGCAAGATAAGATTGAACAGGTGTTGTTTTATCTGTATTAAGTTTTTCTTCGTTTATCACGATTTTGTATAGTGTTCCGATTTTCCCGTTGTCGGTTTCTGCAATTTCACGAACACGTTTCAGGTTTGTTTCGTTTAAGATTTCAAATGCACCATATCGTGTGTAATCATCTGGAATAGGATTTGCTTTGCGCCAACCAAGAGTTGCATAATCAAAAAAGTTATCACCAGGTTTTACAGATAAGTCCATGTTTTCTAATTTTATTCCGGCATTCATAGTTTTCTCCTTTTGCGTGATAACGAAATAAGCGATTGTCACAGCGATTGCCACTGCAATTATTCCGATTATGTTTAATAGTTTGTTTTGCATTTTTTTACCTCGTCAAGTTTATCAACAAATCGTCCAAAATCAACATGCCTTTTTCTGTGGCAGCAAGTCTATTTTGTGAAGTCACTTTTAATAATTCTGGGTTATTGGTTACGAAATCAAAGTTTATAATTTTTTCTGTGTCTGAATCAAGTTTTATACCACGAACTTGACGAAGCCCAGTGATTAATTTTTCTATTGCGCGTACTTGATTAGAAATTTTTTCGAATTTTTGCTGGTTTCCCATTTGTTCGTACCAAATGTCATCTATTAAAATTCTGCCTGCTGCGCCTTGCCCTATACCTATATAAGGTTCGCCGTCCCAAACATTTTGATTGTGGCGGCATTCTTGACCATTGGCGGCATAATTAGAAACCTCGTAACGCGGCAGGTTAAGATTTTCAGAAATTGCCATATACATTTCTGCCATTTCTTCGTTACTGGGCATTTGTAAATTCATTTTGCCAAACGGTGTGTCAGGTTCGATGGTTAATTCGTACATAGAACAATGTGATAAGCCCAATGAATTAATATCTTTGCAGATGTTTATGATGTCTTGATGCGTTTCATGTGGCAGACCGTAAATGAAATCTGCGGAAACGCGCAGACCTAAATTTTGTGCGTCGTGTAATAAGTTTATTGCTTGCGTTGCATTATGAATTCTGCCCAAAAATTTTAGTTTGTCGTCATTTAGAGATTGTATGCCTATGGATAATCTATTAATGCCTGCTTTTACGAAGTCTGATAATTTATTTTTATCTAGTGTCCCAGGGTTAGATTCCAATGTAATTTCACATTGATTGTCTAAATCAAAACAAGATTTAATTGTGTTAATTATATTTTCAAATGTTTTAATCGGCATCAATGATGGTGTGCCCCCACCAAAGAATATGGTAGGAATAGAAATTTTGCCAAGTTTTTGCGCCCAGTACAGAATTTCATTTATTATACTTTCTTCATATTTGTCCCAGTCTGGTTCAGCACAAGCACGTGAAAAAAATGCGCAATAATTGCACTTAGATAAGCAAAAAGGCACATGAATATATATATTATGAGGTTGAATCATGCTTCGTATTTTATAAAAAAAATAACTAAAATCCAGTAGATGATTTTATAAAAAGAAAAATACTTTTTATGCTTTTTTTTTTATGATATAATACATATAATAATTGCAGGAATGAGAGTAAGGTTAATTTCGTTTATAAGTATGTTATCGTTGTCGGTTGGGGCGTACGCGTCAAACGAAGGTGTGCCTTCATACTATCAGACAGATACAAATAATACTGTAAATCGTGCGGCATATGGTCAATATCAGGAACAAGGTTATACAAAATATGTTGGGCAATCTGGGAACAAACAGGTTGTTGGCAGTCGTTCTTATTCTTATCAGGTTCCTCGCCCAACTGTACCACAAATAACAGGGACTATGACGACTAACGGTATTGCAATTCCTGTATCAGAAGAACCTGCTACGACAATTTACGCTAAATACGCCAGACGTTTTGCTGATTTCCAATTTGAAACGGGTGTAAATTCCGTCTTGGAATGGGATGATATGATATTTAATGAAATTGGTGTTGGTGCACAGCACAATTTCAGTCTGCGTAATTTTGATATGTTTGCATACGGTGAATACAGCATGGGCTTTATGTCGCATGGTGGTTTGTCTATGGATTATGATTTAAAACCCTATGATGAATCAGACCCGTCTTATGGTATATTTACAATTTCAGTTGGTGACCAGACGGGAAAGACAAATCATTTTAAGTTGGGTATTGGTGCTCATCATGTATGGGATATAGGTGGTTGGAAGTTATCACCTTCGTTTGGTTATGAAATCTTCAATCATAATCTTGAAATGTCTAATCACTTGTATCCAAATCCTGGGATTTTTTTACCGTTAATGACTAACTTGGGTGATTATGTTTATGGTGACGTTTATGGTAATTATTATGCGTTGCCAATTAATGTAGAGGCACCAGAAGATTGGTATCAAGTATGTATGTCACCAGAAGACATAAAGTTGGTTCAGGCACCTGCGGGTGGGGCCTTGGTGGATTTAGGTACTTCACTTGTGACGGGTGATTATGACCCAGCAATGGGGACAATACCTTGGGGGGTAGATTCAAATGAATGCGTAATTATCGGTGGTGATGGTCCGATATTAGTTGAAGGTACAACACATATTTATAATACTACATGGAGTGGTTTTTATATTGGGTTAGAAGTAGAAAAGCAGATGACTCTGAAGGATAACTTGCGGTTTTATGTTCAGTTTGGGTTACCTAATTATTCTTCAGAAGGTATATGGCCGAATAGAACAGATTGGCAGCAGAACCCAAGTTTTATTGACGAGGGTAGTAATGATGCTTATTCTTATTCTGCAGAAATGGAGTATAATTATAAATTATCAGACCGTATGCAATTGGCGATAAAGGTTGATACGAATTACTATTATGTAGGGAAAATTGGTGGTGAGTTGTATTTAGCAGAATATACAAGTTACGTTTTAGATGAAAATGGTATGTATATTTTGGATGAAAATGGGTTGCCTATTTTGGAAACCGTTCCAGCAAGTACTCAGTATATAAGTAATCAATTAAATCATGCGGCGTGGCAATCATTTGGGTTACATGTCGGTATAAAATACGCGTTTTAAAGGTGTCCTTATGACTTTACGGAAAGTTGTCGCACGCCTTTGTGGCGTTGCGTTGTTGTCTTTTATGCCGTTATCTGCGCATGCAGATAGGGGGGTGTTTGATATAGATCGTTGGTATGCGATTATTGACAGTGTGCGAGTAAAAGCGGCTGCACAGCATATTTCGAAAGATACTATAAACGCCACTTTGCGTTCGCCGGCTTTTATTCCGTCTATTGTAAGAAGCGATAGAAATCAATCAGAATTTAAATTGACATTAGAAGGTTATCTGGCTCGAACGGTAAGTTCTACAAGAATTGCCGAAGGTCATAAAATGCGTGAGACTTATCCGACTATGTTATCGCGGGTAGAGCAGAAATATGGTGTGCAACCTCATGTCATTTTAGCATTTTGGGGCTTGGAATCTAATTATGGGAAGTATAAGGCAGCGCATAAATTGACGGATGCTTTTATGACATTGATGTATGAGGGTAGAAGAGAGACTTTTTTTGAGAATCAGTTATTGGCTTTGATGAAAATAGCGGATGACAATGGTTTGGATATAAATGATATTCATGGCAGTTGGGCGGGTGCCATGGGGCATTTTCAGTTTATACCTACTACTTTAAAGCAATATGGGGCTGACGGTAATGGTGACGGTAAAATTGACATAATACATAGTGTTGGTGATGCTATGTTTAGTGCTGGTAATTATTTAAATAAACTTGGTTGGAACCCTAATGAGAGGATAGTACGCAAAGTTATTTTACCAGCAGATTTTGATGTTTCTTTATTAGATGGTAAAACAAAGAAGTCTTTATATGAATGGGCGATGATGGGTGTTATAAACCCAGATGGAACGCCTATTCCGATTACAGATATGACAGCGGGTTTGGTCGCGGATATAAATGTTGTAATTGAAAGAAGGGCAGAAGCCGCTGCGGCTGCGTCTGTAAATGCGGCCAATCCGAATGCAATAGATACAGATGTTGCCCCGCAACCTGTTATAGAGGCATATTTAACATATCCTAATTTTTATCGCATCAAGCGTTGGAACAGTTCAAACTGGTATGCGATTGCTATAGCAACCCTGGCAGACGAATTAAAATAAGGCCCAAGATTTGGGTTTTATTTATTTCTTGTTGTATTTAAAATAAGGTTAATAATTTCAGCGGTTATTTTATCAGAAGAAAAGTTTTTTAAATTTTCTGTTGCTTTTTTTATCATTGTTTCACGAGGTATATTATTATCCCATACTTGTTGCATAAGTTTGGCTAGTTGGGTTGTGTCGCCTGGGGTAAAAAGTAAACCTGCCTCGCCGTTCATCAAGATTTCAGCAGGACCATTTTTACAATCTGAGGCAATGTTCAATGTTTCACATGCTGCGCTTTCTAACATTACCATTCCAAGACCTTCATTGTTGCTAGATAGAATATGAGCCATTGCACCACGCATATATCCAAAAGGTACAGGTACAGAACCTGTAAAAATAATATTGTCGTGACAATCTAAGGTGGCGACGTACTTTTTAAGTTCATCTGCTTGTCCACCATTACCGACTATTATAAGTTTTATATCAGGTTTATTTTTGTAATGCCAGAAAACATCAAATGCTTTGATTATGGTATTTATATCTTTGTCTGAATCAAGTCTAGATACAGTACAAAAATATTTTTCAGGTAAAATTGATAAATGTGCAGAAGTTTCTTTTATTCCTTTATAATTTATGGGATTATATATTTGTATTATTTTATTTTTGTACTTTGGGTATTGCGCAGCAAAATCATTTAGAAAACTTTTTGTAATACATACTATTTTGTCATATGTATTAATCCGTTCTATTAAGTTATTTTCATTAAAATAATTTATTGAACCGTGAATCCAAGTAATTTTTTTGTTTGGTAAAAGTTTCATTAGTTTAAAAAACGCGCAGTTCTTATAGTCAATGATAATGTCACAGTTGGAAAATAAACCGCTGTGAATTGCCGCATGATTTTTTATTTTTTTATATATGCTATAAATAATTTTTCTTATGTTTGATAAAGGAAAAAAGTGCATATATTTATGTAGCCTTTCAAAAGTTGTTCCCATGGGGTATAGGGTATATAATTTGATATGAGGATGCTTGTTAAACCAATCTATAAAAAATTGTTCTTGCAGAGGTGTGTGCATTATCACTGTGATGTCAGCATTTAGTTTTTTTGAAATATCGTCAAGAGTCTGTATAAAAACAGATTCTACACCGCCTATGACCATATTAGGAATACAAAAACAAACTTTAAAAGATTGCATATAAAAACCTTATGGAATGAAATTATAATAGGGATTTACAGGGAATATAATAGGAATAGAGTCTTTCACAGGGGCATAAATAAAAATAATTGAAAATGGCTGATTTCTTTGGTAATCTTGAACTTATATTATTATAAAAGGATTTTTTATGGCTATAAAAGTTCGAGATTATGAAGTTAGATTAACTCGTAACAAAGAAGAACGTCGCCAAGTTCGTCAGTTAAGATATGAAGTTTTTGTTGAGGAAGAGGGTGCTTCTGCGACAGAAGAACAGAAAAATCTTCGTGAAGAATATGATTCTCATGACAGGTTTGCAGAGTATATGGCTGTGTTTCATAACGGTAAAATAGTTGGTACATATAGAATAATTGATAGAAATGCCGCGGAAAAGATGGGCGGTTTTTATACAGAATCTGAGTTTAATATCTCTAAAATAAAAAGATATTCTGGTAATGTTGCGGAAATGTCACGTGCATGCGTTGCAAAAGAGTATCGTGAAAATGCATTGGTGATGCGAATGCTGTGGGCAGGTTTAGGTGAATATGTTGTTCGCCGCAAGATAATGATATTATTCGGTGTAGCGTCTTGGGTTGGAACGAAACCGGTTGAATCTGCGCAAGCGATATCGTATTTGTATTATAATCATTTATCACCATTAAGTTTGCGGGCAACAGTTCTGTCAGAAAATTTTGCGGAAGGTGTAAATCCTAAATTATCGCGTATGAATATTTTACCAAAAGAATTCATTGATGAAAATGATGCGCGTCATCAGATGACCCCATTAATTAAGGGATATTTGCGTTTAGGTGCAACCTTTGGTAAGGGGGTTTTTATAGACAAGGCATTTAATTCATATGATGTATTTGTAATGTTGCAGACCAAGAAAATAGATGCAGCATATCAAAAACATTTCTTGGGTCGTGAAAATGCGCTGGAAGACTTTGATGTTAAAGATGGGAAAATGAAAACATTGGGGAAGATAATGCTATTTCCTGTGACAGGGTCTTTCAAAATAGTTCGTGCGTTTCTGGAATTCTTGTTGCGTGAAGATGCCGCAGATGCAGAGTATATTGAAGATTCTAAAGATTCGGAAGATGGTGAAGAATAATGTCTGGGGTTCGTCGGCAGAATATTTTTAATACCATTGGTGCGGCAATAAAGTTTGCAATTTTTTGGTTGTTGGTTGTTTTGCAATTGCCGATAATATTTTTATTGCCTCGCGGGCGTGCTTCTGTATGGTACATGAAAGTGTTTATGCGTTTTCTTTTGGTGCTTGCTGGAATAAAGATAACTGTTCATGGTAAATTATCAAAACATAGACCATTAATGGTTATATCAAATCATATTTCTATTTTTGAAATTGCCACATTTCCTGTTGCATTTGGTGGAAGTTTTATTGCCAAAAAGGAAATGGAATCTTGGCCACTAGTTGGATGGGTTGCCAAAAAATTTGGGGTGATTTTTGTAGACCGTCGTCCATCGCATGCCAAGGATGCGTTAATGTTAGTGCAAGAAAGTGTTTCAAAAGTTCAGTATCCTATGTTCTTATTTCCAGAAGGAACGACAACTAATGGTGCATATGTAAAGCAATTTAAAAGCACATTATTTAATTTTGTTGAAAATTCGGATGTTGTTGTTCAGCCGATGGCTATGCATTATCGGTTTCGTGATGGTACGCCTATCAGTGATGAAGATTTAGCAGAGCATTTTGCATACTTTAATAATTCTAATCAGGATATGGGGCCAACATGCTCGCGTGAGCGTAGTGCATTTGGTCAGGTATTTCATATTATGGTTTTAGGTGGTTTTAGGGTAGAGATAACTGTTATGCCCCCACCGCCGTTGGCGGGAATGGATAGAAAGCAGATTGCAGAAACTCTGCACAAAATAGTTTCTGATAAATATATGGAATTAAAGAATAAAAATTAAAAAAGAAAGAGAATAAAGATTATGAAAACAGCGATAACACCGACGCGTGCGGAAAATTTTAGTGAATGGTATCAAAATTTAATTGTTGCAGCAGATTTGGCAGAGAATTCACCTGTTCGTGGTTGTATGACAATTAAACCTTATGGTTGGGCAATATGGGAATTGATGCGTGATGAAATGGATAAACGTATTAAGGCTTGTGGCGTTCAGAACGCTAACTTTCCTTTATTGATACCTATTGACTTCTTTAATAAAGAAGCGGAACATGTTGCAGGTTTTGCAAAAGAATGTGCGGTTGTGACACATCATCGTTTAAAAATGATAGACGGCAAATTGCAACCAGACCCAGATTCTAAATTGACGGAACCATATATTATTCGTCCGACTTCTGAAACGATAATTGGTGACGCGATGTCACGTTGGGTACAAAGCTATCGTGATTTACCGTTAAAGTTAAATCAGTGGGTAAATGTGATGCGCTGGGAAATGCGTCCAAGATTGTTCTTGCGTACATCTGAATTTAACTGGCAAGAAGGTCATAACGTTTTTGCAACACACGAAGAAGCAAATGCGGATGCGCGTAAAATGCACAAAATGTATGGGGATTATATGCGCGAAGTTTTGGCGATACCTTCTATTATGGGTGAAAAGACCCCAGAAGAACGTTTTGCGGGTGCAGACCATACATATACCTTGGAGCATATTATGCAAGACGGCAAGGCCTTGCAGGCTGGTACATCGCACGATTTAGGACAACATTTTTCTAAATCTTTTGGAATACAATTTTTGGGTACAGATGGTAAACTGCAACATGCATGGACGACATCTTGGGGGACTACGACCAGGATGATGGGCAGTTTGTTCATGATACATTCTGATGATGACGGTTTGGTTTTACCGCCAGCAGTTGCACCTTATCAGATTGTAATAATACCAATTGTTCGTGAAGAAAATGCAGTCGCATTGAATGCTTTTGCAGATAAAGTAGGTCAGCAATTGCGCGACAATGGTATCAGAGTGCTGGTTGATTCTTCTGATATGCGTGCACCAGATAAGATGTGGAAATGGATTAAACGCGGCGTGCCATTACGTGTTGAAATTGGTGGGCGTGAAATGGAATCAGAATCTGTGACAATAACTCGTCGTGATATAGGTAAGGATTCTAAACGTACAATTTCTGTTGCTGATTTGATAAAAGAAGCGAAAGATATTCTAAATCAGATACAGGTTGACATGTATAATGCAGCAGAGGCGCGCAATAAGAAAATGATAAAAAATGTTGCGGATTTAGCGGCATTAGAATCAGCCTTAGAAAACGGCGAGATAGGTTTCTTCCGTATAAAGTATGACCAGACTACAAACGAAGAGTTTGATGGGTTGATAGAGAAATATAAGATATCTCGTCGATGCTTAGACGATAAAGACCCGACTTATGTATTTGTTGCAAAGTCGTATTAAGAACTGGGGGCAGATCCCCAGTTTTTTTATTTAATTATTTATGAAATAAATCCTATGGAAATAGTTTTGTCTTACTTTATAATTTTCTTAGGAAATAAATCTAGGAATAAAAATGAAAGATAAAGAAATACCAGAAGAAATGCGAATAAATCGCGGGGAAGAGACTTTTTATATAAACTTAGGAAAAAATATACGTAAAGTACGTAATAAATTAGGTCTTTCGATAGAAGATGTTGCAAAAAAGATAGGGGTCAGTGCCATACAATTAGAAAAATATGAAAATGGTGTTTTGGCTATACCTATTTATCATTTTATGCCCTTGTTGCAATATATGGGCTTCCCAAAAGAGTTAGAGTCTGCAAAATAAAATACCAGCATTGTGCTATTTTTCTGATATAATATTATCGAGTTATGGAGAGGAAAATATTATGAAAATAGCAATCATAGGTGTTGGCAGTGTCGGTTCTGCGGTTGCGACTGCTGTAAAGAACACAGGTTTTGTGCATGAAATAGTTTTTTTTGACAGGGATAGTATTCGTGCGCGTGCAGCAGCAGAAGATTTGGGGCATGCTGCAAGTTTTAATTTTGATGTTAAAATAAACGCAATTAGTAGTTATCGCGGGATTCGTGGTAGTGAAATAGTTATTATTGCGGCGGGCGCGAACCAGAAACCGGGTGAAACCAGAACTGATTTGCTAAACAAGAATGTTGAAGTAATAAAAGATATTGTGCCACGTGTAATGGCAAATGTTGATTCCAAGCATGTGAAAATAATTGTAGTGACAAATCCTTTGGATGTTTTAGTAATGCTTACACAGAAATTATCCAAATTACCTTCTAATCGTGTTATAGGTACTGGAACTATGTTAGATTCTGCGCGCTTGCGTACTATTTTATCAAGGCAGTTATCAGTTTCTACACAATCAATATGTGCGAATGTATTGGGCGAGCACGGTGATAGCAGTGTTGTTGATTGGGCATCTATTACTATTGGCGGTATAAAGTTAGAAGATTTTTGTAAGCAAACAAAAGTATCATTGCCGATTACGACTCGCAATACAATAAGTCATCGTGTCCATAATGCCGCGTACGAGATAATCCAAGGGCGTGGTGCTACCTGGGATGGAATAGGTGCGGCAGTTGCTGATTTATTGCGTTGTATAATAAATGATGAAAAAAGGGTTATGACAGTTAGTTGTGTATCAGGTGCAGGTAAAACCGCATTAGCCATGTCTTTGCCAAGGATTGTTGGGCGTGAAGGAGTTATTTCGACTTTATTGCCCAAGATGGCAGGGCCTGATGCTGCGGCTTTGCGACGTAGCGCGAAAATAATCAGAAAGAATTATGATTCAATAGGAAAATAGATTTATAAGAATGGGTCTTGTGACCCATTCTTTTTGGACAAGAATCCGATTTATATGGTTTATTTTGATGTGTTATAATTAAATAAAATAAGGGAGAGCATTAAACCATGGCAAAAGATATAACTTATGATATATTTCCAGATGGTCTTGGTTTTTATGCAAAGTGTGAAGGTAATAACATTGGCGAGATTACATTTGTTAGGGTTGGTAAAGATAAGTTAATAATAGACCATACAAATGTTTCAGAAAATTTCAGAAATGAAAATATCGGCTTAAATTTATTAAGGCATGTAGTTGATTTAGCAAGGAATCAGCACAGAAAAATTATAACAATGTGTCCTTTTGCGCAGGCTATGTTTTGTCGTTATTCAGAATTTGATGATGTTCGTTTTTTGAACGTTAAATAAACGCTTTTCTTTTATTGCAGCATTTTTATTTTTTTATTAGCATTGCATTTAACGAGGAGAAAAAGTATGACGCGTAAATTGCATATGTGGTTAGTCTTTTTGATATTCTTAAATGGTTATGTAAGTTTATCTTTAGAATTAGTTGTTTTACGGCAGTTGTCTTTTTATGTTGGTTCCAGCGCGGTAATTACTAGCATAATAATGGGGTTATTTTTAGGTTTTATGTCTTTGGGGTATTTTTTAGGTTCTTCTGAAAAAATAAAGACTTCAAACATAAGAAAAATTTTGTGTGCAAGTTTTATATTAATTTCATTTATTGCCTTTGCCGCGTCTAGTTTTCCATTAGTATCGGAATATTTTAAATGGTTATATGCCAACGGTATAACATCTAGTGTTATTCAAACTTTTATTTATTCATTAGTATTTTTGTCTATTGGTCCATTTTTATTTGGGTTTAATACCACATTGTTATCACGATGGTTGCATAAGTACAATACGAATTATACCGGCAGTATCATGGCGTGGGATACAATTGGTTCTGTTATGGGGTCGTTGTTAACTACTTTAATTTTAATGCCCTTTATAGGTGTAAATTACACTGTTATGCTAGTTGTATGTTTAGCGTTATTTGCGGCAATATTTACTTATAGGAAATGGTGGGTATTTTTAATTTGTATATTGATATTGGTGCCAACTTTGATAGTAAATAGTTCTACGGTTCAACGTAATAAATACGGTATTTTGGTAAATAATGCTAATTCAACGATTGCTGTTTCTGAACAAGGAACTGCAAGAGTTTTAGATATGAATGGTTTGCCTATGTCTATTTATGATGAAAGAAGCGGTTATATGGCAGAATATATAAATTATATAAATGAGAATTTTATTTATAATATGCCTAAAAATAAAAAATACAAAATTTTAGTTTTAGGTGCTGGTGGATTTACAGCTGGGTTAAAAGATACTTTTAATGATTATACTTTTGTTGATATAGAACATACATTAAAAGATGTTTCAGAAAAGCATTTTTTAAAGCAAAAATTAACTAAAAATAAAAAATTTATACTTCAAGACGCAAGTCAATATTTGAAAAACGTAGATGAAAAATATGATTTAATTTTATTAGATGTTTATTCAAATTCATATCAGATACCAGAAGGTCTTATTACTGCCGAATTTATGGAACGTATAAAAGCAAGAATTGCTCCAGATGGTATAATAATTATGAATATGATTGTAAGTACAAGTTTTAAAAATAAATATTCTAAAGTATTTGATAATACTTTTCATACTGTATTTCCTTATAATACTCAACGTCAAGTAATAGGTGGATACAATCCATGGAAAGAAGGCGATATAGCAAATGTGTTGTATATTTATTATAATGTCGAAAACGATGGCAGAATTTACACAATAAATAAAACGCCTGTTATTTATGATAGGTATTAAAAAAAGCGGGAATTTCCCGCTTTTTTATTTTTCTAAATTTTCTTTTACGAAATTCCAATTAATCAAATTTTTAAGTATAGCATCTATAAAATCTGGGCGACGATTTTGATAATCTAAATAATAAGCATGCTCCCATACATCGATTGTCATAATAGGTTTTAAATCATGCGCGATTGGTGTGTCGGCGTTTGCGGTGCTTATGATTTTTAGTTCGTTATTTGCGTCGCGAACAAGCCATGCCCAACCACTGCCAAATACAGATGTCGCAACAGATTTAAATTGTTCAAAAAAACTGTCTGCACTACCAAATGAATTTATTATTTCTTCTGGAATTGGCGATTTTTCTTTTGATAAGCATTTAAAAAAGAAATTGTGATTAAATACTTGTGCAGCATTGTTAAATATTTTTTTTGCTGATTCGTCTTTTGCGGATTTTGTGATAATTTCATTTAAAGGTAAATCTGCATATTTTGTATCTTGGAATAAGTCGTTTAAATTTTTTATATATGTCGCTAAATGCTTGCCGTGGTGGAAATTAATAGTTTGTTCTGACATATAAGGTTCCAGGTCTTTTGCAGAAAAAGCCAAAGGAAATTGATTTAAAGAAAACATATAAAAACTCCTTTTGATTGAATTGTGTATAACAATAAGCAGAAACACAACAGGATTTTTTTACAAATAAAAATATAAAAATGGCTTGCACACGGGCATTCAGATTTCTATAATCCGAACAGAAAAGGAGAATTTTATGAAAAAACTATCATTTTTATCTGCACTTTTAGGTTTGTTTTTTGTTGGCACAGCATCTGCGGCTGATATAACAATATATTATTCACCGTATTGCCCACATTGTCATCATGCACAGGAATTCTTTTCTAACAAGATGATATATGAATATCCTAAGTTGCGTGTTGTTCAAGTAAATGTTATGGAAGAAAAAAATTTACCTGTTTTTCAGGAAGCGTTAGCAAAATGTGAATATGATGATGGTGGTGTACCAGTTATCGTTGTTGGTGAAAAATGTTTCCAGGGGTACGCAGATTTTATGGAACAAGAATTGCGTGATGCAGTAGAAGTAGATTTATCCAGCAGAGAAAAAGAAACAGCCGCAGAAAATAAAAAGGCTTTAGAAGCGGACCCAGAAGCATTTAAGTCTAAACATTCTGATCGTAAAAATGCTATTTCTGAATATGACCCAAATGTTGCTGCTGCAGAAGCAGAAAAAAAAAGTAGCGAAGGCTCATCTGTTTATTTCTATGTATTGTTGATAGTCTTGGTTGCTGCATTGGGCTTTGTTCTGATCAGAAAGGATAAAAAGAAATAAGTTTAGATTCTTGGGATAAGTCATGTTTGATTTAACTACTCTTGATTATATATATGTGGGTGTCATTTTGGCATCCACAATTTGGGCCAGTGTTCGTGGTGGTGTATATGAAACGGTTGCGACTTTATCGTGGGTTGTGGCTGCAATTGCGGCAAGATTTGCATCACCATTATTAGATAAATTGTTACAAAATTTATTTAGTTTATCTGATTCGACCGTTGGAACACTGGTTGCATCTTATTTTATTGTATTTTTTGTAATTTTAATGTTGGTCGGTTTCTTCAACCAGAAATTGCGTGAAAAAATTCAAGACAGTATGATGAAGGTGACGGATCGTACTTTGGGTATAATTTTTGGTATTATCCGTGGAATTGTAGTTATGGGGGTAGTGTACTGGGTTGCGTTATGGTATTATTCTGATGCACCTATTTTGCCTAAATGGGTGGCCGAGGCTAGAACGCGTCCTATAATGCAGTTGACGGCGTTAAAATTAGATGAATGGTTTATCCCAGGTGAAGAAAATAACTTAATTCGTCGTGATATGACTGGTACAGAAGAAGCATTAGAGATTTATAAGAATTTGATAAATCCTGCGGTTTCCGACAAGAACGAAAGTAGTGCGCCTGCAAAGGTTTCAAATGCGAATCAACCAGATACAGCAGATAAAGAATCTGTTGCAGAAGAAACGGGTTATAAATCATCTGAAAGAACTGCGCTTGAAAATCAGTTGTTGCAGATAGAAACCGCGGCGCGTGCAGAAGAAGAAAGAAACGCTGAATTGGAACAACAGGAACAAGAATTAGAAACGAATGATTTGATGTGATATTAGCCCCGAAAGGGGCTTTTTTAATAGGGTTTCGTTCTTAGTGATTTTTGTTTGTTTTTCTTTGAAAATATATTCTGTATAAGTACAGGATATAAAATGAAAAGAAGTTTTTTATTAGTTAGCCTTATTTTATCGGTTCCTTTTTCTGCATATGCAGATAGTGCGGTAAAAGGTGTTAACCCGGCAGATAACGTCACTAAAATGGAGTTGCTGCCAAGTTTGAATGTCATAGATGCCGAAGGCAGGCCATCGGTCACGACTTTGGGCTTAAAATATGACAAGCAATTATATGGTGCGTACGGGATTAATTTTGAATTGCCGTTAAGCCATTTTTCTGGATACGGAATAGCAGATAGTGGTATTGGGGATTTAAGAGTTCGTGGTCGCGGTCAATATAGATTTGGTAGAAATGTTATAATTGGTGCTGCTGAATTTGTTTTACCGACTGCAACATCTGATACGCTTGGTACCAGACAATATACATTTGACCCAACATTGGCATATGTTTATGCGTTTAGCCCAAATTTCTTTACTGCTTTGGTAGGTAAACAATTTATATCGTTATATAACTTGGATGAAGAAAAGTACCAAGACACAAATCAGACTCAGATTCGTATGTTAGTTGGGTATTTGTCTAGTAAGGGTTGGTGGGCTGCATTAGACCCGCAAGTTTGGATAAACAATGAAGATGGTCGCACTGAATATTTAATGGAAGGCGAGATTGGTACTATGTTGAATAGAACAACTGGTGTGTGGACCAGAGTAGGTAAAAGACTTGGTGGTGATTGGCACAGAAATGATTGGACGGTTTTATTAGGTATAAGATTTATTCCAGGAAATAAAGAATAATCAAAAGGGGAAAACATGTTTTTAAAACTGAAAATTTATGTAACGATATTTGCGGTATATGAAATATTTGCGGTATTATTTTTACACTCAAAAAGTATGTGCAATGACGTATTTACTACAAATTTTTGCTTAGACGGTGTGTCAAAATATTTTATTTTTTGTATAGCCGTTCCTGTTATTGTGTCGTTGATAATAATGTGGGTTAACGAGATAAGGAAATATTTTAGAAGTAGGCATTCATTTTTTTATCGTGCAAAAAGTGCCGTACAAGATATGGCGTCTGAAATAAAAGATAGAGTAGCCGATAAAGTATCACCCCAGTATTTTGAAAGGCTAATAACAGCATTTTTGATAATCGGATTAAAACGTTATGCGGACAAAAATCCGAAAGTCAGAGAATTTTTAAAAGATGTAATAGGTCTTGATATATTTGAAGAAGATAAAGGAGGTGCAGAAAGAGAAAAAGAAAAGGTTTCGACACCGAAAAAGAAGAGGCAAACAAGAAGTTAAAAGGAACGGGCAAAAGCCCGTTTTTTTATAAAAAACCGCAAGATTAAAACTTGCGGAAATTCTGGTGCCAGTTGTCGGACTTGAACCAACGACCCTCTGATTACAAATCAGATGCTCTACCAGCTGAGCTAAACTGGCAACGTGATTTACTATACATGTTTCAAAATTCAATTTCAAGATAAAAATGCTTGCTTTTATAAAATAAGTGTAAAAAATTATAATTATGACTAAATTACCAGAACTTTTGGCACCGGCGGGTACGCTGGATGCTTTTAAAACCGCCATTTTATATGGCGCAGATGCTATTTATGCGGGCCTGCCGGGATTTTCTATGCGGGCACGTGCAAAAATCACAACCGAAGAAGTAAAGCAGGGGATTGAACTTGCGCATGCTGCTGGGAAAAAGGTTTATTTAGCTTTTAACCTTTTTGCACATGACAGGGATTTCGTAAACATGCCACGTGTCAGCGAGGTTATAAATTATTTAAAACCTGATGCGCTTATTATTGCAGACCCAGGGGTTTTAATGTGGGTACGTGAAAATCACCCTGATATGCCGATACACATTTCTACGCAGGCAAATATTTGCTCTGCGTTAAGCGTAAAGTTCTGGCAGAATGCTGGTGCAAAACTTTGCGTGCTGGCACGTGAAGTGTCAAATGCAGAATTTAAAAGTATTCGTCAGCAGTGTCCTGATATGAAACTAGAAATTTTTGTACATGGTGCTATGTGTATGAGTTATTCGGGTCGTTGTTTGTTATCTAATTTTATAACGGGGCGTCCTGCAAATCGTGGTGCGTGTGCGCAGTTGTGCCGTTGGAAATACGATGTCATTTTGCGCGAATGTGAATCCGGAATAGAAATGCCGATAGAAGAAGACGAACGCGGTGCATATATAATGAATTCCAAAGATTTATGTTTGATGCCGCGCCTGCGCGAGGTTATAGAGGCGGGTCCAGATTCACTTAAAATTGAAGGACGTAATCGTAGTGAATATTATGTTGGTTCTGTAATTCATGCTTATCGTGCGGCATTAGATGCGTATAAGGAAAATCCAGAAAAATTTGACCCGGCTCCATTTATGAAAGAATTGGAACGTTTAGAAACGCGTGGTTATACAACTGCATTTTTTGACGGAAATCTTGGTCCGGATGCTCATAATTACGAAACAACACGTTCTACATCCGAATATCACGCAGCTGGTGTTATAACAAATGTTGACGAGAAAAATGTAACCCTAGAACTTCGTAATGAAATCAAGCAAGGGGATGAAATAACATTTGTGCTACCAGGAATAATGGATGGGGTATCGGTTGTTCTGCCAAAAATAATTAATGCAAAGAATGGTGAAGAATTACCAAAAATGTCTGCGGGGCAACATAATAGTTTGGTTGTGTCGCGTGAATGGTTGGGGCAGGTTAATCAGGATAAGTTTGTGCCCTATGTTTTGGCGTACAAGCATAAATAAAAAAGGACGAGGTTTCGTCCTTTTTTATTTTATTTAGTTATGCAGCATGTCTTTCGTTTTGGTTTTGCATTTGCCACATGATTAACATCTGCATTTTTTGTTGTGCAGACAGAAATTCTGACTGTGGTACAGGCTTTTGATTCTTTTGTTCTTTTGTTTCATATAAAGCCAAAGTATCGTTAAGATTCTTTAATGCTTCGTTAGTGTTTTTTGCTACACGCATATTCCATTCTTGTTTTTTTTCAGGTGTGCATTCAATTTTTGTGTCTTTTAAAGAGCTGGTCATAATAAGTTGAGACCATTTTGCTTTATGTGCAGCAAAAATTTGGCGCATGTACATTGTTGCAGGGTTTTCAGAACTTTTTGATGAAATGAAAGATTTTAATTGTTCAATTGCTTTATACCAAGCCTGTCCCAAGGAAGTACCTTTCAGCCAATTTGCAAAAGATAGACTGTAAAATAATTGGAAATATGCGGCAGAAATTTTCTTTTTGTCGGCTTCGCTTAATACTTTTTCTTGTTTTTTTTGTATGTTTTCGCCTGCGATTATTTTTATATATTGATTGAATTGGTCTTCCATGATTACACTCCTTAGGCTACTTTTTTACTCCTTAATATATTTATGTAGTGCAAAAAGTTGTTGTTTCAAGTTTTTTGTCAAATGTAAAATTGTTTTGACTTTAATCTTATTCTATAGCACCCTAAGAATGCTCGTATCACAAAAACGTGCTATTGCCAATAATGGGTGGTGCGGATACGAACCCCAGTCTTGCCAATAATGGGGGCTGTGGAATTTCATCGAAAACAAGGAGTTAAATGATGAAAAAAACTTTAAAGATGGCAGTTGCTGCATCTGTTTTGACAGTACCTGCAATGGCTGCTAACTTGGAAAACCCGTTGTATTTACCAAGTTCTGGTGAATTATATTCAAAAACGGGTGCAGGTGTAATGTACAAAGTCACAGATAGTACACCAGTAAACGAATTGAAAGGTCACGCAGGGGCAACAGAATTCCCGATTTGGCGTGTAAGTGAAGATTTAGGTTATGGTATCACAGATCGTTTGGCTATCCGTGGTTCTTTTGCATATACTCAGGCAGATGATATCAACCGTAAAGGTTTGAATCATGGTCGTGCAGGGTTGATTTATCGTGCGTTAGAATTCAATGATGGCACAGTATTGGATGTTTATGCAGATACTCATTTGGGTGGTGTAAACAAAATGCGTGGTGCTTATATACCTGTGACACGAACACTTGGTTATTTCCAGTATGATAATTATTCCAACGGTCGTTGGGGTGCAGATGTTGGTGTTCGCTTTGGTAAAACATGGTCAAAGTTAACAACAAGTGCATTTGTTGAAGTTTTAAAAACATTCGGCAGTGATAACAATGTTATCGATGTTTCTGCTTTGGGTGCGTTGATGCCAATGCCGGGCTTATTGCCAGATGAAATTTCTGTTGATTTGAAATCTACAACAGAAATTAATGCTGGTTTAAATGCTTTCTATCAGTTGACAGACAGATGGTCATTTGGTGGTGGCTTTAAGTATAATCATCATGCAGATAATGGTGTAAAAAGTTTAGCAACAGAAATAAATCCTGCTGCAAAACCTGTTGTTGCACCTTTGTTAGCAGGTTTATCTGACATGAACGATGGTTTTGATGAATATATCGTATCATTGTCTGTTGCAAATCAGTTGACAGACACAGTTCAGGTTGCATTGTATGGTGAATATACATTCGACACTGCACATGATAATTCTCAGAACGGTTCTGACGTTAAAGCCGAAGTTGGCGTTCGTTTGAACTTGGCGTTCTAAGATAAAAAAGCAAATTAACATATATTGGACACAAAACCCGTCGAACTTCGACGGGTTTTCTTTTTAAAGGTAAAAAATACTAAATACTTTTTTCTGGGGTGTTTTTATGATATAATATTTCCAAAGGAAAATGGAAAGGCTATGAAAAAAGTCAGCATGTTTGCCGCGTTGGCTGGTTTTTTGTTTGGATTTTCAGGCAGTGCAGATGCTGCATATCCTGTTTATAATGGGTATCAGGGTACTAATGCGCAGGGGCAGGTCGTATATTTGCCGACAACAACTGCAACAAATACGGTTGTGGCAACCACGGGGACGGTTGGAAATATTAATGCCGCAAGCCCGACAAGAATTACAGGAACTTTACCACGTGTGGGGTCGAATACAACAAATGCAGGGCGTCAGTATTATCAACCTGCAGATTACGATAGGCTTGCCGATAGTGGGTTATATGTTGGTTTGTCTGTTGGTTATTCCGCAAGTGTTGGTGGTTCTATGATTGCCGACTATATGGGCGAACAAAATGCCTTTTTTGTACCTGGTGCTTTCCAAGAGGCTGATTTTAACACAGATACGGTTTTGCCGTTGCAGTTATCAGTAGGTGCTGCAATAAACAATGATATTCGTGTGGATTTCTCGTATTTGCGGTATTCTGGTATAAGTTATCCAAGTATGGTTCAATCTTCGGATGGTGTTGGTGGTTATGTTGATGCCGAGGTTGACGGTGGTGCAATCACATCTAATGCGACCATGTTGAATATGTACTATAACATAGATGCGTATACTGGTTATATTGCAGGTGGTGCATTAAGACCTTATGTTGGTGTTGGTGTTGGTATTTCTTTAAATACAATATCTGATTACGTTGTATATGATAATACTTTCTATTCTGAAATGGAACCTGGCGCAGCAGGTGCGGGCGATTTAACAGGTATATCAGATGTTTATGCATACCATAATGGTGGTACATCAGAACAGTTGGCGTTCATGTTTGAAGGTGGTGTCACAACAGAATTGGATGGTGGCATCAAATTGGATTTCTTTGTCAGATATACGAACTTGGGCAAGGTCAGAACATCTGGCAGTATCATAGTTTCCCAGACAGAATGGTTGGGTGATGGTGCGGGTTCTGAATATCCTGCGCCATACGATAGTGTGTTCCATTACACAAACTGGTATGAAAGTGGTCGTTTAAGCACTGTTGATATGGGTATCAGATTAAGACTGCAATTCTAAAATGTCATCTGCAGTTTTGGGTTTGCGGTTGCGGTGACACGGTAAAAAAAGACGGAAGAATTATGAAAAAAACGCATTCTATAATTAACTATTATTTATTTGCAGCGCTGATTAGTACATTTTCGGTTTCTGCAGATGCTGCAATTCGCGTTGGTAATATGTCGCGGAGTTATGCAGGTGCGTACAATCAAGTAAATGCTATGCGTCAGCAGGCGGATTATTATAATTCTCAGCCTACGACCGTCATAACGCCTTCTACTGATACAGAAAATAATTTACCAGTTAGGGTTGCAGATAAAGATTTAGCAGAAAAAATAATTAACGGTAATAACGATACGCCCGTTGTTGTAAGTCAACTTGAACAATGTGCATCAATATATCCAAATGGTGAGTTTGCTTGGGATAGACCGACTTTGGGGTTGGGGGCAGGTGGTTCAAACACTTGTGTCGCAGTAGTTGAAATGCGTGGTTATCAGATGGGTGCAAATGGTTCTGATGTGGTGCTGGCGCGTGCAAATTTGGCTGCGGGTGATTCCGTAAAATGTAACATTTCAGAATTTCCTGACGCAACTTATACTGTTGATGCGGGTAATATAGAATTCCCGGCCGACAGGGAACCTACGATGGATGATGTCGTCAAGGTTATGAACGAAGAGCAAAAGCAGAATGCGGTATTAAAAATTGCTGCGGGTGCGATTTTGGGCGGAATTGGTGGTAATATTGCCGGTAAGAATGATTTAGGTAATGACAGTTTAATAGGTACAGATAAGGGGAAATTACAGGGAACGGCAATAGGCGCATTATCTGGTGCGGCCGTTATGGCAGGTAATGCTTATGCGGGCAAGGTTGTCGGCGATGTTATTTTATCTACTGGTGTGAACGCTGTTGCTGGTGGTGTTATTGGAAATATTATGGCATCAGGTGATTCTGTTTTAAGAATCGAAGATTGTGAATTAAATGGTCGTGAAACAAGTTGCTTATGGGGAATGTTGGTTTCCAGTGAGTCTTTAAACCCAACAGAAACAGCATTTTACAATACTACTACAAGGAAAACATATGTTTGCGACCAGAATATGAAAAATTGTAAAGAGGAAGAACTTGTAAATGTAAAGTTAGAAGCCTATCCAGATAAAAATATTGATGAAATTCAAGAACAGCAATTCGAAGAAATAATAAACAATGAAAAAAATCAATATTATATTGTTATGGACGGTGGTAATAGAACAATAGTAAATGCTTTAGATATGGATGGTAAAACACCTGCTATTGATCAAGGTATCTTTACAAAGATTAGTTCTGCTGGTCGTGTGGACAGACAAATTGCCGCCATGATTCCAGATGTCAGAGATAAAGCGTTTGGTATGAAGCAGTCTGATTGGCGCGAGTGGAAAAGTGCACATAGAAACGGTGTTACTATTTATGGGCGCAGCACTCAGGGGCAACCTTATAATTTGCCAGAAGATACAGAATATTCTATTAACGATTTTTATCCAATGATGGTAAATGCAGAAGATGGTGGAATTATTGATTTTAGTAACAAGGCCAGATTAAAAACAACTTTAATCGGTGCAGGTGCGGGTGGTGCTTTGGGTGCTTTTGTCGGTTATCAAGGTGCGCAATCTGATATAGAAAATCGTTGGGTGACAGCGGTTCGTGAATATAAAGACTCGTTACAAAAGGTTTATTGTGTGACGGGCGACCGTTTCTTGGGTTATTACAATGATGTAATAATAATTCCAAATATGTAATAAAAAACGCCCTTTTCAGGGCGCTTTTTTATTGGTTTATTATTTCTAGTACACGTTTAGATACATCTGCGATATTAACGCGTTCTTGTTCCATGGTGTCACGATGGCGCAAGGTTACAGTATGGTCTTCCAATGTTTGATGGTCGACAGTTATGCAGACTGGTGTACCAATTTCATCGTGCCTACGATAATTTTTACCGATATTACCAGAATTTTCTAATTCGATACGACCTATATTTAATTTGCGTAAAGAGTTTTCAATATCATTGGCTATATCTAATAATTCTGGAACGTTTCTGGCTAGTGGTATAACCGCTGCTTTGACGGGTGCTAGCCATGGTTTAAGTTTTAATACAAGACGGCTTTTGCCATCTGGTAATTCTTCTTCTGTATATGCTTCCAGCATAACGGCCAACATAGCACGATTAACACCCATAGCAGTTTCAATTACATATGGTATAAAGTTTTCCCCAGTTTGTGGGTCGCTGTAAGATAACTTTGTTGTGCTATCTTTGTTTTCCATAACATTTGCGTGTATATTGAATTCATCTTGTGCTTTTGTATGAGAGCCTAAGTCAAAATCTTGGCGATTGTGTATACCTTCAACTTCGTCAAAACCGTCTGGGAAAGCATATTCAATATCACCTGCGGCTTTTGCATAGTGTGCAAGTTTTTCATGTGGTGTAAAACGTAGTTTTTCTGCTGGAATACCAAGAGAGTTTATCCACCAAGCAGTACGAATTTCTTTCCACATTTCGAAATACTTTTCATCTTCGTCTGGTCTAACAAAATATTGCATTTCTGCCTGTTCGAATTCGCGCATACGGAAGACAAAGCCGCGTGGGGAAATTTCATTTCTAAACGCTTTACCGATTTGAGCGATACCGAAAGGTAGTTTATGAGGTTTAGCATCTAAAACATTTTTAAAATTAACATAAGTTGTGGTTGCCGTTTCGGGGCGCAGATAAGCGTTAATTACGCCGTCCGCTGTTGCACCAATGGAAAGCCCCATCATTAATTGATATGCGCGTGGTTCGGTGATTTCTGTACTGCCACAGTTGTCGCATTTTGTTGGGTCTTTCATTTTATCTTGGCGCATACGTGCGCCGCATTTTTTGCATTCAACCAGTGGGTCAGAAAAACTGCTTTCGTGACCAGAATATTTCCAAAGTAAACGGTTGCTGATAAGAGCCGCATCCAAACCTTCAACATCATTACGAGAATAAATCATTGCATTCCACCAGGCATTACGAATATTTTTCATTAATTCTACGCCATATGGACCATAATCATAAGCACCACCTAAACCGCCATATATTTCAGAACCTGTGAAAATAAAACCGCGTCTTTTGCATAAAGCAACAATATCATTAATAGTTTTTGCTGGCATTTTTCTACCCCTAAATGTTACAGGGTATATATTAAACAGATTTTAGTTTTTTGCAATAAATAATACGACAAATAAAAAACGGGGCTTCAGCCCCGTTAATAGTTATTTTTTATTATTTTGCATCTGGTGCAATTGCCGCAACTGGGCATACTGCAGCGCAAGTTCCGCAAGACATACATTTTGCAGGGTCGATTACACATTTACCATCTGCGCCTGTTGAAATTGCCATAACTGGACATGCACCCATGCAAGTGTGACATCCAATACATTTAGCGGGGTCAATTTTATAAGCCATTTTTTTCTCCGTTTTTTATGTAAATTAATCTCTATTAAGCAAACTTAACAGATATTGGAACATTGCTACAAAAGATATGTACAGATGCAAAGCACCCAGTACTGCCAATTGATTCTTTTGTGTTTCATCGCCGATGACTGCATATGCGCGCTTCAAGTTCTGCATATCATAAGCAGTAAATAAGGCAAATACCAATACACCGATAAAGCAAACTATTGTACCGAAAGTGCCGCCTAATAATGCTGGCCATATAAATGAAGCGATGCCGACCAATATTAAACCAATCATACCCATCATCAAGAAAATGCCCATAAAAGACAAGTCTTTTACTGTTTTATAACCGAACAGAGCCATGCAAGCAAACATAACCGCAGCGATTATAAATGCGGACAAGATTGTATAAGGATTGTTTGTGACCGCAACTAACAACAAAGGTGTCATAACGATACCGATTAAGGCTGCATATAAGAATAATAACAACATACCTGTTGACGGTTTAAAACTGAATGCACGAACTTGTGCCCATATAGATAAGGCCAATCCACCGAATAATAAAATATAATAGAAAGCGGAAAGCCCGTTTGTTGTAAACAATAATGTCCATAAAGGTGTGGCCATTGTTATAAAAGAAGCCAGTGCGGTGACACCAACTGCGCCAAACATTAATGCAAAGATACGTTTCAGATATAGTTCAATACCGCCAGATTGTTTGTTTGTGCGTTTTGAAGTATCTGCTTTGGTTTTAAGTGCAATACTTTTTACTGCCATTTATTTCTCCTTGTTAGTTATACAAATATATAATACAATAAAAGCATTAATTCAAGACGAAACGATAAGGAGATTTTTATGCCTACAAAAATGGAAAAAGCCAGAAGATTGCGCACTAAACAAATGGGGCAAAAGGCAGACTTAAAAGCAGATGCTAATTTGGCAAAAAAGCAACTGCACGAAAAATATAAAGATGCCGAGGCCGCTTTAAGAGAAATGATGAAGACGGAATCACCTAATAGTAAAAGATTAATTAAACAGATGGAAATTGTTGCTAATTTATCTCCATATAAAGAAATATAAAAATGGCTATATACATAGAACCTATATCCCCCGTTGCATTTAGTATTTTGGGGTTAGACATACGTTGGTATGCGCTGGCATACGTTGCGGCATTTGTTATTGGGTATTTTGCATTTCGTTATTTTATGACGGGCAAAGACGAAAATGTGACGTTATCCAAAAAGCAAATAGATGATTTGTTAACTTATATAATTTTGGGTGTTATATTAGGCGGTCGTCTGGGGTATGTACTATTTTATAACTTATCGTTTTTTATTGCGCATCCATTAGAGATATTTGCAGTATGGCATGGTGGAATGAGTTTTCATGGTGGATTAATCGGTGTAATAATTGCAACTTTGTTATTTGCTAAGAAAGAGAATCAGAACGGGTTAAGAATATTAGATGTTTTAGCAGTTATTGCACCAATAGGATTGTTCTTCGGAAGAATAGCCAACTTTATAAACATGGAAGTAATGGGGCGGCCGACAGATATGCCATGGGGGGTAGTATTTAATGGTCATGGTGAAATTCCGCGCCATCCAAGTCCTTTGTACGAGGCTGCAACCGAAGGTATTTTGTTATTTATAATAATGTATTGTTTGTATAAGTATACAAAGTTGCGTAAGTATCCTGGTGCGCTGGGTGGAATGCTTGGTATGTTGTACGCGATATTTAGAATAGGTTGCGAACAGTTTCGTGCACCAGATATCCAGATAGGCTTTTTGACAAGTTGGGGGCTAACAATGGGGCAGTTATTGTCTGGAATAATGTTTGCATGTGGATTGGGTTTATTTTTATATTCGATAAGGAAGAAGGTATAAGAATAAAAGGCTTGAAAAAGAATATCTGATAGGTTATAGTTGTAAGCGCTAAAAGTAAACCGTAGGTTAAAAGGCCGTCGGTAAGAAGAGTTTCGGATGGGTAGCAGAGCGGGCAATAGCGGCGGTCTTGCATACGAGTCAGCGAGACGAGCATAGCGAAGTCGAGAGTGAACGAGTGGTGAGCAGCACCGATAGGTGCGATAAGCGAACAAAACCGTAGGTTGAAAGACCGTCGGTAAAAAGAGTTTCGGATGGGTGGCAGAGCGGTCGAATGCGGCGGTCTTGAAAACCGTTGTGGGGGCAACTCCACCGGGGGTTCGAATCCCTCCCCATCCGCCAGGAATAAATAAATCCCCACAAAATCCTTGTGGGGTTTGTTTTTGCCCCAGAAACTGGGATTTTTTTATGCACAACGGTACCAGTGTATACTCACCATTGTACCAATCACGCCAAAAATCACCTCTGAACATACCTTGCCCAAAATCCCGATGCCAGTTTATATTGCTTTTTATCGTAATTTGTGGTATAATAATCAGCAAGAACAAGGGCAACATTTTGTTGCCGTTTTTTATTGCCCCGCCACCTGCGGGGCTTTTTTATAACACAGGGGAAAATAATATGGCTACAAATTGGGGAGATGTCACTTGGAATGAATATGGGGAATTAGTATTGGATATCTATAAACATCCGTCAGAATCAAAAGATGATGCAACTAATAAACCGAAACATACATATAAAGAGATAGATTGTGGTGGTGAATGTGGCGGGTGTGTTGCGTTGGTTGTTGATGGCGAAGTGGTGTCTGGTCCACCATTCCATCCGAACTGTAAATGTTCTTTGTCCGCAGAAGATATTGCGGATGCACCTGAACAAGAGTCTAATTTAGGTAATCCGGTTGGACCCGACAGAAATTCTGAACCGAGAGATGTTAAATGGTTGAAAGATGCTCTAAATAAACTTGGGTTTTATGAGCCCGATACCAGAGCCGGCGAAACGCCAGATGATTTAAATGAATATCCCAACCAGAATTTGTTTGATGGAATTAATAAATTTCAGCGCGAACATGGATTGCCCGAACGCGGAACTGTGAAGCCGGGGTATCAAACAGAAGCCAAAATAAACCGCGAATTACAACAACAAACAAAAGAACCAAAAGCTGATTTTGAATACAATGGTTCAACGTTTAAAGGACCAATCAATGCAAAAGATAGCCAATATGCAGTTTTTGATGGAAAATCGTTGACCATTTATGACGATGGCGAAAAAGTTGCTGCATTTGCTGGGGTGTCCGGCAAGCCCGGATATCAATCTCCAGAATATCAAAATAAAACAGATACTGGGCCGATTCCACAAGGAACATATGTTGCGAGAAAAAAAGATTTTCAAAATAGAGATGATTATGGCCCTATAAAAAAATATACTTCGTGGCCTGGTGGTGAACATGGTTGGGGAAAACATAGAGTATGGTTGGAACCCTCTAAAGAAACAAATACGTTTGGTCGAGGTGGTTTCAGTATTCATGGTGGCGAGGAGCCCGGTTCTGCTGGTTGCGTTGATCTAACAAGTGAAATGCCAGGGTTTGCAGATTGGTTCAAAAAGAATGGAAAAGACTTGATTATTAAGGTAAAATACTGAAAAAACAAAGGCACAAAATGAAAAAGATATCACACATAGTAAGTTGTGTTATAGCTATATGTCTATTTTTTGCCCTGTATGTTTTTTTATTTGATTTAGCGTGTATTGGCAGAATTTCTAAATTTAATCATATTTGGACAGGGGGGTGTCCGTTTGATATTGATGGGGCTTATCTGAATTGCATGGCCAGCTATGACATTGTATCTATTGTGATAATATTATGCATGTTGTGTCTTTTATTATTTTATTTATTCAAAACATATCGCAAATGGGTATTGTTGATACCGATTTGTGGTTTTTTGCTGTTCAGTTTATCGGTTATAACATTTTGGGGACTGGTGTAGTCTGCTTATAAATGCGTAATGTCGATGTCGGGGAAATGCGATGCAATATATTCCGCGGCGAGCCTGCGGTGGCATTGCAGTGCGGATTTTTCAGTGCATAACAGGCAAATGCGGTGTCTGGTCGTCCCGGTTACCAAAGCTCAGAATATCAAGACCAGAAATCCAGAAGGTACGTATGTTGCAAGACAGGAACAGTTACAGTTTATGGATTTAAAAGGATTGATAGTTGGTAGTGCTGTTGTTGTAAAAGAAGACTCGGGTGGCAAATGGCCCGGCTCTTATTATTCATGGGGTAACTCTCGTGTTTGGTTGGAACCGTCAAAAGAAACTAACACGTACGGTCGCGATAATTTTAGTATCCATGGCGGAATGTGGCCGGGCTCTGCCGGCGTACGGTCGCGATAATTTTAGTATCCATGGCGGAATGTGGCCGGGCTCTGCCGGGTGTATTGATATGACTGGGCAAATTGGCCAATTCACGTATTGGTTGGAAAGTACTGGCAAAGACTTATTGGTTTATGGAAAATACTGATATGACACGACGGCAAAAAATATTTTTATGGATACTATTCGCAATACATGTCTTTTTTATATATAGCTGTATTGATGGCTACTATGATGCAATTATAAAAGGTTGTGTCGATTGGGGTCCAAGCAACCATTGTCCGTGGGGCAGTGAAGCTATGGGTATTGTCTGGGAAAATCCATATTCGTATGTATACTTTGTTAGTCGGAATTTTATAGAATCATTGTCAGTAGTTATATTTGCGATAATTGCATTACGTAAAAAGAATGTGACAATTGCAATATTGTTATTAGCGTTGCCGTTGCTGATTGGTTTTTGCACAAATATATTCGAGATTCTGCTGACGAATAACAATATGTTTTCGCGTGCATTGATGACGTATTCTGCATCTTAGAACTAAATGGACAAGATCTGATTATCAATGTAAAATATTAGGCATGAAACAAAAAATATACCCGTTATTGTATACTGTGGCAATATTCTTGTCTGGGCTTTTTTACATATTTTTATGTGATTTAGCATATTTTGATAGAATAGCAAAAAATGG
>CASFWA010000004.1 GCA_949298405.1 uncultured Pseudomonadota bacterium
TAAGCGGGTATGCGACAGCGAATACAACGACCAAGACAGACCACGATGCGGCCAGTGATTGTAAGATAAGTTGTTCGGCTGGAACGAGAGTAGCAAGTGCGAACGCGACATGTACAACGCCAAGCGGTAACTGGTATGTTGGTGCACATACGGTAAGTCAAGGTAGTACGAGTAGTGTAAGTAGTTGCTTAACGAACTATACGATAAGTGGGACCGCGGCAACAAACCATGATGCAGCAAATGACTGTAAGATAACCTGCTCTGGTGGAAGTTATATTGCAACAGCAAATAATACATCATGTTCTGCTGTTGGTGCGGGATATTGGGCGGCAGCATCCACTATATCACAAGGTTCTGCTGGTGTAAGAAATGCTTGTGATGCTGGACTGACAACTATCGGTTCTGGTGCAGGTGCTGATGAAGCAGCAGACTGTGGACGTGTCTTGAACTTCAACGGTGAAAAGATTTACCTGCGTAGTGAAAGTAAGACAACACCGTCCTTGAATGTAAGCATTAACGGTACAACATATTATGGAAATATGAGTACTGCTACAAAGGGAAGTCTGCGAATAAAGTCTGGTACAACTACTTATTCAGTATATGATGATAGTATGTAATAAAAATCCCGCATTGTGCGGGATTTTTTCTGTACTTTATAAAAGAACTTTATATAAGTTGTTTATCTTGTAAGTTGAATTTTTATATACGCTATTTTTTATTTAGCGTTTTTCACCCTGGTGTTTTGCCGCGTTTAGTGCTGTGCGTAAGGATTGTTCAGCAATCTGTCGTATCTTTTGCGCAAATGTGCGCATGTTCATAGCATCTGCGACACTGTCACCAAATATTTGTGCAATATATTCTATCTGGGTTGGTGCAATTACAAATACTTCACTGGTTATACTTGACGGATTTAAACGATGTACACTTTCTCTCATGTAAATTACCCCCATAAATAGTCAAAATAAATGCAAAATTAATGGCTAATTTCAAAATTCTCTAATTTTGCCACTTGTTTGTCTTTCTTAATGCATTATATCATAAAGTATCTTGACCGCAAGGCGCAAAATTGCTATACCATTCAAGACAAGATAAGGAAAAAGTATGTTAAAAAATGTAATCGGTAAAATTCTTGGTTCTGCAAATGACAGAATCGTCAAATCTTATGATAAAATTGTATCTTTAATCAATGATTTAGAGCCTAAATATCATGCGATGTCTGATGAAGAATTGCGCGCACAGACAGATGTCTTGCGTAAACGCATAGCAGACGGCGAAAAAGAAAAAAATATTCTGCCTGATGCTTTTGCTGCAGTTCGTGAGGCTTCAATCAGAACAATTGGCTTGCGTCACTTTAATGTTCAGATGATTGGCGGTATGGTTTTGACAAATGGTCAAATCGCCGAAATGAAAACTGGTGAAGGTAAAACTTTGGTCGCGACCTTGGCGTTATATCTAAAAGCGTTGTATGGTAAAGGTGCTCATTTGATTACTGTAAATGACTATTTGGCTTCGCGTGACGCTGAATGGATGGGGCAAGTCTATCGTTTCTTGGGCATGTCCGTCGGTATAATTCAGCATGATATGACCGATGATGAACGTCGTAATGCTTATGCTTGTGATATTACTTATGTGACTAATTCTGAATTGGGTTTTGATTATCTGCGTGATAATATGAAGTTTTCTAAGGCTCAACAAGTTTTGCGTCCGTTGTTCTTTGCTATTGTCGACGAAGTGGATAGTATTTTAATCGATGAAGCGCGTACACCTCTTATCATTTCCGGTCCTGCAGAAGATACCAGCGAACTTTATGAAAAAGTCGATGCTGTTGTTGCTAAGTTAGGTGAAGACGATTTCAAGAAGGATGAAAAAGACCGTCATGTGACCTTAACAGAAACTGGTGTTGATACTGCGACAAGATTGTTAAAGGAAGCAGGATTATTGATTGGGGATAATTTATATGCTTCTGAAAATGCGGCACTTGTTATGCATATTCAGCAGTCTTTGTTGGCGCATCATTTATACCAGAAAAATGTTAACTATGTTGTAAGAAATGGTGAAATTCTTATAGTAGACGAATTTACTGGACGTGTTATGACAGGTAGACGCTTTGGTAAAGGCCTGCACCAGGCAATCGAAGCAAAAGAACATGTAAAAGTTCAACCTGAAAATCAGACGGTTTCCAGCATTTCTTATCAGAATTTATTCCGTTTATACCCTACTCTGTCTGGTATGACAGGTACAGCTATGACGGAAGCAGCAGAATTTGAAGAAATTTATAAATTGCGTGTAGTTTCTATCCCAACAAACCGCCCTGTTGCGCGTATCGACCATCATGACGAAATATATCGTAACAAGGAAGAAAAGTATGATGCAATTATAAAGCAAATTGCTGAATGTATGGAACGCAAACAGCCTGTTTTGGTTGGTACCGTTTCTATTGAAAAATCAGAAGAATTGGCCGCAATAGTTCGTAAAAGACTTGGTATTGAACCTGCTGTTTTGAATGCAAAACATCACGAGTCAGAAGCGAAAATTGTCGCGCAAGCAGGTGCACCTGGTGCGGTCACTATCGCAACAAATATGGCTGGTCGTGGTACTGATATTAAATTAGGTGGTAACGCAGAAGATTTAATTGCTGCGCTTGACCCAGAAGATCCAGAATTTGAAGTAAAGAAAAAAGAAATCTATGAAAGAATAGAAACAAATAAAAAACTTGTACTGGAAGTCGGTGGTTTATATGTTATCGGTACAGAACGTCATGAATCACGTCGTATTGATAATCAGTTGCGTGGGCGTAGTGGTCGTCAGGGTGACCCAGGGGATTCTAAGTTCTTCTTGGCGTTAGATGACGATTTAATGCGCATATTTGGTGCGGCTCGGTTAAACGGTATGCTGACAACACTGGGTTTGAAGACAGGTGAAGCAATTACACACCCTTGGATTACAAAAGCGTTGGAAAAAGCACAGAAGCGCGTTGAAGCAAGATATTTTGAATCTCGTAAAGAGTTATTAAAATATGACGATGTTATGAATGAACAACGTGGGGTCGTCTATAAGCAACGTGATGATTTAATGGTATCAGAAGACCTTTCACCACTGGCAAAAGAAATGATTGGTGATGTTGTCGAAATCATCTGTGAAAATAATATCCCAGAAAAATCTCATCCTATGGATTGGAATACCCAAGGAATTCACGATATTATGTTGCGTGTATTTGCTTTGGATATCACAGATATAGAAAAATGGAAAACAGATGAAACTATAACAGAACGCAAGGCTTATGAAACTTTATTCAATTTGGCTATGCGTCGTTATAATCATCAAGCAGAAAAATATGGCCCTGAATTAATGCAAATGGCTTCGCGTCAGATGATGCTGGGGGCTTTGGATGCTGTTTGGAAACGTCATCTGCAACAAATGGATTATTTGCAAACGGCTATCGGATTGCGCGGATATGCACAGAAAAATCCTTTGTATGAGTATAAGCGCGAAGCATTAGAGTTATTTAAGAATACGATTAATAACTTTAAGTTGATGTCTGTTTCTTATATTTCAAGAATGGAATTGACACGTGAAGATGTTGCAGCAACAGAAAAAGAACGCGCACAACATGATGCAGAACTGAATCAGGCAGGTGAAGCACGTAGAAATGCACCTTGTCCATGTGGGTCTGGATTAAAGTACAAGCATTGTTGCGGTAAATTACACTAAAATAAAACGGGGATTTATACCCCGTTTTTTGTTGGAGTTTTGTAATTTTGTGTCAATAAAAAAATCCTAAAATTTTTAAATATATGGTTGCGGGGGGTATGGCTTTTTTGCTATCGTTTCGGCATGGAAAATCAATTTGTTCATCTTCGTACGCATTCTAGGTTTTCAATAGGCGCAAGTACGCTGAAAGTAAAGGATATCCCAGATTTATGCAAGAACTTGGGTATGACTGCTTGTGCGTTGACAGATACGAATTTGATGTCTGGTTGTGCAGAGTTTTCTGATGTTATGCCGAAAAATAAAGTACAACCTATAATCGGTATCGAAATATCTTTGAATCATCATACCGCAGACCCTAAAATTTTGCGTGCGGGGTCTTTGTCGCGTATAGTGTTATTGGCTCAAAATCACGAAGGTTATTTGAACTTATGTGAATTAAATCGTATAATGTATATGCGCGAAGATAATCATCACTTGGGGCCTTATATCACTTTTGAGGAATTAGAATCTCATAAAAACGGTTTGATTTGCTTGTCTGGTGCACAAACAGGGCCTATCGGTATGGCGATATTAAATGCGCAAAATGATCAGGCCCGTTCTTATGCTAAAAGATTTTTAGATATTTTTGGCGATAAATTTTATATTGAAATTCAACGGCATGGCTTGGAAGATGAAATTAAAACAGAACCAGAATTCCTTAATATTGCGCAAGAATTAAATATACCAATCGTTGCAACAAATGATGTTTCTTTTGCGGCAAATAGTGATTACGAATCAGAAGATGCGCTTAGCTGCGTTTTAGGGCAAACAAAAGTAATTGACCCAGATAGACCACGCAAGTCATCAGAACAATATTTTAAATCGCCAGACGAAATGGCAGAACTGTTTTCTGATTTGCCAGAAGCAATCGAAAATACTGTTATAATATCACAACGTTGCGGATTCTTTGTAAACGTTCACGAAAAACCCTTGCTGCCACGTTTCGGTGACGATTTAGAACAAGAATGTCAGATGTTGCGCGACCATACAATGACCGGGCTTGCAAAGAATTTGGCGCAACATGGAATAACAGATACCAAGCCTTATTATGAACAAGCAGAGTTTGAATTAGGCGTTATTATCAATATGGGATTTCCTGGTTATTTCTTAATCGTTGCGGACTATATTGATTGGTGCAGGAAAAATGATATTTTAACAGGACCTGGTCGTGGTTCGGGTGCTGGGTCTATCGTTGCGTGGGCACTGGGAATTACCCATGTTAACCCGTTAAAATATGGATTGCTTTTTGAACGATTCTTAAATCCTGACCGTATTTCAATGCCCGATTTTGATGTTGACTTTGAACCAACAGGTATTGAACGCGTTTTGGCGTATATTTGTGATAAGTATGGTCATGACTCTGTTTGTCGTATCATTACTTTTGGCAGTCTGCAAGCACGTGGCGCAATTCGTGATATTGGGCGTGTTTATGGGATACCCTACTCTAAATCTGATAGATTGTCTAAATTAATTCCACAAGATGCAAAAACTTTAAAAGTTGCAGTGGATTCTTCACCAGAAATTCAAGAAATTTTGAAGAATGATGAAGATATGGATAAAGTAGTTCGTGTCGCGGAAGACTTAGAAGGCTCTTTGCGAAACCTTGGTCAGCATGCTTGCGGGGTTGTTATCGGTGACCGCCCTACTACAAAAATTGCGCCCGTTTATCGTGATCCAGCCAACCAATTGCCTTCTTGTCAATTTGACGGCCATTATTTAGAGTCCGCAGGTTTGATTAAGTTCGATTTCTTGGGCTTGGAAACATTAGCAGTTTTGAAATATGCGTTGAAATTAATCCAACAAACACGTGGTATAAATGTTGATCTGGATAAAATACCAACGGATGATGAAAAAACTATGAAACTTTGGCAGTCTGGTATGACAGAAGGTATATTCCAATTCGATGCCCCGTTCGTACAGCAGACTTTGCGTAAAATGCACCCAACAAGTTTCTTGGAAATTTCCGCGTTAAATGCATTAAATCGCCCAGGGCCTATTGCATTTATTCCACAATTTATTGCGCGTATGCATGGCGAAGAAAAAGTTGAGTATGTGCACCCGCGCGCAGAACCTATATTAAAAGAAACTTATGGTATTATTGTTTACCAAGAACAGGTTATGCAGTTGACGCGTGCTTTGGCTGGGTTTACTCGCGGGCAATCAGATAACGTGCGTAAGGCGATGGGTAAAAAAATCGCCAAGATGTTGGATGAGTTAGAAGGCAAATTCTATGAAGGGTGCGAAAAAGAACAAACTTTGAACCGAGAAGAAGCAAAAGAACTTTGGGAAAAGTTCAAGGAATTTGCAAAATATGCGTTTAATAAATCGCATGCTATCGCCTATTCTATCGTTGCAAATCAATGCGCTTATTTGAAAGCTAACTATACCCCAGAATTTATTGCTGCATCTATGTCTAGTAATTTAAATGATACAGACCAATTGTCTTTATTTGTAGATGACGCAAAAACTAACTTTGGAATTCAAATTAT
Organism: uncultured Pseudomonadota bacterium; assembly: GCA_949298405.1. GTDB lineage: Bacteria > Pseudomonadota > Alphaproteobacteria > Rs-D84 > Rs-D84 > Enterousia. The sequence continues at coordinate 6,240 of CASFWA010000004.1, forward strand.
TGCGCCAGATATAAACCTGAGCGAATCTTTGTTTACTGTGCGAGACGGTAAAATTATATATGGATTGGCCGCAATTAAAGGTGTCGGAACTGTCGCAACAGATGCGATAGTCGCAGAAAGAAACGCAAATGGTAAATTTAAGAATTTAACTGATTTTGCAAAACGTTGCGCGTCAATTATGAATAAAAGAATTTTAGAAGCGTTCGCAAAAGTTGGGGTCTTGGATTCTTTGGAACCAAACCGCGCAGCTATATTTATGAATGCGGATGCTATATTATCTTATGCATCAAAATCAAAAGATAGTGGTAATACTTTGTCGTTATTTGCAAATACAGTAGAAGATGATGTTGCAGAAGATAGACTTAAAAAGAATTTACCTAATACTACACCCTGGACTTTTGGACAGAGATTAGAAAATGAACTGTCTGCACTTGGATTCTATATTTCTGCACATCCTTTGGATCAATACAAGCACTTGATAGCGCGCGCAAAACTTACAACAAGCGCGACTTTGGAAAGTGTTGGTGATAGAAAACCTGTACATATTGCCGCTAATGTTAATTCGTTTTCCAGACGCAGAACCAAGACTGGTAAGGATATGATTACTATAAGTGCGTCTGATAGTCATGGTAATATTGATGCAGTTGCGTTCGGTGATGCAGCAGCAGAATTTGCGCAAATTTTATCCAAAGAAACAGTCGTTTTGATTTCTGGTAAATCTTCTAATCGTGATGATAGGGTTTCTGTTTTTGTTGATTCTATTACTCCGTTAACACAATGGGTCGCAAAGATAGCAAATAAAATTACATTGGATATATATGACCAGTCAGTATTGCAAAATGTTAAAAAGGCTTTGGCTGCTTTGAAGCCTGGGCTTACAAAAGTTGTGCTTAATTTACATACGGGTGATAAAGTTGCCGCGATGGCTTTAAAAGGCGGCGTGGAATTAGGTGCAACAACCGCAAATGATTTTGTTAACTTGGGAATTCGTGTTGGAATAGAATAATATGAAACATATACCTGTCTTATTAAACGCAGTTATAAATGCTTTGGGTGATATCCAAGGAAAAAAGATTGTTGATGCTACTTTTGGCGCAGGTGGTTATTCACGTGCTTTTTTAGAATCTGGCGCAGAAGTCGTCGCATTTGATAGGGACCCTAATGTAATTCCAGATGCAGAGAACTTAAAAAAAGAATTCCCTGGAAAATTTAATTTGATACCAAAGCCTTTTTCAAATATATCAGAATTAACAGAACAATTTGATGCGATTGTTTTTGATTTAGGTATTTCTTCTATGCAAATAGATATTCCTGAACGTGGGTTTTCTTTCCGTGAAGATGGCCCATTAGATATGAGAATGTCAGAAACAGGAGAATCCGCAGCAGATTTAATCGAAAATTCGTCAGTACAAGATTTAGCAAAAATTTTGCGTAATTATGGAGATGTAAAAAAAGCAGGACTTTTGGCAAATGTTTTGAAAAATGAAAGCCCCAAAACTACATTAGAATTGAAAAATTTGATATATAACCCAAAAGATGTTGCGCCGGTATTTCAGGCTTTAAGAATCGCAGTAAATGATGAAATGGGTGAGTTGGAAAGAGCCTTAAATTCGGTCCCTGATTTACTAAAAGTTGGTGGAAAATGTATATGTGTGACCTTTCATTCTTTGGAAGATAGAGTTGTTAAAAATACTTTTAGAAAATGGACTTCGCCTGTTGGTGACCCGCACCTGCCGATAGTCGAAGAAGCCAGATTTAAAAGTGTAAAGACAGAAGTGCCAACAGATGAAGAATTGAATGTAAATCCGCGTGCGCGTAGTGCACATATGAGGGGTGTGATAAAATCATATTGACCGACATATAGGTATTTTTGTACGATTTAATAAAAGTTAATTATAAGGAAGGTTTTTGATAATGAAAAAAACAGTTTTGTTATTCTTGTGTGCAGTTGTAGCAGCGGTTTTCTTGGTGCCAGCGGCTATGGCAGTATGTCCTGTATGTACAGTTGCAGTTGGTGCGGGGTTAGAAGGTGCGCGCTTGCTGGGTGTTGATGATGTTATTACTGGAATATGGGCGGGTGGTTTGACTTTGTCCTTGTTCTTTTGGACTGCTGGGTGGCTGAAAAAGCATGGTGTAAAAAGTGCTTTTTGGCAGATAGTGGTTCCTTTTATGTTCTATTATGCTCTGCTTGGAATGATTTATTTGTTGCCAGGAGTCGTTTTCGGTGCAAATACTTTGTGGGGAATTGATAAGTTCTTGTTGGGAACCATAGTTGGAACAATTGCTTTCTATTTGGGGGCACGTTGGTATATAAAAATAAAACGCGAAAATGGAGGTCATGCAAAATTTGCATTTCAAAAGGTTATTGTGCCTTTGTTCTTCTTGTTTATAGCAACTGCTATTTTCTGGTTAATTACAAAATAAGAGGTTTTAGTGATGAAAACTGCAAAAAATAAAAAAATGTCAATGGAAGAAATGATTGAGAAAGTTGATGCGTCTAAAAAGGTAAATCCTTTGGATTTGTCTTCTGACCAAGACTTGTCTATTGCATTGATGAATTTAATTTCTTTGGAAGAACATTTTTTCTTTAGTGGTGCTAAAACTCAGAAAACAGGTTTTTACGACTTGATAAATACTGTCCGTGATATGCGAAAAGAATTAATGGAACGAATCGTAAAAAAATCTACCGCAGAAAATGGTGAAGTATGGTGCATATCTAAACATTTATTGGCGGCGTCCATGAGAGTTATGGAAGTTGGTACAAAGGCATTGTCCGCAGGTAATACAAAAGACGCTTATGATTTATTTAATAAGTCTTATGAATTGTATTCTTTGTTCTGGGGCTTGAATATGGACTTGATTGATTTGACCGGAGTGAAAAAAGTTGCCTCAGATGTTTATGACAAGGCTATGCTAGAAAAGTTCCAATGTAATGTTGCTGCTGCGTCTAAAACCGCAAAAAAAGCAGAAAAACAAGAGAATATCAATAAACAAGAACTTAAAGAGTCCAAGTCCGCAGTAAGGCGTTTGGGCGATTGGGTAAAAAATGCAGTAAATTGTTGTATCGAATAAATTCTGTGTTGATTAATTTGTGGGAAACGTGATAAAATATAGCAAGAGAGAATAATATTTTGAACGTACATATCGCGAATTTTTGTAAAACTTCTTTATGTGTTTTGGCTATTTGCTGTTTTGCAAGTAGTGGTTTTTCTGCCCAAGCACCTAATCCTCGCTCTGGGACGGTTCAGAATACTGTCGCGACAACTAACGTTGCACCACAACGTGCCAGTGGTAAAGATATTGTAAGTGTTTCAAACAATGGGGCGGCTAATACGATTTCAAGCAGCAGGTCTGCTTCTAATACGGTTTCGCGTAGTGCAACACAAAGACCTTCCGCAACAGTTGCCAGAAGTGCGTCAGTGCCAACAAGTCAGAATGTTGTTAATTCTGGGCGTAGTGCGGTTAGACAGAGTACTGTTTCAAATGGTTCGACAACATCACGTGCTGCGTCTTCAAATGTTGTTAGAAGCGCAACTGCTAATAATACAGCACGTGCAGCGGCGGCGTCTGCTGTTGTAGGGGCATCGCGTTCATCTATGGCACGTGCAACAGCGGTTTTTGATGATATTTCAAAAATTGGTGGTGGTTATGCCACATGTCGTGAAGCATATGCAACATGTATGGATCAGTTTTGTGCAAATGCTAATGATACTTACCGCAGATGTTTTTGTAGTTCTAAATATACAGAATTTCGGGATATCGAAGACGCTTTGAACGAGGCTGTAAATCTTTTGGCAAGATTTGAAGATAACAACCTTAATGCAGTAGATAAAACCGCAGAAGAAGTTGCCGCAATGTACAGCGCAACAGAAGGTGAAAATGCTATTAAAAATGATACTAGTGCTGCTGCGTCGATGCTTGAAGAAATTGGTGACTTGTTGTCAGGTAATAAAAGTGCTTCTAGTAGTTATAATAGTGGAACATCGTTGGGTATTTTGTCTTTGGATTTTTCTACGGATTTAGATGATGTTTGGAGTGGTAATTCTAATTCAATATTTGATAATTCTGGCGGTGTTGATTTGGCTTCTTTGGAAGGTCTGGAACTTTATAACCAAGCACATAAACAATGTTTGCAGTTAATAGCAGATTCTTGTGAAAATAACGCGGTTTTGAGTATGGCAAAAAGCGCGTATGCAATATTAATTACTCAGGATTGTAATACATATGAGAAGAAAATAAATTCTCAGAAAGAAAGTCTGCAACAAACCGTTCGTACTGCGGAAAAATATTTGCGTGAAGCGCGTTTAGAAGAATATCGCTCACACAATTCTGCTGATGTTAATGAATGTATTACAAAAGTAAAGAATGCTTTGACAACTGAGGTTGCGTGCGGTGCAAATTATAAGAAATGTTTGGATTATACCGGTGCTTATATTAATCAAAGTACAGGTGATGCAATTTATTCACCGCGTCTATTCCAGTTGCAGAATTTGATAACTTTGGACGGTGCGTCAGATGATGTCTTGGGGCAGAATGCACAGTTTAATTCTTACTTAGATTCTAAACGTATGTTCGCAGAAACTGCACTAGATACTTGTCGTGATATATCTGATATTGTTTGGGAAGAATTTAAACGCCAGGCTTTGATTGAAATTGCTCAGGCACAAGATGAAAAAATAGAAGAAGTAAAAATGTCCTGCGTCAGTACAATGGCAGAATGTTATGATACGCAGACTAACGCACTAAAAGATTTTGATACGACTACATCCCAGTATTCTGGTGCTATCAGTGCATATGCTGCAAAAGAAATGTGCCAAGACCAGGTTGTAGCGTGTGCATCCTTGTATGGTGATACCGAAGGCTGTGAATTCGATGGCAATGGCAGATTGACTGTCGGTAATAATGTAAGTGGGTTAAATGCTAATCAGATGTGTGGTTTGACTGCTTTGTTGGCTTTTGTTGATACGGTTGATACTGTTCGTGTGACAGAAGGATGCGAAACTGCCGTCAATAGTTATGTTCAAGATTTGTGCACGCCAACAAGCGGAACACAAGGGTTCCCATGGAAATGCAGAACTAAAAATCCTGGAACTATTAATGACGCGGCTAGTAGTAATTTAACCGCTTCGTTGGCAGCGAATATAAAACAATTTGCTATAGATAATTGTGGTATACCGGGTCAAGAAAATTCATTTAGCACTTTGCCTGCGCAAACACAACAACAAATAGAACGTATAATCGCTGATGTTGTAGAAGAAATGGATTATATGATGATGGATATCTGTGAAGAATTGGATGGTTATTGGCTGGATGCAGATAATACAGAAGGTAATTTGTTAAAGGCGTTTTATAGTTCTGTTTATGGTGGCAGTACAGATAATACAACATGGGGAAGATGTGTAGAAAACTCAACCATGATTGCTTGTTTGGATTATAATGAAACGGATAAAGAACCTGTTGCATCCTATGATTTATCAAAAGATGAGTGTTCTTTTACTGATAACTGGTATAAATCAAAATGTTCTTTGTTAGGCAATGGATATTATGAAAATGGTGTTTGTTATGTGTCACCTAATAATTAAGGTTGTGAAATTATGAGAAAAAAAATATCTTTAATTTATATTTTAGTAGGTTTGTTATTAGGAACGCCCGCAGAGGCTATTAATCTTAATACCGCTGTATGGGGGGCGTGGGGATATGATGGTAGTCAGAATGCTAATGGTTCTGCAGGGGATTTCATTATTGCTGGTGGTATTGGTAAAGGTGGTATGCATGGAACTTTTAGTGATGAATGGGGGGTGGTTGGTATAGTTGCTAATACCATAGTAGAACATGGCGGTTATTTCTGCCCGTATCAAGTCCAATGTGCAAATAAAAGAAAAAAGAAAAAAACTTGGACAATGTATTATTGGCCGACCGGTTTTTCTTATGATAAATGTGCTTGGTTGTGCGAAAGTGGATACAGCGGTCAGAATTGTATAGCGCAAACAAGTACACCATTAACTTGTGATGAGACTATTTATAGTACTGCGGATAGTGGAAAGTTCGGGGGAATTAGTTTAAAAACATCTGGTGGTGATGCAGATCAAAAAGAACAAGAAGTTACTGGCTTTAATCAATGGGGAACAGATCCAGAATGTGACGTTGTTTTGGGGGTTATAAGATATTTAAATCATGGTGTTGTTGCTGCACCTGTGAAAATATGTTGTGGAAGAAATAATTGGAAAAGTATAGACTCTTATGTAAATTCTGTTGATGTTGCTGTGGGGCAACAAAAGTTATTGTGTGCTTCAGGTTATACAGCAAACGACACAGGAACGGATTGTGTGCAGATAAATCCAGATGCTTGTGCTACTCAAAATATGACTTTCTGTGCAAATTTTCCTCGTGAAAGTTATGACAGTGCTATACATACTTTGGAGGAAACAGAAGAAGGTTGTGTAAAATATTTTTGTTCTGAACCAGGAAAGGCATTTCCTGCTTCTGGTGATACATCTTGTGTAGAATGTGACGAAGGTGTAAGAGGTGGTGCAAGTAGAAATAATGGTGTGTGTATGCATTGTGAAATGGGTCAGTATTTTGATACAAAAACTAGTAGCTGTCGAACAGCTAAAGCTTATTCTAAAACAGATATGCAATATGGAGATGGACAAACGAAAAATACCGTAGAAATAGAAAACCAATGTTGGTTAAGTGTTGATCCAGAAGAATATGCTAATTGTGTGAAAGGAAATTAAAAAAAAGCGCTATTTTTATAGCGCTTTTTATTCTACACCGTTTAATGTCTTTAACATTTTCATTACAATCTTTCTTTGTTCGTCATTCGGTAATTTCCAATAAAGATTTATTAATTGTAAAGACTCGTTCTTTGATAGTGGGTCATCATTTTTTTGCTCTGATACACGTGCTATTTTCCCTGTGCGATTAGGTTCTGGCATGTTGCCAGGAAGCCCCGAAAAAAAGAATGATACAGGTGTTTCAAGTGCGGTGCTTAGTTCAAATAATCTGGATGCAGATATTCTGTTCCCTGCACTTTCATATTTTTGTATCTGCTGAAATGTAACCCCACATATTTTGGCTAAATCTTTTTGCGACAAACCCATCATTACACGACGCAATTGAACGCGCTGACCAATGTGTTCGTCAACCGCAGTCGGGGTAAAAGGTTTTCCACTCATTTTTTATCTCTTTTTTTCTTATGAAATACTTCCTATATACATAACATTTATACAATTTTTCTTTTTGTTTTGCAATCAAAAAAGCCTTATGATACTCTTGATGGGCTGAAATAAAAAATTGGGGGAAAAATGAAGAAACCGTTAGTTTTGTGTATAATGGACGGAGTTGGAATTAACGCCGATAATAATCATAATGCAGTAGCAGAGGCTAATATGCCTTTCTTTCAATCATTGATGGAAAAATATCCTCGTTCAGAATTAAGTGCAAGCGGACCAGCTGTGGGATTACCAGAAGGCACAATGGGAAATTCGGAAGTGGGACATATTACAATAGGTTCTGGTCGTGTCGTAAATCAATTTTTACGCAGATTCCAAATAGAAGATTGGAGTACAAATAAACCTTTGCAGAACTTTATAGATTCTGTGAAAAAAGACGGCGGAATAGTTCATCTTGCGGGTTTAATGTCTGATGGGCGTGTACATGCAGACATTAACGATATGATGACAATCGCATTGTATGTTTTAAAATCTGGGTTGAAATTATGTATTCATTTTATTGCAGATGGGCGTGATACTTTGCCTCAATCTGCCCCAGAATATATAAAACTAATAAAAAAACAATTGAAAGAATACATTTCATTAGGTCAAGCTTTCTTTGGTACTTTATCTGGGCGTTATTATGCTATGGACAGAAATCAGAATTTAGACCGTACGGAACTTGCGTTTAACGCAATTGCAAATGCAAAATCAGAATATACTGCTTCTACAATTGATAACGCTTTAAAAGATGCTTATGAACGTGGTGAAACTGATGAGTTTATTAAACCTACTGTAATATCTGGTGATATGCCTATTACAGAAAAAGATGGTTTCTTGTTTGGTAATTATCGTAGCGATAGAGCACGTCAAATAGTGCGTGCAATTCTTAAAACTAATGCGCATATATTATGTTTTTCGCAATATGGCGAGGGTTTAAATGAGATTTGCCCTGCTCTGTTACCAGACATTCCTGTTGAAAACACTTTGGGGGATGTTTTGGCTAAAAATGGGAAAACACAATTGCGTATTGCAGAAACAGAGAAATATAATCATGTTACATATTTCTTTGATGCGGAACGCAATATAGATTTACCAGGTGAAAAAAAGATTTTAATTGATTCCCCTGCTGTCGCTACATTTGACTTGAAACCAGAAATGTCGGCACGTGAAATAACGGATGCTTTATTGCCAGAATTATCAAAGTTTGATGTTGTTATTTTAAACTATGCAAATGGTGATATGGTCGGTCATACTGGTAATGAAACTGCCGCTATTCGTGCTATGGAATTTTTAGATTTGCAATTGTCGCGCTTGGTACCAGCAGTCTTGGAACTGGGGGGTATTGTGTTGATTACGGCAGACCATGGTAATGCGGAAAAAATGTGGGATGATGAAAATAATCTTCCTTGGACCGCACATACAACTAACCCTGTAAACTTTATTGTGGTTTCAAATGAGGATATAGCAGTTGCCAATGGGGGCTTGTCTGATATCGCACCAACTATGCTAAAATTATTGGGGTTACCACAGCCTAGTGATATGACAGGGAAAAGTTTAATATAAACAAACGGCGATTTTATTCGCCGTTTTTTATTTTCCTGCGTCCTTGAAAGAACGTTTTTAGAAATTGTGCAGATTCGTCTGCGTATTCGTTAATTTGATGTACTTTAGGCTTCCATAAGTGTTTATCTGTTTCGTATATTTTAGAATTGTTTAAAATGCCCCCACCCTTTAAATCGGCTGCAGCAAAATATATGTTGTTAATTCTTGCAAAAGATATTGCGGTTGCACACATGGCGCAAGGTTCAAGGCTTACATATATATCACAACCATCTAAGAATTTGGATTTTAGTTTCTTGCATGCCTTATTTATTGCGACTATTTCTGCATGTAGGGTTGGATTGTGCTTCTTTTGTACTTGGTTCTCACCACGAGCAATTATTTTACCGTCTTTCACAATTACTGCACCTATTGGCACATCACCATGTGATTGTGCACGAATTGCTAAATTTAAGGCTTGCTTCATAAACGACATGTTATACACTTTATAATATGAATTCTAAATTGCAAATTATTTCAGGAAGATTTCACGGACGTAAATTAAACCTGTCCGCGGATGCACGCCCCACACAAAATAGAGCGCGCGAGGCTTTGTTTAATATGCTGGCTTCTGGTATTTTGGAACCAGCAGAAAAATATAATGTTTGGGATGTGTTCGCAGGTAGTGGCGCCTTGGGAATAGAGTTTTTATCAAGATATCCTAATTCAGAGGTTTTGTTTACAGACATTTCCGAAATATCAATAAAAACTATTAGAAAAAATTTGTCCGAATTAAAAATCGGAACAGAAGCAAAGGTTGAAAAAATAGATGCGCTTAGTGCAGTAAGCAAATCCGCTGATAAGATAGATGTGGCGTTTGTTGATGCGCCATATTCTTTGACCGAATTAGGACAGAAATTTTTAGAATTGTTTTCAAAAAAGGCAAAAATCGGTGCAATAGTTATATGGGAACAGGAAAATTCTAGTTTTGTTGAACCCGGCGACGAATGGGTGGTTTTGAGAAATAAAATATACGGCAGAGCCAGATTTTTAATTTTGCAATTAGCAACCAAATAAAAACCTTGATTTTTCAATATTTTTGGTAAATAATACGCCCTGCGTGGCACCCTTGGAGGTCACGAAAAATATAAAATTTATAAAAAGGACTAAAAAATGGCAATTAATTTAAAAGCAGAAATTCGCAACGTTGCTGGCAAGGGGGCCGCTCGTAGCATTCGTAATAACAAAAATATCCCTGCCGTTATATACGGTGAGAAGAAAGCACCTGTTGCAATCGAATTGAATGGTCGCGACTTTAACATGTTGTTAAAAACACCTAGTTTGCGTACGAAATTATTTAAAATTGAAACTTCTAATGGGACAGAAGATGCTATGTTGATGGATATTCAGTATCATCCAGTTTCTGATGCGGTTATTCATGCTGATTTTAAACGCATCGATGTTAATAGCCCAGTAAATGTAAGCGTCCCTGTGGAAGTTATCAACGCGGAAATCTCAAAGGGTTTAAAATTGGGCGGCGTTTTGAACTTTGCTGTTCGTAAAGTTGCTTTGCGTGGTTTAGTAGATAAAATACCAGAAAAGGTTATTATTGATTTAGCTAATCTTACAATCGGTGATTCTGTTCACGGTTCCGATTTGGTATTACCAGAAGGTGTACAGTTAGGTTTGCATCAGGCTGAATTAGCTTTTGCTACAATCGGTGGTAAAATGCCAGAGGAAGCAGATAATGCAAAAGTTGCTGCACCAGCAACAGATAGTGCAAAGAAATAAGCTTTATTATTTATAAAAAACTGCTCTTTAAGAGCAGTTTTTTTGTTATTTTTTTCCTGTGGTCTTGAAATCGTTTTTAGTATTCACTATATGCTATCTTAGCAAAAGATTTTGAAGGAGTGAAACAAATGGGAAAAGTATTAGGTATCGATTTGGGAACTACTAATTCAGCCATGGCTTTCATGGATGGAAGTGAACCAAAAATTATTGAAAATTCAGAAGGTCAGCGTACTACACCTTCTGTAGTTGCACTGACATCAAATGGTGAACAGTTGGTCGGTATTACCGCAAAAAACCAGGCTGTCACAAATCCAGAAAATACAATTTATGAAATTAAACGTTTGATGGGATTGCGCTATGATAGTCCTGCTGTAAAAGAAATTGCAGCACGTGTTCCTTATAAAATTGTCGCTGGTGATAACGGTGACGCTTGGGTGGAAATGGAAGGTAAAAAATATGCACCTTCTCAGATATCTGCTATGGTTTTAGCAAAATTGAAAAAAGATGCAGAAGCTTATCTTGGTGAAACAGTAACAGATGCAGTTATTACTGTTCCTGCATATTTTAATGATTCTCAACGTCAGGCTACAAAAGATGCTGGGCGTATCGCGGGCTTGAATGTTTTACGTATCGTTAACGAACCTACGGCCGCTGCTTTGGCGTATGGCTTGGATAAAGATAAAAACGGTACAATCGCTGTATATGACTTGGGTGGTGGTACTTTCGATATCTCTATCTTGGAAATCGTAGACGGTGTTTTTGAAGTTAAATCTACAAATGGTGATACTGCACTTGGTGGGTCTGACTTTGATGCTCGTATTTTGAAATACTTAATCGATGAATTTAAAGCGCAGACAGGTATCGATTTGTCCAATGATAAACTTGCACTGCAACGTTTGAAAGAAGCGGCAGAAAAAGCAAAAATTGAATTGTCTTCAAAAACTTCTGCTGATATTAACTTGCCTTTCTTAACCGCAGATGCAACTGGGCCAAAACACTTTAATACATCTTTGACACGTGCAAAGTTGGAATCTTTGGTTGATGATTTGATTCAGAAAACAATCGAACCTTGTCGTAAAGCGTTAAAAGATGCTGGCTTAGATAAATCTCAGATTAATGAAGTTATCTTGGTTGGTGGTCAGACACGTATGCCAAAAGTAGTTGAAACAGTTAAAGAATTCTTTGGGCGTGAACCTCATAAAGGTGTTAACCCTGATGAAGTTGTTGCGTTAGGGGCGGCAATTCAAGGTGGTGTTTTGAAGGGCGATGTAAAAGATGTTTTGTTGCTGGATGTCACACCGTTGTCTTTGGGTATCGAAACATTGGGGGGGGTATTTACTCGCTTGATTGACCGTAATACAACAATTCCTACTAAGAAGTCACAAGTATTTAGTACCGCAGAAGATAATCAGTCCGCCGTTACAATTCGTGTGTTCCAAGGTGAACGTGATATGGCAGCAGATAATAAACTGCTTGGTCAGTTTAATTTGGAAGGTATTGCACCTGCTCCACGTGGTATGCCACAGATTGAAGTATCTTTTGATATCGATGCTAATGGTATTGTTCATGTGTCTGCAAAAGATAAAGGTACTGGTAAAGAACAGGCGATTTCTATTAAATCTGATGGCGGTCTATCCGAAGAAGAAATCAAACGTATGGTTGATGAAGCGGCCGCTAATGCAGATGCAGATAAGAAAAAACGCGAATTAGCAGAAGCAAAAAATAATGCAGAAACTGCTATCTTCAGTATAGAAAAGTCTTTGAAAGAACATGGTGATAAAATCAGCGAAGATGAAAAGAAAGCCATTGAAGATGCAAAGAAAGAACTTGCTGATGAATTGGCAAAATCTGATGCAACCGCAGAATCTTTGAAAAATAAGACAGAAGCATTGGCAGAAAAAGCAATGAAACTTGGCGAAGCGGTTTACAAGGCTTCACAGGAATCGGCGGCTGCACAAGGTGGCGAATCAAAGTCTAATGACGATGGTACGCGTGATGCAGATTTTTCTGAAAAGAAATAAAATTATAAACATTAAAAAATCCCACCATTTGGTGGGATTTTTTTATTTTGTTTCACCTATATAAATTCCCATGTCTACTGCGATTTGTAATAATGGGTCATCTGGTGATACGTATGCATCTGATGTCTTTACACCTGGAATTCTTGGATCGTCTGTTATTTCACCAGCATTGAAGAATTCATTTAAACCGACGGTTGTACATCTGCAATCCTTTATAGCGGTCATTACATATGTTTCATTATTTGCAATTGCTTTAATTGCACAATCCGCCATTCTTGTTGCAAGAAGTCTGTCCGCGGCTGTTGTGTCACCTACCCTTTGTGTGTGTTCTGGAAATGCAGGTCTGTTAACTATTCCTGCGGCAGTTAATTTTCTGGAAATCATATCCGCAGGACGTCCAGAGTGACCGCGTAAAGAGATTCCTTCGGAAACAAGTATTATTCCATAATCTGAATCTGCTTCTTTTATATGAGAAATTAGTGAGTTTATGTCAAATTTTATTTCAGGAATTAAGATTGCATTTGCTCCTATTGCAATGCCTGCATTCAGTGCAAGTTGCCCGCAATCACGCCCCATGGTTTGTACAACAAACCATCTGTGATGACTGCGTGCAGTTAACATAAGTTGGTCACAAAATGTTGTTAATTGCTGTACAGCAGTATTAAAACCAATAGTTTTATCTGTTAGTGGTATATCCATGTCAATTGTTTTTGGAATACAAATTAATTGTAAATCTGCATAAATTTCTTTGTTGCACCATGCAAGAGATATACTGCCGTTGCCACCAATTAAAATCAATGCATCTAATTTTAGTTCTAATAAAGATTTACGCAGGTTGTTGTTGAATTGTTCTACCTTGCCACGTTCAATAGCCGTTTCAAAATTTAGCGCATTCGCACGACCATTGTGTAAAAAACTTCCCGCCAAACGGGCATTTTCTATGGGAAGCGTATTTTTATCAAATTTTATAAATTGTGGTGGCGCGGAACTTAAACCATCTGTGCCGTCTAAAATCCCAATAACTTGCCACCCACGTAGGCTGGCAGCACGATAAATACGTTGAATCACGGTGTTTAAACCGGAACAATCGCCGCCGGTTGTCATAATCCCTATTCTCTTCATTTTCTTCCCCTGTTAGTTCATAAAATTATACCATAAATAAGTTGACAAAGAAATTATATTTGTAATAATTTGTCCAAAGCAATTATTATAATAATTTTAGGAGAATACAGGTATGTCAAAAAGCAGCAACAAAGCAAACAACAAGAAGGTTAAAGTTTCTACTGATGAATTGATAGACAGTGCAATTGCACAGCAAAATAATTGGATGGAAAATCGCCGTAATTTTGCAAGACGTTTTTTGAAAACTTTAAATATTTTTGCACGCCCCGCCCCTAAGAAAGATGATGATGGTGTTGCTATTGTACAAGATAAACAACAACGCAAAACAGGACTGGCCGCGTATTGGTTCCCTATATTTTGTGCTTTGTTGGTAATATTTGTCGCTGTTTGGGTGGCTTTCGTTCGAACAAGTGCCACACCAAAGGTTGTTGTTGCAGAACCTGTGCCAGAACCTGTCGTTCGTGCAGTAGAAGAATTTTCTTCACCTATGTTTGATATAGTTAGAATAGAACCCGAAGGAACAATCGTAGTTGCAGGTCGTTGGTTGGCAGATAAAAATATATCAATAGTTATTGACGGTAAAGTTGTTGCAACAGAACGTACGGATTCAAATGGTGAATTTGTATATGCGCCAACTCGTGCATTTGATGCCGGCAACTATACAATATCTTTAATCGGTGTCGACCCAGATGTTAAATCAGAAGAAAATGTTTTTATCTATATTTCACCACGCGGATATAGGAATTCTGTTTCTTTATTGATGACAAAAGATGGCAGTACTTTGTTGCAAGCGCCAACTATGCTGACAGACGGTGATCTAGTTGTTTCTAAGATAGATTATTTAGATACAGGACGTATCGTCGTCACAGGTGACGCATTGCCTAGGTTGCGCGTTTCTTTGTCTTTGAATGATAAATATCTGGGGTTCGCAAAAGTTTCAGACCATAAACATTTTGGTCTGGGGGCAGATGTGGGTGAATTAAAAGTAGGTAAAAAATATACATTAACAATTCGTTTGCACGACGGTGACGGTCGTACTATTGCGCAGGTTGGACATACTTTTGTTATGCCAGAAATGACGGGTTACGACGATACTTATTACACAGTCAGAAAAGGTGATTGCTTGTGGATTATTGCACGCAACTTTTTACGCAAAGGTGTATTATTTAGCATAATTGCGGAACGTAATAATATTGAAAATCCAGACTTGATATTTCCTAAACAGTTATTACAAATCCCAGTCGGAGAAAAATAAAAAATGAATGAAAAACGCCAGAGTTTTAATAAATACAAAGAAGGCAAATCAGAACTAGAATTAAATATGGAAAATATGATTGCCTTGCTGACTTCTTTGGAATCTAGCGCAAAATTGTGCGGAAGTTATATAATCGCAAGACAAGTAGAACAATTAAAAAAGTCCGCGATAAAAAATAACGGCAATAAAAAAATATTAAAATCTATTCGTGCTAAATATGAAGAATATAAACAACAAATAAAGCAGATAGAAGATTCTAAAAAAGCAAATAGTAAAATTAAATAAAAAGAAGGGGCAATCGCCCCTTCTTTTTATTTCTGGTGCGGGCGAAGGGAATCGAACCCTCGTCTTCAGCTTGGGAAGCTGACGTGCTACCATTATACCACACCCGCAATTTTTATGGCTCGATTTTATATCTTTAATAATGAAAAGTCCAGTAGAAAACGTCGAAGCGTTTTTCCTGTTGCTTTTTATGCTTTTCAGTCCTACCGTATCCTATGCCTAAACAAAAAGGGAGACTTAATTATGGCAAATGAAAATATGAATCCGTTATTGGCAGCACAACAACGCGTAAAGGTAGCATGCGATAAGTTGGGCTTGAATGCGGATGTTTATGAAATTTTAAAAAATCCTCAACGTATGTTCGAGGTCTCGATTCCTGTTAAAATGGATGACGGTTCTATAAAGGTATTTACAGGTTATCGTGCTCAACACAACACCGCAATAGGACCTTCTAAGGGTGGTGTTCGTTTTCATCCGGCAGTTAGTAAAGATGAGGTTGCTGCACTGTCTATTTGGATGACTTTTAAATGTGCTGTCACAGGTATTCCTTATGGTGGCGGCAAAGGCGGTATAATCGTTGACCCAAAAACTTTATCTCAGGGTGAATTAGAACGTTTATGTCGTGGATACGTAGATGCTATCTATCCTATCCTGGGCGAAAAGAAAGATGTTCCTGCACCAGACGTAAATACAAATGGGCAAATTATGGCCTGGATGATAGACGAATATATTAAACTATCTGGTGAAGCTTCTTTCGGTACGTTTACAGGGAAACCAGTAGAGTTGGCTGGTTCTTTGGGACGTACAAAAGCAACAGGTCTGGGTATTTCTATCATAATGTCTGAAGCCTTGAAAAAGCAAGGCAAAGAAATGAAAGGTGCGCGTATAGCAATTCAAGGTTTTGGAAATGTAGGTAGTTTTACTGCTAAATGCAGCAGTGAAATGGGGGCAAAAGTTATTGCTATTGCAGAATGGAACACTATTTTGTTTAATGAAAACGGGTTAGATATAGATGCTTTGTTGAAATATAAAGCAGATAATAAAGGTAGTATAAAAGACTTCCCAGGTGCAAAAGAAATTAAAGCCGAAGAATTCTGGGCTTTGGATGTTGATGTATTATCACCATGTGCTATGGAAAATACTATCAATAAAGATACTGCACCATTGATAAAGACAAAGTTGGTCGTTGAAGGTGCAAATGGCCCTACAACCCTGGAAGGCGAAGAAATATTGTTGGCAAACGGTGTGACCGTTGTACCAGATATTTTGGCAAATGCGGGTGGTGTGACAGTTTCTTACTTTGAATGGGTCCAAAACCGTTATGGTTATTATTGGGGCGAAGAAGAAGTAGAACAGAAAGAAGAAATCGCGATGAAAAACGCTTTTGACGCAATTTATAAAATTAAAGAGGAATATAATGTTCCTATGCGTGAAGCAGCTTATATGCACTCTATCAAAAGAGTTGCAGCGGCTATGAAATTACGCGGTTGGTGTTAAATAAAAATCCCCGATACTTCGGGGATTTTTATTTTTAAAATATACAAATTATTTGACTTTTCTTATTTTTTATACAATAATTACTTCGCAAATCCCAAAGATTGCCATTAATATAGCACCAGTACGCGGTATGCGTGTGGAACATCAACCGGCGAGTTTCGCTCTTGATGAATGATTTTTATTGTGGCTTTTGGAGGAAAATAAAAAAAATTTAAGGAGCAAAAAATATGGCAACAGTTATTAGATTGGCACGCTTTGGTGCAAAAAAACGTCCTTATTACCATGTAGTGGTTACAGATTCTCGTAATGCACGTAATTCTGGTAATGTTTTGGACACAGTTGGTAAATATGACCCAATGCAACCAAAAGACAGTGAAAAACGCGTTGTTTTGGATGTTGATGCTGTTAAATCTTGGATGGCAAAAGGTGCAAAGCCTTCTGACCGTGTTTATAAATTCTTGGCAAATGCAGGTTTGGTTGAAAAGAAACCAATTCCTGTTCAAACAAAAAAACATTTGCAGTCCGAAAAAACTTTGATGAAAATCAAAGATAAACAAGAAAAATTGGCTAAAATAGCTGAAGAAAAAGCGGCTGCAGAAGCAGCGGCAAAGGCTGCAGCAGAAGCACCTGCTGAAGGAACTTCTGCTGAAACAGTTGCTGAATAATTTTTGCTTTAACTAACCCGGGTGTAATTATACATCCGGGGTTTTGTAGAAGGTTATTAAATTTGGCAGATAAAAAATTAGAATTTTGTCCGTACGATAAAATCGTCCCTTTTAAATGCGATATGACTTATCGTATGGGTGAATTTTATAGACAAATGCAATTTGCTTTTGATAGAAAACAGGAAAAATATTTCCTCGTTTCTGAGAGAACTATATGTGAATGTGACCCGGAAATTTGCCCAAAATATGTTCTGCATATGATGTGCAATTTAACTAAGTATAAACAGAATGAAAGAATTAAATAAAATCTTGGTTGGAAAAATTGTCGCACCACAAGGTATTCGTGGCGAGGTGCGTGTTCAAACTTATACGCAAAATCCAACGGATTTGAAAGCTTTAAAATTATATAGCGATAAATTAGCAGATAATTCTTTTCATTTTGTGCGTCAATTAAATCCAAAATCTACAGTTGTAATAGCAAAAATAGACGGGGTAAATGACCGTAATGCTGCGGAATTGTTACGTGGCATAGAACTGTTTATTGATCGCGCAGATTTACCAGAATTAAAAGATGGTGAATATTATCAAGCAGATTTAATAGGTATGAAAGTTGTTCGTAATGATTTAGTTTTGGGTGTTGTTGACAATATTCAAAACTATGGTGGTGGCGATATATTAGAACTTGATAACGGTGACTTGATTTCTTTCGTCGGTGCAGATGTTGATTTGAAAAATAAAATTATAAGGTTTTAGAGGTCGAAGATATGGTAAAAAAAATCAAGATGATGTACAAAACCTTTGTCCTGGAAACTGTATCAAATGTATATGTTCCGAAAGAACCAGTCGTTGCAAAACATGGTGCGTATCGCTATTGTTGCTGTGTGCATGTGTGCGATAAATTTTTAACCTACCCTGTGGATAAATGGGGGCGCAGAATAATCCCGGTTGGTTCGTCTTGTCCGTATGTCAAAATTGATACTGCGTTGGCTAATGGGCATTCGGTGCCTTGTTCTGGTGCTTTTGTTTATGTAAATGGAGAATTTTCGACTTTACGCAAAGGAATGCGAAACATATATGATGTATATGTCGGCGCAAGAGAACGAGATTAAATTATGCATTTTAATATATTGACTATCTTCCCTGAAATGTTTCCTGGAACCTTGTCTGGTGGGGTGGTTGGTCGTGCCTTGGAAAAAGGTATTTGGTCTTTTGATGCTATAAATATTCGTGATTTTGCAATAAATAATTATGGCAGCGTTGATGATGAACAGTTCGGTGGCGGTGTCGGCATGGTTATGCGACCAGATGTACTGGGTAATGCGTTAGATTCTGTTAAAAACAGAGGAAAAATTATATATTTTTCACCTCGTGGACCAACGCTTAATCAGCATATGGTCAGAGAATTTGCGAATGATAAAAATGCAACTTATACCCTGCTCTGTGGTCGTTATGAAGGAATTGACCAGCGAGTTATAGAAGAATATGATATAATGGAATTATCTATTGGTGACTACATTCTGTCAGGTGGCGAAATTGCCGCACAGGTTTTTGTTGACAGTGTTGTTCGTGTGATGGATAATGTCCTGGGTGGTGGCGTTGAGGCAACCGCCAATGAAAGTTTCGAAATCGGGGGGCTGGAATGGCCGTTATATACCCGCCCGTCGGCATGGCGTGGACGAAATGTCCCAGAAGTCCTGCTGTCCGGTCATCACGGCAATATAGAAAGATGGCGGAAACAACAATCGGACGAAATAACAAAACAACGTCGTCCGGATTTAATAAAGGAAAAGTAAAATGAGCATTATTAAAAAAATTGAAGCAGCGCAAGTTGCAAAACTGAAAGGGGATAAAAAAATCCCTGCATTTAAATCTGGTGATACAGTAAAAGTACACGTAAAGATTAAAGATGGTGATAAATTCCGTATTCAGGTTTTTGAAGGCGTTGTTATCGCGCGTGATGGCGGCGAAGGAAATAATGCATCCTTTACTGTACGTCGTGAATCTTATGGTGTTGGTGTAGAACGTAAGTTCCCATTGTACAGCCCTGCAATTGAAAAAATTGAAAAGGTACGTACAGGTAAGGTTCGCCGTGCAAAATTGTTCTTCTTGCGTGGATTGTCAGGCAAAAAAGCACGTATCGTTGAAGATTTGTCTGCTAATGCTGCTGAAAAGAAAGACAACAAATAATCATTGTATTATTTATGTTAAAAAAACCGCAGGTTCTGCGGTTTTTTTAACGTGAAAATTCACGTGCTTTTGTAATGAACGGATTTACCAATGGAACAGGCTTATAGTCCGTTTTTTCTACACATACATTTATACACTGTTGATGATTTTCAAAGTCATAATCTTGTATGTGTATATGACCGTGGTAATTAACAATTGGTGGATTGTTTCCAAATTCTTCAAGCGGTTCATGAGATAATAGTATGTATTGTTCTGCATCGTATATAGGATGAGGAAAGACTTTTTCAAAACCACAAGATAACCACCATGTTTCCGAATGCCCCCTATCATGATTGCCCATGATAAGAAATTTACGACCGTGCATTTGACTTAGAACTTTTGCAACTTTTTCTTTCGTTGCACCGTACATTATATCGCCTAACCAATAGCATATGTCTTGTTTGCCGACAGTTGCATTATATCTTTCAATTAATGCATTGTTCATTTCTTGCACGTCATTGAATGGCCGTTTGCCATTGATAATTATTCTTTCAGAGTCAAAATGAGGGTCGGAATATATAAACTTTGCCATGTTTTAACTCCTTTATAGTGTCTTTAAATTATTGTTTAGTTGAATTAAATTGCGAATGATGCTTTGCCAACTTTCAGGATTCTTTAAGAATAATTCTGATATTTTGGCATAATCTTCACCCAGACGCGTTAATGTCGCATCTTCTGGAATCAGCTCTACTTCTGCAGTAGATGTCAGCGGTGGTATGCCTTTTGTTGTGTATTTGGTTTGATAATTCGATATATCAAATAAAAATTCTTTTGTTTCGTTTAAATTTACATGGTCTGCAATTCTGGCAACGTCATAGTAGTGACGCGAGAATGTTTTCCTTAATCTTGGCATTTCTGTCTTTGCAGTGGAATGTAAAGCAAATACTTTGTCCCAGAATGTTTGCTCGTACCGTACTGTTGGTATGTCCCCCATTTCCTGCTTGATAGAATACGGAACAACTGAACGATGTTGAATTTTATTTTCACTATATTTACGAGGAATGATTTCAAGGCATAAATGCCCCATTTCTGGTCCGAATGCAGATTTATATAATAAATGTAAAGTCGGAGAAGATAAAAATTGTTCTTTGTTTTCTAATGCACGCCAATCTCGGTCTGTAGCAATCATAAATTGCTGGTCTTGGTTTATGATGTAATTTACTTTTGGCTTTAATACGTCAAAAACAAAGGTTTTAAATTGTTTCTTAAAGTTTGTTAATTGCTTTTTAGAGTGTTCGTCTGGTAAATCTTCAAAATCTGCACATGCTAAATCAATGTCTTGACCGATACGTTGTGAAAAATTATAAGATTTAGTTATAGAACCACCCCCAGCAAAAACAAATTGTTTGCTGATATATGGGTCATTGAACAATTCTTCTAAAATGGCGCATTCTATATAGTCTTTCTCCGCCATTCTGGGGTTGCTTGTTCGTTGAAATGCTTTATATGTATCTGTGCTTATCTTTATCATAGTGATTATATTATTGCACACAAAACTAGTTTGTCAACAATTTTGTCAACAAGTGTTATTTAATAATTTGACATTAGTTTATTGCAATTGTAATATGGTTAGCATGAAAAAAGTTCTTAATTTTTTGGCGTTTTCTTCTTTGTTTGTCGGTGGGTTTGTGTTAGATGCAAATGCCTATGTGGATAAAAATAGTGCTGTCATTCGTATTATGAATAAAGCGGCAGGAAAAGTACAGACTGTCACCCTGCCCGTTGGCAAAGAAGCAGAATTTGAAAAATTATCTTTGATAATAAGAACTTGTAAGCAAACAGACCCTTTCCAAGCAGAAAACTTTTTTGCTTTTGTTGAGATGTCAAAAAAATCAGAAGGTAAAATTTTTAGTGGGTGGATGAATGCCAACGAACCTGGCGAAAACCCCGTGCAAAACGCAGATTATGATGTATGGTTAGTTAAGTGTGAATAATTTTTTATTATGTGGGAGGCTAAAATATGAATTTCTTAAAAAGATATCTTAAAATTTTTATTGGTATCGCAGTGCTGATTTTCGTGGTTGTTGTTTTCTTTTTGACTCAGCGTTCTGGGGATTTGGAAGGTGCTAATTTAAAAAAATGGCGTAGCGCGGATATCGAAAGACGTGTTGCCGCGGTGAAAATTTTAGTTGCGTCGGACGAGCATTCTGAATTACTTGTACAATGCGTTGACAAGATTGCCTCTTTGCCCGAATCTGGGGAAATGGCTGTAAAAGATGCAGTATCACTATGCTATACTGGTATACAACTGAAAGAAAACAACTAATATGCGTTTGGTTTTTGTATTAGCATTATTTTTATCTGCATGTTCTTTTGGCGCAGATTATGAATCTGTTGGAAAAAAATATCTTGGCACACCATATTTAACTGACCCATTGGGCGAAGAACAAAAACCAGATACAGGACCATTAATTAGATTTGATGGTTTTGATTGTGTGACTTTTGTGGAAACTGTGCTGGCTGACGAAAACGAAGAAAAACTTACAAAAATAAGATATAAAAACGGACAAATCTCATTCTTTAACAGAAATCACTTTATAGAATCTGATTGGCTAAAAAATAATGCCGATATAGTCGAAAATGTTAGTTCTGTATATGGTCAAACAAGTATCCGCACAGTGATTATTGATAAGCAAAAGTGGTTCAAAAAAGTTCATGGTATGGATTATAATTGCCCCGTTGAAACAGTAAATATAGAATACATCCCATATAAAAACTTGAAAAATTTAAAATTAGATGAAGTTTTAATAGTGTTATTTATTGCTGGAAATTCAGGAAAAAGTGATAAAATAGGTACAGACTTGGCGGTCACACATATGGGTTTTTTATTGCCTGACGGTAGATTAAGACACGCGTCTTCTGCTGCTGGCAAGGTTGTAGATGTTGATTTTATGGATTATGCCGCTAAGCAGAAAAAGAATAACAATAACTTGGGTATAACATTGGTGAAAATAAAATGAGTGAAGAAAAAATTATTCGTTTAGATATGGGACAACTGGAAGGCGACGCACATAAAGGAACCAACCGTGCTGTATTGTGTTTGGGTATCGAATCTTCTTGTGATGAAACTAGTGCCGCAATAGTTGATTCTGATAGAAATATTCTTTCACATATAATTTATTCACAAATACCAGAACACCAGAAATATGGTGGTGTTGTACCGGAATTAGCAGCGCGTGCACATATATTAGCCATAGACGAAGTTATAAAACAAACATTAGAAAAAGCAGGAAAAACTATTTCTGATATAGATGTTGTTGCAGCTACTGCAGGTCCTGGGTTAATTGGTGGGGTTTTGGTGGGCTGGATGGCTGCAACAGGTATTGCACAATCAACAAATAAGCCACTAGTCGCTGTTAATCATTTAGAAGGTCATGCCCTGGTTCCACGTTTACATGCATCTGCGGCTAATGGTAAAGATGGCGCAATATCTGTGGAATTCCCATATTTGTTAATGTTGGCTTCTGGTGGACATTGTCAAATATTATTAGTTCGAGGGGTTGGTGAATATGAATTAATTGGTCAAACCTTGGATGATAGTGCTGGCGAGGCTTTTGATAAAGTCGCAAAAATGTTAGGGCTTGGTTATCCTGGTGGGCCTGTTGTTGATAAACGTGCAGGAATGGGTAATCCAAAAGCATTTAATTTTCCGCGTCCATTATGCGATAAGCCAGGATGCGATTTTTCATTTAGCGGTATAAAAACAGCAGCAAGAACATTTTTAGATAAGCAACCTGCCCCATATTCAGAAGAACTTATAAATGATTTTTGTGCGTCTTTTCAAGCAGCTGTTGTTGATTGCATAATTAATCGTTTAACTAATGCTTTGAATGATGTACGTGTTAAAAATATCAATCCGAAAACTTTGGTAGTCGCCGGTGGCGTGGCTAAAAATAGTGCTATTCGTGCGGCCATGGAAAAGTTAGCGGCAGAAAATGCGATGTTATTTGCTGCTCCTCCGATGAATTTGTGTACGGATAATGGGGCGATGATTGCTTGGGCCGGTATTGAAAATTATAAATTAGGTCGTATTGTTCGCGAACCTGTTGCACCGCGCCCGCGTTGGCCATTAACAGAAAAATAAAAAAACTGCTTATAATAAGCAGTTTTTTATTTTGTCTAACGATTTTTTTCTTCTGTTAAGGCAAAATTATTAATAATACTCATTTCTTTTTGTTTTTTTAAAATTGAGATACCTTTTTGAAAGTCTTTATTATCTTTTACTTTTGTATATAAATTTTTTATTTTTTCTATTTCTTGTTTTATTATTTCAATGCGAATTTTTGTTGCTAATTTAGGATTGTGCAAAAATTCACTTGCCGAATTTTTAAAGTTATATAACGCATTTCGCATGTTTTTAATTTCTGGTTTGTTCTTTACGTTTACATGTTGTTTTTTAGGTAATGCATCATATTCTTTTATAAGTCTGTCAATGTCCAGCCAGCCAAGACGGGCGAAATCTACATTAAACATGTAGTCCGCGTTCTGATATTTTGAATCAGCAAAATCTATAATCGATAAAGTTTTTGTTTCTCTGTTAAAGAATATGTTGTGTTCATTCATATCACCATGCGCAAAAACTATACTTGCATCATTATCAGACGCGACATCAAACCAATCTTTTGCATCTTGTACAATTTGCATATCTTCCTTGGAAATATATTTTGATAACTTATCAATAAGAACCGGAATGGATACTTCACCTAGATATTCAACACTTGTAAAACTGTCAAAAGTTTCTTTCTGCGTAAGAACTTGTTTTGATTGATTTATATCATTTATAAAATGTGCAATCCCTTTATAAATAATATCTACTTCCTTTTTTGTAAGAGTTTCAAAAAAAGATGATGATAATGGTTTGCCGGTTGCACGTTCTTCTACGACAAAATATTCTTTTGAAGAAATTTCTAGTGTGCGCGGCACAAAATAATTCTTGTTGTTTGCGGCAAGAACTTTATCTGATGTATCTTTTGCCTGAATCTGTTTGCCTAGCCATGTGTTTAATATCTTTGAATTAGAAGTGTCCACAGGGCGTTTTATGACCAAACCATCTGCAAGATATACAAGTGTTTCCCTGGGGGCATTTGTATTTATTTGTTGCAAATTATCCAGTTTGCTCATAATATAAACTCCATATTTAAACTAATAATAAATATTATATCATAAAAAGCCATGCAAAAACCAGAACCTTTTGTACAACCAGATATGATTTTTAGCGTTTCTGACGCGTCTGCGTTATTAAAAAATGTTGTTGAAACTGCTTTTCCACGCATCAAAATTCGTGGTGAATTATCCCAGATAACACGCGCAACTTCTGGGCATATGTATATGACAATAAAAGATTCAAATGCTGCGATATCTGTAATTATTTGGCGCGGAACCCCTATTCCGTTTAAATTGGAAGATGGATTAGAAGTTATTATAACTGGTCGATTTACTACTTACCCAGCACGTAGCAATTATCAAATTATTGTTAGTGAAATAGAAATGGCAGGCGTTGGCGCGATATTAAAGATGCTTGAAGAAAGAAAACGCAAACTTGCCGCAGAAGGTTTGTTTGATGCGTCTAAAAAGAAACCTTTGCCACGTTTCCCCGAGACGATTGGTATTGTGACAAGTCCTACAGGGGCAGCCTTTCAAGACATCCAAAACAGATTACGCGAAAGATTTCCGGTAAAAATACTTTTGTATCCAGCAACCGTACAAGGTGCAACAGCCGCAGCAGAAGTTGCAGCAGGTATAGAATATTTTAATCGTGCAAAAAACGTTGATGTAATAATAGTTGCTCGCGGTGGCGGCGCATTAGAAGACCTTTTGCCTTTTTCTGAGGAAATTGTTGTTCGTGCTGCGGCGGCAAGCGAAATACCTTTGGTTTCCGGGGTTGGGCATGAACCGGATTGGATGTTGATTGATTTCGCCGCAGATGTTCGGGCACCTACCCCAACTGGTGCTGCAGAAATGGTCGTACCAACAAAACTTTCTTTGATTCAAGAATTAGATAATTTATGGCATAGATTGTCTAACAATTTTACAACAAGACTGACAAACGCGAAATCAAGATTAGAATCCATAAACATAAAAAGCCCTAAACAATTAGTTATGGAACAAACTCAGCGTTTGGATGACGTGTCTAGAACAATGAATTTGATAATAAACAGTAAATTAATGACAGCAAAACAAAAAATGGAAGTTGTCGGAAACTTTCAAAATATTTTGCAGACCAGAATCTCGTTGTCCAATCAATCTATAACTCATCTGGGGCAAATGTTAAATTCGCTTAGTTATAAAAGTGTCTTGCAACGTGGTTATGCAATAGTTCGCGATAAAAACAATCAAATAATTAGTCGAAAATCTGAAAATCTGAAACCTGTGACAATTGAATTTGCAGATGGTGTTTTAAACCTTGATTAGCGTTCTTGCTGTTGCAAGTGCTTCCGGTGTAATTTCTGCGCCGCTAATGATCCTTGCGATTTCATTTAATCTATTTTCACCTGTTGTTTCAGATATGCGGGTGACAGTTTTGTCGGACACAACAGATTTTTCTATTTTGAAATGCCTGTCAGCAAAACCGGCAACTTGTGCAGAATGTGTTATTACCAACGCCTGAGAATTCTTTGCCAGTTTGTTAAGACGCAAACCAACCGCACTGGCTGTCGAACCACTAATTCCTGTGTCAACCTCATCAAATATAAATGTATGAGAAGAATCACAGCTTGTCAGAACTACGCGCATCGCTAACATTAAACGCGCTAATTCACCGCCAGATGCCGCTTTGTGTAATGGTGCAAATGGCATACCTGGATTTGTTTTAATCATAAAAAGAATTTCGTCACAACCTGTGGAACTTGGGGTTGACGGTGTTATTTCTATCTTGAAATCCGCCTGCCCCAATTTTAAATCTGGCAGTTCAAATAGTATACGATTACGCAATTCTTCCGCTGCTTTTTGACGCGAAATCGTTAATTTTTTTGCATTCTCTTTAAAAATAGACTCTTTCTGTACAACGTCTGTTTTTAATTTTTTTAATTCTGCATCAGAATTGTCTATCGCATTTAGTTGTGCTGTCATTAGTTCCAGTTTTTGTGGTAATTCGTCCGCGGAAACTCTATGTTTGCGCGCCGCTGCGCGTATTGCAAATAGGCGTTCTTCTATTGCATCTAAATTATCTACATCAACTTCATTCGGTTTTAGTTCGCTTATGATGTTTGATATAGTTTGCGCCGTTTCATAAAGTGCATCTATTTGTTCTTGATAAGGATTCGGTTCTGTTTTTATCTTTTGCAATATATGAGCCACAGAAAATATTTGCCCGTCCAGACTTTCGCCGCGTGGATTTAATGCGTTTATAGCGTCTGTTAGAATTGCTGCATCTTTTTCTGCGTTCATCATCATTGTACGCTTGTTAGATAATTCTTCTTCTTCGCCAATTCGTACATTCAAAGATTGCAATTCAGATACATTATGTTGAAGAAAATCACGTTCTGATGCAGATTTCTCCAATATTTCATTTAGTTCTTTTAATCGTTTTTCAGCATTGTGATATTCTTCATAAGATTTTTTTACATCTTCTAATAATTTTATATTGTTAGAATCATATGCTGTCGCAAAATTGTCCAATGCATTACGATGTGTGGCAGGATTTAATAATGTATGGTTTGCAAATTGGCCGTGTATTTCTACAAGTTCATCGCCTATTTGTTTAAGCGTTTTTATAGATACAGGTATATCGTTTACCCAAGCGCGACTTTTGCCGTCTGAGTTCAATGTCCTGCGCATAATTAAAACATCGTCGTAGTCAATTCCGTTCTCGTCTAAAATTTTATGCAAGGTTTCATTAATTGTATCAAATTCTGCAACAACTGATGCAGTGTCACATCCGTGACGTACCAAGCCTGCGTCGGAACGTGCGCCAAGCGCCAATGCCAATGCGTCTAATAAAATACTTTTCCCTGCGCCCGTTTCACCAGTTAAAATGTTTAAACCCGAACCGAAACTTAAATTCAGTTTTTCTATTAATACTATGTTCGAAATATTTAAACTGGTTAACATGCGTGAATTATATCCAGGTTGGCATTGTGTTTTCAAGTTTTTAATCACATTTTTCTAAATAAAAATCATGTAGCCATAAAATATAGCATTGAATTTTGTATGCCGGATATGCATCTTGTAACAAAGTTTTATATTCAAGAACCTGTGAAATATACTTGTCGTGATTAATTTGTTTGTTCGTATCTGTTTTATATTCTAATACAATAATCGTTTTTGATTCTTTATCAATATTTAACCGGTCAATTCGTCTGCTTACGAAATTGCCATCGATATAACCTGCTATTGGTACTTCTGTCTTAGAATCTTTATTAAAAAACGGCAATAACTCATTGTGTTTTTTAATCTTTTTTATTAATTCGGGGTCGCCCTTTTCGGTGCTATCAATGGTTATCTGTTGTAATTTTTTATGAATTTGTGCGCCTGTTTCTATGGCGTATTTTTTCTGTTCTTGTTCAAGCAATAGTTTATATAGATTATTTGTCATCTGTAATCCTGATTTTATCGTTTTCTGTGTAAGCGCCTGGAACCGAAGATAGTGTATTCCATAGTGTTGTATGCCACGCCATTTCAGGCGGATTCTTATAAGGAGTATATCCATAAATGTACAATCTGTCACGCGCCCGGGTCATCGCAACATATAAAAGTCTGTAATATTCTGCAAGTTTTGTTTCCATAAATAATTCAGATGCAACTTGTTGAGTTTCGCAGCCTTCTGTTTTTCTTGGAGTCCAAAGCCATGGCTCTGGCATACCTTCGCCAGCCTGTTGCTGTGAATTTGTTAGCATTTTTTTTGGAATAGGAAAAGTTGTTTCTGTTTCTGGCATACGTATTGTATCTATTAAAAATATTACAGGTGCTTCTAGCCCTTTGCTGCCGTGAATAGTCACAATCCTTACCCCAGAAGCGGCGTTCATGTCGCGTTTTATTTCACTGCCACCGGTAATGAACCATTTTAAAAAGTTTTTTAAAGTTCCTGGTTGTGTTCTCTCGTACGACAAGCATATTGTCATAAACTCTTCTAATGGGTCTATGATTTGGCTGCCTAGGGCTTCTATCATACTTGTACGGACACCGTATTTATTCAACAGGTTAGAAAAGAAAGAATAAGGACTGGCGATTTTTGCATTTTCTACAATAGCCGACAGATTGGAATAAACTTCCGGAAACGTGTCCTTTAAAACATCAAACACGGTTATTAAATTTTCTTTTTTGTTCCGGCTTTTTCGCGCAATATTTTCACCGTTTTTTATTTTGCATATTTTAAAAATATCCTCTTCTTTCAATCTGAAAATCGGACTTTTTAATACGCAACATAAACTATAATCGTCGTTCGTGTTTAAACAAAAACGCACAAGGTTTAGCAAGTCTCTTATGGCAGGAAAGTCAGGCAATATGATTCTGTCACTACCAGCAACTTCGATGCCGCGTTTTTTTAGTTCTTTTACCAACGGGGGAACCATCGGTTTTCTTCTTTGAACCAAAACCATGATTTCTTTTGGTAAAAATTGTTTTGTTTTTATTAACGCTTCTATGTCGTCGGCAATTTGACGCACATAATCAGCAACTGTTTGGCCACTTTCTTTCTTTGATATTAGTTTGTTTATTTCTACCAAACCGCCTTTATCTGTTCTGTATACTTTGTGTTCATTGTTAGAGAACCCAGTTTGTGCGGCCAATTCCGTGTTCCCAAAGAAAAAGTCGACAGTACGCAATATTGGTTCAAGCGACCTAAAACTTTGTTCCAAAGGAATTTCTTTTATAATCCTCATATTTTGCTGGATTTGTTCTGAAATTTCTTCGCGGCTTGACGCAAACGCTTTTGGGTCTGCACCTTGAAAACCATAAATAGACTGTTTTGTGTCGCCTACCACAAATATAGACTTAGGTAAATTTGTTGTGTCGCCTTCTGCAAAAAAATCACCAGACAACATGCGGACGATATCCCATTGGGTTGGACTTGTGTCTTGGGCTTCGTCTATTAAAATTTGATTCAAAGAAATGTTTAATTGCGACAAAATCCAACCCATATTTTCCGGAGAAGAAAACAGTTTTTTCGTATAAAGAATTAAATCTTCGAAATCCAAAAGATTTTTTTGCCTTTTTAATTCTTGATACCTTTTTGCAAAAGCAGCAGATAAGTCGAACAAAGATAAAGAATCTTTTGCGATTTGTTGAGCAATGTAAAACTGGTTTTGTCTAAAAACGCGTTCTTGTTCGTCAACCAAATATTCTTTTTTTGATACGTTTTGAGTTTTACTACCATCGTCATTTAAATACGCTTCTTTATATTCTTCAAAATTTATAGTTTTATCAATGTATTTTTGTGTTAAGTTTATAATTTGTATAAGATATTTTGCCGGTTTTTTTGAACTATTTACTTCTTCAGAGGCTATACGCACGATGTTTTTCAGTTTTTCTTCTGAAAATTCTATCCGAACAGGATTGTTTAAACCTAAAAAATATTCAGTTGTATCAATAAAGTATTTGCGGTATTTGCTAATGTCGTTTAGGTTAAAAAAGTATTTATATTGTTCGCTTAATATTTGTAGCAGGTCGTTTATGTATGTGTCAGATATCCTGGTCACAATATGTGCAAATGCATCTATTACATATTTATCATTTGAGGTATTTATTAGTTTTGTAAAAGCATCCTGTTGCAAAACGCGTTGGT
Source organism: uncultured Pseudomonadota bacterium (assembly GCA_949298405.1). Lineage (GTDB taxonomy): Bacteria > Pseudomonadota > Alphaproteobacteria > Rs-D84 > Rs-D84 > Enterousia. The sequence continues at coordinate 36,575 of CASFWA010000004.1, forward strand.
TCGCGTCGGACACCAGTGACCACGAAGGCGATATGCCTGCTTCTAATGGGAAACGATGTAAAATTTCTTCGCAAAAGCCATGAAGAGTTTTTATTTTTAATATTTCGGGATTGTCTATGTATTTGAAAAAAATTTCCCTGGCATGGGCGACATCTTCATCTTTTGGCGGATTGTTTAAAGAAATGTCTTTTAAAAGTTTTTTTAGTTCTTCATCAGACGACATCGCCCAATTACGTAATTCCTTTAATATACGATTGCGCATTTCACCTGCGCCAGCATTTGTATAAGTAAGACACAATATACCAGAATTATATAAATCTTCTGTTCTAAATAAAGTTCTTAGTAATCTTTGTACCAAAACACTCGTTTTACCAGTGCCTGCATTAGCCTGTACCCATACATTTACCGCTGGATTGGCGGCCTCGTTTTGTTCAGGTGAAAGTGATTGGTCTTTTTTCATTTATACCCTTGCTTTATTTTAGGGATTTTAGTATAAATTTCTCTGAACTGCAAGAATATATAAGGAATGTAAAGCATAACTTTTGTTGCGGGGACCTTTTAATTGTTCTAATGTTTATTTAGAAAATACGGGGGGATTTATATGGATATTATGCAAATGTTTATAATCGGCAGTAGTATATTGGGCGGTCTGTTGATTATTTCGTTAATAGTGTTGTTTTTTGTGTCTAGACGCTCTCAGAAAGTAATGGAATCTTTATTGCTGTTGATGACAAAACCAGAACGCGCAAAAATTCATGATGCGGTACGTGTTTTGCAAACAATATTGGCAGATGAAATATCTAAAATAGAATCAAGTTTTCAGAATATTAGTTCTACATTAAACTCTCAGATAGCGTCAGCAAATGAATTAAAAACTGCTTTGTGCGAACAAAATGAAAAATTACTGGCTTCCGCGGATGATGCAACAAAGAAAATGGCTATAATGTCTCAAAGGCTTGATAACACGGTGTCTGATTTACGTGGTGTTGTAGATTCAAGCAATTGGCAAAATGTTGAAATGGCAACCGATAGATTTTCGGCAACGGTTAATGATTTGATGACCAGAATTGATACCACTACCCAAGATACAACAGATAGAATCGGACAAATTCAAGGACATGTAGATACTTGGGTCGCATCTGGTGAAAAATTATCACAAGAATTAAAGTCTCAGTTTAATGCTAATGAAGAACAAATGAAAACAGTAAACGCAGAATATGAAACAATGCAACAGCGTTTAACTGATTTGGCAAAAACAACCGCAGACGGATTCGAAAATGTAAAAAACGCAGCGACAGATTATGAAACATTGATGGGACAAAATGATAAGTTGCTAGACAGTCATTTGACTAAAATGGATTCTTTCAGCAAGCAATCCAAGAAACAACTTACAACGCAAATGAATACATTAACAAATACCGCAAATGTTGTTGGTGGGCAAGTTCGTTTGGCTGAATCATCCATAGAAAAACAAATTAGAAAACTTGCTGATGTTGTAGAAAAACTGATGAGTACCGCAACCGCTACAGAGGCATCTGTTAGAAGCATCTCTACAGAACTAGCAACTCTTACTAACCGCTTTAACAATGAAATAAAAGAATTTGCAACGGGGGTTGTGACAGAACTTAAAACGGTTTCTGGTGTTGCAAATACAACATTAGAAAACACAAGAAATGCAGCGGGCGCTTTCTCGGAGTCAGTAAAAGCGATGGCAACGGGTGTGCGTGAAACCTTGATAGAAATGAACACGGCGCATACTCAACTATCAGGTCAGTCTGCCAATTTGATAAAAATGTCTGCGGAAACGACCGCGCAATTACAACCGTTATCAGAACTTATAGAAAAATATTATTCTGCCCTGCCAGATTTATCACAAACTTCTATGGCAACTGGTGAAAACTTAGAAAAAATTGTAGCTTCGTTAAACGAAAAGATAAGTTTAATGAAGTCAACTGTATCGGAATCTACGACAACTATTGCCGATTCTGCTGGTAAGTTAGAAGATTTAGCAGGTCAATCGCGTCAGCAAATGATTGATTTAATGTCAGACTATGCAAAGGCAGTAAATACTATGCAGACGCTAAATAAGCAAATGATGGTTGCACGTGCTACTGCACCTATGGAAGCAATAAGTACTGCGACTGCCGCGTCTTTTGGACGCATTAGTAGTCAAGATTTCTTGAAACAAAGTGAACGCATGTTTGAAAAGATGCATGAACAGTCACTTGATTTAACTAGGGCTATCGGTGCAGAAATTCCTGATGTAGTCTGGAAGAAATATCATGCTGGGGATAAAACTATATTTTCTAAATGGCTAGCCAAAATGATGGCCGCAGCCGACAAAAAACAAGTTCGTGATATGTTGAAGTCTGACGCAGTATTTCGTTCCCAGGCAGCCCAATTCGTACGCAGTTTTGATAAAGTTCTAGCCGGGGCACAACAGGCAGATAATTCTGACAAATTAGCCGCGACTTTAATAAAAACAGATTTGGGGCAAATATACGTCGCCCTTAAAGGACATATTTAATAAAAAGGCTTCTTTAATGAAGCCTTTTTATTTTGTCTTTATTTGTTCTGATAAGAACTTTAATAATTTTGAACTAATTATAGTTTCTGACGCACTACATTTTGCCAAAAAATCTATGTCGACATCAGCGCGCAAAAAGTCTTCGGGATTACATGTGTTTTTTTGTCTGACTAATTTATCGTTTGGCATATTTGCGCGGTTCTGTATGGTTTGTAGGTTGTTTTCTGGCGGAATAAAATAAATTGTCTTAAAGTCATAGTGTCTGCTTAATTTATTGGCTTTGAACCAATCAATCATTTGGCGTATGTATTTAGGTTGAATTACGTCGTATACTAAATTTTTGCTTAAATTATTATATATTTCAAATTCAGGAACCCCATACAGCCATTTAGGCTGGCCAGGCATCCAAAATTCTTCATTTACCCATAATAATGTTGCTAATTTTTCTGTAGAAAAATATTGTTCGTCTCGGAAATAATAATCGTGTCCGTCTTTTTCGCCTTCTCGCATTGGTCTGGTGGTCGCGGATTTTAAACTATAAAACAAATTGGGCGGCAAATAGTGTTTAATAAAATAACTTTTCCCGCTACCAGAAAGCCCCGTACAAAAAAGAACAATGTTTTTCATATTAATAATCCTTTGTCGTTAAAATAAAAACCCGCAATTAAGCGGGCTTTATATGTTAATCTTCTAAGAAACTACGTAATTTACGTGCACGCGTTGGATGCTTTAATTTGTTTAAAGCCTTTTGTTCAATCTGGCGTATACGTTCACGCGTAACCCCGATATATTCCCCAACCTCTTCCAAAGTACTTGTTTTGTTGGTACTCATACCGAAACGTTGACGCAAAACAGTTTCTTCTTTTGGGTCTAATTCTGATAGTATCTGTGTGACAATCTTTCTTAAATTCTTTTGTGCGGCAGATACAAACGGATTCTTTGCAGTTTCATCAGCAATAATTTCAATACGACTGCTATCGTCTTCTGTACCAACAGGCGCTTCTAATGATATAGGTTTCAGATTTACTTTCATCGCCTTGTGAATCTTGTCTACTGGTAAATAAATTATCTTAGATAATTCTTCCGCAGTAGGCTGACGCCCGTATTTGTGCATAAACTGTCTTGTCGCACGCTGTATCTTGTGTATGTTGTCAATCATATGAACTGGGATACGTATTGTGCGCGCTTGGTCCGCAATACTACGTGAAATCCCCTGTTGAATCCAGTTCGTTGCATAAGTTGAAAACTTGTTGCCTAAACGATAATCAAACTTATCAACGGCTTTCATCAATCCGATGTTGCCATCTTGAACCAAATCAGAGAAATCTAAGCCAAGACCACGATTGCTGGACTTCTTTGCAAACTTTATAACCAAGCGCAAGTTTGCTTCTATCATTTCACGTTTAGCACGTGCAGCCTCAGTTTGACCACGACGAACTAACTCGACTACTTTTTTATATTCAGCAGTTGGTTGACCTGTTTCTTGGGCAATTGCGGTAATATCTTCTTGAATCTTTAATATGTCTTTTTCATGTTTCTTTGCAAATGCTACCCATGCAGGATTCTTGTGCTTAGCCAAATTTTTAACCCAATTACGGTTCAATTCGTTGCCCGTATATTCTTCCAAGAAATCTTCGCGTTTTATTTTGTTTGCCATTGCTAACCGCAATAACTTACCTTCTAGCCCCATAAGCAACTGGTCGCGCTTTGTTAATTGTTCTAAAATTTCTGCAATACGGTCGTCGTTTAAACGTATCTTGCTGACATGTTCAAACAATTCCAAGCGCATTTTTGTATATTTCTTTTCTAATGTTTCATCTGGTTTAGAAGAAGTTAAAAGATTTTCTAAGCGCTTGGCTTGCAATTTCTGCATATTATTAAATATGCGTTTAATTTTACTAAACAAATCCATAACCATAGGCATTAACGCTTCTTCCATTACTGGAATAGGAACGCCAGATGTACCACGAGGTGTATCTTCTTTTTTGATACCATCTTCATCCTCGTCATCTTCGTCCTCCTCATCATCGTCTGTTGTGGTGGTTTCCTCTAAGTCGTCTAAATCGTCATCATCTAATTCGTCTACGTGTTCAACGCCTTTGGATTTTAATGCTTCTGACAATGCCGCCAAAGATTTTTGTTCGGAATCACTGGAATACATTACTTCCAGGTTGACGATATAGCGAAGTCTAATATCTTCATTTAATAATTGTTGATACCAGTCTAACATGGCCTTTATAGTCATTGGACTTTCGCATAGACCGTAAACCATTAATCTTGATGCGGCTTCAATTCGTTGGGCAATTGCAACTTCCCCAGCCGCGGTTAATAATTGTACTGTGCCGATTTGTTTCAAGTAAGATTGGACAGAATCTTGAACCCCAAGAACTAAATTACCAGTTTGACTGCGTTCTAATTGTTTTGCATAATGTTCATAATCATCTTCGTTAACATCAACTTGCTCTGCATCCGCATTCAACAAGTTACGAGTCTTATCGCGTGGTTCATCAGAATCGTCGTCATAATATTTTTCCATGTCCTGCGAGAAACTATCTGTTTCCAGAATTTCCAGACCTAAATCTTGTTGAAAGAAATCTAGAACTTCATCTTGTTCTTCTGCTGGGACTTCGTCCGCTTCGGTGGCATTATTAAAATCCATCTGAGACAGATAACCAACCTCCATAGCAGAGGTTGCAAGTTTCTGTAAATTTTCCGGCAATGAATCAATCAATAACTTGGTTGCTTCGTCCAATTTCTTAGCCATAAACAAACCCTTGAATTTATTAAGTTATTATAAAAGTTTATTTTTTTGCCTTAGCAACTGCATCATGCAAAGCAGATTCAGATACCAATCCTAAAACAATAGGACTTTGAATTTGAATCATAGAATAAGATTTGTGCGTTTTGTTGCGAACAGACGCAACTGTTGGATTTGTACTACGCATTAAACGCGCAACCTGCCCGTCAGACAATTCTGGATAATTCTTTAAAATCCATAAAATACCACCCAGACGATTTTGACGATGAAGTTTCGGCGTATAACCAACACCCTTTTTATTCTGTGCCTTCTGTGCAACAACAATTTCTTCACGTAAAGTCAAACGCGCATTAGGGTCTGCTTCACATTTTTCAATATCTTCACGAGTTAATTGCCCATTTAAAATAGGATTCAACCCTTGGATTTTATAAGTTTCTGCATCGGCAATATTTTTTACTTCTAATTCATGTAAACCACAGAAATCTGCGATTTGTTCAAATGTTAAGGCTGTATTTTCAATCAGCCAAAGTGCCGTGGATTTTGGCATATATGGATAGTTCATGAACATTCCTCTTGTTGCTGGGGGCAATATACACCAAAATCGCCCTAGATTCAAGACTTTTTTATATAAATTTGTGTTTGATAGATTCAGACACAAATTTATTTGTTATTATATAACCTGTTTATGCTTTTTTTTACTAATTTCGCACCTTCTTTTGTGTCAACTACCGACCAGCCTGCTGATTCTATCTTGACACGAAATTCATCTGCCAAAGCCCAATTCTTTTCAATTTTTGCTTTTGTACGTGCTTCTGCTAATTCTTGTAATTCTGCGGGTGCCGTTTCTGACTCGGTTTCAATTTGCTTTTTTGCTCTATCAATAAATTGTAAACCCAGCAATCTATCAATAAATTCAAATAACTTTATCTTAGTTGCAGCGTTTACTTCTGACTTTTTTAATAATTCTTGAATGTAGACCAAGGCTTCTGCGGTTTTCATGTTGTCTGAAACAGCATCAAGAATCTTGTCATGCCATTCTTTAAACTGCTTTTCATCTACATCACCAGGTGTTTTTTCTTGCAGTAATGCAGCAACGCGTCTTACGATGTTTTTATAACCGGCTGCTGCGGCGTCTAATGCTTCCCAAGAAAAAGCAAGTTGTGTTTGAAAATGCCCAAGCGAAATTAAATATCTATACGCCATTGGGTCATAACCACGTTTCCTTAATGCATCTAAGCCTAAAAACTCACCATTTGACTTACTCATTTTTTCGCCGCTTTTATCAACCAAGAAACTAAAATGTACCCAATAACGAACCCAAGGGGCACCTGTTATTGGTTCTGATTGCGCAATTTCATTGGTGTGATGAATTCTAGACAAATCTTCACCACCGGTGTGAATATCAAAATGGTCACCTAATAATTTCATACTCATAGCACTGCATTCTGCATGCCAACCAGGGAACCCAATACCCCAGGGACTATCCCATTCCATTTGACGTTTTGCGTCTTTTGGCGAGAACTTCCATAATGCGAAATCAGAAGGGTTGCGTTTTTTGTCGTTAAATTCCACACGTGCACCCGCACGATTACCAGAAACACTGCCGCCGGTTAATTGCCCATATGCAGGAAATTTACTTGTGTCATAATAAATGCCGTCGTCTTCGATTTTATAGGTAAACCCTAAATCTTCCAGTTTTTTTACCAATTCAATTTGTTCTTTTATATAATCTGTTGCATGTGGCATGTATGTCGGACGCATCAAATTTAAATCATCAAAATCACGCAAAAACTCATCTGTATAAAATTTTGCGATATCCCATACAGATTTGTTATCACGATTTGCACCCTTCTCCATTTTATCTTCACCGCTATCTGCATCGTCACTAGTTAAATGCCCCACATCAGTAATATTCATAACATGTGTGACATCATACCCATTTTCTAAAAGCATTCTTTTTAATATATCATTATGTGTCATAGTTCTTAGATTACCAATGTGCGCATAATGATAAACTGTTGGACCACAACCGTAAAAACCGACCTTGCCTTCTACTAATGGTTTAAATTCTTCGATTCTTCTAGACATTGTATTAAAAAGTTTTACGGTCATAATTTTCCCCTTCAATGTGATTTTATTTTTTTGTTAATCTTTATGGAATTTTATAAATTAAGCCATAGATGGCTAAGGAATATTTTTAGCGACAACAGCAACAACAACAAATATTAAATTTATATAAAATCATATTAATAATTATATTTAAAAAAGATTACTGTGTCAAACAGATAAAATAAAAAATGGCGGAGCGTATAGGACTCGAACCTATGGACCGCTATAACACGGTCACGGATTAGCAATCCGCTGCATTACCACTCTGCCAACGCTCCGCTGTGGTTGTGTCTGTCATTATATAGAAACTGTTTAACAAATGCAAGCCTGAAAATAATAAAAAAATCCCCAGTTTTATGGGGATTTTTCTTTTTAGTGCTCTTCTGTTTTATGCTCTGGCTGATATATTTCTACATCTCGCGTCATTGCAATAAATTTTTCTGCGCGTCGTTGCGACATTTCTTCCACAGGTATTTTCTGTAAATCTTGAATATGTTCCGCAACCGCAGTAGATAGCAATTCCATAGTTGTTTGCCAGTCTGTATGTGCCCCACCTGCAGGTTCATCTATTATCTGGTCGATAACATTCAAATTTGACATGTCGCGCGCAGTAAGTTTCATCGCTTTTGCTGCGGCTGCTTTATATTTGTTATCTTTCCATAAAATACTTGCACAGGATTCAGGCGCAATAACGGAATAAATAGAATTTTCCAGCATTAATACCCTGTCGCCTGTACCTATTGCAATTGCGCCCCCGCTGCCGCCTTCACCAACATTTACTGCAACATATGGTGTTTTTATATCCAACCCTGTTGCAATAGAAGATGCAACCGCTTGCGATTGACCACGTTCTTCCGCCGCACCCCCAGCAAACGCACCAGCTGTATCAAACAATGAAATCAGAGGTAATTTAAATTTTTCTGCTAATCTCATTAAGCGTTGGGCTTTGCGATAACCTTCTGGATTTGGCATACCAAATCTGTGGAATTGACGCGTTTCAATTGTTCTGCCCTTTTCTTGTCCTATTATAACAGCAGGTATTCCACGCCAAAAACCTATTCCACCACACATGGCGGGGTCTTCACCAAATAATCTGTCCCCTGCAAGATATGTCCAATCATCCACAATTCCATTTATATAATCTAAGAAATGCGGACGGTTTTCATTTCTTGCTAGTAAAACTTTATCATAAGCGTCATTTTCACCCATACCACGAACTTTTTTAGAATCTGCCGCCGGGGTAATAACGTTTATATTCTTTGGTTCTCTTGATTGCTTGGTTAATACAGCAAGTATCTTTTCTAATTTACCTTTTAACTCGTCACGAGGCACAACCATATCAACCATACCGTGTTCGTATAAATAGTCTGCTGTTTGGAAGTTTGCAGGTAGTTTTTCACGAATATTTTGTTCGATTACTCGCCTGCCCGCAAAACCTATACGCGCACCCTTTTCAGCAATATGAATATCCCCGAGCATAGCAAAAGATGCAGTCACACCACCAAAAGTTGGGTCTGTTAACAATACTATGTAAGGAATTCCATTTGCATGCAATTTGTTTACCGCAACTGTTGTACGCGCCATTTGCATTAATGACAAAACGTTTTCCTGCATACGCGCACCACCACTGCAAGTCACCATTATAAACGGCTGTTTTAATTCAATTGCGTGCTCCATACTAGCAACGATACCATCACCGGCCGCACGTCCCATTGAACCCAACATAAAATCACCGTTTAAAATACAAATAGTAGTTGGAATCCCGCCAATTATTCCATCCGCAGTCGTTATTGCATCATTATAACCTGTTTCCGCACGCGCTTCAGATAATCTTTCTTTGTACGGCATACGGTCTACAAAATTTAGTGGGTCGTCCGATACTGTCGGTAGCTTTATCTTTGTCCACTCATTATTATCAAACAACAAATCAAATCTTTGTTTCGGTGTCATTATAAAAGCACGACCACAACGTGGGCATATATAATGATTTGTTTTATAATCTTTGTAATATACCAATCTCCCACACGCCTCGCACTTAATCCACATTAAGCGACGAATGCGTTCATAACGTTCACGGTTACGATTCTTGATACCAGATTTTTTACCAAATAACATTTTTTACTCGTTCATTTCTTTTGTTAGTTCGCGGCTTGGTTTAAACAATATAGTCGTACTTGCTTCTAAATGCATTGGTTGCCCAGTGCATGGATTATAACCAACTTTTGTCGCCCTTGCGCGCGGTTGAAACGTCCCGAATCCACGAATTTCTATTCTGTCACCAGCAGCAACTGATTCTATCATTTGGTCTGCAACTGTATCTAGTATTGCAGCCGCATCTGAAACACGCATATGTTTGAACTGTACCTGAATAGACCTTACTATATCTGAACGCTTCATATTTTATTCCTTTTTTCTTTAACTCCTATTATTTATATCTTAGCACATTTTATCAAGAATAAAGTTTTTTATTATCTTATCATCATATAAGAATGCTTACCTGTTTATAAAATCTATGGTCGACGCATATAATCTATTCTGAAGCACTATATAAAAAGGAGAAAAATATGTGTGATTTTTGTAATGACGACTCTTTCTTGGCTGAAACTATACAGGTGCCTTTAATTGGCGACCCTGCACCAGATTTTATTGCAAATACGACTAATGGCAAAGTTAATTTTCCATCGGATTACGCCGGCAAATGGGTGATTCTGTTTTCTCATCCTGCTGACTTTACCCCGGTTTGTACAACCGAGTTTATGACATTTCAATCTATGATGACCGAATTTCAAAAGTTAAACACAGAAATAATAGGATTGTCTATCGGTACTTTGACGGGGCATCTTGCGTGGATAAAATCAATTAAAGACATAGATTATCATGGCTGGAAAGGAATGAATATCACTTTCCCTATAATAGATGATATGAATATGGAAGTCGCACAGAAATACGGCATGATACATCATAATGCGGCAGACGGAAAAACGGTACGTGCCGTTTTTATAATTGACCCACAAGGAGTAATAAGAACTATCCTTTATTACCCGTTAACAACAGGACGTAATTTTAATGAAATAAAGCGCGTTTTGATTGCTTTGCAAACAACAGACAGGTTTCATGTATCTACACCCGCAGATTGGCAACCTGGTGACGATGTTGTTATCCCCGCCCCGTCAACAACTTCTGATATGAACAAGCGCATTGAAGACAAAGATAAAAACTTAGATGTTAAAGATTGGTATTTGACATTTAAAAAGTTAAGTAAAGATGATGTGTTTAATAATACAACAAAGAACACAAAAAAGACCAAATAAAAAACGGCGGGAAACCGCTGTTTTTTATTAAAAGACCAATGGAAAATCCTTAATGTCCAGTGGTACCCCATCCCTGTCTGGATTCCATTGATATTGTTCCATTTTAACTTTTTTATCTTTATCAAACTTTACGCCTTCTGATTTTAATTGTTTATATTGTTCATCAAAGAAACCGGAACATAAACTACCATCTTTAAAAACAACGCGATGCCACGGCAAATGCCAACTATTCTTATTATTTGAAGCATAACCAACAAACCGCGCCATGCGTGGGCGACCTATCATATTAGCAATCTGACCAAATGTCGCAACGCGACCAGATGGAATTTTTGCGACAATATCATAAACTTGTTCGTTAAAGGTTTTCATTGTAAATATATCTTAGAAATCTGGCGGAGACGAAGGGATTTGAACCCTTGATACAGTTGCCTGTATACACGATTTCGAGTCGCGCGCATTCAACCACTCTGCCACGTCTCCGGCGAGAGCAATTATACATAAAGCGTCTGATTTTGCAAGAAGGTTTTATACATCAAAATTATATGCCTTAACAGACTTTACGATTGCATTTACTAATTTATCTTGATGTGCAGAACTATTTAGCAATTTTTCTTCTTCTGCATTAGATAAATGCCCCAATTCTAACAACGCACCTGGAACAGTAGAACGCAATACTGCAAATGGAGCGTGTCTTACATCTGGCCCCGGTTGTTGTGTAATCTTCATTGTTTTAAACTGTTTCGCACACCCATTTGCATATTCAACAGACATTTCGGCAACTGCATGTTGCTGTAAAGCGGACAAAGCAATTCTAATATCTTTTGAAAATTGTTCAAAACCATCGACCTCTATCTTATCTGCCGCATTTTCAGAGTCCGCCAACTTTTGTGCTTCTTCGTCAGACGCCTTTTCAGACAAGGTATAAATAGAAAAACCCTTCATGGCACGACTGGGGTTAGCGTTTGCATGTAAAGATAAGAATAAATCAGCGTGCTTCTTTTCGCCGATTGACGCGCGTTGTGCCAATTTTAAATAAGTATCATTACTACGCGTCAAATAAGTTTGAAAACCCGCTGCATCCAGTTTCGTTTTTAATTTCTTGGCAACCGATAAAACAACATTCTTTTCTTTTGTCCCGTTTTTACCTATGCAACCAGGGTCTTTGCCACCATGTCCCGCATCAATCACAACAATATACTTCTTTGCTGGTGCTGCCTTTTGCGTTTGTTTGCTGGTCTCTGCAACTGCTGGTGCAGATTGCCCCGCCACGAAATCCAACACTAAACGATAATCATTGTCACCATTAGGAGATAAAATCATTATCTGGTCTTTCGGAATTCCGCTTACAGACTTTGATAAATTTGCAATAATTTGCAACTTGTCACCAACTTGCGCCTGGGTAATTGAATTCACAATCGTTCCAGAGGCTAATGCTGGCACTAAATTCGCATTTGCAGACGTATTTGACAAAGTTATTATTATCTGATTAGCAGGATAGGATAAAGAATAACTGGGACGCTGCGAAGTTTCTATAACTAAACGTGTTTTATTGCCTGGCTGAACACCCGTCCTTACAGTACGCAAAGAATTAGGCGCAGCAAATGCCATTCGCGGCAAAAAAGCGACAACGGCCGTCCCGACACCGGTTATTTGTAAAAGCGTTCTTCTGGATATTTTCATTTTGATTAATTATATCAAAAAATGAATTTTTATTCAAGTTAGAACAAGAATAAAAACCTTTTAACTTGAAGATTTTATATTTATCCTGTAATCTTTGAACAAAAGGGGATTTTTATGCAAAACAAACCACTGATTTCTGTTGTCGTTCCTATGTATAACGCAGAAAAATTTATTTCAAAATGCTTGGAACACTTGGTTCATCAAACTTATTCTAATTTAGAAATTATTATTGTAGATGATGGAAGCTCGGACAATTCTGTCACAGAATGTAAAAAATACGCAAAGGCAGATAAGCGCATTAAAATTATTCAACAGAAAAACGCAGGACCAGCAGTTGCATCAAATACAGGGCTAGAAAATGCAAGTGGTGAATATGTACATTTTCACGACCATGACGATTATGTAAATTTAGATTATTTCGAGAAAATGGCAAACGCAGCAACACTAACCGAAGCCGATATTTTATGTAGTGAAGTTAATCAGCCAGAATATAACTTTCCTAAATTTGAAGCGATTGAAATTTGCACTTCTATGAAAGACAAAATTCTGAAAACACGTGCTAACAAATTCAATCCTGCATGGAGATATTTATATAAAAAAGATTTCCTTCTAAAAAATAATTTGAAGTTCGACCCTAAATTATTTGGCGCACAAGACCTGTTCTTTACAAAAACCGCAATTGTTTTGGCAGATAGCGTAGCAACTGTTCCAGGCGCAGTATATAATGTCGTTGATACAGAAACTGCACTAGGTAAATCCAAGACAAAATTAAAGCAAAGAAATTCTTCTGAAGATATATTGCAAGCACAGAAAAATCTGCACGATTTATTAATCAAACATAATGCACTGGAATTAATGAATACTCCTGAATTGCCTTTTGTTATAGAAGAATTAAAAATCTTTAATTTATGTATAACGCGTAAACATATTTTCCCGAACAAAATCAGATACTATCTATTCGGAATAAATGTCGGAACAAGGCATATTTTAAAGAAATAAAAAAACGCCCTTTTGGGGCGTTTTTGTTTATGATGTTTATTAAATTATTTACTGATACAATTTGCAAAACTTTGCGCAACCAATGATGTTTCTTGTGTTGTCATTGTTGCAACAGGAATAATAAAGCATCTTGCACTGTCACGAATAATAAATACTTTTGTACCACGCGTATAAGCAGTTTGCATATTATCCATTTGCGCACTGGTTAAAAACGCGTTCTGTGTTGTAGATGGATTAGATAGTGCAGCCTGAATTACTTGATATGCAGTATTATAATCATTCAATTCCGACATAGATTGAACTTCCATATAAACACTCCAATTTTCATATGGGTTTTCTACATTCGGTGCAGCCGTTGGAAATGCGACGCCTGTCGCCAAAGCAGCAACAGTCTGCAAGGTCGTCGGTTGCGATGAAGAACTTGATGAAGTATGCGAGACTGTGTTTAACTGCAAATCGTCACCACAAGCCAGATTCATTCTGTTTGTATAACTTGCCAAAACTGCATCTACTGCCGCCTGCCAATCTTCACCCTTTTGATTTAAGTCTAAATTAATAATTTTTTCTGCCCAGCCCCAAATGTTTGCGCCAACATTACCCGCGTTTGCAAAGCGCGTCACCATTTCAGCAGAACCACCAGGCACCCCTGCACCACAAGCATCTGTTAATTGTGTGGTTAACATACTAGTCGTTTCATTGCCGTACGCCAATGCAACAGAATGGCACGCCATAGCGGCCTCTAATTCTTGACGACGTTGTAAACATAAGTCAGAATGCGACTTTGATAATTGGTCTGCCATGTTAGCCATTGATAAATATGACATAACCTCTTGTTGTACATATGGTGGGCATAAACGAGCAGCAGTATTCAAACCACCCGTTCCCGTTCTTGTGTTTGTGTTATATTGTGGTAATAAAACAGATGTGTCTTTTTGTAAACACAATAGAGCATAATTATATAATTCACTTTCGGTTGCATATTGACAACGTCCAGTCCTTTGCCCAGGAACAACAGTCACATCACCGCAATATTCAGCCAAACAATTATAAATCTTTTCACGACAAGCAGAATCAACATCAGGTTGTGTCACCATATAATAAGTATTTCTTTGATTTTGGTTATATGCATTTGCTAAACCTTGATAACCACGACCAGTTGTAGTTGTCACAGTATTTATGGATACACCACGCGAAACATCAGATGCACCAACAGTCCCTGCTGATACAGCAAGACAGTCCGATACGCATACAATCGCAGCAAACAAACCACCTATTAAGAATGCTTTTTTCATAAAAATCCCTCTCGTTAACGAAATTTTAGCATATTGCAAAAAAAAAGGCAATCGTTCATTTAAAATCTTAATTACAAAAAAGTTGATTTAACAAGATAAATTGATACCATATCTGTCATGATTATGATAAACGAAATTTTAACACAAATTTCAGACGACATTTCTGCCGTCAGGGGGTTCCTTTGACCCGGAAAAACTTGAAACAGAAATAAATTCTCTTACAGAGAAAACTAATAACCCAGATTTATGGAACAATCCAGACAATGCGCGTACATTGCTGCAAAAGAAGGCTAATTTAGAAAAGTCTTTAAACGAACTGTGCAATCTAGAATCAGAATATAAAAATCTATCTGAATTATATGAAATCGCACCAGAAGACCCGGACGTTGTAAAAGCCATAGAAAAACTTAGCGAAGATGCTCATAAAGCAAAATTTATAACTTTATTTAGTGACCCTGCTGATAATAATGGGGCGTTTTTGTTTATTCAGGCGGGTGCAGGTGGTACAGAAGCGCAAGATTGGGCACAAATGCTATCCAGAATGTATGCACGATGGGCGGAAAGGCATGGGTTTTCTTGTGAAATAATCGAAGAACACGAAGGTGATACCGCAGGCATAAAAAACATAACATACAGAATTTCTGGTGACCGTGCTTATGGTTGGTTAAAAAACGAAATAGGCGTTCACCGTTTGGTTAGAATCTCTCCTTTTAATGCAAACGGTAAAAGACAAACAAGTTTTGCATCTGTTGATGTTTGGCCTGATGTAGATGACTCTATTGAAATAGAAATTAATGAAAAGGACTTGCGTATAGATACATACCGTTCGTCTGGCGCAGGCGGCCAGCATGTTAATAAAACAGATAGTGCAGTTCGTATAACTCACTTGCCTACTAACACTGTGGTAACTTGCCAAAACGAACGCAGTCAGATTCAAAATAAAGAAATGGCTATAAAAATGCTGCGCAGTAAATTATATGAACTAGAACTACAAAAACGTGCAGAAGAAGAAAATGCTGCACTTGCAGCACAGAAAAAGATTGAATGGGGCAGCCAGATAAGGAACTATGTACTCTACCCTTACCAATTAGTAAAAGATGTTCGTACAGGCGTTGAAAAAACAGACGCGAACGCTGTTCTTGATGGTGATTTAGACGATTTTATGCTGGCACTATTACAAAGAAATTAAAAATGCTTTCTTCTTGACAAATAAAAAAGTTGACTTAAAATATATTTGACAACTAATTAAAGAAGAAAGTTATGAAAGATTTACAATTTGAATATTATTTACCTGTAATTAAAAAGGCCTTCGCAGAGGTATATGGCGTTCGTTTCCCGAATGTACGTGGGGCGTTAAACAGTGTTGTTATTGCCAATACCAATGATGGCGAATATGTTTGTAAATTTAATCATCGCGATTTAGCAATAAAAAATATGGAAGTCAGCCGTATTTTTAATGAAAACGGTATAAAGGTTCCAGAAATCAAAGTATATTCTTATAATAACCAATGCTTTGAAGCATACAAAATAATCCCCGGGAAAACTTTATTCGAGCATATAGGTTATGGGTTACCAGAAGAAAAAATCAAAGCAGTATTTAGAGAATTGCTTAATCAATTTGCAAAAATGTCTAAAATAAACCCCGATATAATATTTAGTCAAAAATACAAGCACGCTTATCAAGTGGCAAAAACAAATATTTCTGATGTTAACAACCGTATGTTGGGGCTTGTTTTTAGTGGAGCAGTCAGACTAATGAACACAACATCCAAAGAACAACATGGTTTATATCATTGCGGTATAACCCCCAAAAACATTATTCTTGATAACAACGGAAATTTTTTGTCGCTTTTAGACCTAGATGAAGTAGCAATTGCAGACAAAAGTTATGCTTTTGGGGCTATGGCTACAAAATATCAACAATTGGGTTTTGACATTACAGAATTACTTGATTTATACGAAAGCGCAACTAATCAATCCCTTGACCGCAAACGGATACGTTTTATGGCCGACTTGAATAATTTAGGCAAACGTCTGTTATGGAAACATGCACACCCAGGACGCAGCAAGTAAAAATTTGTTATTCTTGCTTTTCACAATGTATTGCATAATAATAGTCCTCGTAGCACCCATGGCCTAACTGGATATGGCGTGTCCCTCCGAAGGACAAGGTTGCAGGTTCGAATCCTGCTGGGTGCGCCAATATAATTAATATAAGGAAGTAAACTCTTAGCGTCTCTATAGAATAATATTTTTTCAAGAAAAAAATCCTTTTTTACAGCAGGTTTTTATATATAATATTTTTAACGCGATACCGGAGTATTTAAATGGAACTAATTATAAAGTTTTTTATATTGACGCTTTTATTATCCGCATGCAACAGTATTTATGTTAAGCCTGATTCTATTGATACATCGCAGACATTCTATGCATCACGCGGTGGATACGGGATGCAACGAAGTGTTAAAGAACACCTGGAAAAGCGCGGGATAAAAGTACTTGTAGGCAAAGCCACGGCCAGTAGAGATTTTATTACAGACGATATCAATATCGAAATAGATTCCTCTTCCATTCCAAAAGGCACTCGTTATATTGTTAAAGTAAGTGAACGCAGAGAAAAGTTTAATCCGTTCTGGTGTCCTTTTAACGGTTTCTGGTGGTGGAATTTTAATATGTCTATCGCAGACCAACAAACTGGCGAAGAATTAATGTCTTGGCGGGGACGCGGTTGTCAAAACAGTTCTTTACGTATGTTGGATGATATTCTTGATGAAATGGAGGTCAAAGGAAATGGACAAAACAATTAAATCTATTATCGATATTATAAAATCTTGTGATGATTTGCAATTGTGTACTTTTGGTTTAGACAAATACCCTGAAACACGTCATGTTATGAATGGAATGAATCAGAATATAGATTCTATTGACCTGCATTTCTTGACTATGAAATCTTCACCAAAATTTAAACAACTAGAAAAAAACAATAACTGTTGTTTATATTATTTCAATCCCACAACCAGATACACAGTACGTTTGTTCGGACAAATAAAAAGTATAGACGACCAAAATGAAAAAAATAAATATTGGCAAGATAAATATTCTAATTTCGGTTTTTCTGGTGCCACAGACCCCAATTTTGCCCTACTCCACTTTATACCAGAATCTTATAAATTTTATATTGGTGAAGAATTATATACTGGTAAAATAGAACAATAAAAAAGCGGGATAAAATCCCGCTTTTATTAACTAATTTATATTAGTCATCGATTTTTGCATATTCGCAGAAACCTTCATTCGTATCACAGCGAGATATTGTGCCTTCGCTGATGAAATATCCCTGTGGATGCAAGCATGCAGGGCATACTTTTGGGGCTTCTGTTCCAATGTGCCACATACCGCAATTTGTGCAACGCCACATAACAATCTTGTCCTGTTTGAATAATGTACCAGATTCAATTGCATCAATCAAAGCACGATAACGTGATTCGTGATAGCGTTCTGCATAACCGATATTTTTCAAAACTTCCGCGATTGAATCGAAACCTTCTTGTGCAGCAATTTGTGCAAACTTTGGATACATTACTGTGTTTTCTTCATGTTCGCCAAATGCCGCGGCCTGCAAGTTTTCCAAAGTTGTACCGATTTTACCTGCTGGGAAAGATGCTGTGATTTCTAAATCACCACCTTCTAAAAACTTAAACAAACGAGAAGCATGTTCGCGTTCCTGTTCAGCAGTTTCCAAAAAGATTTTTGAAATCGCCTGATAACCTTCGTCTTTTGCCTTGGACGCAAAGAAACTATAACGATTACGAGCCTGAGATTCACCTGCAAATGCTATTAACAAGTTCTTTTCAGTCTGAGTACCCTTTAATGACAATGCCATTTTTTATTCTCCTTTATGGGTTATTTGTGATTATGCCAAAAATCTTAACAGATAAAATTGTAAAAAGCAAATCTTTGACTACTTATTTTTTTCGTTCTTTCTTATGTTTTTACAAGCGACAGAATGTATCAAATCCATATATTCATCATACAGTTTAATCCCCATAAAAGCACGCGCTTCGGCTATACTTTTCCCATATGACCAGTATACCCCCTTGTCTGTCGTATACTTTGCAGCAACCATATCAAAACCTAAAAATATCGGACCATAACAATTATATACCAATGTTGTCGCTTGATAATATTCAAAAAAAGTATTTTCTTTATATTCTAAACGCTGTCCAAGTATTATTTTCCTATCGCGAACTTGTTGAATATTATAATCAAAATAATCTTGTACACGCCAAAACCCAGCGATAAATTCTACATCATTTACATTTACTTCTTTTAATGGAACAACCGTATTATCTGATTTATATGCTTTCTTGCCACTATTTCTGTCAGAAATAAACGCACGACATTTCTGTATTTTTGTTTTGTGTTCTGCCAATGGATTTTTATATTTCATTTTTTTCTATCTCTAAAAATTTTTTCTCTATTGCAGAAACTAACTCCGTTATTCCCAACCTTCCTGCGGCACTTACAACCATTATTTCAGGTTTCTTTTTACGACCAAATGATTTTTTAAAGTCACTTAGACGCTGTTTTAATTCTTCTGGTGCAATCGCATCCATCTTGTTTATTACAACCATTTCCGGCTTTTTTATCAGATTTCCACCATAAGAATCCATTTCATGACGAATTGCAGCATACCTTGCAGTCCAATCTTCTTCGGTCCCATCAATAACATGCAAAATCATCTTTGTTCTTTCTGCATGACCTAAAAATCTATCACCTAGTCCGACACCAGTATGTGCACCTTCTATTAACCCAGGTAAATCAACCAAGACAAATTCACGATTATGTGCATACATTACCCCCAACTGTGGATTTAATGTTGTAAAAGGATAATTTGCAATTTTAGGTCTTGCAGAGGTCACCGCAGACAACAATGTAGATTTACCCGCATTCGGGAAGCCAACCAAACCAATATCCGCAATCAATTTTAGTCGCAGAATTACTGTACGTTCTTCCCCTGGCAAACCATCGTTCGCTTGACGAGGGGCACGATTAGTCGGACTTTTAAAGTGCAAATTTCCCCAACCACCATTTCCACCACGTGCGGCTAAATATTCCATACCGTCTTCATTTAAATCTGCGTATTCTATTTCTTCGTTTTCAGACAAAATTACTGTACCAGTAGGAACAGGCAAAACAAGCGTCTCACCTGATGCACCTGTGCGCATCTTGCCCATACCGTTTTCACCACGCTGTGCAACGAAGTTTGTTTTAAAGCGATAATCAATTAAAGTATTTACATTTGGCACAGCCTTGAAAACTATATCACCACCACGACCGCCATCACCACCATTTGGACCGCCAAATTCGATATATTTTTCACGTCGAAAACTGGCGCTGCCATTTCCACCATCGCCTGCTTTGATATGAATCTTTGCTTTATCTAAAAACTTCATCTGTTTAACCTTTGCAACCATTATAACTTAAAAACTTGCAATTTCCACCGTAAATATTATATAATATCTGCTGTCGCAAAAGCGATGATGATTCTGAAACCGTTGCGGAATAGTCGTTTTGGACTGGGGGGCGGTACCCCACAGCTCCACCAATAAGATATACGGGGCTGACATAGTTTCGACAGGCGCAGTAAAGGCAAATCGGCTGAATCCGACGTGGTGTCGTAAAAGACCAAATAAAAACTGAATGGCGATAGAATCGCTGCGAACGACAATGTTCGCCTTGCAATGGCTGCCTAATACGGCACAGGATATAGTTGGCAATTGTTAATTATATCCAATTTAGCCTATTGCGGGGCTGCTGGGTGCCCGGCAACAGAAACCCAGCCTTTATAATTTTAAGAAAAAGGGAATAAATATGTTTGGAAAAATTAAAAAGATATTCTTTACGGGTATTTTTGGAATCTTATATCTATCTTTCATTGCTCAATTAGTTTATATTTTAGGTTGGGTTCCAGGTATCGAAAACAAATTAATGTATTTAGGTTTGTTGTCTTTTGAATGGTTAGTTTTGATTTCAGCACGTTATCTATCAAAACGTTCCAGCAACAATGCTCAATACAACGGCTTTGGTTCTCGTCGTCGTTAATGGTATTGAAAAAATCCTTTAAAAGTCCCCGATGTTGGGGATTTTTTTATAGTTCTTGAAAAGTTATAAAAATATCTTATATTTAAATCACTATGAAACAATATATTTTACCCTTTAGAGATTTAGTAGTTCACCCAGGTTTAACAGTACCTGTTTATATAGATAACCCTATGTCAGTTGCTTGTATAGAAGCCGCAACTAATGCAGGTCAGAAAATTGTTATAACTGCTCAGCACAGTTGGGGTTATCCTTGCGAACCTGATGACATTTATGATATCGGTACAATCGGTGATATCGCACAAGTCTTGCGTATGCCAGACGGTGCTTTGCACGCAATAATTCGTACTACAGATGCAGTTAAATTAACTGACATTAGTGTAGAAGACGGTTTGTTTACTGCAAATGTTACACCAATCGAAATGCTTGATGATGCATCTCTTGAACAAACACTTGCATTACGCGATAAAATCGCGGAAAATGTACAGGTTTTATCAATCGCTAAGAAATTCAAAATTGATAAATTACGTACAATAATACAAAATTATCCTTTGCCTGCGTTTATTGACTCTGTAATTCAAACTACTGGTATAGAAACAGAAGATGCAGTTAAAATATTACAGGCTCCATCTTGGCGTGAAAAGTTAATGATTTTATTAGAACAAATTAACTTGATGGCAGAAACCGCAAAAATAGAAGATTCTATTAATCGCCGTATTCATCAACAAATGGAAAATGGTCGCCGTGAAGCAATTTTGCAAGAAAAGATGCGTGCTATTCAGCGTGAAATGGGTGAAGACAGCGAAGAAATGGATACAGAAAACATCCGCAAACGCATAGAACGTTCCAGCATGTCCGCAGAAGCAAAAGAAAAAGCACTTTCTGAATGGAAACGTATGCGCAGTATGTCACCAATGTCTAATGAAGGCGGTTTACTGAAAACTTATTTGGATGAATTGCTTGCCATGCCATGGAACAAGTCAGACAAAGTATCAATAGATTTAAAAACAGCACGAAAAGTCTTAGATTCTCAACACTCTGGTATGCAAGGTGTTAAAGAACGCATACTTGAACATATTGCCGTGATGAAAAAGACAGGTGGCAATCAAGGCAGCATATTATGCTTTGTTGGGGAACCTGGTGTTGGCAAGACTTCTTTATGCAAATCTATTGCCGAGGCACTTGGTCGCAAATATCACAGAATTTCGTTAGGTGGAATTTCTGATGAAGCGCATTTCAGGGGGCACAGAAAAACTTATATTGGTGCACAAGCGGGACGCATTATGGACGCACTGAAACGTTGTAAAGCGAACAACCCTGTTATCGTATTAGATGAAATTGATAAGATGGGACGCGACTGGCGTGGCGACCCTGAATCTGCCCTGCTGGAAATATTAGACCCAGAACAAAACAAGTCTTTCCGCGACCATTATTTGGAAGTTGACTTCGATTTGTCTAACGTTCTATTCATTGCAACTGCGAATAGTTTGAATATGTCTAATGCTTTGAAAGACCGTATGGAAATAATAGAAATTCCTGGGTATAGCGAAGACGAAAAAGTGCAAATTGCTCGTGAACATTTAATTGAACGCGCTGCACATGACACAGGTTGGGACATGAACAATATTATAATAAGCGATGATGCTTTGCGGCATTTGATTAGAAATTATACTTCTGAACAAGGCGTGCGTGAATTACAACGCGAAATCACAGCGATTTTACGACGTTCTTTACTTGAACATGATGGGGAAGACGTAAAGACTGAATTTACCCCACAAAAAATAGATGAACTTTTATCTGTAAGAAAATCTGCTTCTATTGCGAAACGCATAGGCTTTGGTGTTCGTGCTTAAAAAACAAGGTAAAAAAGATGATTCTTATAATCAATACATCCGGTAAAGATTTGGAGTTTTTATTAGATGATACTTATAAAAAAGTTGAAACAGAAAAACAATCTTTGTCCTTACCTATCGAAACAGAAAATTTCTTAAAAGAATCTGGTGCAAAATGGTCCGACATTTCTGCAATAGGAGTTGTTGTTGGACCAGGCAGTTTTACGGGCATTAGACTTGGCATTGCATATGCAAAAGGACTTGGTATGGGGTTAAATATACCTGTTATACCAGTAAATGCTTTTGAAATATATCTTGCTGCTACGCCTGACGCTTTTGTAGCTATTGATTCTGGTAAAGGTGACTTTTTTGTTGCAGCAAATGGTTTAGCCCCCTGCACTATGACTATTGACGAAATCGAAACAAAACAAATGGAATGGGCAAGAACTGTTGGGCACAAACCGTTTGATTTACACAATGCTTTATCAGTTATAAAAACGAAAATAGAAAAAAATGATTTTCAACCTGCTGTACCTATGTATCTAAGACCAAGTTATGCAGAACAAAATTCTAAATGTACACAGAACTAGAAAAACTTCATAAATCTTGCTTTCCTAATAAGCCGTGGTCGGCATCTGATTTTGCAGACTTAAAAAAATCTGGCTGTGCTATTATAGCAAGCCAAAATGGGTTCGTCGTTTGGCGTGTTGTTGCAGACGAAGCAGAAATAATAACAATAGGTGTACATCCTGACGCCAGAAAAAATGGTATCGCTTGCGCTATGCTGACATTGGTTGAAAACGATGTAAAAAAGCGTGGGGGTAAAAAAATATTTCTAGAAGTTGCAGAAAATAATGTCCCTGCGCGCAACCTATATGAAACAAACGGATATACGCAAATAGGTATTCGCCCCAGATATTATGACGGTGTAGATGCGATTATGATGGAGAAAATTCTATGATTGAATATGAATATCTACCAACTGATGCACACTTAATTAAACGCGTACCAGCAAGTATTCAAGCAGAATTTTCTTGTGTTCGTGTAGATTCTGTGCCCATTGATACACCCGTTATTGTTGCTTTTGGCGGTGAATTAACAAATTCTGATAAAAGTGCGAATTCTTATGCAAAAATGTTAGATAGATTATTTAAAGAAAATGGTGTGTCTGGAATCGGTATTTATTCTGTAATATATGATTTCGGAACTTCTGATTCTAAGCTTGAAAGAATCAACCTATTTAAAAAAGCAGGCAGAAAAATAAATTATTTTGATCTTGCATATGCAAAAAATCAAAATAAAAATATGCTTAAATTAATGAAAGAAAAAGAACCTGTACCAAATTATATTAAAAAACTATTTGATATTTTATTATTACCCAGAATTTCCGATTCAAATGGAAAAAAATTATCTCTGAAAGAAGCAAAATTTCGTATAAGTAAAATAAAATTTTATGCCCACAGTCACGGTGCAACAACTGTCTGGCAACTTGGACATTTAATGCATGAAACCTTGTTGCGTCTTGGATATGATATAAAAGACGTAAAAGGAATAGAAAAAAATTTATTGGTCATTCAACATGGACCCGTTGCACCTTTGATAAAAAACAATTTTAACACGATATCTTTTTCTTCTGCAGAAGACTCTTTGATGAATCAATATGATAAATTTTCTAAATATCTTTATGAAAATTCTGCTGATATTGTCCCAAGTTTTTTTAATAAACCATACAGAAATATATTTGTTGCAGGTCGTTTAAAAATAAAATCACTTCAAGAACATGACCATAAAGGTTTATTAAAAGAAGATAGCACAGACGAATTCTTAACAGAAGACGGTAAAATTATATTTTCTGCCGAAAGAAATGCTTTATTAAATGCTGCGAAACACTCTATTGAGGGTGGTAAAATACCAAGTGTTGAAAACTTAGTTTCTGGAAACGGTATAGATTTTCAAGAATTAAAAGCAAATGGTAATGCTATTTATAAATTTATGCTTAAAGATTTCCATCAACAAAATCTAATACCCGAGCATCAAAAATAATATCTCGCGGTCTTAAAGGAACAGATATATGCATATCGGTTGCATTCCTCGTTCTTGATAAAGCAACATAAGTTTGACCATGTGCAAATGCTCCACGAGAAATATCAACAATAACTGCATCCAAAGTTTTTCCTTGTGCTTTATGTATCGTCATAGCATAACCAAGATTTAACGGAAACTGTTTAAAACTGCCCACTTCATTTTCAATTAATCTATCGTTTTCATCACGCACATATTCTATCTTGGCCCACTTTTCTGGTTTTACAGAAACAACATCATGAGATAAATTTAGTAATTCAACTTGTATTTCTCTACTGCCTAAATTTCTAACAATCCCCATAGAACCGTTATGCCACTTATCCCCGTTCTTTACAAAAACAACTAATGCACCAACTTTTAATATTAAACTCATCGGTGCGGGTGTATCGCGTTCTTGAAAAGCACCAGTCAATTCACCATTATAAGCAACTTCTGGTGCATTAATTTGTGCCAATCTATCTGAATTTATGCGCTCTGCCACCGCGCGGAATGGTGTGATTATAACCGCATTTTCTCTTTTAGACGTATCTTCTATTTTACAACAATTAAAAAATTCTAATGCGGACAAATCATTACCACGCAATCTTTTTAAATTCTCTAACAAACCCGCATCTGATTGACGATATACCAAATCAAAATCATACCGTAAAAATTTAGCCCGTTTATACACATTACTATCAAAAAAATAAGCATTAGCATGCTCATAAGCCTGCTGATAATATTCCATCGCTTCACGCGTAATAACCGGTGGCAATTGAAACAAATCCCCAATTGCAACAACCTGTAATCCACCAAAAGGCGCATTATTATGTCGCGCACTTCGTGCTAAAATATCTATTGCATCTAATAAATCTGGTGCAACCATAGATATTTCATCTATTACTAAGACGTCCGCCGCGTTTAAAATATTTCGCGGTTTCGCTTTTAATTTCAAAAGTTCCGGCATTATAAAATCACGTGGTTGAATTTGAAACAAAGAATGAATTGTCTGTCCACCAACATTTAATGCAGAAACGGCTGTCGGGCATGCACATACTATTCTTTTTTTTGATACAGATTTCATATAATTTACAAAAGTAGACTTTCCTGTTCCAGCCTGTCCTAAAATTAAAACATTCGAATTAGTGCGTTCTATTGTATTAAACGCTGACATCTGTACATCATTTAAGATAGATATATTTACCACCATAAAAATAATATTGTCATAGTTAGAAATAAAAATAAAGTACATAATAAAAATCGCTTGCATATATTTTAAAATAAATATATAATGCTCGCCGTGGGTTAGTAGCTCAGTTGGTTAGAGCGGAGCGCTCATAACGCTTTGGTCGTGGGTTCAAGTCCTACCTAACCCACCACAAAAAACACGCACATAATTGCGTGTATTTTTTATTTTATTTCTTTAATTTTATTTTTCTCTTGCACGACATGCACTATTTTTTCTAAGATGATATACAAAAGAGGGGAAGATATGGGAAAAAGACACAATTTCCTTGGTTTTTTGGCATCTTTATTCATGGTATTTTTTGTGGGCAACGCTTTTGCTGACGGTTATACCTGTCCTAGTTTAAAGAAATACACATCATGTAATGCCAATTATTACCTAAACGGAACAGACGTAGGGAACGCCTGTGTACAATGCCCAAGCGGCAGCGGTTGGCAATCTACAACTTCTGCAGGTAATACATCAACATCATGTACATGTCCTGATAGATACTGGCAATCACAAGGTGATTACAATGTTGTTTCCGGTGAAACTTGTGTCTTGGCATCTGTGACATGTTCTGCGGGGACATATTTAAAAGCAAACGCAACTTCATGTACAGCATGTCCTGCTGGTTCTTACTGTAAAGGCGGAACATTTACCTCAAGTTCAAGCAATCAAGGTATAAGTACATGCCCAAGTGGTTATCCAAATTCTGCAGCAAGTTCTGACGCAATAACAGACTGTTATAGTAATACAAAATCGCGTGCATGGACAGGCAGTCAAACTCCTTGTACGAAACCATCTAACTGCGCGACAGTACAGTGTAATACTTGTTCAAAGTCAGCATGTGATTATGTTGCATATTCTAACCCTGCTGGAACCGGTGACGGCACTATAAAAAGCGGATGTAGTACAAATAACGCATCTTGCCAACAAACGGTAAAAAGCGTAACGGCAAATTCTGGATATTATGCAAACGGAACAACCTGTTCTCAATGTCCATCAGGTTATCGCGACGGTTCCGGTGCTAGTTCTATAAATGAATGCGTTGGTGAATTTACTAAAACTGGTACACAGCAACCGCCAGCCACTCCTTCTGGGTGCAGCAGTATAACAACAGGAACTTGTTCTCCTGGTAGTTGTTCGTACACAAAGAAATATAGTGGAACTATCGTTTCTGACTGTACTCCTACTAATTGCACAAAACCAATTACTGGCGTGACAGCATCTGCAAATTACTATAGCAATGGTACAACTTGCATGGCTTGTTTATCTGGCTATTCTTCACCAGCAGGTGCAACATCGCCAACACAATGTACAAAATCTTGTAGCGTTAACTGTGTAAAACCATCTTGTCCAGAGCATTCTGCGTCTTGCAGTTTTGGTTCAGAAACCGCAACTGGAACAATGAATCAGGTAACGCAAACATGTAGCGCAAGTGCCCCTACCTGCTCTATGACATTTACTTGCGAAACGGGTTATCAAAAGAGTGGTAACTCATGTATTCCAAACACTTATGAAGTATCATACTCTTGCGGTACCGGCAGTGGTAATGCACCAGGTGGTACATCACAGCAATATGGTGGCTCTTATGTAATTGCATCTAATACATGTTCAAAACCAGGTTATACATTCTCTGGGTGGAGTGACGGTTCCACAATTAAACAACCCGGACAAATTACATGGACATATACAAAAGATATTACATTTACTGCACAGTGGTCTGCTTGTTCTGCGAATACGAACGGTGCTGGCACTTGTGGTTGTAGCGCGACACAATATCCAAATGGTTCAGGATGTTCGAACTGTAGTGTTTCTTGTAGCAGTGTGTCTGGATTTACAAAAGGAACATACAATGTATGTAATTCTCAGACAAATAGCATCTGTTATAGAGACTGTACAACAAGCGATGTTCCAAACGCATCATCTGTTACAGGTACAGTGACAAAAGGTGGAACAAAAACTTGTGCAGCGACACAATGTAATGAAAACTACTATATCTCTGGCAGCGGATGCGCAGCGTGCGTACCTAATGCGACATGCCCTGGTGGTGGTGAAACATTTGAATGTAACCCAGGCTATCATCTATCAACAGATGGAAGAAGTTGTGAACCTGACGAATATACCATAACCCTTAACAAAAATGGTGGTACAGGCTCTATAAATGGTTCGTCTGGTACTGCAAATGCAACACAAAAGTGCAAGCATGGCGTTTTGTGTGATTTGCCTTCAAGCGGTCTGACAAAAACAGGCTATGCATTTACCGGATGGGGTGAGTCTTCTGGATGCACAAGTGGTGTATATCAGACGACATTCACATCTGCAAAAACAATGTATGCTTGTTGGTCACAACAGACAACACAATGTCAAGCAGGAAAATATTATAACGGAACAAGTCATGTAGATTGCCCATCTGGTTCATTCTGTCCAGGTACAGGTTTTGCAAACATCGGTCAAGCTGGCTGTTCTACAACATGTCCGTCCGGCTATACAGGTTCTGACACAGGCTCAACAGCGGCTACTGGATGTTATAAAACTTGTGGCGGGAAAACTATTACAGGCGGTACCGCAACTGTTGTAAGTGCAAAAGTTTACTATAACGGTTCTTCATACCCAGCATGTACATATAATGTAAATTGTAATCCTGGATATGTTGCATCTGGTAACGGTACAGCAAACGCAACATGTAATAAATGTCAAGACGGCGTTAACTGCCCTGGTGGTTCTGATGAAACAGAACCAGAAGAATGCCCAGAAGGTTCTTACTGTGAAGAAGGTATCGAACATGAGTGCCCAGCAGGTGGAACTTCTGAAGCGGGTTCTGGTGATATTACAGACTGTTATAAAACATGCCCGCCGACATTAGATATTGAAAATGGTCAAGGCATTTCAACAGGAAATCAGTATTACGACGGTTCTAAGTATCCAGAATGT
Organism: uncultured Pseudomonadota bacterium; assembly: GCA_949298405.1. Taxonomy (GTDB): domain Bacteria; phylum Pseudomonadota; class Alphaproteobacteria; order Rs-D84; family Rs-D84; genus Enterousia. The sequence continues at coordinate 65,408 of CASFWA010000004.1, forward strand.
CAATATCGTGCCGAATGTAATACAAATTACGTTCCTGAAAACAGCCCAAGCACAAATCCGTCTTGTGTATGGGGTGACCCGAATGAATGCCCTGCAGGTTCTTACTGTCCAGAAGACGGTTCTGGTCCTATTGCCTGCCCAGACGGCGGTACTTCAGAACGTGGTGCAACTTATGTAACAGAATGTTATAAGGTATTCGACCCTTATTCTGGATTCCAAAATGGTGTCGCATCAGCAAAGTGCTTCTACATAGAAGGTACTAATAAATATGAAAGATGCAGCATACTGGAAGTAAAAAGTTGTAAAGCCGGTTATTGGTACAGTACACCAAATGCCTTCTTGTGCAGTGGCGTTACAAGCGGATATTACAGTCCTGAAAACGACACAGATCAAACTGCGTGTCCTGTTGACCCAAGCGGTTCAAAAGTAGAATCATCTGAATATGCAGATAGTTTCACAGACTGCTATAAAGAATGTAAGATAGAAATACCTAATTCTACTTCTATTGCAGCAAAAGAAAACACTGTTTATGGTATCAGCGCAAGTGCATATGCGGCATGCTCGTTCGCGGTGACATGCGAAACAGGATACACTGTACAATCCAACAACACTGAAACTCCATCTTGTAAGGCAAATGAGTATACAATTACTCTGGACAAGAATGGTGGTACCGGGTCTGTTGCAGCAAGTGTAAAGTGCACATTTAATAGCGGCAGTTGCCAATTACCTGCAACAACAGGTTTGACACGTGATGGATATACAGTTGTTGCAAAATGGTGCTCTGATAAAAACGGCGGTTCACCATGCTATGATGCAGGTACATCTATCGCGACAAATATATCTGCGACAGGTGTTGACACTACCCTGTATGCGGTATGGACACCTAATATCTATACTGTAAACTTAGACAGTACAGATTCAGATGTTGCAGGTGAACCAAGCACAGTTTATCTAAAATATGCAACTGGATGGTTTAGCAACTCTGTGGCAACAACGTCTATATCAGAAATGACTAAATTGCCAACTAAATCCGGGTTCGAACTAGCAGGATATTACTCTGCTTCGACTGGTGGAACACAGATTGTTAACGCAAGCGGGGAATTCCAGACTTCAGAAGAAGCATTGACTATGACAACAACTTCTCCTGCTACAATATATGTAAGATGGGCGGCAGGCAAAACGACATGCCAACCAGGTACATATTACCCTGGCACCGGTAATCAATGTGTCCAATGTACAGCAAACAATTACTGTCCTGGTGGTTCGTTTGCAACAAACAGTGGCCATGCAGAAGGTATAAACACCTGCCCTGACCAAGGTTTGTCACCTAGAGGAACAGATTCTGTGACAAAGTGCTATAAGACAAAGTTAACTTATACGGCAACTCATGGTAGTGGAACTCAGACCTGTCAATACAATCAGTCTTCAAGTGATTATTCCGCACAGTGTACTGATAAAGTCATAAACATCTGTGATGCGGGTTATTACTTAGCAGATGCAGGTGCAGAAACACCAGATTGCGAAGTCGTTGGCAAGGGATACTACAGTGACGGTTCAGGTACAAGCCGTACACAGTGCCCAAGCAGCGGACTAACAGAAACAGATACTGCGACAATGGTTCAGAATTGCTATAAAGGAAACTTACCTTATGCGGCAATTTATGGAACAGGTACTCAGAGATGTTTCTACTCTAGTGGTACTGGCGCAGATGCTGTATACCAACGCGACTGTGATACAAAAGTTATAAACAGTTGCCGTGGTGGATACTGGCTAGCAGAAGGTTCTGATACGGATTGCTCTCCTGTCACTCAGAATTTCTATAGCGACCCAGATGACACAGAACGTCATGAATGCCCGAATAGCGGTAAGACAGAAAGTGATATCGCAGATAGTATAAGTCTGTGCTATAAAGACGGTCTGCCATATACAGAAGCATTACACGGGACAGGTGAATATCTATGCTACTATACAAGTGGTGAAGGCACATCTGCAATCTATGCATCAAGTTGCGAAACACCAACTATGACAAGTTGCGATGCCGGGTACTACTATGACAAAATCAAGAAAGTAGATGACTGTATAGAGTCTGGTATCGGGTATTATAGCCCTGCGGTTAATACATCCAGATTCCAGTGTCCTCAGAACGGTATAACCGCAACAAAGACAAGTTCTGCAATAACAGAATGTTTCAGAGAAGATATCGTTTGCCCAATTGCAAACGGGTCCGGTGAACAGACATGTAATTACAATGAAACAGATTCTGATTATACTGCAAGTTGTCAAACATGTACGGTTGTGTCTTGCGACGAAGGATACTCTCAGGTAGATAATACATGTATCAACTGCCCTGCTGGAAGTGTCTGTGAGGAAGGCGAACAAAAAACATGCTCTTCTTTAACTGGTGGACAATATCCAGAATCAGAAGCAGGTACAACTGATGTGGCAATGTGCTATAAAGATTGCGCAATGGCTCAAAATGCTGCTGCCATGTCAGGACGCGATTATTATCAAGCACCTGATACATGTAAAATTGCACGATGCTTGGCCGGATATACACTAGAAAACGGCGCTTGCACAGAATGCCCAGAAGGTAGTTTCTGTGACGGCACAATAGACCCTGATCAACCAGGTGGCGATGCTAAATCTTGCGCAGATTTAGGAGACGGTTCTTGGGAATTCTCGTTGCCAGGCGCAAAGGATGAAAGCGGATGCTATCAGAAGTGCGAAGAATATGATGTTGAAAATGGTACTGCTGTACCTGTAAGCGAAAAAGCATTCTATCCAAATAAATGTGAATTCAAAGGAGTATCTGATACAGGAAATCCTTGCGAAATCGTAGACGATGTATGCGTAGAAGTATCTTGCAACGGCGGCTATGAAATGGTAGATGGTAAATGCGAACCTTGTGATGTAGAGTTTGCTCTATCTTATAAGGAAACAGGCGTTTGCCAGGTAGCAACCTGCGTGCTGGGTTATCATCCAAACGGAAGAGCATGTGAAAAAGATATAACTGAATGCTCTGCTCCTAATGCAATATATGCGGAACAAAAGTGGGATTATAACCTGAATGCATTTGGCCCTTGCATGATAAAAGAATGCGAATCTGAATATCATTTAGCATCCAATGCGTGTGTATCAGATGTTCAACCTTGCACAGTTGAAAATGGTATAGGATTCAAAGAATGGAATCATGCGTCAAAGAACTGGGGTAAATGTATCGCAACTTCTTGCGACCCAGGATATACAAATGATCCTTCTGAAACAAATGAACGCACAAAACAATGCGGCGAGTGCAAAAATAAATACAGTATTCTTGGGCAATTGGCTGCAAGTAGTTATGTCCAAGGATGTGAAATTGCCGCTTGCTTGTACCAAGGCGAACTTTATAACCTGGACAATAACGAATGTGTACCTATCTGTCCTCAAGAAGAATATGAAGACGAAACGGGCACAATGGTTTGGGACCAGGCGAAAAAGAAGTGCGTCCGTACATGTAAAGAAGGATACACAATGTGGTAAAATAAACGCCCCAAAAAGGGGCGTTTAAATATTACAATGGATTTTCTTTTTTCATTTTAGTATTCATAAAATATTATGAAAACATATGATGTAATTATTATTGGAGCCGGAGCCGCTGGGTTAAGCGCAGCAAAAACTGCTTTGGGTAAGTCAAAAAAAGTGGCCATAATAGATTTAGGCGAAAAACCTGCGCGAAAAATTGCTGTTTCTGGTGGAGGACGCTGCAATTTTACAAATGACGCTATTGCTCCTAATCGATATTTTGGTGCTAATGCCGATTTTGTCCGTAGCGCAATAAGCAAAGTTTCTTCGCAAGATATTTTAAATTGGGTAAAAAGCCATCATTTAAAATGGATAGAAAAAACAACAGGACAATATTTTTGTGCAACAGGCGCACAAGATGTTGTTAATGCTCTTTTGCAAGATGCAAAAGATGCAGATATTATTCTTAAAAACATCGCATTGGATATAGATAAATCTGACGACGAAACATTTATAGTTAAAACAAATAAAAATACTTTCATTTCCAAATCAATTATAATCGCAACTGGTGGCATATCCTATCCTGTACTTGGTGTGTCTGATTTCGGTTATAAAATCGCAAAGAAATTTGGTCATAAAATTGTACCTGTTCGCCCTGCTCTTTGTGCAATTGCTACGAAAATGTTTCCACCAGAATTATCAGGGATTTCTTTTGAAGCAGAAGCGTCAATCGGTAAAGAAAAAATTAAAGACTCTATTTTAATAACACATTTTGGTCTAGGAGGACCCGCTATATACCGAGCAACTGTTAGAAATATTGTTGATGATATTCATATAAACATGTTGCCTGATATAAATATTTTTAACTGGTTAAAAGCTGCAAAAACAATTGAAGGCAAGAAAAATTTAGCGACAGTTTTGTCTTCTAAACTCCCACTAAGATTAGCACGATATGTCGCACAAGATACCTCAAAAAACATCGCAGATTTCAAAGATTCTGAATTAAAGATTATTGCAGAAAAAATATCAAACTGGGTTATCCCAAAAGGTTCTTTTAAACTTTATAACTTACAAAGTGCGGAAGTCGTCCGTGGAGGCATTTCAACAACAGAAATATCATCAAAAACAATGGAATCAAAATTATGCCCGGGTCTCTTTTTTGCTGGTGAAGTTCTGGATATAGCAGGCGACCTTGGCGGTTTTAATTTGCATTGGGCTTTTGCAAGTGGGAGAATTGCCGGAGAAAACGCATAACCATAAGAAAACCAACCTATTTTGTCTATAACTAACTAATATTAATATTATTACTATGAAAAAAGTTATTTTTATAGCAAAAGATAAAACTAAAATTTTTTGCACACTTTGGGAAAATGTAAAAAATCCCATAGGGGTCGTACAAATAATTCATGGTATGAACGAATATATAAATAGATATGACAGGTTTGCTGAATTATTAAATAGAAACGGTTTTATAGTATTCGGCGACGATCATAGAGCACACGGGAGAACGGCTTCCAGCATCGATAAAATTGGCACAACTGATGGCAACAAAGATTTGTTCAAAGCAATTCTTTCCGATGAACTAGAAATACTTAATTACCTAAGTCAAAAATACAATTTACCTGTTATGCTTTTCGGTCATAGTTATGGCAGTTTTATTACTCAAGCACTTATAGAAAAAACAAAAAAGCATAAAGCAGTCTGTTTATGCGGTTCTGCAAAATTCTGGCAAATTTATTTGTTTTTGGGTAAATATATTGCCTGGCTTGGAGAAAAATTTTCTGGCAAAGATTCTGATGCGGATATTATCGAACTAATGTCCCCCACTCGTAATAAAAGAAATGGCGAAAGCAGACTAACAAATGATAAAAAACAAGCACAAGAATTCGAACACAATAAATATTTTAAGAAAAAGTTTTCTTATGGTTTTTATTATTCTTTATTTAATAATCTTTTACATTTGCATCGGGGAACATTGTCCAAAACTATCCCCATGCTTATAATAAGCGGTGGCGAAGACGCTGTTAGTTGGGACGGTTTTTTGGCCAAGCATTTATATAATACTTATAAAAAAATCGGTGTAAAAAATATATTTATAAAAATATACCCACAAGACAAACACGAATTATTAAACGAGCTAAATTATAAAGAAGTTCAAGCAGATATATTAAATTTCTTTATAAAATATTTGAACTAAGTCATTCATTTTTTTATAGAAAAAATTTATTATTATTTTATTATTCGTTCCTATATTGAAGGAACAGGATATGTTTGATAAACTAATAGAAATCGTTAAGTCAGAATTAAATACATCTTCTCATGACTTTGCACATACATTAAGAGTATATAATAACTGTATAAAAATTGCTGAAACAGAGTTTGCAGATAAGGCAGATATGGATATTCTGCGTGCAGCAGCAATTTTACACGATATTGCACGTCCGAAAGAAAATATCGCACTTGGCGATGAAGGCGATCACGCTATTTTGGGTGCACGTCAGGCAAAAGAAATTTTATTAAATCTTGGTGTTTCTGAGATTTTCGCCGATAAAGTATCCGAAGCAATAAAAACGCACAGATTTCGCAGTGGCATGGAACCAAAATCATTAGAGGCAAAAATCCTTTTTGACGCGGACAAAATAGACACCTTGGGAAATATAGGAATAGCCCGAGCGTATATGTTTGCTGGCGAGCATAATATGTGTATGTACTGTGATTGTGATATAAATGATTATATAAAAAACAACCTGTCTGGTGGTGTATCTTCTGGTAAAATAAAAGATATGAAAAAGCATGCGCCAAACTTGGAATTCATGATAAAAAGTTTAAATGTACCGAACAGAATGTTTACACAAACTGGGAAAGAAATTGCTATGCGGCGCGCAAAACGCATGCAACAATTCTTTGACGATATGCAACAAGAAATTTCTGGTTTAAAATAAAAAACGGTAATAAAATTATTACCGTTTTTTATTTAAAAACCTATTTTAGGTTTTATAATTTTGCCCTTGGCGGCCATTTCATCTTTCAACATTTTTATTATTTCTGCACTATCCGTAATGCCTAATATTTTAGACTTCTTACGCACCACAGAAAAATCACCTGGGGTTAAATATAACAGTTTTTCTGCATCGCCTGCTGGTATATCTGTACCAAAGAAATGATGATATGCCAGTTCGACTTGCCGCGTTGTCAGGTAATCATATTTTACTTTAAATGTAAATCTACGCAATGCAGCCTTATCTATATTACTCATCAAATTCGTTGTACAAATAAATGGTGTTTCTGCACTTTCCATATGAGTTAACATTTCATTGACTGACGATATTTCATAAGGCTTGTTTGCATTTTCACGCGAACCTAAAAAACTATCCGCTTCATCGAAAACTAATATGGCATTTTCCGCCTTTGCTTCGCGAAAGGCGTTCGCTATATTCTTTTCCGTTTCACCGATATATTTACTGCTTAAATCGCTGGCTCGTTTTTGTATAACTTTCATACCTAGTTTATCTGCTAGATATCTTGCATACAAAGATTTTCCTGTGCCAGCAACACCATAAAGACATAAAGAAAAATTCTTTTCTCTGCCTTTTGATAACTTTTCAGCAAGCAAAATTAAATCTGTATCCGTATTCAATATCTGAGAATTAAAATCATTTAATTCTTCAGATTTTTTGTCTGCTTTTACATCACCAGAAATTACTTCACTAAGTGCGTTTATGGTTCTGCTGACTGCGTCTGCCTGTCCCGTCAAAGTTTTATTAAGAACGGCTGAATTAATTATACTAGGCGCAACATCATATTTATCGGCAAGTTCAGATATTTCTTCCTTTGATATGCAAACAGAATGTTTCTGACAAATCCTTGTCCACATCTTTTTTCGCTGTTCTGTTTCTGGTTTATTAAATTTTAGGCAATATGTAAATCTGCGCAAATAACTTTTCTCTATCCGTAATACACTATTCACAATCCATATAACCGGAATTGGATTTGATTCTAATGTGCGATTAATAGATAACTTTGATGAATTGTTATCAAATGGTCCTTCTTTTGCTAAGGCATCTTCTGCCTCGTCCATAAGCAATAAAGAACTTTTATCATTCATTAACAATGACTGTGCAATACACAATTCCTGTATACTGGACTCTTTTCTCTGTTTACCGGGGGTTCCGCCCATTTCATATAAATTTAAATTCAATGTTTTAGCCAAAACTTTGCTAAACTCTGTTTTGCCTGTTCCAATATCGCCGTATATCAAAATATTTATACCAGGAATTTTGTTTTTTATCGCATTTGATACTATCTTGCCAATATAAGACAGTTCATCTTGCATATACGCAAAGTCTTTTACATTCAATTTAGACTTTTTGGATTCTCGCAATATATATTTTTTTAAATCGTTTTTATTCTTTAAATTCCCCGCATTAAAAACCTTTTGCACAGAAACAGATAAATCTATATCACCATCAAAATCTAGTGTAATTACCCCACAACGCGATAATGGCGCATATAAATCTAGTACTTTACTTAATTCGCTTTCCTTCATACCACAAAACCGAGAAATATATTCTGTATAATTTTTATTTAGTACAGGTCTATGACTTCCAGAAACCTCGCCAACAAGTTGACGAAGTTTAACATACCTTATCATTTGCACAATAAGCATCAAAATTGGACGATGTTTTTCTTCCAAAGCAAATGCATCTATTATTAAATCAACAACCTTATCTTGCCCAGGCAAACAAATGTTTTTAACTTCTGAGTTTTTTAACATTAAACGCAAAGTTCTTAAATCTTGCGGTGTTTTGTGAAATTTCTTAGATTTTCCCCATAAAGAATCAAACTCTTGTTTAACAAAATCTAATATCTCTGAAGTAGCCCTGTAGTTTATCTCTCGTTTGGATATGTTGTTTAAATAAAATAATATGACATCTTGTTGCTTCATATATATCTCCCGGTTTTACAAGTTTTTCTGTGCAGCAGTGTTTTTTCTATTACTGCATTTGTAACCACGTTAAAAACTCGATGTATCGTTTTATTCCACACGAATACATATGCTTACCAACTGTGTCATCCCTTAAAAAATTGGGGTTCTTATTCAATCTATCTAACAAGTCTTGTGCTTCTTTTGGCTCTGAAATGCTATAAAGATTGACACTAAACTTATCTCTTAAATACTCTGGAACATTCCTAGAATATGATTCTATGCTTCTCTTTGAGAAATTACGTTTTTTATTAAGTTTTACATCCGATAAATATTTTTCAAAATCTAGTTTCATGTGCGCACCCTTAGTTTTTATAAATTAACAAGAAAAAGAAGAAACATAACCTCCGTGTTCGTCATAAACATAAACCCAATTGTTTCGCTTTACCGATACAGTTGAAGAAGTAAAACCATACAACTGACCGCTTAGGCTTGTAAGATATGCTCCTTTTTCATCATATACGTAAACCCAACTACCCCTTTGTACTGCTGTAGAAATAGCCATTTAAGCCTCCTTTTTTATCTACAATCATAATCTAGGTAGTATATACGACAGTTTTGGACGCACAAAAAACACCTGTAAAAACAGGTGTTTTTTATTTTTCTGATGCTTATTTTAATGATTCTTGCGCTAATTTTATATAATTTTTATATTCTGTAACCAGTTCTGCAGGTGCTATGGGCACAATCATTCCACCCCAAGTAAACAAATGCCACGCCATTTCTCTTAAACCATCCGCGTGAAATCTTATTGTTAAAGTGCCGTCTTCGTTTTCAGTTATTTGTTGTGTGGCGTGAAATATATAATTCTTGGCATCCTGTGCCGCTTCTTTCTTTACAAGCCATTCAATATCATAACCGTCTTCTTTCCCCGAATAAACCCCAAAAGACCTTATAGAATATTTATGTATATCAAAACCTTCTGCATCAAAAAAGTCGTCCAAAATTTTTACAGATGCTATATCGCATAATTTATACTTTACAGGACTGGAAATGTATCTTTTATTGGCCGCGATTAAATAATTATTTCTTATACCATATAAAAAACCTAATGGACATACAACGCGTTTTCTACCGTTATATTCAATTTCTACCTGCTTAAAACTCTGTACTGCTTCTTGTAAAGCACCAATAATACCCTTATCGATATTCACTTTTGGTCCAGGTATCGCCACAGCACCAGTCGCATCAACTACATCATCTGCATTATTTCCTGTTTTTAAATTTATCGCCCCAAGTTTAGCCGCAAGCCGAGATAAACCACCTGATACATTCGCATCGTTTGCTAACATCTTTGAGGCCGTCTTTAAATTTATCAAATCTTCTTCTGATATAAAATTTAAAGGTAATTTATTAAGGTCTTTTATAACTAATTTATAAGATTTTCTGCGACTACCATCATCAATATAATCATATGTTAACCCGTCACCAAAAAGTGTTTTTAGAACATTCAGCATTCTTTCTGTGGTCTTTCTGGACCACCCAAAATGAACCATTATTTCTTCGTATGACATACCAGAAAAAGTACGACCACGCAATTCGTTTATAAAATCGTATAACTCATACAACCTATTATAATTATCTCGCATGATATATTCCTTATATTTCTAGTTTCACTTCTTCATGGTACTAATATTATATGACATTTTTATTATTTTATCTTTATATATTCTCGTTTTATATATGGCCAAGCAGTTATAAGCGCTTCCCCCTTTCCTAGTTTTTCCATACAACTGGTTCTAAAATTATTTCTATGCTCTTTGGTTGCTTTTGCATGAAATAGCATATTTGCCAAAAAATTCGCTTTCAATAAAGAAGACAAACCTTTTTTTGTGCCGTCCCTAACAAGCACAATTAAATATATTTTTGTGTGTTGCCCGTGCATCATCAAATATTGCATATCTGCTTCTATGCTATTATCGTATTCAATAATATCTGTTAAATCATTTATTATACAAACCATTGGCGATTTATCTGCTAATTTTTGTTCAGATAACCCTTCGCGAAATTCTGATTCCGCAACAAGCGCTTTTATTGCGCCTACTGCTGTATTCATATCGTCAACAGAATTCATCAAAAATCTGCCATCTCTTTTATAAACTGGCAAAAAGCACCTATCTATTGGGTCTATAAACACCACTTGGCAAGCATCTTCATCGTATTTTGGCATAATAGAATTAAATATATTATCCATAATCATATATTCTTCTTCTACTGTATCTCCTAAATTTATTAAAAGCGGTGATATATTTGCTAAATCTGCAACAATTGGTCTAATTTCTGATTTTTTTAATAATTCTGGCTCGCCTTTATTAAATTTATCTCGAACTGCTTTATAATCCCATTCTTTAATTTTCCACCCAAGTGCTATTGGCAAAACATTCTTTTTATCTTGAAATTCTGGTGTGTTATATATATTTCTTTTAAATTCTTCTATATATTTATATTCTCCGCTAGCATAAGCCGCTATATCTTCTTTTAAAAAGTTGATACAATTCCACCTAGCATTTTCTTCAATTTTACCACGATGAAAATAACGAACTAATTCTTCTTCTAAAACGCCCATTTCAACAGGAAATGTATGTAGGTTCTTTTGGAATTTTACACCGTTGACAACCAAGAATTTTGCTATTTTTAGATTCTCTTGATTTACATATATTCTACCATTTTTTCCTTTTTCAACCATAAACAATAAAGCATAGTACAGCGGAGAACGATATTTTTTATCCAACTGATTAACTTTTAGCCCATGTATTTTTATTAAATGTTCCACTATATTATAATGACCTTCGGATGAAGCAAGATGCAACGCACCAACTCCCGTAGAAGTATCAACTAAACTCGGGTCCAAACCATAGTCGATTAACTCTTTTACTATATCTAAATTTCCTGTAAAAATTGCATCATATAAAGAATCTCGCCCATATTCATCTAGTGCCAATATATCCAGACAATCCCTATTTGCGATAAAATCTTTTACTTCTTGCAGATTGCCCTTTTTTATTATTTTTGAAAATTCGCCTGTACGCAGTCTTGGGTTAGTCTTTTCTTTTTTCATCTTTATACCTCTGTCGGTTCATTATCATTTAAACTTAATATCGGTGCAGAAAAAACATCTGCATAACTATCTTTACATTCTGTATGAATGGGTATTATCTTGGCAGGAGAAATTTTCTTAACAAATTCTTGCAAATCAGAAACTTGTGCATGACCTGATGTGTGTACCTCTATTAAATGCTCTTTATATGGTTCCCAAATCTTCTTCCTTTCTAAATAACCGTGCCACATAGAATAAATAAAATCGTAATCTTTAATCTGGTTCTTTAATAACGAATTTATCAATGTTCGATTATATTTTATAACATATTTTTCTGGGAACTCTGCAATTTCTTCAATCGTTATTTTTTTTGCGCTATGTGTCTTAAATATTCCTTTGGCAATCATTTTTTCTGCTATCTTTTGATTTCCACCGTAATAAATTTTTACACAATCAACCATTTCTACTGTTGGCACCATTTCTGACAATTCATGAAATATATCAAATAATGCCGCTGTATATGGGTCAATTACAAAAATCTTTCCAGTTGCTAAGCATGCTTTAATCACAGAAACCAACCTGTCTAAATTTTGAGAAGACAAACTTATAAATATTGCTTTTCCAGAATTACGCAAAATTTGCACCAGATGTTTATACACAGCATCTTCGGTTGGGTATTTTTCTTTTGCCTCAGTACGAGATAAGCGTGTACCTTCCATAATCAGATAGTCTGGCTTCTTGACCTTGTCCGACAATTTCCATGACTTCCAACTTTGATTTGAATGAAACCTGATATCCCCCGTATACAATACTCTTTTCTTTCCGTCAGAAATTTCATAAGCACACGCAGCTGGTGCATGGTCTACTGGATGTACAGTTATAGTTAAATCCCCTATTTTTATACTTTCGCCTGAATCAACATCACGAATATCCAAATGCGATATATCAAAATTTCCTGGCAACAAAGGTTGTATTTTTATCAGTATTTCATGTAAAGTTTTCGACATGTATACAGGAATTTTGGGATTAATTAAAGGAAGCATTCCGTAATGGTCTGGATGATTATGCGTTATAAAAATAGCATTTACAGAAGGTTCTTCGTCTGCATATACACCCGAACAATTTACTTTATAATCAGTTAGACTTTTCCCTTCTTCTTCCATCGAAGATAAAGGCAAACCAAAATCGAATAAAACACGAGCTGCATCAGTCGCAATTTCTACACAGTTCCCACCGATTTCATTTGTTCCACGATATATACAGATTTTCATTGCCGCACCTGATTTACCTTAACCCAACCCATTTTGGACAAGACGAACGCGCAGGAACTCTGGCATTGTTTTTTGCACCACATGCACCAAGATTTTGTCTTTTATCAAACCCTACACCTAGTACATGACTGCCGTTAGTTTCTATTATTCTACACCCATTCCAAAAACGGCATGTTGCACAACAATGAACTGTCGGTCCAAGATAACTTTCACACTCTACGGTGCCACCATTTGGTAATTTTACTTTGCGCCCCATTATTTTATCTCCTTGAAGAAAAAATTATAAACTGCTGCATATTCCCCTGGTCGTAATGTTTTGCTGCTTTCTATTTCAGAACGATTATTTAATCTTGCGACTTGCTTTCCTGCGGGGTTCATAATCGCCCCGCCCGCGGCAAAACCTATTATATGTCTGTTCACAGATTCAACCCTGTCGTCAACATATCTTCCGATAAGTCTTTCCCTGCCGTCATAAACATAGCCGCCAGAAACACGACCAACAGGCGCAAAGACATTACCCATATTATCAACAATTATCTTGTTTGTGCGCATATTAATCCTCTTTAACTATTGTGTACTTTGCTTGCGTCACAACAAATGTTTGTATTCCCAATACTTTCATAAGTTTTCTTGTCTTTGGATGTTCTGATTCATATTGCTTATATTGTGCACTATCTTTAAAAATTAATACCGCAGGAATTATATTTGCATCTAATGGTAGGAAGTCGAAACTCTTTTTAAAGTTATCCTTATTAAGTTGCTTCCAATATGTATATATTTCCAAAACGCAGCGCAATAAAGTTTCAGAATTATCACGTCTTTTTAACTCTAACAAATACACATTGTTTTCATTTTTATTGAATGCAACCAGGTCTATCTTACCTACGCCAGTATCTTTGTTCGTCTTTTTTAAAGGCACCTGATAATCAAAAACTTCACCAAGTTCTTTATAAACCTTTTCTTTATGTATTTCTTTTGCGATTCTTTCTTCTTCACGATTGGTTGCCGGCGTATTTTCATCTAGTTCTGGATGAAATACTTTATAATTCTCCCTGTTTACTTGCTTTATATGATTACCAGTTAATATATCCATATTATTTAATAACCAATCTGATATAATTTCTGAATAGTATTCTGAATTGCTTCTATCCATGGATTTACCAGACCAATTGATAAAACCCTTTTTATACAAAGAAGAAAATCCCTTACCTTCTTTTTTCATTGTCTCTAAAATGTTTAGGGTTTCCTGACGAGTATATTTTTTCGGCATAAAAATCTCCTTTTAAATAGCGCAGGGGCTTAACGTACCCTTTATGATTGATGACGAGGCAATACGGCAATCAGCTTGGGCTGTATGCACCCCAATGCAGATAAAGCTGCACCACTTATACAAATTTAAGTAGTTATAGATGGTTGTCACCCTTCTTCATATAACCACAATAGATATATACCAAATACCTAAAAAAAAGTAAATCATATTTAAGAAAAGTTACCTTTCTTGTATTGGTTATATATCTACTTAATTTATAATATACCTATACCCCAAATTTGGACGTATAACCGTTTCTAACAATATTTGTAAAAAAATTTGGAATATAATTTATCTAAATTTATGCTATTATACAATAAAACTTAATAGGGAAAGTCACATCAATTAAGGCTTTTCTAGATAAATTATATTTTACGCAAAAATCAAATTTGAAACTAAGTTCTGGAACCCGTAAATCTAATATTTTTCTAAATAATGATAACATCAACCCTATATATAGAACAAATATATTAAGGCGAAATGAAATAATGAACCTTTTTAAAAATTATTATCAAATTGAATATAAAACTAAACAAATATAAAAAAGCGACCAAGAATGACAACTTGCCGATTTCTTTAATATCTATACCAGAATGCAACCCTGCAGAAATTAAGTTTGTTCTGTCTTTTAATTTTTCTGGCGCAATTACCATCAACATAGTCCCAACGACCGAAAAAAATACTGACAAGAAAATAGACCACCAATGCTTCCTGCAATAAACACCTAATTGTTTAAGCGTTTCCCAAAAGTGCTCGGCTTTGTCTTTTGATAAATTGTTACCACTTATTACAGAATCTGGCATTTTATTTATTTCCCTTTTCCAAGTTGAGATTTTGCTATATCAATATAAATCGGACACGTTTTCATTAACTCGTCATGCTTTCCCTGCGCAACAATTTTCCCCTTATCCATTACCAGTATTTTATCAGCATTTATTATCGTGCCCACACGTTGTGCAACAATCAAAAACGTTGAACCGTTAATGTTTTTCTTTAACGCCTTTCGTAATGCTAAATCTGTTTTATTATCCAACGCAGAAAAAGAATCATCAAAAATATATATCTCTGGTTCACGGCATATTGAACGTGCAATAGACAACCTTTGTTTTTGCCCACCTGAAAGGTTTGACCCGCGCTGAGCAATATCTGCATTATACTGTTTATTCATTCTTTCTACGAATTTTTGCGCCTGCGCTATTTTTATAGCACGTTTTATTTTGTACTTTGTCGGTTTAGCTTTACCGTTTTCACCATACGCAACGTTTGAAATGACCGTTCCACGAAATATAACCGATTTTTGAGAAACGTACCCTAACTTATTCCTTAATTTCTTCTGATTGTAATCTTTTACGTTTATACCGTCTATAAGCACCTCTCCCGTTCGCACATCATAAAATCGTGGAATTAAGGTTATCAACGTGCTTTTACCACTACCCGTTGCACCTATAATCGCAACAGTTTCGCCGGTATTCGCAGTAAAACTAATATTATGTAAAATATCAGACACTGCATCCGGATATCTAAAGCATACATTTTTAAACTCTATACAACCTTTCTTACGTTTACCGACCACATTAACATCACCGTCAACGATATCTATTGGTGATTCTAAAACCTCGTTTATACGTTTTGCGGAAACGGTTGCGCGTGAAAAGAACAATAAAATCATCGTCA
The DNA here is from genome assembly GCA_949298405.1 of uncultured Pseudomonadota bacterium. Taxonomy (GTDB): domain Bacteria; phylum Pseudomonadota; class Alphaproteobacteria; order Rs-D84; family Rs-D84; genus Enterousia. The sequence continues at coordinate 81,184 of CASFWA010000004.1, forward strand.
GTATCATAAACGAAGCAATACCCTGAGTAGCATAAGAAGAAAATACTCTCATATCAGAAAATAAATTTAATCTGACCGCATCAGATGCACCATTTATTATATAAGTTCCTACCCAATAAATAGAAAGTACCAAACCCATAAGCAAAAACTGCATTCCCGGTTCTGCGACAGACATTAACCTATGTGTAAAAAGGCTGGTTTTTGTTAATTCATCGTTTACCCTGCCAAACTTTTTTTCTTGATATTTCTCTGCGTTATAAGCATGAACAACTTTTATACCATTTAATTTTTCACTTGTAACTCTATTTAAACTATCTGGAAGTTTCTGTATTATAGTAAATTTTGGTATTGTCAAAGCATATATTGTACCAATCATTCCCAACAAAAGAACAACGAAGATTCCCGTTGCTGCGGTCTATTCCCAGCTTTTTCCATACATTTTTATAACGGTCCAGATTGCCATAATAGGTGCCCTTATGCCTATTTTCAGTGCCATCATAAAAACATTTGAATCTGATTTATATCGTTGGTAGAACGCGTTATCAAACTGGACGTAGAAAATTTATTCATCTCCTGCATGGAAAATCTTAAAGTCTTTTAAAAACCTTTTCCCTTAATCGCACGGCCAACCCAGAAGAAGTTTTCGCAACAAAAAAACCAGTAATAAACGTTATAGCAAATATAGCAACTGTAAATAGCATCATCATAGAACCCGCACGCAAAATATCGCGCATTGCGTTTGCCTTGGTTTGAACCAATCGGGTTATTAAAGCCATATAATCAGGCAACGTAAGGCTTAACCATACTTGAACTACAACCAATACTAAGCAAATAAAGATAAGCAACATTTCTTTAACGGTTAAATGTCGCAATAACTTAAACATACATTCTCCTTACAGCCTCCAACAATATTGAACAGTAACACTTTTATAAAGACATGAACAAGGGAAATATTTTATAAAACGCCCAAAAAATCGTTATAGTGGCGCTGCAAGAAACCTTTTACCTTTGGCTTATGAAAGACCTATACCCAACACACGAACGAAAGGGTTAAAAACAGGGAATTTGTTTCACCTCTATAGAATCACCTCACTATCTATCTGCAATCCTTTTATAAACGCTTCATCGTGTGAAACAATTAAAATTGCACCACTATACTGATTCAAAGCATCTTCTAAAATCAGTGTGCTTTTTATATCCAAGTTATTGGTCGGCTCGTCAAGTATCAGTAAATCAGGTTGTTTTTCAGTACCCAGCACAGCCGCCAAAGTCGCTTTTAATAATTCACCACCTGATAAAACACTAACTTTCTTTTTTGACGCATCACCACGAAACCCGAAACTTGCCGCAATTGCATGTGCGTTATGTTGCAAAATTCCAGCATACTCTGCGATATTTTCAACAACGCTTTTGTCCAGATTCAGTAAAGATAAATCTTGATTCAAATACGCAATATTCCCTGATGTTTTTATATTGCCAGACGACGGCCACAAAACACCACTTATCAGTTTCAATAAAGTTGTTTTTCCTGCCCCATTATTGCCACACAATCTGACCCGTTCCCCCGTTCGCATCGTAAAATTAAAATCTGATAAAACGCTTTTTTCGCCATAAGAAAAGTAAACATTTTCAAGTCTCACAATTTCTTTGTCATAAACTTTGATATTTGACAGTGGAATTTTTATTGTGTCATTGCGTAATTCCGCTGATAATTCAGCGGAATATTCTAGTTGTTTACTCAACTTTGCCTGTATTAATTTTCTGCGTTTTGCTTCGGTTTCTTGACTTTTGCCCTTCAGAGCATTTACCGCAATTTTTGACCCAGCAGATTTATTTGCTTTGTCTTTTTGTTGTTTAGATTCATGATGTTGGCGCGTATTTTGAGCTTTTGTAATTGTTGCGTTTAATCGGGCGATTTCTTTCTGTGCATCTGTATATTTTGATTCTATGCTGGCTTGTATTTGTCTTTTTTGATCGACATAAAAATCATAATTACCGCCGAACACAGATAACTTGCCGTTATGCAATTCCAACAGCATATCCATTTGATTCAATAATTCCCTGTCATGCGACACTATAACCGCGCCACCATGATAAGAAAACAGTTTTTTGAAAAAAATCTTGGCGGGCAGTTGTGTCCAAATTGTTTGTAGGTTCATCCAGCAATAAGATATCAGCATCAGAATTAAACGCACGTGCAAGTGCTTGCCGTTGACTTTGCCCACCACTTTTTGCAGAATCCGCATTAATTTGATTTAATAAATTACAAGTGGCATTACGTACCACACGCCCAGAATCAGCAACTAAATCGCCAGAAATTATTTTTAACAGTGTTGTTTTCCCTGCCCCATTATCACCGATAATGGCGACTTTTTTATCTGCACTGAACGAATATGATAAATCTGTGAATAAATCGTCCATACAAGAATATGCAAAACAGATGTTTAATAAAGAAATAGATTTCATAAGATTGCCTTTTATGTAAACTTTAATTGCCCCGAATAATTCGGGCAGCTTGATAGAAAAAATAAGTTTACATACGACTCATCGGCTAACCTTTGTTATATATTATACTTTTCTATTCTATCAACAAATATCCTAGTGTCAAATTATAAAAACATACGCCTAGCATCATATGCAAGCCTACTCCCAACACTAGACAATTTATCCCCAGCAGAAATTTCTGCATTTGGAAAGAATTTTGTTGCTATCTCAGCCACTATTGGAATCTCAGTCGAACCACCCGTCAAAATTACTAAACCTGTTTTTCCTCAATCTATATATGCCTTATGAATACGAACTGGTGCACGTCCTGCATCATTGAACAACATATCCGCGCAAGTTAGTAAGTTTTCTGTGCCACGTTCATCCAGTATTTGTCTTGATTCCACAGATGTGCGTACACTAAATGCAATCCTTGTTGGCAAGTTCGTCCATATTGCCCACCTTTTGTATTCTTGTGAGCAAGACTAATCTACACACGCGACAATTTAGGTCGCATTAAGCAATCTATTTATTTAAAGCACCTTGCACAACCGACAATAATTTAACCATTGCCAAAGTATCCTGACCGCAATAATCGTGCAAGTTTTGCATCATTGCTGCCGTCTGTTCTGGCGTTTGTTTACCTTGCATAAAGGCCATAAATTGTTCACTGGCCTCGGTCCCGTTATGTATTCCCATATTTTCATATGACATTTCTGGAACAAATGCTGGTAAAGTCTGTTTAATTGACGCACTGCCGTTTTGACATGGACGGTACAGCCCACGATATCGGAAAGGTATCAGCAAATCCAACATACGTTCATTTATCGCATTTAATCGCGCTGCATATTCTGGAAAATCACGCGCCATTTCTGTATTGCGCCCTTGTTCAAAACTC
>CASFWA010000005.1 GCA_949298405.1 uncultured Pseudomonadota bacterium
TTGTAATGCTGTTAATGCCTCTTTGGTGCGTTGGGCGATAAGATTTCTCTCAATCTCGGCAGATAGTCCAAACGCAAAGGCTAAAACCTTGGATTGTATAGTGTCGCCTAATTCATAGCCGTCTTTGACAGTATAAAGACGAGCTCCAATTTTCATACAATGTTCTAGTATTCGCATAATCATGAACATTTTTCGCCCGAGACGAGAAAGTTCACTGCATATTATAACATCGCCCGGGTTTAAATGTCGCAACACTCCGCCCAAAGCACGTTGTTCCGGCTCTTTGGTCCCTGAAATACCAGCATCTTCAATGTATTTATCAATGCAAAGCCCTAATGCGCTAGCTTTGGCATCTATGCCCAGTTTTTGATTTTCGCAATCTTGTTTGTCGGTCGAAACCCGAATATAACCATATATCACAAAAAACTCCTTTGGTTTGTTGTTCTATATGCCGTAGATTTCGTTTTATTCAAGTAAATAAAGCTGATTGGATATGTTCCGCTTTCAGTCTGTTAAACGCTTGATATTTTACTCTTTTTTGCTAATATGACCAAGTCGTAAAACAAAGGGAAGGTAATGTTTGATTCTAATGATTCTTTTTCTCGGGGTTCAGAATGGAGAAAATGCGATTTGCACATACATACACCCGCATCAAATGGTGCATATGGAGATACTAAAAACAAACAAGTTTGGGATTCTTTCATAGAGGACTTGGAAAATTGTTATGAGCCTGGCTCTATCTTAGGGATTTGTGATTATAATACGTTTGATGGGTATTTGAAAATAAAAAGAGATTACCCGGAGTTTTCAAAAAAATATACATTATTACCGGTAATAGAATTACGTACAGATGATTACGTTGGAAAGACGGCGACATTGAAAATAAATTTACATGTGATTTTTTCTGATGCTGTAAGACACGAAGATCTTAATACATTTTTGGATACGCCATTAACAAAAGATAAAATTAAAATAAAAGATATTACCGATAGAGATGCTAGGCCTATATGTATAGAAACATTATCCAATTTTTTTAAAGAACATATACAATATTACAAAGACAAGTACTTGCTTATGTTAGGGAAAAACGAAACTGAAGAAATAGATGTTGGTATACGGAGCTTATATATGCAAAACGTACAATTTATGTGTAGTGCCTCAGAAACTGTAGAAACTGCAGGCAAAAGCAAGAGAAATACGGATTTGTATTATGGACAACATGGTATAAAATATTTGCATTGTAGCGATGCGCATAATTATAGTAATATAACAACCGAGAACACTAGAAAAATTGGCCATTGTTTTACCTGGATTAAAGGGAAAAATTGTTTTGAAACCTTAAGACAAGCTTATTTTTCATATGATTCAAGAATCCGAATATCAAAAGAAAAACCTGCATCTGCATTATCATACTTTAATTGTATAAAAATGGACATGCCAGAAGATGTAAAAATAGACAAAGAACCTCATTGTTTCGCTGGCATACGTAGTACATTACCTTTAAATCCTGGACTAAATTGTTTTATAGGTGGGAGAGGAACCGGGAAAAGTCTTTTGTTAGCGATGGTTAGCAGCAAAAACAAAGATAATTTGTCCGGTATGAGTAATGTTATAAACAAAATCAACCCTACCAATTGGAAAGACTTTATTTATGTCGACAATATCCCTTTTGAGTACTTTGGACAGGGAACGATTGAAGATTTGTATAAAGATAGAGATAAGTTTAACAACACTGTGATGGACAGGCTGCACAGATATTGGGCAAATCATGTATACGATAATAATGAACCTGTAGTGCAGATTCAAAGTCATATTGGCACTGAGAACCGTAAGATTTCATATCAGGAGGAAATCGATAAGGAAAAAGATAATTTAGAACACTTGCTTAGTGGAGTAAAAAGGAGTATTGCAAATATTGCAAGCTCTGTACAAAATGATGTTAAAATAAAAAAGCTGGAAACAGAACTCTCAAATAAAAGAAGGATAGTAGAAGCTTTCAATGATGATAATTATAAGAAATTACGAGATGAGCTAAATGCCATAAATATAAAAGTTCATTTTATAGATGATAGTAAAGCAAAGTTAGAAGCGCTATTAACCGCATTATCTGGAATATTCGATTCACAACAGAATATACAAATAGATGAAATAAATTCTGGGGTATCTTATTATGCACAACAATATAATAAACTTATAGAATTATGGCATAAGGTTGAAAATCGTTTTAATAACGATAATAACAAAGATTCTGAATTTAGTGCATTAGAGAATCAATTAAAAATGAAACTAATAGATTGCAAACAAAAACTTGCTGAGTATTTTGAAAATAAGGGGTTAGATTCTGCTAGTATTGCCGATGCCACGAAGGCGCATACAGAAATTGTAGCATTGCAAGAAGAAATTGATGGTTTGCGCAAGTTTAATGACAATAGCGTAATAGATTTTGATAAAATTAAGAGCGATGTTGAGACCGCGAGTGAAAGATATGCAGAAAAACTTAATGAGATTATAAATAGAACCAATGTAGCTTTATCACAAGATAATAATGAAGAGAAAAAGTTGCTTTCTTTTGGGGCAGAATATGACGTTGTCAAAGCTGATGGGATAATAGAAAAATTTTTTAAAGATTCCCTGAATATAAATCCAAATGATTTGCAGGCATTAAAAAATCGGTATAATGGCGAAGTGGATTTATATAGTCAACAGCTACTAACGCTGTGCAATGAAAACCCAAACCTATCTACTTCACACAAAATATTAGATTTTTTCAATCAGAACAGTAAAAATATGCAATTATATGACATGTATATTTTATTAAGTAAAAATAATTGGATAGATTGTACAAAGTTTTTATTAAAGTATAAAATGAAAGATTTAAATGAATTGTCGTTTGGCCAAAGAGCGACAGCCGTGGTTATTATGTTATTGTTGTTCGATAATAAGCCAATCATAATCGATGAACCTGAAACACATCTAGACCAACGTTTTATTGCTAATGAATTAGTGGATATTATAAAGCAAGTAAAGCAAAATAGGCAGATTATTTTTGCTACTCATAATGCAAATATTGTAGTTGGTGCAGATGCAGAACAGATATATGTGTTAAAAACCGATGAAAATACAAAGTTAACAAGTTTTGAGCAAATGAGCATTGAAGATGTTTATGAACAAAATAAACAGGCTGAATTGATGTGTCTTGAGGGTTCAAAAGAGGCGTTTCAAAATAGAGAAAAGAAGTATTCCTTGTAGAGTGCGCGACACAGTAATAATCGTATTTCTGCTGTTGCCTAACTTTTGTTGCTATTCTTAATCGCCAACAAACACAACCCCGAACCATTCGCGAAGAAGTGCTAAGTGGGCTTGGTATGTTGTTGCGCTGGATTGTTCTTGCTTAAATTCAGCGGTTTCTTCGGCGGACAGACCAAGTTCCTTAATAAGTTTATTAGCCAGTCCTATAAGGTAAAAAACATTTCCTTGGGGACCTTTCAGGTCGATTACAATGCCAGTAGGATACTTTGCGTTGAGTACAGTTATCATATCGTTATGCTGATTAGACTTGTGGAGTGCGACCATTTGCACAAATTTGTTTTGAATCCGGCGGAGCAACCATGTCTGTCGGCAGGTAAGTTTACCACAATTTGTACGCCGTATAGCTGCTTCTAATTTACACAACGAACGACAGGCGGCGAAGTAAAGCATGACAAAGCTTGTGTTGTGGTTTGGTCTAATATCATCAAAATGCTTGTATTTCATGGGCGAGCCTTTTAAGTTTGTCGTATTTGGCATAATCTTTTGATCCTTGTCCAGTTAATTGTACAAAACATTTATTTTGAAATTTTTTCTGAAAAATGTCACATTTTATTGCTTTTTCTTGATTTTTATGGATTCTGCGGTATTGTTTCTGCATGAAAAATAATAATCCAATTGTTATTCGTAAGTGTTTTTTATACGAATTGGGAAACGGCACAAGTTGGACGAGAGCGCGCGTTGAATCGCAAATTTGCTCTGCTGTTATTTTTGCCATTAAAATGAGTAAAGACGACAAAACATGGCAACATATGTTGACATTGTGGCCAAAGAATTGTTCTGTTCGATATGAATGGTTTGAATCTGTTATTGCGGATATTAAATTGCCACAAAATATGGGTAATTTTTATAACACATATGATAATTTATACAATGTTTTGGTGCGCTGGTTAGATTCTGTAGATAGTGTCACAGATCGAAAATTATTGATCTTACATTCATGTGGATTATCCATGAATAAAATCGGTAAAACTGTGGGCTTGTTACGTCAGACCGCCAGCCGTCGTTACACCAATGCAATAGATGCGTTGGTTTGGAATTTAAATCACTCTAAAAACTAGCCCGTACACTTATATCGTAATTTGTCGCAAAATCGTGCATTGTGCACGGTTATTTTTTGTGCATATTTCTTTATATAAACCTATCAGAACACGAATCTAAAGGACAAATCATGACGATAATATTATCCAAAGATGAATATATGACCGAATGTGCATTGGCTGAAATGTGGGGTGTGAAACGCAATACTTTGCAAAAATGGCGTAGTGCCGGTGTTGGACCAAAATTTCTGAAACGTGTTGGTCGCATCGTATATCGAAAACAAGATATAGCCGAATTTGAGCAAAACAACATATTCCAACGCACTACAAGCGATAAACGATAGGAAACGGCTATGAAACGGCTGGCCAATCCAAAATGGGCACTTTTATTGGAAAATATATCACGTGAAGAACGCGGCGATATATTCATGGCGGTTTTGAAGTACCCGAATGCAGAATGTGCAAGTGCTGTGTGGCCATTTATAAAAGCCGAATTAGATGAAGACGATGTTAAATACAAAGCCAAATGCGAACGGTTGGCCACGAACAGATTGGCACGTTGGGGCGAACAGAATTCATCAAATATCAAACAGACATTATCAGATATCGGACAGAAATCAGACGCAATAGCAAATAGCAAGATCAACAATACAAGCACAATAAAACAAAGCAAGGAAGCAAATGTTTTACTTCAAAAATTAGCCAGCTCTTTCAGCGCGTCGCGCGAACCTAAATATCGTATAGATAGCCAATTTTCATTGTCAAAAATTATTGAACGGAATCCAAATTTGTTTCCAATATTCAACGAGTTTACACCAGAACAAATTGAAAAAGGACAAATATCATTGAAACGCAAGTGCATGGGGCAGGATAAAACGATTGCGCAAATCATAGGATGGATAAGAAATGAAGGAAATTTCACATAAAATATGGGTCCTGTGGCGACATTTTGCATTGAGGGTAACGGCGACCGCGACACTTGCCTAGCGATAGAAATAAAAAACGGTGAACAGTGAACACTAAAAGGAGTAACTATGTTATTGTCTAGAAGAGAATATGCAGCACGTCGTGGAGTTGCAGTATCTGCTGTCCAAAAAGCCATCGATACAGGACGAATAACACTAACAGACGGAAAGATTGATCCCGAAAAGGCGGATAAAGAGTGGTTGGCAAATACTAACCCAGCCTATAACAGCACGCATCCAAACGACGGTCTTTCAACTTCTTATCATAAAAGCAAAGCAATGAAGTCGGCATATGAAGCAATGCTTAAAAAACTAGAATATGAAGAACGGGCAGGAAAGTTGATACAGTTAGTACAAGCGCAATCTGAGGCTTTTACAGCAGCCAGGGCCTCCAGAAATTATTTATTGATGATTCCACGACGTATAGCACCACAGCTTGTCGGTCAGACAAATATTTCTAATATTGAGTATATCTTAACCAAGGAAATTAAGACCGCATTAACAGGCTTATGCAACATATTAACAGGAAACGAAGGAGAATAAAAATGCTAAAATATATAAAGCCCTTGATAACGTTATTCTCTGGACTTATGCGCTTTTCTTATCAATGTTGTGTGTAAATAAAGGGATAAATATGCGAACGCTTAAATGTCAAAAGTTGGCTTTAACAACAGGATTTCTCAACAAATTGAAATCAGACATTGATTTGCAAATAACAGATGCAGCATTGCCGGGTTTGCAATGCCGATATTCGGCTGCAACGGGGCGCAAAGTGTTCTATTTGGGATATCGTGTTCGCGGTTCATATCAACAAAAGCATATAAGATTAGGATCGTTGGCGGAATTTAGCTTGAATGAAATTCGTACTCGGGCGATAAAGACAAAGCAAGATATCGCCAACGGGTTGGACCCACAATCAGAACAGCGCATACGCATAAGGCAAAATGAAATGGCCGCAGCACGATGTAAACGAGTCCGTGAATTAACCGCAATATTTATGGAAAAACACTGTCGTGAAAATAATCGGGCGAACACTTATCGATCAAACGAAGCGTTGATGCGTCTGTATATAAATCCATATCTTGGTGATAAATACATTGCAGATATTGATTTGGGTATAATCCAGGACATGTACGATAAAATCAAAAACACGAAAACCATTGCGATTGGTTTACATGTTATGCGATTGTTATCGACTTTTCTAAATTGGTGCGAAAAATACAATTATCGCAAAATAAATTCAAATCCATGTCACTTAGTTCAAAAAGCTAAATCTCCAAAGATGAACCACACAATTCTGGATGTTGATGGATACAAACGGCTGTTTAGTGCATTGGATGAAGCGCTTTGTGTTGGGAGATATGCACCACAAACTATCTTGGCAATAAAAACTCTTGCGCTGACGGGGTGTCGCAGCAGTGAAATAACAAACCTAGAACTGAATGAGTTAGATCTGAAAAACGGGTATCTGCGTTTAAACAAACGCAAAACAAATGCATTTAATGTACCCCTAGGCGATCCAGCAATAGAAGTTATAAATCAAGCTTTGAGAATTTGCAAAAGTAACCGATATGTGTTTCATTCTCCAATTGACCATACCTGTCCATTGACAGATTTGCGTAAAGCATTTTGGTGGGCATTAGATCGTGCGGGATTACCGCGGATGCGAATACATGACCTGCGTCATTCCTTTGCAACACTGGCAACCAGCATGGGCGAAGATATACGAATATTAAAAGACGTACTGGGACACACAAAAATCACCACAACAGAAATATATGCGCATGCGTCAAGTGTTGCCGCGCGTCGCACCGCAAATAATGTTGCAAGCAAAATAATGGGATAAATTAGGGAGAGTTATGCTTAATTATAATTCAGTTACCGGTTTACTATAATTATCCAATGCCCAGTCGTTAATCTCATCAAGAATAGTACGAACGTGTAGTTTTGACATTTCAATTCTTTGAGCAACCATTTCTTCCGGTGTCAAATCTTTGATTTTTGCTAAACTACAATACAAGCGTTTGATATCATTAATATTCAAACGATTCCCTGTTTCCGATTTTACATCAAAAAATGTATAATTGGTCAATTTACAACAATCAATATACCTATCTTGATCCAACCATGGGTAATCTCGCTGATATAAGACAATTAGGTATCTTTCATATTTTTTATAATATTCAACATTCTTTCCAAGAATAAATACAAACTTATCGGAAACAACAACGCAATAGTGTGATTCTTGTTTATCGGGTTGACTCTGTGGAGCCACCAATTTGGTGTCCTTTACTATAACATCACCAACTATAAGAACACCACCAATACTCATATTAAAACACTATGCTGGGACCAAACGAGGCTAAATAATTATAAAACGGGTTGTTTTCACCACCATCCAATAAAGCTTCTGTTGGGACAACATCCAATCCCTTATTTTTTACATCTGACCAAAATGGCTCTGAATGATTTAGGTTTTCTACTTCCTGTGGCAATTTATCTTTATATATTGCAATAGCATCATTCAAAGCAATCATATCTGTTCCTGACAGCATATCGTAATCAGGTTCTCCCTTTACTTCAAGTGCTTCATTATTGTTGAAAAAATCGTCACCAACACCCCAAGTGGCCATTACAATATCTTTAGCATGTTTTGGTGTTGTTCCATGTGTTTCAATAAGCAAAACATCACCAGCCACGGGTCTACCGTATTCATTCAAGTGTATTATATCCGCCTTCGATAATATTTTCATTATATTATACGGGTGACGTTCCCCATGTGCCATAATATACAATATGGCATTATAAATCTTCTGTTTGTCAACCGTAAATGTTATTTTTGTCGTCATAACAATCGCCCTTGTCATCAAAAGTGTTGCACAGCAAACTGGGGTTGTCAAGCAACGATAAAAAATAAACTCCCCCCATCCTTGCTCACTATTATACCACAAATTGACGCAAAAAGCAATGGCGTTTTATGCTTAACAATTCATTTTGGTGCACGGTTTCTAAAGACGCATTACAAAATTTCCAAATTAAAAAGTCCCTAAATTTCGGGACTTTTACTTGTTACCAAAATAACTGGCGTGCCCAGCAGGATTCGAACCTGCAACCTATTGCTTAGAAGGCAATTGCTCTATCCGGTTGAGCCATGGGCACTTAACTGTTTTTACGGAATTTGACGCGAACATCATCCAATTCCTATGTAACATTCTATGTAGCAAATATGTAACATTTTACATCAATTTGCGTACATTTCAATCAATCTGTATCCAGTTTTATACAGAACTGATTTTTGCGCACATCCACACAAATCCAGCATTTATGCATTTAAATCCAAATCTATCCATAAAAATTACGGACGATTAGAAATCCGATGCTCTATCCAGCTGGGCTAAGGGCGCGTTGAGCCTTAGTTTACATTATTTTTATTATAATTTCAAGTGACTAACTAAATTTTTTATGTGAAATCGTTCCTGTAGGGAAAATGATGCTTTTATGATACCTTTCTTTGTAAAGAAAAGGAGTCTTTATAATGAAAAAATTTTTTCAGTTCGTTGTGGCAGTAATTATATCTTTTATACCAGGGTTTATAGGTATGAGTTTTTCGCCAACAGGCCCATCCGATTTATGGTATAACGGTTTGGTGAAATCAATGCTTACCCCAGACGGTTGGGTGTTCGCTACAGTTTGGCCAATCCTGTATTTCTTGCTGGGTATCGCTTTGTTCTTAATTATAATAGATAAATCTAAACAAGAAAAAACTAAGGCTTACTGGTTGTTTATTGCTCAGATGGCTTTAAATGCTTTCTGGTCTTATTTATTCTTTGGGCTGCAATTGGCAGGTGTTGCTTTGTTAGAATTAATTGTTCTTTTCGGTTTCTCTTTATGGATGGCCCGCGTATTCTACAAAATCAGACCAAGTGCTTCTTATCTGGTTTGGCCTTATTTGATATGGCAGTTGTTCGCGATGTTCTTAAATTTAATGATTGTGTTCTTGAATTAAAGAAACCGCCTGTAAAGGGCGGTTTTTCTTATCTTTTAATTTTTATTAATATTTTAATATTTTTGCCTTGGGATCGCCTATGTTTAAATATTTTAAACCAAGTTCTTCAACGTAATCAGAACTATATCCCTGTAATAATTCAATGTGACGATTTATTGTGTTTAATTTTGTTTGTTCTTGGATTAGTTGTTCCTGCTCTGCATTTAATCGCCATATATTTATTATAAAACGTTGCAGATTAACATCCCCCCAAAATATACGAATAAACATAAAAGCAGCAAATATGCTAAGCAAGACACCGATTTTTCCGCGAAAACTGCCGGACCACGCGCGCCCAATAAAGCCAAATAAATTTTTGATTTTTTCCTTCATAGGTGGCATTATATCACAAATGTTTACCGATAAGCAAATTTTTGGTGCACCCTTAGCAGGAATCACAGATAAACCATTTAGAAAAATGGTTCGGATGTTTTCGCCGTCTGCGCCCTTATATACAGAGATGATTTCTTGCCATTCTTTGGTCGAAGGACATAAAAATTGTTTGCGAAATTTTGATAGATATGATGATGAGGGTAATATTGGTGCTCAAATTTTTGGCGCAGATGTAAATTTAATGGCAGAAGCAGCAAAAATTCTTCAAGATGCAGGTGCGGCATGGATTGATATAAATATGGGGTGTCCCGTACCAAAAGTTGCAACGCGTAGTGGGGCGGGTGCACATCTTATGCGTGACCATAAATTGGCAGGTAAAATTATGGGTGCTGTTGTAAAAGCCGTTGATATCCCTGTTTCGATAAAAACCAGACTTGGTTGGGATGACGAACATAAAGATTGGCAAGATTTAATTCGTATTGCTATCGATAATGGAATTAGTTTTGCCGCTTTGCATGGGCGTACGCGTTCACAATTGTATTTGGGGCAGGCTGAGTTGCCACGAAAACCAGATTTGGGAATCCCATTAATTGCAAATGGGGATATAAAAAATAAAGATGATGTACAGCACGCGTTCGGGTTGGAATATGATGGGGTTATGATAGGTAGAGGACTATTAGGAAAACCATGGGCGTTGGCTGAATTAAGCGGAAAATCTGAAAAACCTAAAAATATAGGAAATATCGTATTAAAGCATTTGGAATTGATGTTAGAATATTATGGAAACAAAAATGCAATACAGATGTTTCGTAAGCATGCTGCATGGTATTCCGCAGGTATGCCTAATTCTGCCGAATTCAGAATAAAAGTTAATCAAATGAATGATGAAAGTGCTTTAAAGTCGGCTATTCGTGAATTTTGGGGTTGCTAATTGATTTTATAGATTCTATGATAGGGGTTAGTAAAATAAGGGATTTGGACATGAGTGAAAATAATACAGATATGCCAGTTGAAATGACTGTAGGGGAAATTTTACGTAATGCCAGAACTACTGGAAGACGTAAACGTGAAATTGCAACGGTGTCCAAACAGTTGTGTATTCGTGAAGAGTTCTTACAGGCTTTGGAAGATGGTAATTATAGCGTTATCCCAGAAACTGTTTATATTTTGGGATTCGCACGTAATTATGCTATGGAATTGGGCTTGGACCCGGATGAAATAGTGAATAAGTTAAAACGTGAAATGGGTTTGATTGCTGATTGTGATGATGAGGATGAAAAAGATTCTGTAGCAGCATGTACTGTACCAGGAAATGATGTTGTAGAAAAAAGGTCTAAGAAAGATATTTTAAGCTATGTTTATAAGTTTATTCGCAAAAATTGGTTATGGTTTACTGTGGGAATAGTTGCGCTAATTGCGTTTGTAGTTTCTTTCGTTTTGTTTGTTCCGTCGGTTGAAAATGGTGTTGATAATAAAGTAGAAGTGGTTCAATTGGTTGGAAAATCCGAACCAGAATATAGTATAACTGTTCGCGAACGCTTTGGTACAGAAAATAGTGAAGCGGCAAGTGTAATTTTACAGGCAAATCAAGAATCTTGGGTAAAGGTTGAAGACGGACGCGGTAATACTGTTTTCAGTCGCGTTCTTGTACCTGGAGATATTTATTATGTACCGTCAGAAGGGCAATATAAAGCGACGTTTGGTAATGCAGGTGGGATAGATATTTGGGTAAATGGAGTATTAGCACCAAAGCAGGGTGATAATCACGTTAGAAAATCTGGAATCGTTTTATCTGCAGAAGCTTTGATGCCTAAGGAAACGGTGGCAACTGAAACAACGGTTGAATAATTTATAGGTGGGCGAAAGAATTTTCGCCCATTCTATTGAAAATAATAATATTTTTTCTATATTTTCTATTATGACTGGTGTAATTAAAATTCGCGGCGCGCGCGAGAATAATCTTAAAAATATTGACCTAGACATACCAAAAAATAAATTGGTGGTCTTTACTGGCGTATCTGGTTCTGGAAAGTCATCGCTGGCATTTAATACTATTTATGCAGAAGGTCAGCGCAGATACGTTGAATCTTTGTCTTCTTATGCACGACAATTTTTGGATATGCAGAAAAAACCAGATGTTGATTTAATTGAAGGTTTGGCACCAGCAATATCTATAGAACAAAAGACAACATCTAAAAACCCACGCTCTACTGTTGGTACGGTGACAGAAATTTATGATTATCTACGTTTGCTGTGGGCGCGTATAGGGATTCCTCATTCACCTGTGACGGGGTTGCCGATAAAATCACAAACCCTTGGCGAAATGGTTGATTGGACCATGAAAATCCCGGCTGGTACCCGCGTCTTTATTATGGCGCCGCTTATTCGTGAACGTAAGGGGGAATATAAAAAGGAAATTGCTTTCTTGGTAAAGCAGGGGTATCAACGTGCAATTATTGATAATGAATTATATGATTTATCCGCTGTACCGCCACTAGATAAAAATAAAAAGCATTCTATATTTGTAATAGTTGATAGATTACAAATGCCAGCGCAGGATGCAACAGATTCTGAGTTAGAAGAATTCCGTTCCAGAATGTATGCTTCTTTTGAGGGCTCTTTGAGACTGGTGCCGGGTTCTGTATTGGTTAGACGCCTGGATACAAATGAAGATGTCTTATATTCGCAGAATTATGCTTGTCCAGTTAGTGGTTTTACCGTTCCTAAAATAGAACCTAGGTTATTTTCTTTTAATGCACCTATGGGCGCATGTAGTGCTTGTGATGGTTTGGGCGTACAACTTAATATGTCGCCAGACTTGGTAATACCAGACCCGTCGAAGTCCATATTGGATGGTGCAATTGCTCCTTGGTCACGCGGGGGAATGTTAAGCCAGTTTGAGCATTTATTAGATGCTTTACATAAAAAATATAAAATTCCTTTGTCTAAACCTTGGCATACGTTAACGCCAGAGCAGAAAAATATTATCTTATATGGTAGTGGTGACGAGCCGATAAAAATTAATTGGAATGGTTTTGTTTATGAAAAACCGTATGAAGGCGTTATTCCAAATATAGAACGTCGTTGGCGCGAATCAGATTCTGAATCTATGCGGGCAGAACTTGCAAAATATCAATCTGAAAAGCCTTGTCCTGTATGTCATGGAAAACGTTTAAATATTCAGGCTCTTTGTGTAAAAGTAAACGGTAAAGATATCATGGATGTTTGTGATATGGCGGTTGATGATTCTTTGCGCTGGTTTAATAACTTGCCGAATTGTTTGTCGCAAAAGGATAATGATATCGCAAGAATTATTTTGCGTGAAATAACAAGTCGTTTGCAGTTCTTACAAAATGTGGGCTTGGGGTATTTGACCCTGTCCAGAATGTCGGGAACTCTTTCTGGTGGCGAGGCTCAACGTATAAGACTTGCTTCACAAATAGGCAGTGGGTTATCAGGGGTTTTATATGTGCTGGATGAACCTTCTATTGGTCTGCATCAAAGCGATAATGATAAATTGTTGGATACTTTAAAGATGTTGCGTGATAAAGACAATACGGTAATCGTTGTGGAACATGATGAAGATGCGATGCGGGCAGCAGATTTCTTGGTTGATATCGGACGTGGTGCTGGGGTAAATGGTGGAAATATTGTCGCGGCGGGTAAACCTGCGGATGTTATAAAATGCAAAGAATCTTTAACAGGGCAATATTTATCAGGCGTGCGTAAGATAGATGTGCCTAAAAAACGTCGTGATGGCAACGGACATGCTATTTCTGTTATCGGTGCATGTGAAAATAATTTAAAGAATATTAATGTAGATTTTCCATTGGGTAAGTTTGTTGCCTTGACTGGTGTGTCTGGTTCTGGGAAGTCAACTTTGTTGCTAGATACTTTGTATCCTGCGTTAATGCGTGCTTTGTATAATTCTAAAATAGAAGCAGGGGAGCATGACATAATTCGTGGTATGGAAAATGTAGATAAAGTTGTCGATATAGACCAATCTCCTATTGGACGTACACCACGTAGTAATCCTGCTACTTATACGGGTGTGTTTACTAATATCCGTGATTTCTTTGCGGCATTGCCAGAAGCTAAGGCTCGTGGCTATACTTCAGGACGCTTTTCTTTCAATGTAAAAGGTGGGCGTTGTGAGGCGTGCCAAGGGGACGGACAGATAAAGATAGAGATGAATTTCTTGGCTGATGTCTATGTAGAATGTGATAAGTGCCACGGTGCGCGTTATAATGATGAAACTTTGGCAGTAAAATATAAGGGCAAGTCAATTGCTGATGTCTTAAATATGACAGTTGATGAAGCGTATAGGTTCTTTATCAATGTTCCGCAGATTTCACGAAAACTTGAATTATTAAAGCGCGTTGGATTGGATTATATCAAGCTTGGACAGAGCTCTTTAGATTTGTCTGGTGGTGAAGCACAGCGTATTAAACTATCAAAGGAATTGGCGGCACGTAGTACGGGTCAGACGGTTTATATTTTAGATGAACCCACTACTGGTTTACATTTTGAAGATATAAAAATGCTTTTATCGGTATTACATGAGCTGGTAGACCAAGGTAATACTGTTATAGTAATTGAACATAATTTAGAGGTCATTAAAACAGCAGATTGGATTATTGATTTGGGACCAGCTGGTGGTGCAGGTGGCGGAAAAGTAGTCGCTGTCGGAACACCAGAACAAGTTGCTGCAAACACAGATTCTTTGACAGGTAAATATTTAAAAAAGTATCTGGACAAACCGAAAAATAGAAAATAATATCTTTTAAGAAAAGGAGTGAATATATGTTTGGTTTCGGAAAAAAGAAAGCAGAAAAAATTAATGACGCAGTTGAAACACCTCAAATAGATGAAAAAGAATTGAAAAAAATGGAAGAAAAAATGCCGAGTGGTATGAAAGAAACTGCTCAGCGTATGATGTCTGGTCAGTTCGATATGAATGATATGTTGGCACAGTTAAAACAAATTAAAAAAATGAGTAATTTTAGTGGGTTGTTGAAGATGGTGCCTGGTATGTCTGGTGCAGTTGCGGCAATGAAAGAGAAAATTAAAGATGGTAGCGTTGATGCACAGATAAAAATACTTGAAGCGATGACCGCAGAAGAACGTGCAGACCCAGAAAAAATTTTTGCAAATGCAAAGGCGCGTATTGCAGAAAAGGCAGGTTGTACAGTTCGTGATGTTGAGCATATTATCAAGCAATATACTAAAATGCGTCAGCAAATGGCTATGGTTCAGAGAATGGGGGGAATGGAAGCCGTTATGGAAAAATTGAAAAAACAAGGATAACTGAAATTAGTAAGAAAAATAGTATGAATATTCGTTTTGCAAAGATTTTTAATTGGACCCC
Source organism: uncultured Pseudomonadota bacterium (assembly GCA_949298405.1). GTDB lineage: Bacteria > Pseudomonadota > Alphaproteobacteria > Rs-D84 > Rs-D84 > Enterousia. The sequence continues at coordinate 15,058 of CASFWA010000005.1, forward strand.
CGTCGCAGTAGAACGGCCAGTGCCTTTTTATCAGGACTATGAAGATGCAGGACATATGTTAATTAGGTATGATGTAAAAGTGACATATTTGTATCATGGGGCTTATATATTTTCTTTCGGGGTGGAAGAAAATAAATTGGGGTTGGTACCTAGAAGAAAGGCACTGAAAAAAGCAGTGGATTTTTATAGGAAAGTTAGTCTTAAAATTGAAAAAGGAAATCAAAGATGAATCTAAATTTTAGAAAAATTTTTGATTGGAAAATAAAAAACGTTCAAAAACCAGAATATGTTGTTAAAAATAACGGAAAAGATGGGTTCTTGGTAGTCGTGACATATTTGTATCATGGGGAAAAAGAAGTTTTTTTTGATTTAGTAGACGAATGTTTGTGGGTGAATGAAACATCGCCTAGACAGGCCGCAAATAATTATTTTAATAAAATGCTTCAAAAAATGAATGCGCAAAAACAGATGTTAAAAAATCATAATGAAAATACTAAATAAAAAAATTGCATCAAAAAAATCTTCCGCAGCTTGGATTCAAAGACAGACCGCTGACCCTTATGTCGCGCGTGCGCATAAAGACGGATATCGTGCGCGTGCAGCATATAAATTAATAGAGATGAACGACAGGTTCAAATTCTTAAAAAATGGTCAGGTGGTTGTTGACTTGGGGGCGGCACCCGGTTCGTGGACGCAGTACGTTATGCGTGAATTTCCTCGCTCTAAAGTTTTTGCTATGGATTTGTTGGAAATTACTCCTATCCCCGGAGTTGAATTTTACCAGGGGGATTTTACAACTGATGAAGCACTTGATTGGTTGGTGCAAAAACTTAATCTTCCAGAAGACGCGGCAGAGCATGGTACGGTTGATGTTGTCTTGTCAGATATGGCACCTAATACCGTTGGTCATAAGAAAACAGACCATTTGCGTCAGATGGTATTATTAGAATACGCGTTTGATTTTGCAGTTCGTGCCCTAAAACCAGGTGGAACTTTTGTTGCAAAGTCTTTTACAGGTGGCACAACGGGTGAATTATTAAAGCAAATAAAAGAAAAATTCGAATCGGTGCATCATATAAAACCTCCTGCATCACGTAAAGATTCTGTTGAAATGTTTATCGTTGCGTTGGGGTATAAAGGAAATTAAAAATCCGCTGTTATAGCGGATTTTTTATTTATATTGTTCTGCTGCACACCTTGCAAGTTCATCACACCGTTCGTTCATTTCATTACCTGCGTGACCCTTTACCCATACCCAATGAATTTTTTTTGTTTGTACAATTTCATCAAGTTGTTGCCATAATTCTTTGTTCTTTACAGGCTTTTTTGAAGCATTTTTCCAGTTGTTGTTTTTCCACTGGGCTAACCAAATTTGTGTTCCGTTTTTTACGTATTGACTATCTGTATGTAATTCCAGTTCATTATGATGTTTCGCTGCATTCAGTGCACGAATAACAGCAGTCAGCTCCATTCTGTTGTTAGTTGTATCTTTTTCACCGCCACTTCTTTCTGCCTTTTCTTTGCCGTTCGTCGCAATAAATGCCCAACCGCCTGGGCCAGGATTCCCAAGACAACTGCCGTCTGTCCATATTTTTAACATTTTTTATTTCCTTGTTTTGTGATATAATATCATAAAATGAGATTTGATGCCAAACAATTGAAAGAAATGTCTAATGCAGTCAAGGCGTATGCTTTGGATGCTGTGCGTTGTGCCGGTTCCGGTCATGTTGGAATTGTTTTAGATGCGGCAGATATTATTACAACTGTTTATGCAAATTTTTTACGTCGTGGACAAGATAAATTTATCCTTTCTGCAGGACATGGCAGTGCTTTGTTATATTCTGTTTTGAAATTGGCAGGTTATGATATAGGTGATTTACATTCGTTTAGAAAACTGGGCGGATTGCCTGGTCACCCAGAGTTTGGAATCGATGGTGTCTTTGCAACAACTGGTCCTCTGGGGCATGGGGTTGGAAATGCTGTTGGTATGGCGTTGGCTGCAAAAATTAAAAAATCTGATGAACGTGTATATTGCTTATGTAGTGATGGTGATTTGATGGAAGGTGTTGCATCCGAAGCAATAACTTTTGCAGGTAGATACAAGTTAGATAATTTAATTTTGTTGTGGGACGATAATGGCATAAGTATAGATGGACAAGCGTTAACGGATATTGATGTTGCTGGGCGTATGAGTGCCGCGGGTTGGAAAGTTCTTAGAATTAATGGTGGTGATACTGGCAAAATAGATAAAGCATTAAGTGATGCGGTTGCATTTCGTTCGCCTGTATTTATTCAATGTAAAACAACAATAGGACAAGATTCTTCTTTGGCGGGAACTTCTGCTGCACATGGACTGGCTCTTTCGGATTCAGAAATGATGCGGTTAACGGAAAAATTTATATCGCCAATCGGGGAAGATTTATGGGGGTATGTCGCAAAAGATGCACCTGCAAAATATGTTTTAAATCAGTTAGACGTTTGTCCAAAAAATATAAAAGCACCAAAAGTAGATAAAGATATATCAACACGTGAATTGTCAGGCTTGTTTTTACAAGAACTTATATCAAATGGTGTTGGATTAATAGGTGGTAGTGCTGATTTATCGGCTAGTACCAGCGCAAAGGTAAGTGGGCATATATGTATGGCACCACGAAAATTTACGGGTAATTTTATAGATTATGGTGTGCGTGAGCATGCTATGGGGGCGATAATGAACGGGCTTGCTGCGGCTGGGTTGCGCCCATACGGTTCTACTTTCCTTGTGTTTAGTGACTATATGCGCCCGTCAATTCGATTGGCGGCATTGTCGAAACTGCCAGTAATTTATGTGTTTACGCATGATAGTATTGCGGTTGGTGCAGATGGTCCAACTCATCAACCTGTTGAGCAATTACCTTCTTTGCGTCTGATACCGAATTTAAATGTGTTTAGACCTTGTAATGGGGAAGAGGTTGCTTATGCATGGTGTAGGGCAATATCAGAAAAAGATAAACCTTCTGCAATAATATTATCTCGGCAAAAAGTAAAACAAATAAAAACTCCAAAAAATACGGATGTTTCACGTGGTGGATATATTATACGTAGCGCAGAATCTAAACGTGTAAAAGCAACGCTTGTCGCAACAGGAAGTGAGGTTCCATTAGCAGTATCTGTTGCAGAAAAACTTGGAAAGGATGTTCAGGTCGTAAGTATGCCGTCTGTTGCAGATTTTCGTAATCAAGACGAAAAATATAAACAGCAAATGTTAAAGGGTTATGTTGTTGCTATAGAAGCAGCGACCTCCGCACCGTGGTTTGAATTTGCAGATGCGGTTGTTGGTATCGATACTTTCGGTGCATCTGGGGGTGGAAACGAGGTTTATTCTCATTTTGGATTTGACACAGACGCGATTGTGCGCGATATTTCAAAAAAAATAAAATAATTTTAAGGTATGTCAGATTTTGATTTTGTTTTGTCATCAGGGAAATCTGTTCCTGTATTTATTACTTCGCGTCGCGGACTGCGTAATATAACACTGCGTCCTAAAACTATGCCTGTGTGCGAAATTCATATATCAAAACCTTGGTTGACGCCTACTTCTGCCGCGTTGCGATTTTTGGAACAAAAACGTTCATGGTGTGAGAGAATTTTTGCGTCTGTCCCCCAAAAAGCAAAAGTTTCAGATGGTGATATTATAGAATTTTTAGGTAAAAAGGTTTTGATAAAGCATAATTCTGTGCGTCGTGCGAATGAATTTGTTTCGTGTGATGATGGAACCTTTATTTTGATTGTTGGTGGCAGTGATGATATGCTAGAACGTCGTGTGCGTGATTTTATAAAAGCAGAGTTCTTATCAACTGTGAAACAAATTATAAAAACAGTACCAAAGGATTTCTGGCCGAAAAAAGTTGCTATACGAGATACTTCTTCGCGTTGGGGTAGTTGTTCGACTTCTGGGACGATTTCTTTTTCATGGCGATTGGCTTTTGCACCGGTGGATGTTATGCGATATGTCGTAATGCATGAATTGGCACATACAAAGCATATGGATCATTCTCCGGCTTTTTGGAAGCAGGTCTCGGATTTATACGGATTTGGTGTAGAACGTGCAAAAAGATGGCTAAATCAGCATGGTGCAGAGTTGCATAAGTATTTTTGACCTTGAATTTCAAAAAAAATAACGTAAAATCAAATTATGATTTATAAAACGTTCGTTTTTTCAAAATTCCATCACGCCCTGGCGGGCGACTGTTTATAGCGTTTTTGTTATTTATATGATATAATTGACACTAATGTGTCTAGGTTTTCTCTGTAATAAATATAGGAATGTAAAAAATGGAATTAAAACCAACGAAGACTTTATCAGGATTTATAGAATTGTTGCCTGTGCAACAACGGTGTTTTGATGAATGTAGTGCGCGTATGCAGAAAGTTTTGAAAACAGCAGGTTTTGCACATCTGGATTTGCCTGCTATCGAACGTGCAGAAGTTTTAACAGATAAGGATAACTGGGATGAAATAGAAACCCAGATGTTTTTGTTTCAAAAGGGCGATACAAAAATGGGGCTGCGCTATGACGGCACTGTTGGATTGTCGCGTTATGTCGCAGGTCATCTGAATGAATTGACTTTCCCATTTCGTGCATATCAATTTGCAAGAAATTATCGTGGCGAACGCCCACAACGTGGGCGCTATCGCGAATTCTATCAGATGGATTTGGATATAATGGGTATTGATTCTTTGTCTGAAAATTATGATGCAGAAATTGTCGCAACTTTGGCTGCTGCATACAAATCTGTAGAAGAATTTATCGGGCCAGTTAATATCCGCATTGGGAATCGTAGATTTTGGAATGCAATGTTTGCTTATCTTCAATTAAATGATGCGCAACAACGTGCCGCATTCATATTGATAGATAAAAAAGATAAAATAAAAGACTTTTATGAAGGACTGGTAGAAGAAGTTGGTGAAAATGCCGCGATTGAAATAAATAAAGTATTTTCAAGTGGTTATAAGTTTTTTGTGGGAGTGTCTGATGTCCTTGACGCTGCTATTGCCGAGATGGATGATTTTATGTTATTGCTAGATTCCATGGGAATCAAAAATGCCAAAATAGATTTAGGTATTATGCGCGGTCATGCATATTATACAGGAATTGTTTTTGAATTTTTCTTGGATAATTTCCCAGAATTAGGTGCTGTCGGTGGCGGTGGTAGATATGAAGATTTGGCATCTAAGTTTTCAAAAACTAAAATCATCGGTGTTGGTGCCGCGGTTGGTTTTTCGCGCTTGATGGTTGCTTTGTTGGACGAAAATAAAATAGATTTATCTAAGTTTGAACGTCCTGTACGTGCCGCTGTCCTTGTTATGGGTAAAGAGCAGGTCGCGTATTCTATGTCTGTCTTGGCGGATTTGCGTAATGCCGGAATCGCCGCGGTACCATACTTGGATGTGGATAAGAAATTTAAAAATCAAATTGAATTCGCAGATAAAATCAAGGCAGATTTTAGTATAATTATCGGCGAAAATGAAAAAATTTCAGGTGTGTTGGCGGTGAAAAATATGCAGACGGGTCAACAACAAAATATAGATGTTGCAGAAACCATAAAGTTATTAAAAACGGTATAAAAATGATAGTAGAACAAAAGTTAAAAGATATTCAAACGCGTGCGGCAGAAATAGAAAAACAGATGAATTCTGGTGACGTGTCTGGTGCAGAATTGACGAAATTATCCAAGGAATATTCGCGGTTATCTGATGTTTTGCCGTTGATAGCAGAGTATTTCCAGACCACGCAGGGTATTGCCGATGCAAATGAAATGTTGCATGACCCAGAATTAAAGTCTATTGCATCACAACAGTTGATAGATTTAAACCATGCGTTGCCCGAAATAGAAAAGAAACTGCAAATTGCTTTGTTGCCTCGTGATGAAGCGGATGATAATAGCGTTATTATGGAAATTCGTGCCGGTGTTGGTGGTGAAGAATCTGCTTTGTTTGCAGGGGACTTATATAATCAATATAAATCTTATGCTTTGCGTCATGGCTGGAAAGTAGAAGTTATTGAAGAAAATGCAACTTCTTTGCGTGGTTATAAAGAAATCGTGTTTAAAATAGACGGTGTTGGTGCGTATGCAAGAATGAAATTTGAATCTGGTATTCATCGTGTACAACGTGTCCCTGAAACCGAGGCAGGTGGCAGAATTCATACTAGTGCGGCTTCTGTTGCAGTAATGCCAGAAGCAAAAGACATTGATGTTGTCATTGATGATAAAGATATTCGAATCGATATATTCCGTTCTTCTGGGGCAGGTGGGCAGCACGTAAACAAGACGGATAGTGCGATACGAATAACACACTTTCCAACAGGAATAGTTGTCACGTGTCAGAATGAGCGCAGTCAATTACAGAATAAAATTTCTGCAATGTCGGTTTTGCGTTCGAAAATTTATGAAAAACAACGTCAAGAACAGATGAATGCAAGTAATGCTTCGCGTAGAAGTATGGTTGGGTCGGGTGATAGAAGTGAAAAAATAAGAACTTATAATTTCCCGGAACAAAGAGTCACAGATCATCGTATTAAACTGACACTGTATAAACTTGATGATATTTTGGCGGGTGGTGAAGCGCTTGATGAAATGATAGATGCTTTGATTGCGGCTGACCAATTGGAACGTCTGGCGAATCTAAATTAAAAAAGAGGGATTTGCCCATTTTTTACGATATTTTTTTATAATATACGTTATAATTTTTGAAAAAAATAATGCCGAAAAAAATCGGCCATTTGAATTCGTCTTTTGTTGATTAAATTTTATCTTATTTTCTGGGGACTCGTCAACTAAAAATATGCCGAGTCTAAATCGCCGTTTGGGTTTGTCTATCGTTTTTTATAAATAGAGGGCTTATAAAAGGGGATTAAAATGCGTTTTTTACGTTTTTGTTGTGTTGTTGCATTTTGTGGTGCATTGATAATGCCAGTGTATGGTGCTTCGGTCAGTAAATGTACGGCACTTAGAGATAATTCATCAAGTTGTACGTTTGGTTCAGGTTCAGGTTTGGATTGGAGGGGGACTTGTACAACTGCGGGTGTTTCAACATCTTTGAAAGGAATTGGTATTTGTGCCGCAACAGCTGGGATAAAAGCTAATACTACATCCGATGAACTTAGTTTTAGTTCGACATTAGATGACAATAAATATTGTTGGTGTAGGTTGCTTGTCCCGTTGGTTTCGAGTTGGGTCGCTCTCGGACAAGGTGGACGTACATACACCGAATGTGCGAGTGCGTGTGCGAGTGGGTGTGCAAGTAATTTGAATATAAATTCAGGGTTGAAAAATGCTTTATTGAGAAATATTATCGCAGATTAATATTGTGGAGGGAAAAAATGAAAAGAATATTAGCAGTGGCATTGATTATTGCTTGTTATGTTGAACCAGCGGTGGTATATGCGGCCACTAAATGCGTCCCGTTGGGGACAGGAACAAGTTGTAGCCAAGCAGATTTGTCCACATTGTCATATAGTACTGATTGGAGTACGAGCTGTTCTAATTCTAATAATAATAATGAAGAAATAGATATTTATGGTATAGCGGCCTGTTCTTCATCATCTGGAACATTTGGTTCAACATCTAGCAGAATATCAACGGGGCGGACGGCTTCTGATACAGACCCTACTTCAACAAATGATAATAAATATTGTTGGTGCAGAATTATACGACCCGGCGTATCGGATTGGATGTTCCTTGCGAATTATTCAACTGCTTCCAATTGTCACTATCAATGTGCAATTGCGTGTGGTGAGTCAATTGCGGGAAGTTCAACCATATCTTTGTATGGAACCCTTTATTAATAATTAAAATGGGAGTATGAAAATGAAAAAAATATTTCTTTTGTTTGTAATAATGTTTCCGGGAATAGCATTGGCGGCCGCACCTTCAACATCGTGCCCGGCTGGATTCGTTGCTATCAAGGAAGATGCAATGATTATTTCGTCGGGGATATGTGATTATGCTTCTGGGTATACATCAACAGGGGTTGCTTATTCTTGTTTGAAGTCTGACCCCACATTAGTAAACGGTTCGTGTATTATGTATGCAGAGGGCGGACCGTGGACAGATTCAACTGGGACATATGAATTCGAAGGCCCTTGTATGTTAGAGTAAAAAAAATCCCGCCATCGCGGGATTTTTTTAGAATATATATTTTAGATTAAAGCCGCCGTTCCAACCATATCGACCACCATCATGACGATTTAGGTGAATTGCGACATTAAATCGGTCTATTGATTTTTCAATTCCTATTCCATATTCAGAATAATTATCTATGTCCAGTTCTTGTAAAAGAACCCCGTTCGCTAATACATCACCACCATGAGGATAATTTAGTACATATTTTACACCGATGTATCCGAACCATCCCTTGCTGATGTGTTTTATGGCACGCAAAGATGGGGTGATTTCAAGCATATTGAAATTTTGATTTTCAACGCTGTCACCAGATGCAGATATATAGTTTGCAGAACCTATCCATGTATAACCAGCATATATACCAGGCTGTAAAGTAAATGTGTCATCAAGGCTTATGTTATATGTTGCATTTAATGCAGCGCCAGCCCACATGTTTGCATATTCGTCAGTTCCATAAATGTTTTCTGCGTTGTTATATAGACTGCCCGCATTAATTGCAAAAGATAAATTAAAGTTTTGAATGTTATATCCAGAATAAAAACCGACATAACCACCGTTTTCTTCTATATTAAGAAATTCATTAGTTTGTTCACCGCCTGTATAGCCGCCGAAAAAGCCCCATTCTGATATTCCGATTCCTAATTGCGCCTCGCCACCAGCAAAGCCAAACATAATTAAATCATAGTCAGAATCTAAAACATCATAAGTTTTAAATTTTACATCTTCATCAAAATGATTCCATGTTAACCACATGCTGTTCAGAGTAGGACGTGAATATGTATCACCGCCATTCCGTCCTTTTGGTTGGTTGTAATTTACAGAACCATCATCGCCGTATTCGCCGTAAAGATGCATTGTCCCGTACATAGGCAGATGACCGTATAAATCAAGTGCGCTTCCTTTACCTTCTGACTTTATTTTTTGAATGAATTTAGAATGCCCACTTAGTGCTGCGGCCGCGGCGCCCTCAAATGTTTGCATTGATTGGGTCATAATAGAATGCTGCATTGCATTTATATTGTGTGCAGATATATAATTTGCGTATAAATGTGGGGCGGCAGCATCTGCACTGTAAGCGGCACCCGCGGCAATTATAAATATCGATAAAGAAAATACTTTACTAAATTTCATGGCTCTCTCTTTTTTCCCTGTATTTATACAAATATTATAGCATAGTTTTCCTAGTTTAAAAAGATTAAATAAAAAAATCCCGTGATTTTAACGGGATTTTTTATCTATATAATCCACCATTTATATGTATTACCTGACCATTTATGTATGAGGCTTTCTCGGAAGCCAGGTATACCGCTAGACTAGCCACTTCTTCTGGAGTACCAAATCTGCGAAGAGGTATTTGTGACTTTAAAAGTTTGGCATGGTCTTGCGGAATCTTTTGAATTACTTCCGTGCATATTGGTCCAGGTGCTATACAGTTTATCGTTACCCCTTTGCGACCGTATTCTGCCGCTATAGATTTTGATGCTGCTGCAAGTGCGCCTTTGCTTGCAGAATATACAGACATACCTGCGTCACCGATTTCACCTGCAACTGATGTCATATTTATTATGCGCCCAAATTTATTTTTTAACATATATGGTAACGTTTGTTGCATAAGTCTATATGGTGTAAAAAAATTTACTTCAAACATTCTTTGTAAGAAATTATTGTCTGTTTTTAAGAAAAAACCTCCTTCAACTATTGCTGCGTTGTTTACAAGAATGTCTATTTTTCCAAATTTTTCAATTGCATAATTAATGAGTTTCTTTTCTGCATCAAAAGCAGATAAATCTAATGCTATAAATTCTGTGTTATTAGGCATTTTTTCTGATAAGCTTTTTATTTTTGTTTCATTTCTGCCTGTAAGAATTAATTTTGTTCCAATGTTATAAAATTCTTGTGCAATTGCTGAACCTATACCACCTGTTGCACCAGTTATTAGGGCAACTTTTTCTTCTGAATTTGTTTTCATTTTCATATTTCTTTGTTTTTTCTTATTTTTATTGTGTTTTTATGGTTATGTATAGCATAAAAATAGAGCTTTTCCAGTATTTTTGTGATTTTTATTGTTAAAATAATAGTTTTTTATTATTATCGTATTCGAAATGAAAGAAAATTTTGATTTTGTGTTAGATAAACCTATCGTCATGGTTGGACTGATGGGGGCGGGAAAAACAAGTGTTGGTAGGGCGTTGGCGCGACGCTTGGGGATACCTTTTGTTGATTCCGATAAAGAAATTGAATCTGCTGCGGGGTGTAGCGTTGTCGATATTTTTTCTATGTATGGTGAAGCAGAATTTAGACGCGTTGAACAAAAAATTATCGAAAGATTATTAGATACGCCGCCGGCCCTTAAAGTTTTGTCCACGGGTGAGGGCGCTTTTATTACCCCGGCAGTCCGAGAACTTGTGTTGAACCGTGCGTTGACTATATGGCTCAAGGCCGATTTAGAGTTGTTGGTAAAAAGAACTAATTTTCGTAATACGCGCCCACAATTATTACATGCGGATAGCAGGAAAATTTTAGCGCAATTAATTTCTGAACGTTATGATATTTATGCCACGGCAGATATCACAGTTGAAACAAAAGATGAAAGTTTGCGCAAAACACTAGATAAGGTTGTTGTCGCAATAAAAGATTATACAAAAAAAGGCAAAAAAGATGTCTAAAATCAAAATGTTAAAAGAATTTCGTGCTTTTATTGAACGCGGAAGTGCCATAGATATGGCTGTCGGTATAATTGTTGGTAGTGTTATGACGGGAATGGTCAATTCCTTGGTAAAAGATATAATTATGCCGCCAATAGGTTTGCTTCTTGGGGATATTGATTTTTCTCAATTTTTTGTGGTTTTGTCCGGTGGCCAGGATGGCGTTCATTATAATACGGTTGCCGAAGCACAGGCGGCTGGTGCTAATACTATGAATATAGGCGTTTTTTTGAATTCTGTGGTAAGTTTTCTTGTGACGATGTTCGCAGTATTTTTGCTTGTCCGTTTCGTAAATAAAGTCAGAATTCAAAAAGTTGTGACAACACGCGTTTGTCCTTATTGTAAGTCTTCTATAAATAAAGAGGCTTCAAAATGCCCTAATTGTTGTTCAGAGGTTGTGCCAGAAAAAATTGGAACAGCCCAGCCCAGTGATTTAGAAAAAGATATAAGAAAAATAACTAAAATAGCAAAAAAGAAAATTTCAAAAATTAAAAAAATAACAAAATAATAAACAAATAAGTTTATTTTTTACTTGAAGTAAAAACTAATCGTTTTTACTTCTTTTTTATATACATATTTATAAAGATTATGTATAGTTGTTTTTGTGTGGGGCGGTGTGATAATGGGGGTGTTTTTTTATGTTTTTATGTATTTTAATTGCGTGTTGAGTATGGGTAATGGTTTTGTGGTAAAAAACGCAAAAATCTGATAGAAATATAAAAAAGGACGTTGTTCACCGCTTTTAATAACGTTTTTTTGGAAAATAGGCGTGTTCGGTGAATTTGTCTGTGTGCTGGGGTGGTTTGTGTGGAAAAAAAGAAGAATAGGGGCGTTTGCCGTTTTTTTATGGGGCGTAGAGCTTGATGATGAATCCTGAATGGACTGACTGATTTCTTCTTGGTAAATAAATGCGGGTAAAGGTTTTGTGAGAGTGCGTGCGTGGGAGGTGTTGTGCGGAGATTGTGGGTAGTGTTGTGGAACTTTCGTTGTTTATTGAAAAGTTGGATGTTTATGACTGTGTTTCTTTATGATGTTTGTCGGTTTTTGTCGTAAAATGGAATATAGAAGAGAAAAAACAGTGGGCGGGGTTGTTTGTTGCTTCTGGTTTTTTGTTGGGCGTTTAACGTTCTTCTTTTTATGTCTTTTTTATATAGGGAAGCGATATCATAAAGGCGCATAATGTATATTATGTATAGTTTGGTGTAGTTTAGGGTATTTTTTTTGGCGCTTTGTGGTTTGTGTGAATTTTATGTTTTTCTTGTCCTTTTTGATTGTTTTTTGTTTTCTTTTGATGAAAAAATTTCTAAAAATATTAATTTTTATTATTTAATAATTAAGATATCTTTTTGTTTTTATTGTTAGAAATAAAATTAACTTTTGTTGTTTTGGGTTTGGCCTGTTTTTTTTGTTTGTTGTACTTGTGCGAATGTTGAAAAGTGCCCTTTTGGTCTTTCGTATGGTCTGGATATCTTTTTTTAGCTTTTTTTATAAAGCCTAAAATAAACAAAATTTATGAAATTTGGGCTTTTGCGCGTTTTTTTTGCCTAAAAGAGCGCTTTTTTAGAAGAAAAACGGCGGATTTCTGCGGTTTTTTTGCTGCTTTGACGCTTTTTTATATGGGGTGGTCGGTTTTTGTGGGGGTGCTTGTTATTTTTTTTGTGTGATAAATTAAAATGTTTTTAGGTTTTTAACGGATGGGTTATGCTTTTTTTGGTGTGTTGTGTGAAAATGGTTGTAAAAATAAATTATTTAAAATGACAATAAAATCATATTATTAATCTTATAAGTAAAATTAACTTGTTAGGTTTTTATAATAAAACACTCTGTCCTACCAAACAGGAGAAATTTAAGCAAAAGAATAGAATTTGAGAAAATAAAGAAAATATAGTATAATATCGTTGATAAATAAGGGGAAGGAGAATGATAATATGGCGATATTTACAAGATTTGATATTATAAATACAATCGGTAGAAAATATTTAACAACAAATATTGAAAATGATGAATTTAGTTACCAACAAGCATTTGGAGACAAATGGAAAAATATAGATAAAAATATTTTTAAATCTACAAAGAAAGATACTATACATACAAAACTGGATATTAGATTTGTTGATAAAACAAATAAAATCAGTATATTAGTCGAAACAAAAGATAATTCAAAGAATTGGAATGAAAAGGAAGTCGAAGAACAATTATCAGCTTATGTGAAAGCAGAAAAATTGTTAACCAATAATCGTATTATTGCAATAATTGCCACTCAACAAGATAAAGCAATAAAAGTATATTGGGGGTCAGATATTGTAATTGATGATTCTCATAAACTTTCAAATCAATATTCCATTAAATCTTTTTCTGAATATGCAGATTTATACCTAGCTAAAGAAAATAATAAAGAACAAGTAATAAAAAGCACTTATGAATTAAATAAGTTATTACATAAATATGGGATAAATGAAAAAATTAGAAGCCAATTTGTTGGAACTTGTTTGTTGGCCTTGAAGTATAATATTGCTTATCAAGGATTACAAACACCACAAATTATAGCAGGTATTCGTTCTGTTTTAGAAAGATTGTTAAATACCGATATAAATAAAGCAAATAAAATTGCTTTATTAGATAGCAAAGTATTACAATCCCAAGATGTAAAAAATCTAAAATCAAACGAATTTGAACAAATTTTAGATTTTATACAGAATGAAATTTTAGAATATATCAACGATACAAGTACTATGGGACAAGATATATTAAACTTGTTTTTTACTACATTTAATAAATATGTTGGAAAAGCAGATAAAAACCAGGCTTTTACTCCAGATCATATAGCCCATTTTATGTGTAAAGTTGTAGGAATAAATAGAAATTCAAGGGTATTAGACCCTTGTTGTGGAAGTGGTGCTTTTCTGGTAAGAGCGATGACAGAAGCTTTGGATGATTGTGAAAACCAACAAGAACGAGATAAAGTAAAAAAAGAACAAATTTATGGAATAGAATTTGAAGATACAGCTTTTGGTTTGTCAACAACAAATATGTTAATACATAGTGATGGAAATTCAAATGTAAAACAAAGCAGTTGTTTTGAAGAAGAAGATTTTATAAAAAATGCAAATATAAATGTTGTATTAATGAACCCACCATATAATGCCCAGAAGAAGTATTGTTGGAAAGAATATACAGATGCATGGAATAAAGATACCAAAGAAGACCCATCTCAGGGGTTGCATTTTGTATATTATATTGCATCAAAAGTAAAAACTGGAAAATTAGCTGTTTTATTACCTATGCAATGTGCTATTGGCAGTTCTTCAACTGATATACAACAATTTAAGAAAAAAATGTTAGAAGAACATACATTAGATGCAGTTTTTTCATTGCCTGTTGATATTTTTCATCCAGGTTCTACTTCTGTTGCTTGTTGTATGATATTTAATCTTGGAACCAGACACAAAAACTCAAAATTACCAACATTTTTTGGTTGCTATAAAGATGACGGCTTTATAAAAAGAAAAAATATGGGTCGAGTGGAAAAAACAAAAAATAATACTAATGAAGGTGTTTGGTCTGATATAGAATCAGAATGGCTAAATTTATATTTTAATAGGATTGCAAAACCAGGTTTATCTGTTGTAAAAAATGTTACCGCTGAAGATGAGTGGTTAGCAGAAGCATATATGGAAAATGATTATTCAACTTTAACACAAATAAACTTTGAAAACAATTTACGTGAATTTCTTGCATTCGAAATAAAATCAAAAACAGACAACTGTTATAATAAACTACCTAGGCAAACAAGTAATCTAAATTTTGATACTTCTACTTGGCAAACTTTTAAAATAAGCGAACTGTTTAACAATATAGAATATGGTAAAATTCAAAAAACAGAAGTATTAAAATCAGGTAATGATGTGTATTATATTGGTGCTAAAAAAGATGATAACGGTGTAATATCTAAACATAAATTCGATTCTGAATATATTTCGAATGGAAATTGTATTATTATGATTTGTGATGGTCAAGGTTCTATAGGTTATAATATTTATATAAATCAAGACTTTTTTGGAACAATCAATTTAGCATTGGGGTATAATGATAATCTAACAAAATATAATGCATTATTTATTATTACGGTTTTAGACCTAGAGAGACCAAAATTTAGTTTTGGAAGAAAACGAAAACCAACATTAAAAAATACAACTATAAAACTTCCCGCAAAACCAAAATTAAACGATAAAGGTGAACAGGAATACGAAGAAATAGAAGATAACGGAAAAAAGATTAAGAAACCATTGTATGATCCAGATTGGCAATATATGGAAGATTATATAAAATCTTTACCGTATGCAGATTTAATTTAGAAAGCAACTTTATATTTCAAACTGTTTCTTGTGATATAATTATTACAACCAATCAAGGTGTCAAAGGCATTGGCACCTTGTTTCATTACATTTATAATAATTTATCACCTGTTTGGTAGGACAGAGTATAATAAAAAACAAGCCGATATGTTGACGCGCCTTTAAATATTATATCGTCTTTACCGGCTTGTGTTGATGTCATAGCATTCTGTGTACATTAGATATAAATATATTATTCTAATGGACATGCGCTTGTGAATGTATAAGAACCGCTTTCGTCACTATATGTTACATCAGCCGGTGCATACATTATGCAGGAAAAGTTTGGGGAAGATTCCAAACAACTGTATGCAATACCTATGTTTGTCTGTCCAGATGGACATGTTGTTTCTGCTATTGTTATATAAGGTGCTTCGATTTCTATGTATCCTGTTGGGCATGTCAAAGAAGGTGATGCTGCGTATGCTTTTGTAAAGATGCATCCGATAGTAAGCAATAAAACTAAAAAAGCTTTTCCCATAACGATTTCTCCTTACTTTATTAATCTGAAAATGGTCCGCTTAAAAGTGCGTCCCGGACGACTTTATTCGTGTCCATTAAAAAACTATTTAAGCACATTTGCATGCACATAACTGGGCAGCCGGGGCCTATGTCTACTGCAAATACCCATTGGGATACCGTTGGACTTGTCATTTTACAATAGCAGAATGTATTATCAGAGGCTTTTGTGTTTAGAATATCTGTTTTTTGTGCGGTTGATAAGTTGTCGTCGTTGGTACCGCATACGCCGATGCCTCTTATCTCTGTGCCACCACAATTTACAGCCCAATCGTATTGTCCCATAGTCCCCATTGTTTTTGTGCATGTCGCTGCGTTGTTTAAGTTAACGCATTTTGTGACGGCGTTTGCAGAAAAAGGTTGTATTGCAAAAATACTGATAACGGAAATATTAATTAAGATTTTGTGTGTCATGTTCTTGATTCTCCTTTTCTTTTTTTTTGCTTTTTTAAAGAAAAACCACCGGAAAATTTGGTGGTTGGAGTTTAAGAACAATTGAGTGAATTGCGTGATTTATTCTGTATATTCATCACACTCCAACCAATTAAAGTTTGGTTTGGAGGATTTTGTTTTACGTCGGTTTTAATGACGCACTCAATGGGTTCTTAAGCCCGATGTGGGGAACTCCCCCTCATCATTGTTTATATTATCGCACACTTATGTTTATATCAAGTCTTAATGTTGATTTTGTTTTGTTTGGACATTATAATAGTTCGTGTTATGAGATTAGATCAGGCATTGGTTTCTAGAAATCTGTATTCGACACGTGCGAAAGCGGTCGCTGCTATAAAAAGCGGTTTGGTTTCTGTGAATGGTTGTGCTGCACAAAAACCTAGTCAGCAGGTTTCGGAAACGGATGAGATTTTAGCCGGTGCGTTGCCGTATAACTCTGGTCGCGGAAGTTTAAAGTTAGAACGTGCTTTAACTTTTTTTAATGTAAATCCAAACGGTTATGCGTGTCTTGATGTTGGGGCTAGTACCGGTGGTTTTACAGAAGTTTTATTAAATCATGGCGCAAAAAAAGTTTTTGCAGTTGATGTCGGGACGGGGCAGTTAATATCGGATTTGCGCAGCGATACACGTGTTGTTTCTTTGGAACAAACAGATATAAGAAAGTTAAAACCTATCGAAAAGGTTGATTTAATTGTTATAGATGTGTCTTTTATTTCTTTGACGAATATTGTCGATTGCTTGCCCCAATGGGGGGCTAAACAGATTATCGCACTTATTAAACCGCAATTTGAAGTTGCTCGTGAAATAGCAGCCAAGATGGGTGGGGTTATAAAATCTGATGCTGATAGGCAAAATGCAATAAGAAAAGTCGTAGAAGCCTTTGAAAAATTTGGGTTTGTCTGTCAAGGTGTTATAGAGTCCCCTATCCTTGGTGGCAGTGGCAATGTAGAATATCTTATGTATGCGGTTCGTGAGTAAAGATTTTTAAGCGGTTTCGGTTTAAAATTCTTGAATTTATAGATACTTATGTATAAAATTTACGTGTTTTATTATAAAAAAGTAGGTAATAAAAATGGCAGAAGATATTAAGAATTTCAAAGAACGTGAAGCAAAATGGCAAAAGCGTTGGAAAGATGAAGCGGTCTTTACACCTAAAAATGATGGGAAAAAAAAGCCTTTTTATATGTTGGCAGAGTTCCCTTTTCCGTCTGGTACTGGTTTGCATGGTGGCCATATGTTAAACTATACCGGTTGTGATGTTATGGCTCGTTTCCGTCGTATGCAGGGGTATGATGTGTTATATCCGTTGGGTTTCGATTCTTTGGGAATTTCTGCTGAGGCCTATGCTACAAAAATTGGCAAGCACCCTTCTGTCGTTGTAAAAGATTTGGTGCAGAAATTTACAAAAAATATGTTAGAAATGGGTTGGTCTATTGATTTGAATTCTCAGGTCGCAACTTCTGACCCAGAATTTATTAAGTGGACGCAGTGGATGTTTATTCAATTCTTTAATGCTGGTTTGGCTTATAAATCTATGTTGCCGATGAATTGGTGTCCACATTGTCGTACTACTTTAACGAATGAAGAATTGGAAGATGGTAAATGTAATCGTTGTCATGGCGAAGTAGAAATTCGTGAAAAAATGCAGTGGAATCTGGCAATTACAAAATATGCTCAGCGTTTGCTTGATGATCTGGCGTTGGTTGACTATCCAGAACGTGTAAAGCGCGACCAAACCAACTGGATTGGTAAGTCTACTGGTGCAGATGTTGATTTTATGGTTGGTGAAGATAAGATGACAGTTTACACAACCAGACCAGATACAATATTTGGAGTCACTTTCTGTGCAATCGCCCCAGAACATAAATTATTGGCTAAATGGTTGGATGAAGGAAAAATCACAAATGCAGATGCAGTTCATGCATACATTAAAGAATCTGCTGCCAAATCAGAATTTGATAGAACTGATGTCACAAAAGATAAAACTGGTGTAAAACTAGAAGGTATTATGGCAAAGAACCCTTATACTGGGGACGAAATACCTGTCTTTGTTGCAGATTATGTTTTGGTTAATTACGCGCATGGTACAATTATGGCAGTGCCGGCACATGATGAACGTGACTGGGATTTTGCTAAGAAATTTAATATCAATATAATTCCTGTTATTGCCGGTGGTGAACCTGACAAGGTTTGGGAAGGTGATGGTGAACATATAAATTCTGGCTTTATGAATGGTATGAATAAAGCAGATGCTATCGCGGCAGCAATTAAGTTTGGCGAAGAAAAAGGTATTGCCCGTCCAAAAACGCGTTTTAAGATGAGTGATTGGGGATTTTCGCGTCAGATGTATTGGGGCGAACCTATACCACTTGTTTATTGTGAAAAATGTGGATGGGTGCCTGTACCAGAATCTGAATTGCCTTTGATGCAGCCATATATGGAAGATTATAGACCAACAGAAGACGGTGAAAGCCCGTTGGCACGTGCAACAGATTGGGTTAATACTACCTGCCCTAAATGCGGTGGTGCGGCGCGTCGTGAAACAGACACTATGCCACAGTGGGCTGGGTCTTCTTGGTACTATATGCGTTATTTAGACCCGCATAATAATGATGCTTTCTGTTCTAAATCTCAACAGGAAAAGTGGATGCCTGTCGACCACTATAACGGTGGAAACGAGCATAATACACGTCACTTGATTTATTCGCGTTTCTGGCACAAGGCCTTATTTGACTTAGGGTTAGTTACAACCCCAGAACCTTATAAAAAGAGAACAACGAATGGTTTGTTAATGGGGTCTGATGGTAAAAAGATGTCTAAATCTTCTGGAAATGGATTCCAAGTAGATGAAATGGTTGCTGCTGTTGGTGCAGATGCAGCGCGTGTAACGGTATTATCATTAGGGCCTTGGGATTCTAATGTTAACTGGTCAGAAGGTGCGCTGGCGGGTGTGCAACGTTTCTTGAAACGTGTCGAAAGTATGGCAGATAATTTGTCAGACGAACCTATGACGGCGGAACAAGAACGTTTAATGCATCAGTTAATCGCGGACATGACGGAAAGACTTGAAAATATGCGTTTTAACACTGCTATTTCTGCAATGATGGAATATATGAATGCGTTTAGCGGTAAAATGCCCCGCCCTGCTTATGAAGTTTTGGTTCTGGTATTGAATCCTTTTGCACCACATTTAACAGAAGAATTGTGGGAGAAATTAGGACATAAAAATATGCTGGTATTTCAACCATGGCCAAAATATGATGCGGCAAAACTGGAAAAGACAACTGTGACAATGGTTGTTTCTGTAAATGGTAAACGTGCAGCGGATTTCCAGGTTCCTGTATCTATTGTAGAAGCAGAATTAATAGAAGTTGCTAAAAAGGCTGCTGCTAAAAGATTAGAAGGTGCAGAAATCATAAAAACAATAGTTGTGCCAAATAGAATGGTGAACTTTGTTGTTAAGAAATAAAAAACGCCCGAACGGGCGTTTTTTATTTGTTTATCTGATTGTTTTTACGATATTTTTTCGATTCTGCGAATGCGACGCTCTATTGCGTCAAATGGGCTTTCTAAGAACGCTTGAGCGCATAAAAACGCCATTTCTATGTCTATATCATCTGCCGCCAGTGCCAAAACATTTATGTCGTCATGAAATCTGTCATCGCGTGCTTGTTCTGGTCTTTCACAGCGAGAGGCACGAATGTGACGATATCTATTTGCTGCGATTTCCATGCCCGCACCAGTGCCGCAAACCAAAATTCCGCGTGATTTTGTGTCGGTTTCCATTGATTCTGCTAATTTTTTTGCAATGTCTGGAAAGTCTACTTGTGTATTTGGATCGTCTACCCCCAGGTTTACAACTATATAACCGGCAGCGGTTAACATTTCAATTAGGTATAATTTTACACCAACACCACGATGGTCGGATGCTATATATATTTTTGATATAGTTTTATTCATTCTTTTTATCCTTTCTTTTTGCAAGTTTGCATTCTAATCCGGTATTCCCCGTTATGTTTAATGTGAAATAAGATAATGTACCGGTCATTTGTGCATTACTAAATACGTTTGCAATATTTACTGTGGCTGGACCGTCGAGTGTCCCGTGTAAAAACAGATTATTTGCATTTATTTTACCAATTACTTTGCCGCCACGACCTATAACAACTGTTTCGGCAGAAATATTACCGATAACATGACCGTGAATTTGTACAGTATGGTCTGTTTTTATGTCGCCAGTTAACTTGCAACCTGCCCCAATAATTGTTGGTGATGTTTTTTCTTTTGCGTTTGTAAATGCTAGCATTTTATCATTCCTTTACAAATTTTGACGGGTCAAATGGTACACCCTTGTATCTTATTTCATAATGAAGATGAGGTCCCGTAGAACGCCCCGTAGAACCACCTAAACCAACTACGGTTCCAGGCCTTACCCAGTCGCCACGTGCCACCATTATTTGTGATAAATGGGCGTATAACGTGGTAAAACCAAGCCCATGGTCTATTTCTACTGTTGTGCCGTATCCAACGCGTTCGCCTGCTGATACTACACGCCCTGGTGCAACTGCCATTAGTTCGGTGCCTATCTTTCCTGCGAAATCTATACCGCGATGACGTTTGGGTTCGCCCGTGAATGGGTCGTTGCGCATGCCGTAATTAGATGTAATACGAACCTTTTCAACTGGTGCGCCTAATGGTAACAGTGTGTTTAATTTTGACAGCCCATGCCATAATTCTAGGTCGTCTGCAAGTTTTTGATATTTGGGGTCTAATTCTTTGTCAAAATCTAATGGGCTGAATGCTGCGCCGACAAGAGGGTTTGTGTATTTGTTTGCATTCTTTATCAATGTTTTTTGTGTTAACCCAAGCGAAGCAATAGTACTGTTTATATTCTTCATATGGTCTTTTAACTCTGTCGTGTTATCTGTTGTAAGTTTTGATACAAGATTCACAATCTGATTATCTGCTTCGCTGATTTTTTTCATAGATTCTACTATTTGTGTATTGCGTTTTTTTAGTTCTTCATTTTCTGCGCGTGTTAGTTCAAATTCTGTGGATAATTCTGAAAGTTTTGTATATTCGGCGGTGTATTCATCGTTTGTGAACATTTCCGTAATGCGGGTTCTTAAAAAATCTAATTCACCCCAAGTTTTTATGCGGCTGTTCATTAAATCTTCTTTCTCTTTGTCGGTAAATTTTTTGGAATTTAGTATTTTGTCGTCTATAACATTCAGATTACGTGTCAAATCATTGTATTTTTTTAAGTATGTTTGTAAATCTGTCATATGACGAGTATGTAGAGCCTTTGCTTCTTCTAATTGTTGGGTTCGTTTTTGTAATAATGGTCTGTGATATACAAATACGTATGTAGACCATGCTGCCCAAATAATTAGACCTATTTTACCGCAGAATTTAGTAAATCGCCAAAAACTGCTTTGGCGAAAAGTATAAACGTTCCCACGTGGTGTGTCCATAACAGTGAATTCGCGCGGTGGAAATACTTTACAAATCAAGCGCCAAATAGCACGAAATGGCGATGTAATAAACGCCCACAGGGATGTAAAATATCTTGTTATAAAATTTATCATATCTCGTTTAGTCTAGACAATACCGACTCAATAGTCAAGCCGTCACGTAAAACAGGTTCATAATTCATTGAAATCCCAGAATGTAGAATTGTCCCACCATGAGTCCCCAAGCGACCACGTATAAGAACCCGCTCTGCGGTATTTTTTGCGCCAAATAAAGGGAATATCGTTATGTCGCCACAATGCTTGTTCATTTCAGATATTACTTCGCTTAGAGCATTAGAGTCTATGATTATGCAGAAATACCCACGTGGTCGAACGCGCGCAATACATTTCTTTGTCCATGCGGTTAGGTCTACATTATGGTGGGCATCATGTTTCGCAGGTGTTCCTTTGAAATATGGTGGGTTGCTGATAACTAGGTCGAAAGTTTTATTCGTTCGCCATGTAAAAATATCTGCATTTATAAGTTCTATGTTAGCATTATTTATAAGGGCGTTTTTGTGGCATTCTTCTAGCATTTCTGTTGATTTGTCTATCCCAGTGGCTTCTGCTTTGGGGTTGTTTGCAAGCAAACAAAGCGTAGCGCCCCCCGTGCCAATGCCCACGTCTAGTACAGTTTTTATCTTTGACGGACAGAATGCGGCCAACCATACGGCATCAGAGGTCGGATTATAATGCCCCCGTATTATGCGAACTTTTCCGCCAAGTAAGGTAAAAATTTCTTGTTTTTGTGCCATGGCTATATAATAATTCAACAAAATTAAAAGGCAAGTCTATGTTTGATGAATCTCTTATTGTTCAAAGTGCTATAAGTGCGTTTAATAATGCTGCTTTGACTGCACCTGCTTTCTTGTGGTGGGCGGTTTTGGCAATTCCTTTGTTTATATTTGTATATTTTTGTGGAAGCGCTTTTTTGGAAAAAATAGGTTGGGATAGAAAATCTTTAACAAATAGATTCTCTTTGATAACAGTTATGCTTTCTTTGGCATGGATTATTTTGTTCGGTGGAAATTATGATGTGCTTCGTGATAATGCAACTGTTTTACCCTTTATGGTGGCAGCGATATCTTTTGTTGCTTCTTTGTTTGTCGGTTCGCATATGAAGAATATAAAATTATCTAAGTGGCATGAATTATCAAAAACAAGAAAAATTCAAGTCTCTTCCTTGTTAATATTAATTCTTTTGTTCGTTGGATTGTCTGATTTGCATGCTTGGTGGGGACCGGCATTGCAAATTGGGGCCGTGGTCGGCGGAATGCTTTTAGGAAAGTCGTCTAAATACGAAATGCGCCCTATTCCAGGAACTTTATTGGTGATTTTGGCTATAATAACAGCAATTTTAATGCAGCCAGAATTCTTTAGATTTGGACAGTTGGGGAATTTAACTGCTTTCCATTTACTGTTTTTATTGCTGGCAGGTTGCGCCGCGGTAAGTACTGTGGCACTGCGTAATATTAATGCGCGTTCTAAAATTAGACATAGTGCGTATATAAAAATAAAATGGTTGGTTCGTTTTATATCTTTGCTGTGCGTTGCTTTGTTTGTTTTAACAGAATCTGTACCTGTGTTTTTGGGAACTTTGTTTGTTGTATTTTGTTCGTGCGCTTTATCAATATGGCATTCTGAAAAAGTATCCGAAGTTTTTTCAGATAGAATGTTTGCTCTTTCTTTGGGATTGTTTGGTATTTTAACCGTTATGCCTGTTATAACTGCGCTGGGAATTCTATACTGGATGAATTTGCCGCAAGAAAATTTCATAAGACAATTAAAAACATTGTTATAATTGGTTATATTTCTTTAATACCATTTAAAAATGTAATGATGTATCATTCTGGGCGATATAATTAAATAAAAAAAGTAGGCCTAGAGTTATGATACATCCAACAGCAATTATTCATGAGGGCGCTGTTTTAGGCGCAGATTGTAAAATTGGACCTTTTTGTATAGTTGGTCCAAATGTCATTTTAGGTGACCGTGTAGAACTGGTTTCTAATGTTGTTATTGACGGGAAAACTTCAATCGGTGATGATTCTATTGTTTACCCATTTGCAGTGCTTGGGGTGATGAGTCAGGATTTAAAGTGGCAAGATGAAGCCGCTATGACTGGATTACGCATAGGTAAAAGATGTAAAATTCGTGAATATGTGACAATTCATTCTGGTACACCTGCTTCTGATGGAACTGTTATCGGGGATGATTGCCAGATAATGGTTAATGCACATGTTGGACATGATTGTAAGATTGGCAACAGCGTTGTTATGTCAAATCTTGTACAGGTTGCAGGTCACGTAGAAGTTGAAGATTTTGCTATTTTGTCTGGTGGTGTTATGGTCTTGCAATTTGCGCGTATCGGACGTAATGCGTTTATTGGTGGAATGTCTGGGGTTGGTAATGATGTTTTGCCATATGCTATTTATGATGGTTCACCGCGTGCAGTATATCGTACAATAAATCGTGTCGGGTTAATGCGTCATGGTTTTACAAATGAAGATATGCATGCAATCCATTCTGTCTATGCGGCGGTATTTCGTGGAACAGAAGGAACCGTTGCAGAACGTTTGGCAAAAGTACGTAAAGAAGTTAAAAATAATAAATATGCTATGGATGCCATAGATTTTATAGAAAATCGTTCAAAACGTGGAATTGGCACGTCTAAAAATGCAGAATAAAACAATTAAAGTTTTTATAATTGCCGGTGAAGTATCCGGTGATGTTTTAGGGGCGCGTATCATGAACGAGATGTCTGATGTACATTTCGTTGGTATCGGTGGTGAAAATATGATTGCTGCCGGATTGAAACCCTTGTTCCCTATGTCAGATTTAGCCGTTATGGGAGTCTTGGAGGTTTTGGCGCATGTTAAAACTTTAACCAATAGAATAAATCAAACGGTAAATGCAATCATTACAGAAAAACCAGATGTTGTACTTACTATTGATGCGCCCGGTTTCGCAAAGTCTGTTATAAAAAAACTGAAAAAGTCTAATCAGGGGCAGAAGTTAATACATAATGGTTTGAAATTTCATCATGTTGTTGCACCTCAAGTATGGGCTTGGCGAGAAAGTCGTGCTAAGAAATATGCAAAAATATTTGATAAGTTATACGCTTTTTTTGATTTTGAAGTGCCCTATTTTACAAAGCATGGGCTGGATACTGTTGCAGTTGGACACCCTATTGCAGATGGACTTTTGAATATAAAAAAATCGAAAAAGAATAATAAAACAGCAGAAGAAAAAATTATAACACTGGTACCGGGTAGCAGAATGTCAGAAGTTAAGCGTTTGTTGCCGATATTTCGTGATGTTGCAGAACAACTCGTTGCAAATGGGTATAAAGGGTATAAGTTTATAATTCCAACTGTTGAAACAACTGTAGATTATGTAAAAAATCATGTCGCGGGTTGGAAAGTACAACCAGAACTAGTGCCTGCAACTAAGCGTTATGATGTTTATTCAAAAACTTATATAGCAATTGTTGCAAGTGGTACAGTTTCTGCAGAATTGGCTATGTTGCATATACCAACAATAGTTGTATATAAGATGAATCCAATTACAACCTGGTTAGTACGTCAGGTAATAAAAGTTAATTGGGTTTCCTTAGTAAATATTTTGCTGAACCGTGGTGTGTATCCAGAATTTCTGGGGTCAAATGCAACCGCAGAAAATATTTTGGATGCAGTACAACAATTAACTATTCCTTCTATCAGAGAAAAAATGATTAATGATTTGAAAAGCGCGGATAAATTATGGTGCCGTATAGACGGAACACCAAGCGTTTTGGTAGCAAATGAAATAAAAAAATCTATAAGAAAAAAATAGTTTATTTAATATGTAGTTATACAAAAACAGCCGCTAATGCGGCTGTTTTTATAAGTTGGTGTAGGTTTAAGAATATTGTATTATATCCCAAAACTAAATCTTTAAACCATCTGGTAAGTTATCAAGTATTACCCCATTTACCTCACACATGCCTTTATCTGTTTCGGATGGTTCGCCTGATAAAGGACATACCTGATTTTCTGAAGTAATATCTTTTGTGCACCACTGTTCTATTGTTGGTTTTGTAGAACCTGTTGGTGCCCAAGCGGTGTTCCTTGTGGTACATGTTGTATCATTTGCCTTTTCGTTGACAGGTACTGCAGAAACGCATTTTGGACTAAGTCCCCATTTGCTTCGTCTTCCGCCGTTTTCCCAACATAAGCATGCACCCCAAGATTGTGTGTCTACATTCAAATCATAATCACGAGGACACATGTTTTCATCTTCGCCAATTGTATACAAATCAACCAAGTTAGGTGTGTCAGATATATTACCTGTTGTTCCACCACCATATTCAAGAGACTGCGAGAAGTTTGCTTCGCATAAAGCATCTTCTTTGTATAAACCATCTTTTATAAATTGTAATTCTACGAAACGACCTTGAACGTTCATACATTGGGTTGTAAGCATGTCGACAACCTGATAGTATATTTCTGTCGCAACACCAGTTGAACGTGGGGTATGATGTGACAAAATGTTTACGGATTCCCCACTGTCAAGGTTTGTCTTTTCTGTACTTAAAGTTCCAAATTTCTTATATTTTCCATTTTTGTCGTTATATTCACCATTGGGGTCTAAATAATAAACCGTTTCGTTACTTTGTTTGCCTTTTGATGCCGTTATTACATCAAATCCGCCAAACGCTTTTTCTAACATATCTGCTGAATTACACGATGTTATGTTTTTAAGTTGTTTTGCACATTCTGATACGGGTTCATTGGTATTTCTTATGCCGTTTTCATCATATTCGTATAAAGTAAACCATTTTAATGCACTGCCTGTTGTGAATAGACCGCTATATGGATAGTAGAAATTTTCATACCCAGTACCACCAAATTTATCAAAGCATTGTTTTACAACTGCACGACATGCAGTAAGCGTATCGGTGTCTTGCCTGTTATTTATATAGTCTGTTATTATATCACCAGATTGTTCATAGAACATCATATTACAGGATTCAATATAATCACTACACATTTCTGTCGACAAAACAACTTTGTCGGGTTGTAAAACAACATCGTTGTCACCCGTCAATTCCTTCATCGCCGCAGTTAGTGCTGCGTCACCATTCATGTAGCATGATGATACAAAGTCAAAGCACCCTTGCTTTATTTCTTCAACTTTTGACTGTTGGGCATAATAGATGGCAAGCATTGCTTTGTCTAAATATTCTTCCCATACAACATCTGCCTGTTCGGTACATTTATCAAGCGCAGGTTCTGCAAATTTTTTAACCCTTTTTTCAAAGTTTTGAACAAAAGTACGATTAGAAGTGACTTTTGATAATTTCTGATCTGCGGCATCAACACCATCTGCAAACTTTAATAGTTTGCCAAGTTCATAGAATTTCTTTACCCCTGCAATAGGGGCACCTGTGGAAACATCAATAAATTCACCGTTGTCTAAACATTTGTGATAATCTGCACCACATACTTCTTCGCTTAATATGGCAGCTTCTACGTTGTTTAAGCAGGTGGCAATGTCATCAGAATTATGCTTTTGACGATTTTCTACACGTGCCAAATCTAGTAACGCACTACTTTCTCTTACAGCAGATTTCATTTCCTTCTGCTGCATTTGAATAGCACTTTCTACTGTGTTGCAATCTTGTTCTATGGCCATTAAATACGCAGTTATAGCACGTTGTAATTGTGCGTCTGTACAGTCTGCTTTAACTGCCTGGCGACATTGAGGATATACTGCATTATATAAGTTTTGCCCATTATATGTTGCGATAATTTGACCAGCGTCAGATATGCCAAATGCATTAGTTGTATCGAACGAAAGATTTATGCTGTTTAAACTTGAATATTTGCCGCCAACAGAAGTATCTTCACCACGAATTGAATTCATTATCGCTTGTAAAAGTGCTTTTGATGCAGATGTATCTGATGTTAATGCGTTTTCACCTTCGGAAGCAGTTTTCATGGCGGTTGCTTGGGCTGCGGTCATACCAACAACGTCAAGGTTTTCTGTAAAAACGGTTAGTTGTTCACTAGCATCTTGCATTACATCACGTATTTCAGATAATTCAAATACACGATTGCTACAAGAGCAACGACGATAATCATCATTCTTTAACTGGCAGAATTGGTCCATGCAGGCAAAATATGCGCTTTTACATTGTTCATATTCTGCACCGGTCACAGTACCTGTAATTGTTGATGATGTTTGGTCTATCCCTGCCCTAGAAATTAATGCGGACTGGTTGCGGGTAGAAGTGCTTGCTTCTGAATTCCTTGTATTTGTTCGTGATAATGTACCAGAACGTGCCGTCGTTATATTTGTTCGATTAGTTGTTGCGTTTTGGGTTGCGTTCCGTGATATGACATTATTTTGTGAAGTTGCTGCACCACGTGATGTAATGCTGGGGACGGTGGTATTTGAACGCGATGTTGTTGTTGCGCGATTTGTTGTTTTTGTGTTAGTTGTTCTGACTTGAATTTGCTGGGGTTGGGATGAATTTGTTTGTCTGTCTGTTGCGTTTTCATCACGAACAGCCCCATTGGCAAAGCCAATACAGGCGGCAAAACAACATATAAATGATAGAATTTTCTTCATCTCTGATTGAATATTAGCAAAATAGCAATTTTTAGAGCAAGCAAAAAGATGAAAACTTTATTTATATTTATATGAAATAAATTAATTTTTCTTGTTGCAAAATGTCGTAAGTTGAGTTATTATGCTCAGAGTTTTGTGGGCATATGGCGGAATTGGTAGACGCGCTAGTTTCAGGTACTAGTGGTAGCAATACCTTGGAAGTTCAAATCTTCTTATGCCCACCATAAAGAGTGGGGTTGTAGCTCAGTTGATAGAGCGCTACGTTCGCATCGTAGAGGTCGTGGGTTTGAGTCCCATCAGCTCCACCAAATTGTTAAGGTTGCAGGGGATATGGCGGAATGGTAGACGCTGAGGACTTAAAATCCTTTGGTTATTGCAACCGTGTGGGTTCGAGTCCCACTATCCCCACCACCTATTCAAGACCGCGTTATGCGGTTTTTTATATAAGATTGGTTGTTTTGGATGCGTAGCTCAGTTGGTTAGAGCGTTTCGTTCACATCGAAGAGGTCGTTGGTTCGAATCCAATCGCATCCACCAAAATAAAAACACCGCTTTTGCGGTGCTTTTTTATCTTAAACCCTTTGAACGACAACATGCAGACGCTGCTGCTTTCCAATCAGAATATTGCTTGCCCGGGTTCCTTAAATCTTGCCATGGTTGCCAACCATTGCATTTTTTGTTATCGCCTGTGCCACTACATTTTGCATATCGGCGCAGTGAACATGTTTGATTTGAAATCTTGCCGGTATCTGTTGTGCATTTTACAACGATGTTTTGATTCTTTGCATCGTTTTTTCCTAGTTCTTTGGATGACAAAACTTGATATGCACTGGCGCTGTATATGGTTGCTGATATTACTAATAGTGCGGATAATATTTTTTTCATTTGCGCCTCCTTTCATAATTATTATAAAAGGTTGATTAAAAAAATACAATGGGTAAATGTTCTGAATGTTTATTCTTTCGTCGTCCATGGTTCATCATTCATTATCAAATAATATAAACTTGCATTTTCTGTACCAGGATTTTGTATTACTGGTCTAACAACATAAATATCAACATTACAAACGTCTGTGTTTCTTTCTTCTTGTGTTTGTTCCAGGTTAAAATGAAATTTATTCGCAAAGTCCATGGCTTGTAAATATGCCGCATCGTCGTCTGCTGCACTAAACGAATCGCCTAGCCACATTAACCACATACCGTAATTAACTACGTTTTCTTGACCCGCTAAATCATCGGCAGATAATAATGTTAAGGGCTTAAATTCTATGTCGTTTGTGAAATCTCCTGTGCTTGTTTCTGTCCAATCATACATGCCGCCAACAAATTTTAGTGCGCCATATAATAAACTGCCGCCCTCTTCCAGTTTTGCTAGTGCACCAGCATTACTTAACGTAGATTGAAATAACCAGTCACGAATGCGACCTGATTTCATGCTGCTGCGTGCAACGCGTGAAGCGCGTGTTAGTGCTTTACCACCCGTATTGGCGGCTTTGAATGCGCGCCAAGTTCTGGCAATAATATTTCCTCTTTGTGCAGGACGTAATAAACGTAAATTTCTGCGATATTGATTAAGACTTGTAAATGTGTCGCTTGCTTGTTTGTATTGACGTATATTATCATCTGTGCGCTCTAAATTCCTGATGGTATTAGATAAATTATTTAGTTCTTCTGATTTACGGGCGTATGTTGCCGCATCTTTTGCTCTGTCAATTGCTTTTAATTCTTCCGTTGCACGAGCATATTGTTGGGTTAATTTTATGTAATCACGAACTGAATCTGTGCGGCTTAGTGTTTTTAGTGTTGTGCTTAATGTTTTTAGTGTCCGTGATGCACGTGCCGCTTTTGTTGCACCTAAAACAACGGCACCACCACCAAATGTCGCGATTGTTATTGCTACATCTAACCCGATTTCTAAATATGAAATCCATTGTAAATTTGCATCACCAGCAACATAATAATCGTTTGTATCTTCTTCTATGTTTACGGTTTCGTGCATTGCGATATTTATAATATCATTATCATTTACAAGCGCGGTTTTACTGGTACAACTTGCCCCTTGGGGATAAATTTTATCGATGTTGTCATTAATCCATTGCATTGATATTGTGTTGTTTTTATCTGGACCAACAAATTCATTTAAAGACCCCGCTTCGACAACCATGATTGCATACCATGCAGGGTCGGTATTCGTCCATATTGATGTGTCGCCATTGGCACCTATACGAGGACTGGGGGACGTATCTGATATGCTCCGCTTAGATGCAAGTGACAAACGTTGTTTTAAGATTTTAGGCTGGGTTTCATAATTTACAACAATTTGTCTGCCCCCAGGAAAAGTATATTCTATCGGTAAAAACTTGATTGTTTCTTCGTCTGCAATATTTTGCAATTCTGGGCATGCTAGTACTTGTTGTAATACGTCGGGAGTTTGGAAAATCTCATAAATCCATTGTTGAATAACATATTCTGGGTCGGTTTCTGATACTGCGTCTATATTTGATGCCAGAGCATTTGCAAAAACTGCGGTTGCACATTGGGTGTCATCTGGTTGTGTTGTTAATATTTCCGCGGCTGGGATAAATGTTTCTTCTGTTATGTCTTCACCCCATGCAGGATTTATAAATAAGCCCAAGGAAAAAATTATAAGAAATTTTTTCATTTAGTATATGCTGCCTGACTGATTGTAGATTAAGTGCCCGCACTGTTGCATAATCCTTTGTTGTTCTGCTTGGATTTTCTTTATTAATTCTTCATATGGGTTAACATTTGGTGAATCTGGTGTGGTGCCAGGATTTACAGGTGTGCCTGTGTTTGCTTTTACACATGTATTACCAGATTTTCTAAAACCACTGACACAGTCCCAATTCCAGCAATAATTATCTGCGTCTGGCGAGTATTGTATATAACTTTCAATACCGGATAAAGGACTGTCGTTATTGCAAAATCTTGGGGCGCATTCAGGGGTCCAGAAATCGTCTTTCCACAATCCGTCCCACCAACTTGCTTTTTGACCCGAATAAGAATTTTTATCGTCCATATCACCTTGTACACATTGACGTACACCTGGTGCCATAAGTGTTAGTTGACCATTTGATTGTTCAACACCGCAGAACATATAGTCACCGATATCCGCATATCGTTCGCCTTGATTAAATTGGGTATGGCAACAAGTAAATTTACCTGTGACAGGGTCTGTTAAGCAATCTGTTTCTGAAAAGAGTTGAGAGCCAGAAACAACACCACCAATAACCGCACCGCTTGCGACCGCGATACCATAAGAAATATTACCCACGACAGGTATTGCATTAATTACCGCAGCACCACCTGCAGCAGCAGTTGCGCCACTTATCGTTCCTTGAACTACATCTCCCCAAGAATGTTCTTGTTGACCAGAAGCAGAATCAAGAACACCTGCAGTTCCTGTAACTAATCCGACTGCACCTAATGCACCGCTAGCTACCGCTTTCGCATTTATTTTAGGGGTGCTTGTTGATGTAGAACTTGATGTGGTTGTTGGTGGCGGCGTAGTTGGGGTTGGTGTGGCGGGCGTAGGTGTAGTGGGGGTAGAAGATACACCTGGCATACCTGTAACATTTATATATCTTCTGGTTCTTGAATCTATCCATTGACCAGCGGAATTTTGAACAGGAACAACACCTGGGTCGTTCCACATTAATGCTAAGGCGTTATTAAAGCCACTTAGTTGAATAAGCACCATACTTGTTAAAAAAAGCGAAAGTTTTTTCATTAACATGTTATAAATACCGACCTTTTAATTTGCTGATACACTCAGATATTGGTGTCTTATCTGTTTGACACTTCTTTACTGTTGCTAAGTCCGTATTAATTGTGCTTAAATTTGCCAATTCTTGCGCACAATAAGCATTCTGACGTTGATTATAAGATTCGTCACTTTCTATGTTTATTGTCTTATATGCTGATGTACCTGCATATGGTGCATAACCCTCTTTTAAAATTTGCTGACGTTCTGTAAAAGATAAATCCGCAAATGTTTCTGGGAAATCTGCCTTTACAACTTGAGATGAACCCGCAGAATTTTGTGATTGTAATTGCTGTAATTCTTGTTTGCGTTCAATCATTTCCTGCATCCAAGGTTCGCCATTCCATTCCGGTAGTTTTGGCGCGTACGGATTTTCAAACTGATATTCTTGCGAATTTATATCTGGATTCGGTGTGGTTGCAGTTGGAAATGCAACTGCTTTCCCTGTAGGCGCAGCAATAGTATTTTGTTTTTTATAACTTTCAAATTCTGTATCTATAAAACCAGAGCAAGGTGTCACAAAGTTGTGGTTTGGTAAACTGGCCAGTTGAACGGTTATTGTGGGTCGTATGTCTTCAAGGCTTATGTCTAAGCAATTATTTCGTGATGCGCAATATGTTGATATTAAAGACGATACGACACGCTGACAGTCGCTTGTGTCTACATCTGTTCCTTGAATATAGACTGGTACTGGCATTCGCAAGTTATACGGACTATTAGGGTTCCAAAATGGATTTGACGAATAGTTTTGAACGTTTTGTATTTGCCCAGATTTTGAAAACGGTTGAGATGCAGCGGGAAATGTTGTTGCGTGCGATGTGCTGACTAGTGCAAGTGCAATAAGCACAGAAAAAGATATATGTTTTTTCATCCTCTATCCGTCCTTCCCTATTTATTTAATTATATCAAAAAGGTTATTGCAATCAAAGACAAAATTCCACCGAACAAAAAGAATGGCGCGAATGGAATAAATTTCTGTTTTTTTGCCCTTCCCCAAATAATGCCACTGATACAAGCAAAAACTAGGGCTAATGCCAATCCTGTCGCCCCCAACCAAATACCTCCAACGCTTATAAGCTTTATATCCCCCATGCCTATCGGTGTATCAGAAATGCCTTTTTTTCGATTTGTAAAGTCGAATATAAAACCTATAAAAGAGGATAAAATGTAACCAAATGTTGCGGCAATAATGCCTTCTGCTATGTCAATGGGCCAAGGGAAAAATGCCGTAATAATAAGACCCGTTAATAACATAGGAAATAAATATGCGTCAGGTATTATCCTGCGTCGCCAATCCGCAACAGATATTTTCCATGCAAGCCATACGGATATCGCAATTAAAAGAAAGAAAAAAACATTGTAAAAATCTATAAGGTTATTCATAATTCCCCCTTGCCTTTCGATTCGAAACTATGCTACAATTATATCAATATGTATAACAAGGATTTTTTAAAATGAGTAAAGGTTGGGATAACGCAACACTAAAAAAACTGAAAGCCTTGACAGGTAAAGGTTTGTCTACGTCCGAAATCGGTAAACGTTTAGGAATGTCTAAAAACGCGGTTGTTGGTAAGTTAAATAGATTAGGGTGGAATTCGAAGGCCGGTGGTGTAGCCGCAGCAAAAAATACGGCTGATGCCAAAACAACTAAAAAAACTGAGGCTAAGAAAGAAACTGTCAAAACACAGAAAAAAACTGGCGCAGTAAAAAAGATTGCTGAAAAAAAGTCGGTAGGTGTTAAAAATTCTACCGCAAAAGTTGCGTCAGGTAAAAAAAAGTCAGAACCAAAAGAATCAACCAAAACACTGAATAAAAATCTGGCTATGCATCAGAGAATTATACAGCATTCATTGGAAATGGCTAACCTTAAACCCAACCAGTGCCGTTGGCCAATCGGTGACCCAGATTCTGAAAATTTCCATTTCTGTGGTGAACAGGTATTTGTCGGGAAACCTTACTGTTATGAACATTGTAAGCAGGCATATCAGTTTACACCGCCTAAAAAGAAATAATTGGGAGTATATGTCTTATGACAAGTGAGAGAGAACAAATGTCTTACCTTACGCAAAAAGAATACGAAATATCCGGAAATTCGTTGCGCGCTTTTTATGATGCCGCAGGTGAATTGATATTTGTTGTTGATAGCACGATAAACGATAGAAAACCTAATGTTTTATTGGTTATGAATCCTGTCGAAAATCGTAAGTGGGATGATATTTTATCAAATGACTATGGTGTGGATTTGGAAAATGTCAGACCTAAAAAAGATAATAAATATCAAAAGTTAGATATTGAATACGATGGGTTGGATATCTATGAACGGTTGATAAACGATTATGAAAATGGCGAAAATTTAGATTTTGATTTGTCTGCATTGGCGGCGATTCGTGATATTTCTGTGCGCAGGTCTGCGGCAGAAAGATTGGAAAATTCAGAATCTAATGCAATTAAGACGCGTGAAACAATCTTAAAAACTAATGAAACAATTGCTGAGTTGCAAGTAAAGTTAAAGCAATTAAGAGCAAAACTTTCACAACAGAAAAAACAAGTTGGGAAAGAACCTACTAAACAGTCGGCTGCTAAAATTTTAAGAACAGAGGCTCAGATTGATGCGACAAATGAAAAATTAAGTAGAGCAAAAAAAAGATTGTTAAATGCTCAAAAACGTTTGGTTGCGGCTGACGAAGATGCAGAGATTGCTCGTCGTATATTAAGCAGAGAACCTGTTGATACAAGTGTAATAAAAAAATCTCGTGAAAGTAGTGTAAGTTTGCCTGCAAGGCAATCAAATAAAGATTTGGTTGTAAAGCAAGAAGCACCAGTTCCTGTAATGCAAGATACAGATTTTTATGAAGAAATAGAAAATAATTTTGTAGAACAACAAAAGGCAGAACAAATGGCTGATGAAGAAGTAAAACCGTTGTTTGATAAAGACCCTGAAATATTAGACGAAGAAATCGCCTTTAAACCGATTGATTTTGGAAATATCGATTCGGAACCTGTCGTTCAACAGTCGACCCCTAAAATTGAAAATGATTTTAAGGAAATTGCTGTTCATGATAATAATTCTGCTGATGAAACGTTGACTTTTGTACCGCCTGTTTCTAGACGGACTGTACAAGAAAATAACCCGATAAATGTTAGACCTGTTGACGCGGCAGAAGAAAAACAGCCTGCACCAGTTCTGGATACGATTACATCTGTTGAAATGCCGCAAGTTAATATTTCAAATGAAACTTTTTCACAGACAGAACGTGCAGAATCATTGCAAAGCCCGGCACCTGTTATGCCAGAGCAACCATCTAATATAAATTTAAACCAAAATCTTAATGGCGGAGAAAAGAATATTTCGCCAGCACCAGTGGCTTCTGAGTTTAGACCGGTTTCACCTATTACTGGTGGCGCGATTCCTACAACTCCTGCGCCTAAAAAGCCGACCTTGTTGTATTATGTAATGTTGGTTTTATTAATCGCGTTATCTATATTTACATTATGGCTGTATCAAAAAAATATAAGCAGTGATAATACACCAGACTTAACTGCACCTTTGCAGCAGGTTGAAGAAAACGCTAAAACAGAAGAAGTATTAGAAAATGTGAATACAAGTGCAGAATCTGCATTTATACCAGAACTTCCTGTGGAGGAGGAAGTAAATGTGGAATCTGTTCAAATAGAAGTGCCTGCCCCTGAAAAAGCAGAACCAGTACAGATTGAAACAGAAATAGAACCAGAACCTGTGCCTGTGACAGCACCTGTTCAACAAGATACTGTTGTTGTGGAACCAGAACCTGTTGTGGTCGAAGTAGAAGATGAAGGACCTTTTATTCAACCTATAAATCAGCCAGAACCTATTGCTGAGCCAGAACCTGTTATCCCAACAGAAGAAGAAATTATTGCAAGCAAGCCTGCTTATAATGTTTCACAAAATGAAAAGATGTTCGTTGCTGCGCCTGAATATGAAACAGATATGCCATATTATGAAGAAGAGGAATATGGTTCAGATGAAATGCCACTTTGCCCGGATGGGGCTGAACCTGACATGAACGGCTGCTGTGCCGGTGAAATTTATACAGATATGGGAGACGCAGGGTTTAATTGCTGCCCAGAAACAGGGGGTGATTGTTTCCCACCGCTGTTTTA
Source organism: uncultured Pseudomonadota bacterium (assembly GCA_949298405.1). Taxonomy (GTDB): domain Bacteria; phylum Pseudomonadota; class Alphaproteobacteria; order Rs-D84; family Rs-D84; genus Enterousia. The sequence goes on from CASFWA010000005.1 coordinate 51,345, forward strand.
AATTATGTTGTGAAAAAAATAAAAATGCCGTTTAAAGGCATTTTTATTTTTAACTAACTAACTAACAAAACAAAAAAGAATTTTTATATCGTTTCAATTATTACGATTGCCGCAGAAAAATCATCTTGATCAGTTATTGATAGATGTATTTTTGCAGCGCCGCCAGCAAGTTCTTTTAATGCCGCCTTGGCGCCACCGGCAAGTAATAATTCTGGTTTGCCCGCGTCATCATGAATAACGGACACATCAGAAAAAGCAATATCTTCGCCAAAACCTGTACCTAATGCTTTCAAGCACGCTTCACGTGCCGCCCAGAAATTAGCAAGGTGTTTTTCTGCGTTCGCATTATCTGTGTCTGCATATTCCAATTCTTTCTTTGTGAATATGCGTTGTTTTTTGAATGCTGACCAATCAAGAAATCTGCCGCATTCGACTAAGTCAATTCCAATTCCAAGTATCACGGATGTTTCCTCCCCTAGACTTGTTAAACCGATATGCGAATACTAGTCACTTTTTTCCGATTCGTGCAAGCAGAAAATATATTCTTGCTTTTATTTTATCACAATTGTATAAATACATTTCGTCGGGGCGTAGCTCAGCCTGGTAGAGTACTTGCATGGGGTGCAAGGGGTCGCAGGTTCGATTCCTGTCGCCCCGACCATTTTTTATTTGTTGCATTCTTGGGAAATTGTGTCGGATATTTGCTGTTCCATGGCAAATTGACGACCAAAATTTATCGCGCATGGGTCGCAGTCTTTGCGAATTTGCCCTGCTCTGCATGTGAATTTTATATTGTTGCATGCGCCTTTTGTCTTTGTCGTTATCTTTTCATTGGCGTATTCATTCGCCATAATTAAATATTTTTCTGGTATGTTTTCTGGGGTGTATGCCCATAGACGAGATACATAGTTATTAACCCGTTTGGCGCAAGGGTCGTTGTTTGTAATATGAATTACATTTACTGTATCGGGGGTTTGACTTTTTTCGCGACCGGCAGATATGACTAACCATGCCGCAAGCCATATGCATATAATAACAATGAAAAATAATAGTATATATTGTGCGGTTTTAAAAGATGTTAGTTGTTTCATCATATTAAGCGTCCTTATAATTAAGATTTTATCATATTATAAAACAATAAAATACGTGTTTTTATTCCTTAAATGTTTGATTTTTTCTTCTGGCTAAATTAAAATGTAGACGAAAAAATAAGGAGAATGATATGTTCGTTAAAGAAAAATTAAAAACATTCTCTTGGGTAAATGTCGGAAACCCGGATCATGAAGATTTCGAAAAATTACAAACAGAATATAAAATAGATGAAGATACTATATCCGATATTCTTGACCCTGATGAACAACCTAGATTCGAAGTAGAAGATGATTACAAGGTTATAATTGTGCGTTTCCCTATTATTAATAGAGAAACAGATACCTTGTGGCATACAGAGCCGTTATCAATAATTTATTCTGCAAATCGTGTAATAACAGTTTGCCGTAAGCGTTGCGATTTATTAGACAAAATAAAAAGAGATGAAAAAACTTCGCGTGAAGAATTTATCTTAAATATAATTTACTATATTGCAGAGTCTTATTTGCGCTCGGTGAAAGAACTAAATAAGCGTGTGATAGAATCTAAAAAGGTTTTATTAGAACGTATACGAAAGAAAGAACTACTTGCATTGTTAGAAGTAGAAAATAGTTATACTCTTTATATGGCGGGTTTAAAAGGTAATGTCGCAGTGCTGGATAAACTTGAAAAAGTGCGCGGTTTTGTAAAAACAGAAGAAACAAAAGAATTGTCCGAAGATGCGCGCATAGAATTATCGCAGGGTATAGAAGTTGTGACTTCTTATGGCAAAATGCTTAAATCCATAAAAGAAACATTTGAAAGTGTTATTAATATGGATTCTAATACATATATTAATCGTTTGACTATGTGGAATATTATTTTGGTCGTTCCGACTGTCGTGGTCGGTTATTACGGAATGAATATGAAATTACCCTTTGCGGAAAATGAAGAAACTGCAACTGCTATATTTGTTTTGATAATGATATTGCTATTGGGGTTTGCTATGTTTAGTCTAATAAGACGTAGAGTGATGTAAAAAAACACCTAAATTATTAGGTGTTTTTTATTTTCGCAGTGCTTTAAGAATATTTGCAAAATTATCGTTTACTTCACCCTGAACATCGACTTCAGAAAATTTGATTTTTGATTCTTTCCTTAGCCATTCTATAACTGGCATAGTCGTGTTCCAAAATATATCCAATCTATGCTGAATTGCCGATGTGTCGGCATCGTCGGCGCGACCACCGCCCTCACGAATGCGTTTCTGAATACGTTGTATCATGATTTCTTTTGGAACTTCTAGATAAATTATGTGGATTTTAAACTTATCAGAATAGTTGGATATAAGCCATTTTGCCTGCTCTGAAGTTCGTGGAAAGCCGTCTAGTATAATATCTTTGTCGTCTGTTATGCTATTTGCGACGATTTTTAATAATGTGTCGTGCGGAACCAAATCGCCACGTGTAATAATGTCGGCAATAACTTTGTCTGTTTTTGCTGCATCACGTAAAATAGCACCTGTTTCTATATGATTAAATTCGTGAATTTCACACAACATTCTGGCAAAAGTACCTTTACCAACACCTTGCCCACCCATAAGTACAATCATTTCTTTCATGTGGGGTATTATAGCATAAAAAAAAGAACCCGACAAGTATATCGAGTTCTTTTAGCATATAAATAAGATAAATCTTATTTTTTGCTGTTTTCAATAGCAGCACCTAAAATATCGCCCAATACAGAACCGCTGTCTGCTTGATTCGCATATTCTTTTACTGCTTGTTTTTCCAATGTCACTTGCAAAGCGCGGATAGACAGTTTTACTGTGTTGTCATCAACTGAAACAACAGATGCTTCAACTGTGTCACCTACGTTAAATTTGCTTGTGTCCTGTTCCGCTTTTTCACGAGACAAGTCTGTGCGGCGGATGATACCCTTGATGTCATTTGGCAATGCCAAAATCAATTCATCAGGTGTTATTTCAGATACTGTACCAGAAACAACTGCACCCTTCTTAATTGCAGCAGCACTGCTGTCTGCACCTTCGGTCAACTGTTTGATGCCCAAAGTAATACGTTCTTTTTCTGGGTTGATATCCAAAATTTTTGCTGTGACTTCTTGACCACGAACAAATTTTTTCAATTCTTCTTCGTCCAATTTGTTCCAAGACAAGTCGGATATGTGTACCATACCGTCTAATTCAGGTGTCAAAGCAACGAACAAACCGAATTCAGTTGTGTTCTTGATAGGACCTGTGACAACGTCACCAACATTGTGTGTTTCTGCAAATTCTTTCCATGGGTTTGGTTGCAATTGCTTATAACCCAAAGAAATACGACGTTTGTCTTGGTCTATGCCCAATACAACAACGTTGATTTCTTGACCATTTTGCAGAACTTTGCTTGGGTGAATGTTTTTATTTGTCCATGACAATTCGGACATGTGTACCAAGCCTTCAATATTATTGCCTAAATCAATGAATGCACCGTAGTCTGTTAAAGAAGATACTTTACCAGTTACTGTATCACCTACGTTAAATGCACGTGATGCATTTTCCCATGGGTCTTCTTCTAACTGTTTTGCACCTAATGAAATACGATGAGATTCTGGGTCAAATTGTATAACTTTGACTTTAATTTTCTGACCAACATGTACTAATTCACGTGGATGATTTACACGTTTCCATGACAAGTCTGTGACGTGTAATAAACCATCGATGCCACCCAAATCAACGAATACACCGTAATCTGTGATATTCTTTACTGTACCTTCGATTACTGCGCCTAATTCGATATTTTTCATCGCTTCTTTCTGGGCAGCAGCGATTGTATCAGCCTGGATTGCACGACGAGATACGATTGCGTTTGTACGCAATGCATCCATCTTTAATACGCGGAATTTGTCCTTTAAACCAATCAAAGATTTTGCATCACGAACTGGTTTGTGGTCAACCTGTGAAGATGGCATAAATGCAAATACTCCGTTGATGTCAACTGTATAACCACCACGAACAACATCGATAATTGTTCCTTCTGGGTCAATGCCTTCTGCAACTGTCTTTTCCAATTCTTTCCATGCTTTTTCTGCACGTGCTTTTGTATAAGACAGAACTGCCGTACCTTCACGAGATTCATAGCGTTCTACGAATACGTCAATGATATCGCCAACAGATGGAACAGATGCACCGAATTCCTTTAATGGAATACGACCTTCTGATTTTAAACCAACATCAACCATGGCAAAATCGCCACGGATATCTTTGACTGTACCTTTTGTTGCATATCCTTGTAAAGTTTCCTGTGAGCCATAGTTTTGATCAAACATCTTCACGAAATCTTCACCGGATATAGGATTAAATAAATCTTTGGATAAATCTTTCATAAGAGAAATTTCATACAAAGTTTGCCGTCGCCAATTGCTTCTTGAAATAGCGAGGTCTTGTGGGGTTAATCGGATTGATAATGCGCCCACCCGCAAAATCGGACAAATTATAATGGCTTATTTGACAAAAAGCAAGCGTTGTTTTGAAAAGTTGGCGGGAAAGTGGGTGCTTTTTTGTGTTAAATATAAAAAACGCCCTTTTGGGCGTTTTGTTGATTGGGCTTTTTATGTTTAGAATGCCAATCTTGCGCCTAGGTAAATTTGATGTGATTCAATGTCTGTATCTATATTGCCGGCCGGGCTTTCTATTGTAAATGTTGTGTTATTCAAGTATCTGTAGCCTAAATCGAACATCAGGTTGTCCATAGCAGCATATGTAATGCCTGCGCCTAATTGCCACGCCATATTACTATCGTCAACTTTTTCCCCGTCATCTATACTTGTCCAACCATAACCAAGTCCCAGACTTACATATGGGGTTATTGTGGTGTCTGTTTTTATGTCTGCAAAGAAATTTGCTAGGACAGTGCTGTTTGTAGCATCTGCGCTGTCTATTTTTGCTGTGATATAGTTATATTCTACTTCCCCACGAATAGCAAACATTGGATCACTATATAATTCTAATCCTAATGCACCTGCAACCAAGAATCCATTGCCGTCTGAATCATAAACTGGGTTAGAAACACTTGTCATGTTATAACCGCCGCGTACTGCTGCATATGGTGTCAAATTCATAGCAGAAGCCGCAGAAACTGCCAATATCCCTATAAAAGATGTTAATAATATTTTTTTCATGAAACTCTCCTTCTTTCAGTTGCGAATGTAGTTTTTCCTTTTCGCTTAATAACATGGTGCTATATGGTTTTTGTAAAAGCAAGATGAAATAAATTCCTAAAAAAACAGATATGCTTTTGGCATATCTGTTTTTATTTCATGGTTTGTTTTTATTAACGAACAGAGGCTTGTTGGAACAATTCTTCTGGTTTAACGCTTTTTTCTTTTGTTTTTACATGCGTTAACATTGCGTCTAATGCCTTGCGTTCGAATATCATTCCACGCAACATTGCCAAAGCATTTTGATTCTTGTTATAGAATTCAAATACTTGTTTTGGGTCTGGATACTGTGCTGCTTCTGCCCAGATTGCTTGTTGCAAGTCATCACGAGAAACTTCGACTTTATTCTTTGTTCCCCATTCTGCTAAAATTAAACCTAATTTTACACGACGTTCTGCTTCTTTGCGTTCTTTCTTTTCATCCCATTTGTGGTCTTCGCCGCAATCTTTTTCGCAGTGTGCGTGCTGACGGTCGTGTTCTTGTTTCGCCATATTGTATTCTTGTTCCACAAGAGTTTCTGGCAAGTCTAACTTTACTTTGTCTGCCAATTGGTCTAATAATTCGTTGCGCATATCGCGTTTTGCTGCTTCTTCATATTGTTCATTTATGATTTTGCGGATGTGTTCGCGTAATGCTTCTACGCTTTCCTGACCAACTGTTTTTGCTAATTCGTCATTTAGTTCAGGCAAAACATGTTTGCGTACTTCATGTACTTTGACCGCAAATCTTGCGTCTTTGCCTGCCAAATTTTCTGCATGATAGTCCTTAGGGAATTTTACATTTACATCAAATTCGTCACCTGCTTTGTGACCAATAACTTGGTCTTCAAAGCCAGGAATAAATGCGCCAGAGCCTAAAATTAAATGATGTTTTTCTGCTGCGCCACCTTCAAATGCTTCGTCACCTAAGAAACCCTTAAAGTCTATTACTGCGGTGTCACCGTTCTGAGCAGCATAATCTTCTGCTTGTTTTTCAGCAACACTGCGGCTTTTGCGAATGTTTTCTAAGGATTTTTCAACTTCGGATTCATCCAATGTTGTTGTTTTCTTTACAACAGTATACTTTTCTAAATCAATTTCTGGCAGTGTTGGTAAAATGTCAAATTCTAAAGAATATTCTACATCTTTACCGATTTCCCAGCCGGCTAAGTCTGCTTTTGGAGAACCCGCCAAGCGAATTTTCTTTTCCGCAATATAGTCGTTTAAATCTTTGTTCATTAATTTATCCACTGCTTCACCATATGCAGATGCGTTATATTTTTGGCGAAGAACTGATAAAGGAATATGACCAGGACGGAACCCCGCCATTTTTGCTGTTTTCCCATATTCAGTTAAAATTTCATCTGCTGCTGCCTGCAAGTCCGCGGCAGAAATAGTGCCATTTACAGAATAATGTAAATCTTTGATTTTTTCTTTTTTAAACATGGTTTTCCCCTAAAAAATATGAATTGCTGAATGATTATACACAGTTTTTTTATAAACGCAATACAAACTTGAAGTCTTTTTTTATATAAGAAAAAATCCGCCAAATGGCGGATTTTTTTGAGTGGCAAACATATTAACGTTTGCTGAACTGTGTTGAACGACGTGCTTTGTGATGACCAAAGTGCTTACGTTCTACGACACGACTGTCGCGTGTCAAGAAGCCAGCGGTCTTTAAAGCCTTGCGTAGTTCTGGTTCTGCTTTTTCCAAAGCCTTGGAAATACCATGTTTTACTGCACCTGCTTGACCGGACAAACCACCACCCATAACAAATGCTTGTACATCATATGCACCGTCGCGTTTTGTTACACCAAAAGGTTGTGCAATAATCATTTGTAATACAGGACGACGGAAATATTCGTTTACAGGTGTCCCATTAACAATGATGTTGCCCTTGCCTGCTGTCAAATAAACACGTGCAACAGAATCTTTACGTTTACCAGTTGCATATGTTGCGTTAGACAATTTTATATCCGCAACAACTTTCTTTGCAGCGGCTTTTGCAGGGGCTGCTTTTTTAGTGGTTTTTACTGCTTTTGTAGCAGTTTTCTTTGTTTCTGTCATTATTCGCCCCTTTTATTTTTACGGTTCAAACCAGCAAAATCAATAACAACTGGTTTCTGTGCTTCGTGTTTATGGTCTGCACCAGCATAAACATGCAATTTTGTTAAACGTTGATTTGCCAAAGCAACTGCAGTACGACGACCCATCATGCGTTTTACTGCATTGAATACCAATTTTTCTGGTTTTTCTTCACGCATCTGACCCAAAGTACGTTCTTTGGTGCTGCCTGTCCATAAAGAATGCCAGAAGAATTTTGTTTTATCTGCTTTTTTACCAGATAAAGCAACTTTATCTGCATTGATGATAATTACATGATCACCACAGTCCATGTTTGGTGTCCATGTTGGTTTGTGTTTGCCGCGCAGAATGTTTGCGGTATATGCCGCCAAACGACCCAACGTGCAATCTGTTGCGTCAATTAGATACCATTTAGCCTCTAATTCGCATTTTTTTAACGATTTTGTCGCTGCCATTGTTTTACCTTTTTTAATTTTAGCGCGACAATTATGCCTTGTCGCACTGGAAAAGTCAAGAAAATTCGGTATGGTATTATTGTACCGTAAATTAGAAAGACTCACAAAGTTGAAAAATCCTCGTATTTTAATATGAAATACGAGGATTGTATATAACTTACCAATAAACTAAATTGGCAAAACTATTCTTACTTTTAAACCGCCCAATTCGCTGTTTTCCAAGAACATTTGGCCGCCGTGGTTTTCTATTGCAGTTTGGGCAATTGACAAGCCAAGTCCTGTACCACCAGTTTGATTGCCACGTGCTTCGTCAAGACGAACAAAAGGACGTAATGCATCGCGTTTTTTGTCGTCCGGAATACCAGGACCGTCATCTTCAATGATGACTTCTACCTGTTCAGCAGAATCTTTTTCTGTTATGCGTATCTTCTTTTTGGCGTACCTTGCAGCGTTTTCTATTATATTGCTAAATGCGCGTGCCAAAGCCATAGGACGAGCATAAAATTGTGCAGGCTCTTCTGGAAAATCTGTTTCTATTTTCTTTGTTGGTGCCGCATCACGTGCAATACGTAATAGCATCGCAGGTAATTCTGTTGCTTGTTCTATTTCAGGAATTTCGCCACGTGCAAACGCTAAATAACCATTTACCATTTCTGTCATGCGATCAATATCGCGCAACAAATCTTGTTTGGATGCTTCGCCTGTTTCTACTGCTAAACGCATTCTGGTTAATGGCGATTTTAAATCGTGACTGACCGCATTTAACATGTCTGTTCTTGTGCGATTATAACGATTTAAACGCTCTTTCATAGTTATCATTGCAGTCGCTGCTTCACGAATTTCTTTTGAACCCGTTGGTTGGAAACCTGGTGCATCTAAACCGCGCCCAAATCTACTCGCAGCCTTGGCAATTCTTCTGATACTGCGTGTATGCATAATTATAAATGGCGTAATTAAAATAGACACAATCAGAATAGATCCGATTAACCAAATTATAAATACTTCTGTACTGGTTGAATATATCCTGTATAAAGATGTACCAAATGTGGCGATTTTGCCGTCATTTGTTGGTACATCTATGAACACAAGGCGTTTGCCCTTGTCTATATATATTTGTGCAGGACGTTTAAGTCTGTTTGATAATTCAGAAGCCAAAAGACCTGCCTCGCGAGATTCATTATCATTATGACGCGGTCTGTTTAATTTAGAATTTATTGTGACATTTATGCCGATGTCTTTTGCCATAGACTGAACCGCAGTTTTTTCACCGTTGTCCATAAGATTCATCATTGTGACAATTTCGCCAGATAAACTGCGTGCCAAAGTTGCGTGTACACGTGCCCAGTGGTTGCCAAAGAACACATTGGCAATTATAACCTGCGCTATAATCAATGGGATTAAAATCATTAATATTGTGCGCCATAAAAAACTACGTGGTATAAGCCTCATGTTTTATTCCTTATTTGTTGCGCCATTGTCAGAGGTCGTGTTTTGAATAATTTTATAACCGCGCCCCCTAATGGTTATGATATCTATGTTTGATAATACAACATTTAATTTGTTGCGCAAGCGTTTTGCAACCATCGGGGCTGCTGCCGCAATATTGCCAACAGGATTCGTTAAGTTCTGTAAAAGTTTTTTTTCTTCACCAGATAGCGCCAATAATTTAGGACTAGAATTATTTTCTGACTTTATAAAGAATTCATCTTCTGTAAATATTAGCCCTTCTGGCAATTTAGAGTTTATAGTTATGCTCTTCCTGATAATGTTATTCAATCTTAGTACAAGTTCTTTTAATTGAAATGGTTTCGCAAGATAATCATCTGCACCACAAGACAAACCATCTATGGTGTTTTCAGGTCCCGTCATTGCAGTTAACATTATTACAGGTGTTCTATTGCCTTGATTGCGCAAATCTTTTAGAAAACTAAGACCGTCTTGACCTGTCATCATTCGGTCCAGCACAATTGCATCAACCTTCATTCTGCTTAATAATACTTCGCCCTCTTCTGCAGAATTTGCGCTTAATACTTCAAAGTTTTCATTCCGCAGACCGTGTGCCAGCGTTTTGCGTAAAATATCGTCGTCATCAATGATAAGAATTGTTCTGTTCATAACGAATAGTAAAACCCCAGTGTCCAAAAATTTGTTTGAACCACCGGCAGATTTATTTCTTCAGTGGTTCTACTGCATATTCACCTGGTTGAATTGTGCGCATTGCGCTGTTTGGACCCATCATGTCTTCTTCCATGTCGACCGCTGCGCGAAACTGCATTCCACCAGTTGTGAATTCTGTCTTGAACAATGCATAACCTGTACCACCACCCGTGGTTGGTCCTTGCATTCCCAAAGAATAATATCCGCCTAAGATTCCATAGTCTAAATCAATATAGTCTATGCTGACCAATAATGATACATTGCTTAACCCATCACTGGTCATATTGCAAGTAAATTCACGGTTAGATAATGTTGCCTGTGAATTAATAGGTACCATAATATCCATAATTGTCGGTTCACATTGACGATCTATGCCGTTAACCAGAAATTCATATGTCATACCAACAGTTGCTTTTGACAAACCTGTGGATACATTTACTTGCGAAATAGTTGCTTTGGGTATTTTTACCAGCGCATTCGCAATACCGCTGCGTACAGGGAATGATATACCCGATTGTAAGCAATCGCGTGAAAATGGGTCGGCTTCACAAATATATACACGAGAATGTGAATTCATCATGAACATATTTGCAAGGCTGTTAAATAAGAATGTACGTGTTATTCTGTCGTTCAGTCTTGTACAACCAAAATTTCTACATATTATCATAGGTCTGTCTGCAAACATAACCCCAGGATGCAAAGCAGATTCTTGTTCGCGAGCATTTATTATGTTTTGATCATAGTCAAGGCTATCCGCACGTTCCATAAATTCAGTTTCTGGTATGAAATTAGGGTCGTCGGGATATGCATAATATGACTGGACAGGTGTTTCTGTATATATGGTTTGAAAGTTATCGTATACGATTTCTTCGGTCGCAGCATTAGCATTTACTGCGAATAAAGTCATAAAAACCGCCATTAAAACGTATCTTGACATGTCAAAACCTTTTTTCTCTCTGATAAATCTTAGAACATTACGCGCCCCCGTGTCAAAACAAAAAATATTTTTATTGAAAAATGCACTGCGTTTGTTCTATAAGTAAATCAAGATTGAACTTTAAGGATGGAAAAATGGTTGATATTGTAATTTCTGGTGATGCGGGTAAATTGCATGCTGTTTATCATAAGGCTAGTACACCAGCCGCGCCGTTGGCAGTGGTTTTATCTGGAAACCCAAGACAAAAACATCATATGAATGACAGGGTTTCATACGCTATGTTTCGTGCTTTTATGGACGCGGGTTTTTCAGTATTGCGTTTCAACTATCGTGGTGTAAATGATTCAGAAGGCGCAATAGGCACAACATCTGAAAATATGTTGGATATAGCGACTGTTATAGACTGGATTCAGAATAAAAATGAAGATAGTGATAAAATATGGCTTGCGGGGAATCAGTTGGGGGCTTGGTATGTTTTACAGGCAATGATGCGCAGACCAGAAGTTTCTGGGTTTGCATTAGTATCCCCAGACCCATCTATATCTGATTTCGCTTTCTTGTCCCCTCGCCCAAATCGTGGCTTGTTATTGCAGGGAGCCGCAGAATCTGATGATGCCAAGGCTTTTGCTACTCACTTAACACAGATTCTAAAAAAACAAGCGCAAATAGATTTGGAAACTATCCGGGTTAAAAATGCAGATGAAAATTATTCTCAGCCCGCTGATTTACGCCAAATGTATAACGATTTAAAGGCTTATATAGGCAGAGAAAACGAAGAAAACAAGTTATTGTAAGGTTTGGAAAACGTGCAAACTAATGATAGATTTTTAGACCCAAATATTCCGGACGAAATGGCTGCTTCAATTCGTCCGCATGCGTTGGCTGATTTTATAGGACATGAAAGTTTGAAGCAGAATTTATCTGTCTTTATATCAGGTGCCAAGCAGCGTGGCGAGGCGATGGATCATGTTTTGTTATATGGTCCCCCGGGACTTGGAAAAACCACTTTGGCACATATTGTCGCAAATGAATTGGGAACAAATTTTCGTGCAACTGCGGCACCTATGTTGACAAAACAAGGTGATTTGGCGGCTATATTAACTTCTTTGGAACCGATGGATGTGTTATTCATAGACGAAATTCACAGATTGCCAACGGCAATCGAAGAAGTTTTATATTCTGCTATGGAAGATTTCAAGTTGGACATTATGTTGGGCGAAGGGCCTAGTGCTAAAAGTGTTAGAATTGACCTGCCCCCGTTTACACTGGTTGGTGCAACAACGCGTACCGGTTTGTTGTCTAATCCGTTGCGTGATAGATTTGGAATTGATTTAAGGCTTTCTTTTTATTCCCCGAAAGATTTGGCAAAAATTATAATGCGTAGCGCAAATATTTTGGGGTCGCCTATTGATGAAATCGGCGCGGAAATGTTGGCTAAAAGCGCACGTGGTACACCGCGTATAGCAAATAGATTATTAAAACGAGCACGGGATTTCGCAACTGCATTAGGTAGAAAAGATATAACCGCAGATACTATAAAAACAACTTTGGTTCAGTTGCATATAGATGGTTGCGGGTTGGATGAAATAGATCGTGAGTATCTGAATACTATTGTTAAGCATTATGCTGGTGGACCTGTAGGTATCGAAAATTTGGCTGCGGCTTTATCTGAACCTGCAGATACAATAGAAGATGTAATAGAACCTTACCTTATGCAATTGGGCTTTGTTCAGCGTACTCCGCGCGGTAGAATTATAACAGATGCGGGGTATGCCCATTTGGGGCTTGAAAAATAATCGTAAAATAAAAAAGGAATGGTTATATGCTGGGAATTGATACTGCTAGGGTTTTTCTGCCTCGTGCCACTGGTTTTACGCATAAAGTAAAAACTTATGGTATTAGAGTTTTGGGGTATGATAAAAATCGTTATGATATATATAAACGTGTTGGTAATAGGGATGATATAAATTTGGCAGGTGATTTTTACGAATTTTTATCTTGTTTTTATGATATTGATTTATCTTATGTGCCAAAAGTGCGACCATATGTTCAATATGTGGATTTCCTTAGGGCAAATGGTGGTGGGTTTAAAGTAAGTGATGAAAAAATAATAGATGATTTAAGAAATAATTACAATACGTTGGTTTTGACAGATGATAAAGAAAGTGATTTTGTTGCACATGTCTTTTATAATCTTAGATATCAACAATATTGCGGACGCTCTTTTGAATATAGTAAAGAAATTCCGGAAAGATTTCAGAATATAAAAGACGCCAATATGCAAAGGTTATTTGGCGAAGTGCCGGTACGCCAAAAAACACGCTAAGTTTTTATAGAGGCAAAAATGAAAGTTCATAAGTTTCCTTTTTCTGTTGCGTATGCAGATACAGATGCGGGTGGAATCGTTTATCATGGGCGATATATAGAAGTTGCAGAACGCGCACGTATGCAATTCCTACGTGGTATTACGTTTCCTGATGGTGATGTCGGGTTTGTCGTTCGTGAATTAAATATAAAATATATTCAACCTTTGAAACTGGGGGAAGATTTCGTCGTCGAAAGTCAGATAACAAAAATTGGTGCGGCGTCGCTGTCTGTCGAACAAAAATTCGTGAAAGAAAATAATGTTTGTGCTATACTAATAGCAACAGCGGCTTATATAGGTGCAGATTTGCATCCAAAAAGGATACCAGACTTCATAGTGTCTAAAATGAGATAAATAAAAGGGGAAAAAATGACAAATACTTTTTCATTAGCAACGTTGTTTACTGGTGATTTTATGACTTTATTCATTTCACTGGTTCTGGTCTTGGGAAGTGTTATTTCTTGGGCGATAATAATTGAAAAAATTCGCCTGTGGCGATTTCAGAAAAGAAATCCTGTGAAAATAAAAAATAATGACAATCTGTCAGTTGTTGCAGATAAATTAATAAAACCTTTTGATAAAAACTTATGGTTCTTGTCTATGGTTTCTTATGTTGCACCATTTATCGGTTTGTTCGGTACAATTTGGGGAGTTATGGATTCTTTTGCTTCAATCGGTGTAAATCAGTCCGTTAGTATCGGTGTTATTGCACCGGGGTTGGCAACCGCATTGGGTACGACTGCTTTGGGGTTGATTGCCGCGGTTCCTGCTGCAATTGCATACCAGTATTTTAGTAAAAAAGCAGATGATTTGTATGATAATTTGACGGAAACATGCAGAGAATTAAAAACATCCAAATTTAAGCATAAATAGGAATAAAATATGTTACGTAGAAGATTAAGAAATTCAGACGCTAGCATTTCTTTAACACCTATGATTGATATAATGACGGTGTTGCTGGCGGTATTTATGGTGACGACACCTATGTTGACAACGGGCATTGATTTAGACTTGCCACGTGCGGGGCATTCTGCGTTATCGGGTAATGACCACGCAATACAAATTAGTGTCGATTCGGCTGGCAGGTATTTTGTTGGCGAAACCCAGGTGTCTTTGGATAACGCTGTTAAGCGCGTTATTGCTATGCGTGGTGAAAACCCGCAACTGACAATTATGATAAATGGTGATAAAAGTGCCGATTATGGTGCAGTTATGGCCGTTATGGGCAAACTGAAAGATGCGGGATTTCAACGCGTTGGGCTTAGAACACAACTAGAAAATTAATAAAATGAATATTGCTGACAGATTTTCTTCAGAAAATTTATTAATGTCTGTATGCGGGCATCTGGCTCTTATTGCAATAATGATAACTTCTTTTGTTGTTGTTGTTGACCGTGCCAGAATGGTTGCGCCTGATCGTATAGAAATAATGGAAATAGATTTAAATACCGTTCGGGTTAGTGGTGATGAAACAATCCTGCATAATGTTAATCCTGATGTTGAACCAGAACCAGAAACCGACGAACAACCAAAACCGGCAGAACAACCAAAAGTAGAAGAACCTGTGCCGGTTGAAGACGAACCTATTGAAACACCGACTTTGGTTGAAGAAAAGCCAGAGCCTGTTCAAGAAGAAGTAAAACAGGAAGAAAAAAAAGAAGAACAAAAAGAAGAAGCAACCCAACCTAAAAAGAAAAAAACAGTTGTTCGCGTAAATCGCGAGGTTGTTTCACTGGACAGAACATTGACAGTCTCTGTTGTTGATGCTTTGCGTGTTGCAATGACGCGTTGTTGGTCAATTGATACAAATCGCCAAGATATAGAAAATATTCGTGCTGTTGTGCATTTAACTATGCGTAAGAATGGTACGGTTCGTGATGTATGGTTTGAATCTGCTGCGCGTGAACAAACAGACCCTGCGTTTGCATATGTCCTGGAAACTATACGGCGTGCAATAGATGTTTGCCAACCGTTTAGAATGTTGCCACCGAATGAGTTTGATAAGTGGGAAAAAATACAACTAACTTTTTATCCGACACAAGGAAAGGTTATGTAAAAAACGCCCATTATGGGCGTTTTTCAGATGCACTATAAGCCGGATTCTGTTCTGCCGAGGTCTCGTTTTTTTATAACCAAACCAAGGTAGCGAGCATAATCAATCTGCATAATGTGTTGCCACAAGATGTCAAGCCTTCTACCCGTCCCCAACATGGGACATGTATAGGGGACCTATTTGAAGTTGCTGCGCATAGAGATTGCCCGTTTCACTCGAATTTAATCGATTCGTCACTGTTGCTCTAATCGTCGGATTACTCCGCTCGGTCATTAGCCGATATGCTGTCCCAAGCAGTCCGGACTTTCCTCCGCTTGTTTAGGGCGGCTATGCTCTGTGCATCTGTGCCGTAGATTTTAACATTTGTTCATCAAATTTCAATTAAAATAACATAAAAAGGGATTTTTTGCTTGCAACACAGGGTACATTTTTCATAAAATAGTTACAAAAGAGAAAAAGAAGTGAGAAGAATGTCTAGATTTCTGCGTTTTTTTGTTTGTTTAGGTTTATTCTTTTTTGTTGGAAATGCGTTTGCGGCTGGGTATACCTGTCCTTCATATAAGAAATATACCAGTTGTAATTCTGGTTATTATATGACTTCAAGTTCGTCTTCTACAACTTGTAATACTACGCCGGCTACCGGAAATGCTTGCCGACCATGTTCTGTATATGGGTCTAATTATACTTGTTCTGGTGGTACTAGTTGTCCAAAGGCAAGTACTGTGACATGTTCTGCTGGTTATTATTTGCCGGCTAATGCTACTTCTTGTTCTGCATGTGGTGGAAATAGAGTTTGGTGCCCGGGTGGAACCTTTACCCCGTCAAGTAGTGCACAGGGGCGTAATTCGGTTTCTAGTGGATATTATACGACTGGGGGAACAATAACAACACGTACTGGACAAGCTAAATGTGAGGCGGGTTATTATTGTTCTGGTGGTGTAAGATACGAATGTAGTGGATCCTTGCAATATCAAAATACAACGGGCGCTACAAGTTGTAAGAATGTTTCCACGGGGTATTATAAGTCCAGCAATAGTGCTCAGGCACAGTGTCCGTCTGGGTATAGAAATATTGCTGCGACTTCTCAAAGTGAATGTGTGGGTAGTTTTTCAAAAACCGGGTCGCAGGTAAACGGGTCTACACCAACGAACTGTTATTCGGTGACATCATGGAATTCTTGCTCACCAGGAACCTGTACATATACGAAAAAGTATAGCGGAACGATTGTTTCTGATTGTACCCCGACGAATTGTACAAAAACGGCAAAAACCACGACTGGTAAGGCCGGGTATTATGGATATTCGAGTGGGTCTGGTCAGTCTTGTTCGTCATGTAGTTCGTTTAATTCAAGTTATCCATTATCGGATAATGGTGCAGCAAATAGCAATTATTGCTATGCACGTAAGACCAAAACTGGTTCACAGGTAAACGGGTCTACACCAACGAACTGTTATTCGGTGACCTCATGGAATAGTTGTACGCCAGGAACCTGTACATATAAGGATTATTATGGAGTTGCAGATACTACATGTACCCCGACGAATTGTACAAAAACGGCAAAAACCACGACTGGTAAGGCTGGATATTATGGGTATTCGGGTGGTTCTGGACAGTCTTGTTCATCATGTAGTTCGTTTAATTCAAGTTATCCATCATCGGATAATGGCGCAGCAAATAGCAATTATTGCTATGCACGTAAGACCAAAACAGGGTCACAAGTTAATGGTTCTGTGCCTACGAATTGTGCAAGTGTGACATCATGGAATAGTTGTACACCAGGAACCTGTACATATAAGGACTATTATGGTGCTACGGATACAACGTGTACACCAAGTAATTGTACAAAGACACCAGCGGCAGTTACTGCAAAAGCCGGTTATTATGATGCGGGAACATCATGTTCTACATGTCCGTCGGGGTATCCTAACTCAGATTCAGGCAATGATGGCGGTATAACCAAGTGTTATAGTAATACGAAGTCTCGGGCATGGACGGGTAGTCAAACCTCTTGTTCGCTGCCAACCGGGTGTGAATCTAGAACTTGCAATTCTTGTTCGATTGGGGCGTGTTCGTATGTTGCTTATTCAAACTCTGCGGGAACTGGTGACGGAACAATAAAGAGTGGTTGTTCGACTAATAATGAATCGTGTCAGCAAACAGTAAAGTCTGTGACTGCAAGTGCTGGACGTTATGTAAGTGGAACTTCTTGCCCTGCTTGTGCGGCTGGTACATATCAGGGAACAGATGGTAGTACAGCAACAAGTTGTTCGGCATGTACTGGACGTACAAAGTATAGTGCTGCGGGCGCAAGTGCGTGTAGTACTGTGACAAGTGGGTATTATACAACTGGGTGTAATTCTAGTGGTAATAATTGTACAGGCCAATCTGCTTGTGGTGGTAATGAATATTATTGCAGTGGTGGTGTAAGAAATAATGTTTCAAGTGGATATTATTCTACAGGTGGAACATCTACAACACGTACTGGGCAATCGCAGTGTACTGGTGCAACTTATTGTTCAGGTGGTGTTCAAAATAACTGCCCTGCAAATTATGATGATGATACAACCGCAGGAAAAACAAGTGCTTCTAGTTGTAAGATAAATTGTTCTGGAGGGTACAGGGTAACGAGTGCCAATGGAACATGCAGTGCGATAACGAGTGGTAATGTGTACATAGGCTCGCATAGTGTATCGTACGGCAG
>CASFWA010000006.1 GCA_949298405.1 uncultured Pseudomonadota bacterium
CAGAAACCTGCGGAAATCTTTGGCTCGGGCAGTTGGACTCGAACCAACGACATACGGATTAACAGTCCGTTGTTCTACCGACTGAACTATGCCCGAATAACGTGCCCTATGTTATACTACTTTTTATCCCTTTTCAAGTCTTTTTTTTAATTATTGATACTTTCTGTTTTTAGTGCTATATTCTTCTCGTCCAATAATATACAAATAAGGAAGTAATCATGTTATTAAAAGGAAAAAAGATTCTTATTACCGGTGTGGCTAATGACTGGTCTATGGCTTGGGCTATCGCTAAACGCGCCCACGAAGAAGGTGCAGAAATTGCTATGCCTTATGCGATGCCTAATCTCGAAAAGCGTGTTCGCCCATTGGCTGAATCTATCGATGCCAAATTCGTTCAAGAATGCAATGTTCAAAACGATGAGCAGATGGATGCTTTGTTCGGTGCAATTGAAAAAGAATGGGGGCATTTAGACGGCATGTTGCATGCTATCGCTTTTTCCGATAAAAACGAATTGACTGGCAGATATGCTGATACAACACGCGCCAACTTTAAAAATACTATGGATATATCCGTATATTCCTTGGTAGATTTGACTCGTCGCGCTTCTAAATTAATGACAGACGGCGGTAGTATTGTTGCATTAACTTATTATGGTGGCGAAAAGTCTGTTCCTAATTACAATGTTATGGGTGTTGCAAAATCCGCTTTGGACAGCAGTGTTCGTTATCTGGCTTCTGACCTTGGTAAAGATAAAATCCGCGTTAATGCGATTAGTGCAGGTCCTATTATGACATTGGCTTCTTCTGGTGTAGGCGGATTTAAAGCGATGTTGCGTTTGAATGCAGAAACGACACCTTTGCGTCGTAATATGACTTTGGAAGATGTTTCTGGGGCTGCATTGTATTTGTTCAGTGACTTGTCCAGTGCGGTAACAGGTGAGGTTCATCACGTTGACTGCGGGTATTCTACAACAGGTATGATGCCAAACGAAATGAAAGACATTTTGTTAAAAGGCTTAGATGAACAATAAGCGTCGAGACAGGCATTTAAAAAGCCTCGCATAAAGCGGGGCTTTTTCATATGATTATTTTCTTATAAAAAACAATTGATTTTATATAAGAATTCAATCATAATTAGAATATAATCTTAATAAAATACGGGGTACGAAGGGGTGGAGATGTTGACTAATAAAATGTTCTGGAAGGCTATAGATAATTTGGCGGCGGCGAACAGGATATCTTGTTCCCGTATGGCGCAAATTAGTGGTATGGATATAACAGCATTGAATAAAAGTAAGCGTTGTGGGCCTGATGGTAAGGCACATTGGATGTCGGTGGGTAGTTTAGTTAAGATTATGAATGCGACCAACACCAGTTGGGTAGAGTTTGCTAATTATTTTCCAAAAGAATATCAAAAGTAGGTTTAGGTTGATATTTCCATTGTATTAAAAACTAAGATTTTCTATAATCGGGGTATGAGTAATACACCCGATTTATTTATATTAGCAGAACATGCAGAATTACTAAAAAAACTGTCTGAATGGGATATTGCGTATCATCAAAATGATGCGCCTGTTGTTGATGATGCGACTTATGATGCTGCTAAAAAACGCGCTTTGGAAATAGAGGCGCTGTATCCTGTTTTGTCAAAAAATGGTGCTTCTACGCATGTCGGTGCGGCGGTTTCAAGCAAGTTTAAATCATTTCAGCATAGTGTACCGATGCTGTCGATATCAGATGTTTTCGATGAAGCAGAGGTTGCTGACTGGTTTAATAAACTTGCAGACAAAGAAGTATTTATAGAATTAAAAGTTGATGGCGTTTCTTATTCTGCGCGTTATGAGAATGGGGTTTTAGTTCGCGGTTTGACTCGTGGCAGTGGTGTCGCAGGCGAGGATATAACAGAAAACTTAAAAACAATTTCTGATATACCCAAGCAGTTATCTGGCGATTTCCCAGATGTTATAGAAGTTCGTGGCGAAGTATATATGCTGCGTGATGATTTTTTAAAGTTAAACGAGATTGCCGCAGAAAAGGGCGATAAAAGTTTTGCTAACCCAAGAAATGCGGCGGCGGGTTCTTTGCGTCAATTAAATCCGAAAATAACTGCGTCTAGAAGATTGTCTGCATTTGGGTATACTTATGGCGAGTTATCAAGGCGTACATGGCAAACGCAGTCAGAGTATTTTGATAAATTAGAATCTTGGGGTTTTAAGACAACTCGTCAATGGGCGCATCATGCAAATAATATGGCGGATATTCAGGCGGTGTATAACGAAATAATGTTGCAACGGGCAGACATTCCATTTGATATAGATGGCTTAGTCATAAAAGTAAATGATGTAGATTTGCAGGAAAAAATGGGGTGCCGTGCCAATAGTCCACGTTGGGAGGTTGCATATAAATTCCCAGCGGCGCGTGCGATAACCACTTTGCGTGATATAACAGTGCAGGTCGGGCGAACAGGCGTTTTAACACCTGTTGCAGAGTTAGAGCCTATAAACATAGGTGGTGTTTTGGTATCCCGTGCAACTTTGCATAATGCCGATGAAATTAAAAGATTGAATATTCATATTGGTGATAAAGTGACTGTTCAACGTGCGGGTGATGTAATACCACAGATTGTCGGTGTTGCCGAAAGCACGCCAGACGCAGAACCTTTTGCTTTTCCTGACAAATGCCCTGTGTGTGGTGGCGCAGTTGTTCAAGAATCGGGACAAGTTGCGCGTCGTTGTATAAATACTTTGGGGTGCCCCGCACAGAGAATTGGCGAACTAGAACATTTTGTTTCGCGCAAAGGGTTTGATATAGATGGGCTTGGGACTAAACAATTAGAGTTGTTTATTTCTAAAGGTTGGATAACTAATGCAGCAGATATTTTTACTTTAATATCTTTACATGGTGATGAAATAAAAAGGCTAGAAGGATTTGGTGATAAGTCAGTATCCAATTTAAATGCGTCTATAGAGAAAGCAAGAGATATAGAACTACATAGATTCTTATTTGCGATTGGTATACCAGAAGTTGGTGAAGTGACCGCAAAGATTTTAGCGCGTGCGTTCGGTGATTTGGATTCCGTACGCAGTGCGCCGTCTTGGAAGTTAAAGCAGATTGACGGTATCGGCGAAGTAATGGCGGACGAGATTGTATCGTTCTTTACTGATGAGCATAATAATAAAGTTTTAGATGATTTACTTTCACAGGTTAGGGTAAAATCTGCCGCGCCTATTGTAGAAGTTGCCGATAGTCCTGTCGCGGGAAAGAAGATAGTATTAACAGGGACGCTGACTAATTATACGCGTGATGAAGCAAAAGAAATTTTAGAACGCATGGGGGCAAAAGTTCAAGGTAGTGTATCTGCAAAAACAGATATTGTTTTAGCGGGTGCAGATGCAGGTTCTAAATTGACAAAAGCAAATGAACTTGGTATACAGATTTGGTCTGAACAAGATTTTGATAATTTATTAAATCAAAAATAATCAAATTAAGAACGCCCATTTGGGCGTTCTTTTATTTTAGACTGAACTTATAAGATGCGCCTATATATATTTCTGTTGCATCAATTTCTGTGGATGCGTAAGTATTATCGCCATTTTTGTGTTCTATATCGCCATAGTTTTGATATTTGACACCTACGTTTAAATCGATGCGTTCGTTCAAGGCGAAATTTACCCCAAGCATTGCTGCCCATGC
Source organism: uncultured Pseudomonadota bacterium (assembly GCA_949298405.1). GTDB lineage: Bacteria > Pseudomonadota > Alphaproteobacteria > Rs-D84 > Rs-D84 > Enterousia. The sequence continues at coordinate 3,694 of CASFWA010000006.1, forward strand.
CATATCCGCGGTTGAATCAGACATATTTAGTCCTGCACCATTTACGCTGCCCCATAGTCCTGCTATACCTATACCGATGCCTGCATAAGGTTCAACAGCACCACCAAACTGTTGGTATATATAGACGTTTAACATATTGGCCCAGACATCGAAATTGAAATCGGTATTATATTTACGTTCTTTACCATTTGTATAAAGTGTTTCAAATTCTACTTTTACATGATTAGTTAGTCTGTTTCCAAAAGTTAAACCTATGCCGATACCGTCGTCTTTCAGTGTTGTATTTCCGCCGTCTAGTATTTCATAACCGAAAGCAATATGTTTATTTTGATGCAGACGTACGCCAACATATGTATCACGTTGGACACCGGAAGAATACCCATAATTATAATCACCGTACCAGTCATCTGCAAACGCAGGGACAGATATTAAACACAATAGTAATGTTGTTATTTTTTTCATATTCTCTTCCTTTTTCTCATGAAGTTGATTATACTGATAAAGTAATGAATAAGGCAAGGCGTTTGTTAAGATAAGGAAGAGGTTTTTGCATGGCTAGAACAGCGCGAAATAATATTGAAAGCGAAAAACCGGCGCCGTCATGGCGTATGCGTGCATTGGTTTGGTTTATTGATTTGTGTATGCTTGGGTTGGTTGCTGTTGCTATTTATGTAGTTATTGTGTTTTTACAGATGCCTTCATTAGATGCGATATTGCATGAGACTAGACCGGCAACAGTTGTGTTCTTGGATAAAGACGGTGGTGAATTAAGGTCTTCTAATCGTATTATGGGAACGCCTGTTTCTGTTGAAACCTTGCCACCTTATGTATGGCAGGCGATAGTCGCAATAGAAGATAAAAGATTTTTTGAACATGGACCAATAGATTTTCGTGGTATAACACGTGCTGTATTTTCTAATTTAATTCATGGGCGTTTTGCAGCAGGTGGTTCTTCTATTACGCAGCAAACCGCAAAGAATATATTTTTGTCACGTGAAAAGAAAATTTCACGTAAAGTGCAAGAATTAATATTGTCTTATTGGTTAGAGAATAGATTTAATAAAAATCAGATTTTAGATTTGTATATGAACAGGGTGTCATTGGTTGGTGGTATGCGTGGCATAGATGCGGCGGCCAGAACGATGTTTCAAACGTCTGCAAATAATTTAAGTATAGCGCAGGCCGCGCAAATTGCTGCGATGTTAAAAGCGCCAACAACTTATAGTCCGCTTCGTAATCTTGAAAAGAATATTGCGCGTGCGCGAATTATATTGCAAGAAATGGTGCGTCAAGGTTTTATATCTTTAAATCAAGCGCGGGTTGCTGCAAAAGAATTGGGGCCTGCTGTACCTGCACAGAATACAAACATATATCGTTATTGGACAGACTTCGTTTTGGATGAAGTTCGTTCAAGAATAGGCAGTTTTGATTCTGATATGTTCGTTTATACTACGTTAGATATTGACTTACAAGAACGTATTGCCGATGTTTTGCCTGAAAAAGTTGGGGTATATCAGGGCGCAGTTGTTGCGATGAATACAGATGGTGCGGTTCGTGCAATGGTTGGTGGTACTGATTATCAAGAAAGTCAGTTTAATCGTGCTTTGGCTATGCGTCAGCCAGGGAGTTCTTTTAAACCTGTTGTTTATTTGGTTGCGCTGGAAAATGGTTTAACACCAGATTCTTATGTAAATGATTCTCCTTTTGCAATTGGTGACTATAATCCAAAGAATTATAACGAGCGTTATTATGGTGATATAACGTTGGCGACTGCGTTTGCAAAAAGCGTAAATTCTGTGCCGCTAAAGTTAACAGAGGCTTATGGTATCGATACTGTTTTAAATATGGCAGGCAGACTTGGGGTTGGCAATAAACTTCGTCGTGAGTATTCGACTGTGCTTGGTGCATCAGAAATGTCTTTGTTGGATTTAACGACGATTTATGCGGTTATCTGGAATGATGGGCAATCTGTTCGACCTTATTCTATAACAAAGATAACGGATCCGAAAGGCAATGTCTTATATGAACGAAATCCATCTGACCCGATACAAGTTTTAATGCCGCAGACAGTTGAATATATGACACAATTATTAAACGATGTTGTGCAAGTGGGGGGAACAGGTCATCGTGCGCTTGTGCCTGGTGTATTAGGTGGTAAAACGGGGACTAGTAATAATAACAGGGATGCATGGTTTGTTGGTGCAGTTAATGATATGGTGATAGGGGTTTGGATGGGAAATGATGATTTTACACCTATGTCATCAAAAATCACTGGTGGTACAATACCAGCAGAAATCTTCCGTGATATAGTGAAATAAAAACTATTAAAATGTGTTTTTATTAAAATTTATTTTGTGGTATAATATTTGACATGAGAAGTAGGAATCTGTTTTTTATACCGCTATTAACGTGCCTTGTTTTTGGAAGCGCAAATGCTAACTGGCAATATTCTGGTGAATTTGTGGGTGACGGTTGGTATGAAGATGATGGTGCGCGATTTGTAATTTCTTTTCGTGGTGGTGCGTCTATGGCAAACGCCACGATTAAAAATGATATAGGTTCATTAACAGGCGAATATTATGTTGATACCAACAGCGGTGTTGTGGTTTCTGCTGAATATTATGATGCGTGTGCCGACGGTGGCGGCTGTGAGAATTTTGTTTATGCTGGTGTGGGCGAATTAGCAGAATTGCCTGCAAGTAAAGATTTTTCTTCGTTCTCTTTTGCGGCGGGCGCAAGTGTTGGTTGGACTTTGCCGAACCGACCGCAGTGGCGTATGGAACTGGGGTGGGACCATATAACAGAAAATGAATATAATGCGTCGCCTTTGTATGAAGGTGATTTGGCTTTATCTGGTGGTAATGTCTCTGGAATAGAAGTTCATGTGCAGAGTGGTGGTGTTCAGTCAAAGGTTTCTACGGACATAATAAGTGCAATGGCTTTTTATGATTTCTTTGACGGTGTGCAGAAACCGATGCGTTCTGTGATTCCTTATATAGGTATAGGAATAGGTTATGCTGATTCAAAGACGGTACTGAATCTGTCCGACTTGTATGGTGATTTATCTTCATCAGTAGATTTACAGAATTTTGGTAAATTAGATGATTACGGGATTTTACAGTTTTATCGTTCCGAAACAAGTTCTTCTAATATTGCAGGGCTTGCCGCAATAGGTATATCTTATGGTATAACAGAAGGTATGTTTTTAGATTTAGGCGCCCGTGTCGCGTATGTACCAAAAATAAAGTGGGCGCTTACCAATGAAGACGCAACTCGTCAACGTGATTGGTTTAGTGCAGAAAATGTTATATATGCAAACTTTATGTTGGGATTAAGGTTTGAGTTTTAAAAAACGCCTACTTAGGCGTTTTTATTTTATCCCATATTTACCGCGATTAATCGGACGATAAGATAACGCTTCTGCCAGGTCTTGCATATCTATATCGTCTGCACCTTTAAGGTCTGCGATTGTTCTTGCTATTCTTTTGATTCTGTTGTATCCGCGCGCAGACATCCCCATTTTTTCTGCGGCAGTATTTAAGAATGTTGTTAGTTCTTCGGATAAAGCAGCGAATTTTTCTAGTTCTGGACCATCTAGTTGCGCATTAGGTTTGCATTGCCTTTGTATTTGTTTGTTGCGTGCTGCGACTACGCGTTCTCTTATTTGTGCGCTGGTTTCTGTTGGGGTGTTATCTGTGTCCTTCATTTCCCATGGGTTAACAGGGTCTACATCAACATGCAAATCAATTCTGTCTAACAATGGTCCGGATATCTTATTTTGATATGTTTCTGCGCATCTGGGGGCTTTTGAACAGGAAAGCGCTGCATTCCCAAGGTGGCCACAAGGGCATGGGTTCATTGCTGCAATTAATTGAAAGCGGGCAGGATATATCGCGGTACGCTTTGCACGTGAAATCATAATTTTTCCTGCTTCCATAGGTTGACGCAATATTTCAAGAGTTGTGCGGTTAAATTCTGGTAATTCGTCTAAGAATAAAACACCGTTATGAGCAAGAGAGATTTCTCCGGGTTTGGCGTCTGTGCCACCACCTGCCAAAGAAACTGCACTGGAAGTATGGTGTACGCTGCGGAAAGGGCGTACCGACACAAGACTTTTGTCATTTAATTGACCTGCTATAGAGTAAATTATAGAAGTTTCTAAAATTTCTTCTGGTGTCATTTCTGGCAAAATGGTTGGCAGTCTTGACGCCAGCATTGTTTTGCCGGACCCTGGGGGACCGACCATAAGCATGGCATGACCACCGGCGGCGGCTATTTCCAGCGCGCGTTTAGCGGCGGCTTGACCATGTACGTCTGACATATCGACTTTTGAAATATCTGCATTTCCTGTTGGTTCGGATTCTGGCAGTGGCAGAATTTGAGTGCCTTTAAAGTGGTTTATTAATTCCAAAACATGAAATGGTGCAAGAATATTAGTGTGGCCGGCCCAACGTGCTTCACCGCCTTGTTCGCCAGGACAGATGATACCAAGGTTGTTTTGGTTTGCCCATACGCTTGTAGGCAGTACACCATTTGTTTTTAATATTGCGCCATTTAACCCGACTTCACCAATTATTACATATTTAGATAATTCTTCTTCCGGCAGAATACCGATTGCACATAAAATTCCGCATAATATTGGAAGGTCAAAATGAGAACCGCTTTTTTCAACATCTGCTGGTGATAGGTTTACTGTTAGTCGTTTAGGTGGCAGGGATAAATTAAGAGCAGATAAGACATTTCTGATTCTTTCTGCGGATTCTTTGACTGCGCGGTCTGCGAGTCCGATGATATTAAATTCTGGTTTAGCAAGTCCCGAAGATAATTGTACTTGTACATTTATTGGTGTTGCTTCCATTCCATTAAAAATAATAGAGTTCAAAGAAATCATGTACGCATATTAAAACTTGCGCTATTTTAATTCAAGTTATAAAATGATGCGAACAAAAGGACGAAATGTATGCCGATAAAAAAGACTAATGTTGCCAGAGATTGGTTTAATACAATTTTTTATGGTGCTTTGATAGCGATTGCTTTTAGAAGTTTTTTATTAGAACCATTTAATATACCATCTGGGTCTATGATACCGACCTTGCATGTTGGTGACCATATTTTTGTAGAAAAATGGTCTTATGGTTATTCAAGATATTCTTTTCCTTTTGGTTCTTGGAAATTGTGGAATGGACGTTTTTGGGCGACAGAACCAGAAGTAGGTGATGTGATTGTGTTCAGAAATCCTATAAATGAATCCCAGGATTATGTAAAACGTTTAATAGGAAAGCCTGGTGATAAGATACAGATGATAGAAGGGCGTTTGCATATAAATGGTGTTCAAGTGCCACGTGAAAATCCGCGTCCTTATATTATTGCTACGTTACCAAAGTCTTTACGTAGTGTAGGGTATTACAAAGATAATATGTCTATAAAGGGTAATAAGATTTGGGTAGATAACGAGCCTGCAACTTTTGGGTATACCATAGAATATAAAGACGATAAGTTCTGCAGAAGTTATGAATGGGCTTGTGGTGTGTTTGAGGCTACAGAGTATACGGAAACATTACCTAATGGTGTAAAGCATAGCATAATAGAAATGGCAGATGATGCGATGTTTGATAATACGCCATTATTTACGGTGCCAGAAAATCATTATTTCTTTATGGGTGATAATCGTGATAATAGCGGCGACAGTCGGGCCGATATAGGTTTTGTACCACGTGATAATGTATTGGGTAAGGTTTGGTTTATATGGTATTCGCATAATTATTACGCACCTATGTTATCTGTTTGGAACTGGGGTAATAAGATGCGCTGGGATAGATTTGGAATGGGGATAGATTAAAAGTGTCTAAATTAAATTATAAATTTAAGAATCCTGAATTGCTGGAATTAGCACTTACACAAAGTGGTATAAATTCCGAGCATAATAATGAACGCTTAGAGTTCATAGGCGATAGAGTTCTTGGTCTAAGCGTTGCTGCATTATTGTATGATATGTTTCCGGATGAGGCCGAAGGTGAACTATCGCGCAGACATGCGACGCTTGTTTCAACAGAAACATTGGCACAGGTTATCGCTATGCTTGGGCTTGCAGGAAAGGTTCGTCATGGTCATATGACGGCAGGCAGAATAAAGCATGTACATGCAGATGCTATGGAGGCTATATTAGGAGCAATCTTTTTAGATAGTGGTTTTGAGGCTGCGCGTAAAGTGATAGTTGATATTTGGACCGATTTGGCAAAGGCCGAGGTTGTTGTTCCAAAAGATTCTAAGACAGCATTGCAAGAATTTGTGCAAAAGAACGCAAAAGGTGAATTGCCTGTATATGAAATGATAGAAGAAACGGGTGCGGCGCATAATCCGGTATTTAAGGTAAAGGCAAGTGCTATGGGTAAGTCTGCAATTGGGCAGGGGACATCGAAAAAAACAGCAAGTTTGGTTGCCGCAGAAGAGTTGTTGAAAATTCTTGCAATTTAAGGTATTCACAGATAAAATCGACACATAATCAAAGGATAAAAGATGTTTTCTATTTTGTTAGTACTATTAATAATAGTTGCAGTATTTATGATAGGTTTGATTTTGTTGCAGAAATCAGAGGGTAGTGGTATGTCTGGTTCTTCTGCTGCGTCTATGTTTGGTGGTGCCTTGACTGGTGCGGCTGCCGGGAACTTTTTAACACGTGCGACAGCATGGTTGGCAACGATATTCTTTATTTTATGTGCTGCGCTGGCATTAGTCGCATCAAAATCAGATATGGCGCGTCAACAAAGTGATTTGCGTCAAGAAATAATACAGCAGGAAAACGCTGGTGCAAATGTAGTTTCTGAATTACCGGTTCAAAATGGGACTTCGGAAACAAAATAATAGCAATAATAAAAAAAAAACCGCCGAAATGGCGGTTTTTTATTTCTTAGAATTCTTTTTTGTAGAAGTTTTCTTTTTTGCAGAAGCCTTTTTAGCAGACGCTTCTTTTACAACTGCTTTTTTAGACGAGAATTCTTTTTTTATTTCTTTATAAAGCATAACGGCGCAGATATAAGCAACCAGTGCACTTGCTGCTGTTATTATACCTGGAATCAGACCATCAGAGAAATATGCAAAGAAAATGATTGCGATTGCAAATATAATTGCATATCCCAAGTTTTTGCCAAGTACATTTAATAATTTTTCAAAAAAGTTCATTTTAAATTCCTTTCGTTTGGACGGGATAATTATAACATATTTCAGGTAAAAAATCCATAGAAAAAGACCGCCGAAGCGGTCTTCTAAGGAGAGAAACATGAATTTTTTGTATTTTTATAATATTACCTGACCACCTAATCTTGCGGTACGTGGAATCGGACCGAAGGAAGATGTTGGGTTTACATAAATATTTCCTGTCACTGTGAAGTCGCCGCAGAATTGCAACATACCCATATCGCGCAAGAATAAGTTGCCTTCGATACGCATGCCGCATGGCAAGGTATATTTACGCATGTTTTGCAGGTATAAATTACCTTTTACTACATCGCCCGCTTTTAACATTGTTGCCGCGCCACGACTATCAATAATAACATCGCCATACATAGTATTGCGTACTCGTGCGGTTTGACGTTCTGCAACTGTGCATTTTTCAACCTTTGCGACATTGATAGGTGCGTCAATAAATTTGCGTGTTGCCGCGTCTTTCTTCAAAGGTAGCGGTGCAGGTTTTGCTGCAACTTGCTTTTCAAGTTCGTGTGGTTTTGGTGCAGGTTTTACCTTGACGGGTTCTGCTTCGATTGTTGTCATGTCGTTTCTTGCGATTATAACAACAGGTTTTTTGTTGCAACCAACCATATCTATAATAAGCATAGAAAATAATACGATGATAGCAGATAATAAGGTTAGGTTAACTAAGCCTATCAAATCGAGGCTGCGAATCCATGCCCAAAGATTTTTTAAGCCGCGCCATATTGCTTGGAATGGTTTGCAGATATAAAACCAAGTCTTTGCCCAGAATGACTGTTGGGGCTTTTTTGAATTGCGTGATTTCTTTGCGGCGTCTAAACGAGCCTTCTTTCTTTCTACGCGACGAGCCGCAATTTTCATTTTTAATTCTTTGAACATGAACTCACCTTTTGTTTGATTCATTAATTATTATGTTCCAAAAATAATATTTGTCAAGTATTTTGTCAAGTGTTTTTGTCAAAAGGGTAAGATTTTTGTTTGTTTGACTGATTTTATGGATTGCGGTAATATAAAAGAACAATGTTTCTAAGAATTTTTCTTATATTATTGTTATTGTGTGGGTGTGTCAGTACTTGGCATGCGCCGGACGATTTTTTATTTGTTCCGGTTAAATCTGGTGGTTATGAGATTGCCACATGGCAGAAGATTACGAATTCAACAGATGAAATTCATATTTATATAGAAGGTGATGGTCGGTCTTTTGATTCGCGCGGGCGTCCGAATTATGACCCAACCCCACGCGGAACATTTCTAAGGAATATTGCAACTTCGGATAATGCGGCAAATGTGGTTTATATTGCGCGCCCATGTCAGTTTATAATGTCTGATTCTTGTACGAAAAGTGATTGGACAGACGGGCGTTTCAGTCAGAAAATTATAGATTCTATGTCTGGTGCCGTAAAAGGAATAGCAAACGGGCGACCTATAATTTTTATAGGTTATTCTGGTGGTGCGATGATTTCTGGTCTGATAATAGAAAATACACCAGAATTAAATGTAAAGAATTGGATTACAATAGCGGGGGTTTTGAATCATGCGGATTGGACAGAGTATTTTGGGGATACTCCTTTATCGCATTCTTTGGATATGGATGATTTACCGCAAGTAAAGCAGTTGCATTATATCGCAGAAAAAGATGAAGTTGTACCGCTTGAATTAACCAAGAAGTGGGTAGGGGAAGAAAACGTAATAATTATAAAAAATGCAACACATGATGCTTTCGGTGATTTTGATATAGATTTTTCAGATTAATTATAAACGTTACTTGACAATTTAGTTGTTTGTACTATATTGCTTGTATGACATGTGAAGTAAAGATTGTTCCCATTTTTAATCAGAATGCCCCAAGTGTTTGGGACGATTTTTTGCATATTCGTGCTGCTGCTGTTATGCATGTATATAATTATAAAACGCCAAAAGAAGATGATGAAAGCACGAAAGAAGCATTTAAGTCTCAATGGGGACACAAGGCGTTTAATTTTGCATTTGGGGCGTATAATGGTTCCAGAATGGTTGGGTTTATACGTGGTTATGGTGAGCAAAACGTTGTAAATATAGAGCAGTTATATTTATTACCTGATTATATGTCTAAAGGGATTGGCGTCAGGTTGTTAAATGCAGCAGAAAGTATTGCAAGCTTTTATGCACGTGATATAGAGTTGGTATCATTATTGAGAGCGCAGGATTTTTATAAAAGAAATGGTTATAAAGGTTTATTTGAAAATAGGTATACCAAGCATATAAATAATATTACGAAATGCTCAACATTGCCTGTTTTTAAAAGCACACCGCTTATAACGCATTCTTGCAAACAAATTTTCCCTGGTTTTGATGCAAAAGACATAAATGTATCTCATACGCCAATGTTTGTTTATTTGAATGTTGATTCAAAAATATGTGGTTATGTAACAGGTAATGATAAAGAAGCAATTAGTATAAATGTTTCTAAAGGGTGTTCAGATTTTGTTAGAAAACGATTATTAAAAGAAATAGGTTCTTTTTATAGTAGATAAAAACACAAATTAAATATGAAAAAGAAATAAAAAATACCCTGATTTAATCAGGGTATTTTTTATAGTTTACATCATTCCTGGCATTCCACCTGGCATTGGTGATGCAGTTTTTTCTTCTGGAATTTCAGACATAACCGCACCAGTTGTCAGCAATACGCCTGCGGTACTTGCTGCCGCCTGGATTGCAGTCTTTACAACTTTTGCAGGGTCAATAATACCTGCTTTCATCATATCAACATATTCACCAGTTTGTGCGTTGTAACCAAAGTTATAGTCTTTTGATTCCATAACTTTACCGACAACGATTTCGCCAGACACACCCGCATTTTCTGCAATTTGTGCACATGGTGCAACCAATGTACGGCGAACTATATCGATACCAACATTTTGATCTTGGTTTTCACCAGAAAGTTTATCAAGTGCGCTAACCGCACGAACAAGCGCGATACCACCGCCTGCAACAATACCTTCTGCAACTGCAGCGCGCGTGGCAGCCAATGCATCGTCAACGCGGTCTTTCTTTTCTTTTACTTCTACTTCCGTCATACCGCCGACTTTAATAACCGCAACACCACCAACTAATTTAGCCAAGCGTTCGGATAGTTTTTCTTTATCATAATCACTTGTGCTGATTGATAGCAATTTGCGGATTTCATCTGCGCGTGCTTCGATTGCTTTTTTATCGCCGCCACCTTGTGCTAATAAAGTAGAATCTTTGCTTACAACTACTTTCTTTGCGCTGCCTAAGACTTCTGCGGTTATATTTTCAAATGTCATACCCATATCGTCGGATACAACTGTTGCGCCTGTGACTGCGGCAATATCTTTCAGCATTTCTTTGCGTCTGTCGCCAAAACCTGGTGCTTTTACAGCACAAACCTTCAAACCACCACGCAATTTGTTTAATACCAAAGTTGCTAAAGCCTCTGATTCAACATCTTCTGCGATAATCAACAGCGGGCGACCAGATTGTGCGATAGGTTCCAAAATAGGTAACAAGGCTTGCAGACCTGTAATTTTCTTTTCTGAAACTAATATTTGCGCCCCATCAAGTTCCGCCAACATTTTTTCACTGTTTGTGACGAAGTAAGGTGACATAAAGCCCTGGTCAAATTGCATACCTTCTACAACATCAATTTCTGTTTCCAAGCCTTTTGCTTCTTCAACGGTAATAACGCCTTCTTTACCGACTTTTTCCATAGCACCCGCAATCTTTTCACCGATGTCACGGTCGCTATTTGCAGAAATTGTTGCGACTTGTGCGATTTCAGCACTGTCTTTTACAGGGCGGGCATGTTTTTCAATGTCTGCGACAACTGCGGCAGTTGCTAAATCAATACCGCGTTTAATATCCATAGGGTTCATACCTGCTGCAATTACGCGGCGGCCTTCGCGAATAAGTTTTTGTGCTAATACCGTTGCGGTTGTTGTACCGTCACCAGCATCGTCACCAGCTTTCTTTGCGACTTCTTGTACCATGCGGGCGCCAATGTTTTCTTGTGGGTCTTTAAGAGATACTGCTTTTGCAACGGTTACACCGTCTTTTGTTGCAACGGGTGCACCATAAGATTTTTCAATAACTACTGTGCGTCCTTTTGGCCCCATAGTAATTTTTACTGCATTTGCTAGTTTATCTACACCAGCAGCCATTTTATCTGTGTCAAAAACTATTTCTTTTGCCATAGTTTAATCCTTTGTTATTTAATCTAAGATACCTAATATATCTGTTTCTTTAATAAGTATGTATTCTTTTCCATTAATTTTGACTTCGTTTGCACTTGGTGCCCATTTAGCAAACAATACAACATCATCAACTTTTACTGTCATAGGAATACGGTCGTCGCCATCAAACGCACCTTCACCAACAGCGATTACGCGACCACGGGAAGGTTTTTCTTTTGCATTATCAGGGATTATGATTCCACCAGCAGTTTTATTTTCTTCTTCGATACGTTCAATCAGAACGTAATTATGCAAGGGTTTAAACATATTTTATTCTCCTTAATCTGCTTCTGGGCATAGATATAGTGCGATAAAATCTGATTTCAAGGCTTGATTTTGTGCATTCTGTGTAATATTCTAAAAATCGTAAAAAAGGGGAAAATATGTACGATAAAAATAATGTATTTGCAAAGATAGCAAGAAATGAAATACCGCGTGAAGCAATAGTAGAAAACGAATATGCACTTAGTTTTAATGATATAAATCCATTATTTGAAAAGCATGTTTTGGTTATACCAAAAGGGGAATATGAAAATATCCTAGATTTTGTATCTAATGCGTCTGCTGAAGAACAGGCAGGTTTTTGGAAATGTTTTAAGGAAACCGCAGAAAAAATGGGGGTTTGTGAAAACTTTAATGTTTTGGCGAATGCTGGTGCAGAAGCGCCTTTTATTAAGCAGTCTGTGTTTCACTTTCATTTGCATCTAGTTTGCGGACCAAAGAAAGAAGAATTAAAAAAAGTTTTATCCGAGATATGTTAATTAATGTTCGTGTTATTCCGCGTGCGCGCCAAAACAAGGTGACTGTTGATAGTGACGGTACTGTCCGTGTTCATACTGTTGCTGCGCCCGCGGACGGTCAGGCGAACGATGCTGTAATAAAAATGCTGTCCAAATATTATGATGTTCCAAAGACCAGCATAAAAATAATTCGCGGGCAAACATCCCGCGATAAAGTCATAGAAATTTAATAATCCAATATAATTTTTATTAAATCTTCTGGTGTGTTGCCGACATGAATATTATAGTCGTGCATATTTTCAATAAACCCACAGTGTTGCATATGAACAAACAGGCGTTCAAAAGGCCCCCAGAATTTTGCAGTGTTTAAGAAAAACAAAGGTTTTTTAGATTCACCGATTTGTTGCATTGTCATAATGTCTGTAAGTTCATTCAGGGTACCGATACCACCAGGTAGGATTATGAAAGCATCGGACAGGTCGTACATTTTTTGTTTGCGTTCATTAACCCCTGTGACGACTTCTACTTCCACCCCTTCATGTACAGGTTCTTGCTTTTCTATAACATTATGAGTAGACACACCCACAACATGTGCACCGTTTTCCAAGGCAGCGGTTGCGACAGCCCCCATAAGACCAACGTCACCCCCACCGAAAACCATATTAAGTTTATTTTTACCTAGTAATTCGCCTACTTTTTTTGCGTCACGTGCAAATTCAGGGTTAGTTCCGTATTGATGCCCACAATATACAGCGATAGTTTTTAAATTTTGTACCATTCTTTCTTTTTCCTTTATTTTTGCGAATTATAGCATAAAATATTTTCATTATGAATCAAAACTTTGTTAATTTTATGCGTGAATATTCTGACCAGAAACTAGCCGTTGCTGTCAGTGGGGGCGTTGATTCTGTATGTCTTCTATGCTGGATTGCGCAACTAAGAAAAGATGTTGTATGTTTGCATGTAAACCACGGTTTGCGTGCCAATGCAGATATAGAAACCGAATATGTAAAAGATTTATGTAAAAAACTTGGTGTGTCTTGTCAGATTTTCTATTGGACTGGCGAAAAGCCTGTGGCTGGGTTAGAGGCGGCTGCCAGGGAAGCAAGATATAAAATGATGACAGATTTTTGCACAGAAAATGGTATTGACGCGATTTTAGTTGCACATCATGCAGACGACCAGATTGAAACATTTTTGATGAATTTGGGGCGTGGCAGTGGTTTGTATGGGTTGTCTGCTATGCGTCCGGTATCTTGGCGAAATGATGTGAAAATTGTAAGACCTTTATTAAAGGTACATCGTGCAGAGTTAAAGAAATATTGTGACGATAACGGTATCAAATATTTTATGGACGAAATGAACGACGACCCGCATTATACGCGTGTTCGTATTCGCCAGAACAGATATTTGCTATCAGAAAAACTTGGGATTTCTGATGAAAGAATTTTATTAGCAATCGAAAATCTGGGCAGAATTCGTGATACCTTGGATTCCGAGGTAGAAAATTATATCGCGCAAGTCCTTGATGAAAGGCGCGCTGTGTTTTCTGATTCTTTTCTATTTGACCAAGCCCCCGATGTTAGATTAAAGTTTCTTGGAACATTGATTCAACGCATTGGGGGGGATGAATATCAGCCACGCTTGAATTCGCTGTCAAACGCACTAGATAAATTAAAGACTGATTGTAAATTCACTTTGGGACATTGTACAATTCGTCGTCTAGGACAGCGTATTTTGGTTGTCCCCGAAGGTGCAAAAACAAGTTTTAGGAAAAGACATGGAAGACAAAAAAAGCAAAAAAATGAATATCAAAAATAAATTTAGCAAAAGTAAGTGGGATGGTTCCTCGTTATTTTTAATTGTGTTTGCCGCATTATTTGTTGCGATGATAGTACGTTCTTTTATCGGGGGCGGTACCGCACCACAAATGTTGGCAAATGGACAGGTTTCAACCCAAAATCAACCAATAGAAATGTCTTTTTCTGATGTGTTGCGTCGTGCATCAGATATTCAGACCATGAAGATCCGTGGCAGTGATGCCAAGGGTGTTTTACATGACGGTACAGAGTATTCCGCAACCATTACATACGACCCAGAATTGCTTTCGAAGATTGCAGAAAATGGTGCTACAATATCAATAGATAATTCAAAAGGTTGGGTTGATTATCTTGGAACATGGGTACCTATTTTAATGGGATTGTTTTTTATATGGTGGATATTTCGTGGGTTTAAAGCGGGTGCTGGTGGTCTTAGTCGCAGCCTTGCACAACAGAATCCGACCAAGATAACAACAGGTAAGACCAAAACATCATTTAAGGATGTTGCTGGTATTGACGCAGAAAAGCAGGAATTAATGGAAATTGTAGATTTCTTGAAGAATAAAGAAAAGTTCAAGGAAGTTGGTGCGCGTGTGCCGCGTGGTATATTATTATCTGGTGAACCAGGAACGGGTAAAACATTACTGGCGCGTGCTATTGCAGGTGAAGCAAACGTACCTTTCTTCGCAGCATCTGGTAGTGACTTTTCAGGAATTATAGTTGGGTTAGGTGTAGCAAAGATAAAAGAAATCTTTGATATGGCAAAACGTAATGCGCCATGTATATTGTTTATTGATGAAATAGATGCGATCGGGCAGCGTCGCAGTTCTCATTCTTATAACGACCAAGACCGCGAGCAAACTTTGAACCAGTTATTAATAGAAATGGACGGGTTCTCTAATGACACAGGGATAATAGTTATTGGTGCAACTAACAGACCTGATATGTTAGACCCTGCGTTATTACGTCCAGGTCGTTTTGATAGACAGGTTTATATTGAATTGCCTGATTTATCTGGTCGTCGTGAAATCTTAGATTTGTATGCAAAGAAAGTAAAGATTGCATCAGATGTGGATTTGCAGGATTTGGCGCGTGGAACGACGGGTTTTTCTGGTGCAGATTTAGAGAATTTGTTAAATGAAGCGGCATTACATGCGGTACGTGGTGGTCGCAAGGAAATTGCGCAGATTGATGTAGAAGAAGCGCGTGACAAGATTTTAATGGGGCCACGTAAAGTTCGCAAGATGCGTCCAGAAGATATAAAACTTACTGCATATCACGAAGCAGGGCATGCATTTGTAAGCATAATGTATGCGGATATTACAGACCCCATTCATAAGGCGACAATAATACCGCGTGGTCGTGCTTTGGGTATGGTTCAGCACTTACCGATAGACGATAAAGTGTCTATGACAATAGCAGAAGTTCGTGCGAACTTGTCGATTGCATTGGCGGGGCGTGCATCAGAAGAAGTTTTCTTTGGTGCGGATAAAATTACGACAGGTGCCGAAGCAGATATTGCCATGGCGACAAGATTGACGCGTTATGCCATAACGACTGCTGGATTGTCACCAAAGATTGGTTTGGCGGCGATAAATCAAGTTAATAATTTTGGTAATCGCACAGCACTTGAAAACGCATCTGAAAAGACTGCGGAATTGGTCGATAACGAGGTTCGTGATTGGTTGGATGTTGCCCATGAAGATGCAACAAAGTTGTTGTCTAAGAATAAAGAAACTGTAAAGAAATTGGCAGAAGAATTGCTTGCACGTGAAACCCTGACAGGTGACGAGATTAAAGAAATTGTCTTGGGTAAAAAAGCAAAAACTGCTGATAAAGCAAAGAAGACAACAGTAAAGAAAACCAAAAAATCTGGAAAAGAAAATGGAAAATAACGAACCTAAATTCGAGGTATTGCATATGCCACCAGAAAACACAAATTCTGTGTTGGTAAGTCAAGGCGAAGATGCAGTTATATTTGACGCCTGGGGTCGCGCAGAAGACTGGGAAAAGTTATTGTCTGACCGTCACTTAAATCTGCGTGCAATTTATTCAACGCACGGTCACAGTGACCATATATCTGCTGCGCCAGATTTGGCTGCGAAATATAATGTGCCTTGGTACCTGAATTCTGGGGACGAAGATTTGATTATGTGGGGCAATGCATTGCTGGATTTTTTTGAAATGCCTCATATAGCCCCAGATTATAAGAAACCAGAGGATTTAAAGGCTGGTGCCCAGAACGCATTGCCGAATATTCAGATGCAGATTATTGAAACTCCTGGGCATTCTGCGGGTGGGGTATCTTTTTATTTTCCGGACTTTGGTGTTTTGTTAACGGGTGATACATTATTCCGTGATAGTTTTGGGCGTTATGATTTACCTGGCGGGAATGCTAAAACTTTAAGCAAGTCCATATCAAAATTATATGAAATGAATTTGCCTGATGAAACTTATGTAGTACATGGCCATGGGGAGGATTCAACAATAGAGTTATTAAAACAACAGAATCCTTATTTTAAAGAACATAAATGTTGTTGTGGTGGCAATTGTCATTGTGACGAAGAAGAGCCTCATTGTTGTCATTGTCACGGACATTGTGGTTGTGAATAACAAAACCGCCAAATGGCGGTTTTATTATGGTTGATAATAGCAGTAAGGAGAATAAACATAACTGCCTGTTTCATCATAACCGTCTATTGCATAGCACTGTGTGATAATACTGCTTCCGGGGGCCGATGTTATATTATCTCTATCACTATAAGGACAAGGGTTGCATTGAATTAGATTTAGGGAGTAATCTTCATCATATCCACCATAAAAGCCGGGACTGCAAAAGGTTTTCCATCCGATTACCCAATAGCCATCACCCGTTGCATTACATATTCTATCTTCTTGAACCATTATAGATGGAAAGTCGTCTCTTTCATAAGCAGATCCATAACCTGCGTAAGCACAATTATCTTTGTCGTAATCTTTTGGCACACAAACACTTATATCATAATTTAGGTACATACATGGTGGTGTGCTTAATTCTACCAATGAACGTATTGTTCCATTATGATAATATGAACAGTATTCGTAGTTGCAATTACTTATTCTGACGCAAGAACGGGTGTCGTCATTGCAGTAATAGTATTTTGAACATTCATCTGGACCTTCTATACCATATACGTCTCCTTCGAGGGTATAGCCAGAAGGCAGAGAAAGGCGTTTGTCGCAAGCACCAAGACGCGATATTTCCATATATGCCCAAGATGGGTTAGAAAATAACATTGTTCCGATACATAATAAAAAAAGTTTTTTCATGTTCTTACTCCTGATTTTTCGAAATAAAAAACCACCAAAGATTTTGGTGGTCAGGAGGTTGAGAACAATCTTGTGAATTGTGTCGCGTATTTTGAATATTCCGCGAACCCTCCTGACCAGTTTGATCAGGAGTTTATTTTTCGTCGTAATAATAAAACTGGCGCAAACTACGCGCCATAGGTACTTATTCCGACGCACAAGCAGAGGTTCTCACACCTCATCAACAGAACACCTGTTGATAATAAGAATTATATATTTAGAAACAATAAAAACAAGATAAATTTTATAAATGGAAAACAAGGACTCTATTTATTCCTGCTAAATCTTTTTCGCTGCGGATAAATTTCCATGTTTCATTTTCAAAAATCTTGCGAACGTCTGATTCTTGCCCTGCACCAATTTCCAGATATATTTTACCGCTATTTTTTATCCATTTTTTTGCGTTTTTGGCGATTGATTGGTATGCGGCCAGTCCATTATTTTTTGCAAACAGTGCCATTGCTGGGTCGTGCATTGCAGCGTCGTTTACGCGCGTGTCACCTGTTGCTATATAAGGGGGGTTAGAGACAATTATATCAAATTGTTCTTTTATTTTTTTACCAGAATTAAAATCATCTTTTATAATTTCTGTTTTACGGGCAAGGTTTAAATCACGCATATTTTTTCGCGCAACCAGAACAGCACGCCAAGACTTATCTGCGCCAACACCAGATGCGCCATGAATATTTTTTACTAAAGCGGCAAGAATACAACCAGTGCCCGTACCAAGGTCCAGAATTCTATAATTTTTATTTTCTGGGCAGTCAGAAATTACTGCTGCAACAAGGGTTTCAGTATCTGGGCGCGGGTCCAGAGTATATTTATTTGTGTAAAATTTAAGACCATAGAACCATTTTTGATGGATTATTTTGGCGACAGGTACCCCATGACGCAGTTGACGGCATATATACCACAATTTTATTTTAGAAAAATTCTTTGTATTTTCAGTAATTACCCTGGCGGCACGCAACCCACCGGCGTCTTTTAAGGTTTCAAATACTTGATTTATTTTCATGAAGCCATTATAATCGCACTTATGAAAAAAGCAAAAGATATTCTAACTTCGAATAATGTTGTGCGTGCTGTATTAGGGTTGGCTGTATTGTTGACTTTGATTGCGGTTGCACTTGTGGTTTCGCGTCATGTAAGTGGTGAAGTTGGCAGCGATTCAGAGTATAAATCATTGGTTGTTGTGGAATCTGGTGATACATTATCAAAGTTGTTATTAGAACAAGGTTTTACTAATAATGATGTATTGCAGATTGCCCAGGTGTTAAAGTCTGATGCAGATATAACAAGCCTGCGTGCAGACAATGATAAGATAGAGTTTGTACGCCCTGACGAAACAGAACCGGTATCAAAGATAGTAATTATTCCGTCCCCATGGCGTCAGGTAGAGGTGACTTGCACCGAAAACGGTGAATGGCAGTGTAAAACAGTTGATATAGAGCGTGATACTCGTGCAGTATATAGAACTGGTGAAATATTGGACGGTGATAGTTTTTATCTTGCTGGTATGCGCGCGGGAATACCTGCTGGTATTTTGGCCGAAGTTTATGATTTATTAGCATTTGAAATGGACTTTGAACGTGATGTTCGTGCGGGGCAGAAGTTTTCTGTATTATATGAAGAAAACTTTTCTGATGGCAAGAAGATAGATAACGGTCGTGTTTTAGCCGTAGAGTTTGAGGCTTTACGTGGTAATGTTAAAATGTACCGGTTTAAGAAAGCGGACGGCAAGACGGGCTATTATGATGAAAACGGTAATGGTGCGATAAAGTCATTGAAGCGCACACCGATAAATAATGCAAAGGTGACAAGTAGTTTTTCAAACAGCAGAAAACATCCTGTCTTGGGGTATACACGTGCGCATAAGGGGGTAGACTTCAGGGCGTCCACTGGTACCCCGATTCCAGCAGCGGGTGCTGGTCGTGTTGTTGCACGCAGTTATAATAAGGGACACGGTAATTATGTAAAGATAAGACACAATGGGTCTTATGAAACTTTGTATGCGCATATGTCACGATTTGCAAAAGGGGTAGTTGTTGGAACTAATGTAAAACAAGGTCAGACGATAGGTTATGTTGGTTCAACTGGGTTATCAACGGGACCACATTTACATTATGAAATCATAAAAGATGGGAAACATGTAAATCCTATGACTGTAAAATTGCCTGCTATAAGCAATTTGGGGAAAGAAGATAAAGAAAAATTCTTGGAATATAGAAAAGTTTTGGATGAAGGTATGGAACAGTTATCTAAACATCCCGATTGGTTTATTCAGTTATAAGAAAAAGCGGCGATTATTTGCCGCTTTTTTCTTGTTCTAAGAGTCTTTGTTTTTCTTTTATGCCGCCTTTGGCAGAATAACCACCTATTTTACCGTCACTGCGAATAACGCGATGACAAGGAATAATCGGTGGCAGGGGATTTTTACCGACTGCATTTGCAACTGCGCGGACTGCGGTTGGATGCCCAGACATTTGTGCAACTTGTGCATAAGTTCTGGTTTCCCCGTATGGTATTTTTAATAAGGCACGCCATACGTCTTTCTGAAAGGGCGTACCGGGTAATTTATTTATATCTGCATCTGTTATTTTATTTTGCATTTTTACGTTTTTTCTTTTTCGGTACTGGCAGAATTCTTGCTAATAATTGTACCATTTCAATAGATAAATCAGAATTTTCTATATCTAAAATATAGTGTGGTCGTGCACCTTTAAAAGGTATTCCTGTATCTGGGGCTATGTCATATTGATTAAATAAATTTGTTGTTTCAGGTAATTGCTTTACATAAACCGTATCATCACAGATAAGAAGGACAGGGCGTTCGTTGCAGAATAACATATAGTCACCGAACATTTTGCGATATGTGATATCGTCAGAAGCACTTGCAACCTGGTCGTAAACAAAATCCATAAAATCTTTACTGGAAGCCATAAGATAAGAATAACAAAAATATAGTTATAATCAATGAAAAAGCCCGACTGATAAGTCAGGCTTTTCAAAACTGGCGCGCCCAGAAGGATTGCGTTGCGACCTTGCAAAATCTGCTTGCGCAGACCGGCATTATTCTGCCTTTTTGCTGTGGTTCGAACCCTCTTGGTTTCGGGTTCAAATCCTTGGGCTTACACATAACAAAAACAAAACCACCCATTTGGGTGGCTTTGTCTTTTATTCTGGCGCGCCCAGAAGGATTCGAACCCTCAACCTTCTGATCCGTAGTCAGATGCTCTATCCAATTGAGCCATGGGCGCAACGGTCTTATATTTTATAAGTTTTTATACGGATTGCAAGCAAAAATATTGTTTTTTTATCTTTCTCCCTTTTCATTTTTGCCTATTCCATGATAAAGCATATTAAAATGCTGGCGACATACAGATTTAAAATTGCTGTCACCCAGTTCAAACTGTTCACCTGCGCGGATAACGTTTCCGTTTTTATCAAATCTTAGGTGGTGTGTTGCAAGTTTCATGCAACCTGGTATTTGACAATTAGATTCCATACAATGCAACTTTGCGCCAACTTCTATTAAACGCTTTGAAGCAGGGAAAATACATTCATTACTGTCAACCATCAGACCATAGCACATAACAATAATGTTTTGATTGTCTGCAATATGTACCAGTTTATCTATATCTGCGGGGCTAAAAAATTGAATTTCGTCAACTAATAAAACCTGAGTATTTTGTTGTGGTACGAAAGATTTTAAATCTTTTAGTGATAGAGCAGGGGTTTCTATACCAATTCTGGATACAACTTTTTCGGATGCAAATCTGGAATCAAACTGTGGTTTTATTACTTCAACGGATGTACCATTCCTTTTAAAATTGTATGCAGTTATGATTAGACCCGCAGACTTGGAAGACCCCATCGTTCCATAATGAAAATGTAAATTTGCCATGCCTTATACCCCCTTAAACCATTGATTCCAAGCGTTCAATACGGTTTTCTACAGGTGGGTGTGTTGCCATAAGCGAACTTATAAATTCGCGTGGTCCACCAGGATATGCGATACATACCGCTGACATAGATTTTACCTTATCCAAGCATTCCACGCGTGAATCAGTCGTGATTTTGCGCAGTGCAGACGCAAGTGCTTTGGGATTCCTTG
Source organism: uncultured Pseudomonadota bacterium (assembly GCA_949298405.1). Classification (GTDB taxonomy): domain Bacteria; phylum Pseudomonadota; class Alphaproteobacteria; order Rs-D84; family Rs-D84; genus Enterousia. The sequence goes on from CASFWA010000006.1 coordinate 25,157, forward strand.
TAATTTGTGCGCCTGTTGCGTCTGCCGCATATTCGCGGTTTCTTGATATAGCCATACGCAGTATGGGGGTAATAATCCAGTTAAATACTGCAAAAGCAAGCCATACCATCAGCAAAGCTGCTGCACCCGAATTTTTATTATCGCTGTCATTATTACCGCTAGATAGTGCAATGCGTAAAATTACATCTGCTGCAAAGACGGTGACACCAACACCTGTTATAAGCAACATATCCAGACGAATATCGCGGTTGCCGATATGTGCCATTTCGTGTGCTATTACACCTTCTAGTTCTAATCGGTCTAGTTTTTTTATGATTCCGCGTGTTAATGCAACGGACGCGTCTTTTGGGCTTCTGCCAGTTGCAAATGCGTTCATGGAATCGTCATCGATTATATAAACGCGTGGGCAAGGCAGACCTGCCGCCATCGCAACATTTTCTACTGCGCGGAAGATTTCTTTGTTTTTTTGGTCATCGTCATAAATTTCATGTGCGTGTGCAGAGTTTAGCATCATTGAATCGCCAAACGCCCATGATATAAGCATCCATACAGCACACGCAATAAATGTAGGTATTGCTACTTCAACCGTCACTTGCAGAGCCTGGTCTACTGGTGCCACTATCCACATAAAAAGGAAAACCAGTGCTATAAAAAGAATAGGGAACAATGCAACTAATAAGATAGTTTTGATATTATTGCTGCGAATATGGTCATATACGGTTTTAATTTGCTTCATAGTAAATGGTTCCTGTTAAAATTTTACCTTTCGGCACGTATTATAAACAAAAAATAAGGCGAGTCATGAAAAATATTTTTAAATTTATCATGCTGCTTTTTTGTTTCCAGGTTTATGCAGCAAAAGCACAAGAAGTTTATCCGTCTGGCTACTTATCAAATGCGGCGAAAGCATGGGCAGGTTTGCTGACTAAACTAGGCCCCAGTGGCGAGATTGCTTCCTATGTTCAAGAAGCACAAGACAACAATGCATCGGCTTTTTTTGATGCTATTTCTGTATTAGCATTTAACAGTACAGCGATAAGTCTATTTGAAATTACGCATCATATAAGTCAGGCTTTTGATGTTATTTCAGAACCGATAATTGCACGCAAGAATCAGTGTACAAAGAATCTTATGAATTGTGATATAGCAAGTCAAACAATTGTAATCGATGGCGAAGTTTTTGGTGCTTTTGCGGATTATGATTCAGAGAATAATGGTTCTTTTAAAACGCGTAATACAGGCTTTCACATAAACGCGAAAAGTTTTGTGTCAGATGGTTGGCAGATAGGGGTTTCTTATACCAGAAGTATGACAGACACACAAGATAGTAAAGTTTATGCAGATGCTGTTAGCAACAGCATAACAATTTTTTCAGAATATCTTGCGAATAGCGGTTTCTTTATAAACATGGGGATAAATGGCGGAAATACAAGTTGGGCTACGGACAAGAATATAGCGGGTATCATAGACAACAGCGCATACGATACAGAATTTATGGCAGGTCAAGTTAATACAGGATTTCGTATGTATCGTGGTCGTATAACAATGACACCGCAAGTTGGTGTAAAATATGCGATTATAAACGCGGATAAATATATAGATTCTGTGGCGCAAGAATTTAAAAGTTGGTGGTATAATGCACTAACTGGATTTGTAGGGTTGAAATTGGGCTTTGATTTTATCGGTAGTGATTTTATTGTAAGACCGAATTTGAATATTGGCGGCAGTTATGATGCAATAAGCAGGGGAACAGAAAACCTAGAAGTTCAGTTAATAGATGGTTCTTATTACGCCATACCAATAGAAAAACCGAATAGAATGGCGTTAAATGCAGGCATAGGTGTAAATGTATATGGTGCATCTTATTCTGCGGGATTGAATTATAAATTTGATATGCGTTCTAATTACATTTCAAATACTGTGAGGATGAATTTAAAGATAGCATTTTAAATATTAATATATATGTGCTATAATTCATTATTATGAGAAATGTCGGGTTATACAGTTTTTTTATATGCGGTTTTACTTGCTGTAGTTTGTACGGTGCAAGTTTATTAAAGCCACAGACTTTCCCGAAAACATTTGAAGATTTGACTTTTACCCAGCGCATGGAAGTGCTTTCAGACGGATATGAAGTGTTGGAAACAACATACGATGCAAATGGTCGTTGTATATCTGGTTGTGCATATCATGGTATTACGGTTATGGATGATATGAAACGTTCTGAACAAAATACCGCTGCTGCGCGTCAACAGATGTATAATTTAGGTTATCAAATTGGCACCGATAATATTTTTGTTAAACCAGAACCTGAGAAACCGCAAACAAATACTCCGCAAAGTGTAATTGTGCAAAACACGCCAAGATGTACACCGGTTAAATCAGATATTCCTGTGGGACAGACAGAACCAATTGGAGAACCATTGATTGGAAGCCCAAAAATCACATCGTCATATGGGATAAGGAAACATCCTATTTCTGGTGAATATAAAGGGCATAATGGCATAGATTTTGCTGCGCCGATTGGGACATCTGTTTTTTCGCCTGCTTCTGGAACTGTTGCAGCGGTATGGAAAGATAATTCTTGTGGAAACGGATTAAAAATTACGCATTCAAACGGTTATGAAACGGTTTATTGTCATTTAAGCAAGCAATTAGTTGAGAAGGGTGAAAGTGTATTTGCGGGTTGCGAAATCGCAAAAACTGGTAATACAGGTATGTCAACAGGGCCGCATTTACATTATTCCATCAAGTATAATGGTGATTATACAAATCCTAAAGATTGGATAGGTCGTAATTAATCGGCATTTTTTCTAAATTTTACGGCAAAACTGCCGTTGTTAATAGGGGTCACGGACAAAAAGTGGCTGGAAATTATACTATCTCGCGCCCACTGTTGAAATTTAATTTTCAGAATACCGCTAGCACCTGTAATAATAGTTGCGCTTTTTACCCCGCTATTTATTAAATCGTTTATCGCATTCCATGCTTGTTCTTCGGTGTATTGGTGTAAGTCAAGTTTTGCATAATTATTAGGATGATTTGGGGCGTTTTTAGGAATCCTTGTAGATAAATGTAATTCAGTTCGCACTTGCTTTGCTGTATCTGGTGCGGGTGCGAATTCAGAATTTATCATATTTTCAATATCTGCGTCTGATAAATTTTTCATGAATTACAGTATAAAACAAAAAATTCAGAAATCAAAGCAACAAAAAAACGCCCCAATTAGGGCGTTTATTCGTTTTAGTGTTTGTTATTAAATGCTATCGGCATTTACCCAACGGCCGTTTTTCAATAAGCCTGGGGCCATACCTTCATTTGCGCGCAACGCATCGATTACGCTACGTGCTTGGGTTGCGTCTAAGTTAATGATACGAACTTTATACATATCACCTTCTTGAACTACAACCGCGTTACCATACGCCTGCATTCTTGCGGCCAAGGCATCTGCGCTATCTTGTGCATAAAAAGCGGCTAATTGTACACTGTATTCACCACTTGTTGCAGGTTGTGCAGCCGGTGCCTGGGTTGTTGTCACAACTGTTGTTTCAACAACTGGCTGTGCAGCGGGTTGGGCGGTTTGTGTTGAACCCAATGTTGCATTCTTTACCATTGTAGATTCTTCTGCCAAAACCTGAACTTGAACTTTTGATTGACCATTCATTCCGATTTTCTGTGCTGCCGCAGGAGACAAGTCCATAATACGAGTGTTTACAAATGGGCCACGGTTATTTACGCGAACAACAACTGATTGACCGTTATCTAAGTTCGTTACGCGCGCGATTGTCGGTAATGGCAATGTTTTACTTGTCGCAACCATTTGGTTGATATCAAAGACTTCGCCATTGCTGGTTTTTGTGCCATTTAATTCTGCTGGAATAATACCTGCAATACCTGTTTGATTATAATTCAAATCTTCTACAGGGATATACTGTACATCCTCTACTTTATAAGCACTGCCAACGTAATATTTTGGTGCAGGGGCCAGCAAATATGTATTATTCAAAGAATTTGTATCTGTCGTGATTAAGGTTTCTTCACCGAACCCGTCTGCAGAACCGTAACCATTCATAGAACTTGTGTCTGTTGTACTAAGGTCTGTACAACCTGCCAGAACAGCAGTTAAAACTGCTAATGAAACTAGTTTCTTCATTTAGGACTCCTTACATTCTTGATATAAATTTTATCATATCTTGAGCCCACTTTCAACTTTATTTTGACTATATTTTTCTGTCGATAACGTATGCTATTGGCAGGTAGATAATCGCAAATCCTGCAATGGATATAAACAGCATCCAAATACTTGTGATAGGTATTTGCCACAGTACGGCACCAAGTAAAATGGAAAGGGCAGAGAACGCAAGTATTGCTTTTATCGCGCGTTTGTCAGTACGGAATAGACCGCGTTTTTTACAGGCACGTCCCAAAAGATAGTTTTTCAAATATCCACTAATAACTACGCCGACGGGAATCGCTAAATACCCTATAAATGGAAATGCTGCAAGGTAGACAACAGAAGCCGCACCAAGAGAAATCATACTTGTTTTAACTGGTGTTCTCACATCTTGACTTGCATAAAGGGTTTTGCTGTAAATCTGACTAATCATCATTGCAGGTAATACGAAGACTTGTATCATTATAGCGATTGCCACAGCGTGGGTAGAATGGGAAGTCCACGCACCATATTCAAATAGGTATTTTATAATTGGTTCTGCCAGAACAAATAAACCAACCAAGCAGGGCATTATCAGCATCATAGAACGGCGCATAGAAGAATTCTGCTGTATATAAACGCTGCGCATATTTTTTTCTGCCAATGCATTAGAAATAGAAGACATAAGAACTGTACCAACTGCCAAACCTATCATAGCGAAGGGAAGTTGTACGATTCTATCTGAATAGTATAACCAAGAAACGGCACCATTTTGGAAACTTGCGACCAAAGTGCCTATGATAATAGTGATTTGATAAAAACCGTTTCCAACGATGCTTATTCCAAGACGTTTAAAAAGGCTTTTAATACCAGGGGTCCATTTAGGTTTAATAAGGTGCAAACCGAAATGTTTTTTTCTGATTCTGCCCCACAGCACACCGAATTGAATTGTGCCAGACAGAACAACCGTTCCCGCCATGATGTAAAGAATTGTGCCTGACGAGAAAAAGGCGGTCAACAATAAAGCGCATATCAGCATTATATTAAGCAGAACCGGCATAAATGCGGTCAGCAAGAACTTAGAAAAAGCGTTAAGAATTGCGGATAAGAATGCCGCACCACAGACAAAGATTACATAAAAGAACATAATTCTGGAAATAAGAACGGTCAGTTCCATTTTACCTGGGTCTTCGGCGAAACCGGGTGCCAGAATCCAGACAACTATAGGCATTAATATTTCAAATATGATGGTTATGCCCAGTAAAATCATCATTAACCAAGAAAAGACATTTTTTGCAAAGTTATCGTCTTTTTTTAGGTCTGTATACATAGGTATAAATATTGCGGAAAGTGCGCCTTCGCCTAACAAATCGCGGAACAGGTTAGGTAGTTTAAATGCTGCAAGGAAGATGTCGGACAATCGTCCAGCACCCAAAACGCGTGCGATTAGCATGTCACGAATAAAGCCGAATATGCGGCTTATCCCTGTCATTGCACCTACACCGAAAATATGTTTGCCTAGTTTCATAGTTTCGATTATACTCACCTTTAAGATATAAAATCAAGACAGGAATAAAACGATGAAAAAAATATTTACATTGTTCGGATTGGTTGCGATTTTGTCTGGTTGCGCTGGTACGGACAAGGGAATAGAAGCAGATAAACCACTAAAAGAAATATACGAAACTGCATATGCAGAATTTAATGACAAAGATTATGAAACTGCTGCAAATGAGTTTTTAAAAGCAGAAAGTCAATATCCTTCCAGTTCATGGGCACCAGATGCGCTGGTTATGGCTGCATATTCTCAGTATATGGATAAAGATTTTGCAGGTGCGTTATTGACGACAGATAGATTTATGCGTTTTCATCCAGGCCACAGGGATGTTCCGTATGTTTTGTACTTGCGTGGTATGTGTTATTATCGTCAAGTAAGTGATGTTAGACGCGAACCAGGTATGTCTGCATACGCATTACAACAGTTTCAACAGTTGGTGGAAAGATTCCCGAAATCAGAATATGCCAAGAATGCAGAAAATAAGATTGCTATCTTAAAGAATTATATCGCAGGCAAAGTTATGTATTCTGCGCGTTCCGATATGCAGAAGCAAAATTGGCCAAGTGCTATATCAAGGTTGCAATCGATAGTATCTGGTGCACAAGAAACATTTATGACACCAGAAGCGTTGTTTAGGTTGAAAGAGTGTTATACGGCTATCGGTCTGCCAGAACAAGCGCAAGGTTATGCGGATATGTTAAAACTTAACTTCCCAGATAACGAGTGGACCAAGAAGTTAGAAAAGAAATCAGAAGAATTTGAAAATGTAGTAGACGCAGAAAAATAAAAAATCCGGTTTATTACCGGATTTTTTTAACGTACTTTTTCAATTTGAATTTTGGCAGCCGCCGCCGGTCCCATTTGGCCGTTATAGTGGCTTGCTTTATTTGTATCGTATGGCTTTCTTTGTCCAATGAAAGTTTCATAGTATATCTGACCTATACGCATATATGGGTATACAATTGTTGGATATAAAGTTCTTATTTCCAAAGTCCAAGTACCACAGAAACCGTCGTCACCGCGTCCCGCAGTATGGTGGTTTAAGATAAAGTTTCGACCAACAGAAGACTTACCGTCAATATAAGGAAATAAATTTCTTGTTTCTGTATATTCAACGGTAGAACCCAGATATCCTATTTGTGGTGATAGGATCAACCCTGTTTCTGGTATTTTGATTTCTATTGTTTCATGAGACTCGTCAGAGCACGGGTCTAGTGTGTATTGAGGGTTGCGAATATCATATTTATATGAATTTTTAATAAAATCTTTATAAAATGCTTTATTCTCGAACCAGTCACTCATATCGTGCAAAGATATGTCGCCTTTATATTCAATGGCAGGTTTCATGCCTTTTGGTAAGGTGTTTTTGTATATTTTCAATGTATCTGCCAGGTGCAAGTCGTAACTATTACTGCCAAGACATTTTTCATCAAAAGGAGTTATTATAATATCAGGTTTGCTATTTAGATTCTTTTTATTCATAAAATTCATTCTGTGCAAAATTTCTGGTCCAGTTAACTGCATTTTATAACCTTTTTAATATATTTCCTGTGTGGAAGGATACCCCAGACGGGCTTAAATGCAAGTTTTTTATTCACTTTTGGTTTTAGTGTGCTAATGTATTTGATATGACAAAAAAGACATATTCAGGATTTATTGCAATAGTTGGGCCAACCAACGCAGGTAAAAGTACTTTGATGAACCAGATTATGGGGCGCAAGGTATCTATTGTTTCACATAAAGTGCAGACTACGCGTACTCGCTTGCGTGCGGTAAAGATGGTCGGTGACCGACAGTTGATATTTGTGGATACGCCTGGCGTGTTTAAGCCTGCAAGACGCTTAGACAGGGCTATGGTTGGCGCCGCTATGGACGCGGTATCAGACGCAGATGCTATTTTGTTGGTGATAGATGCGCAAAAGGGCATTACAGATACTGTTAGAAATTTGGTTGCTAAAATTAAAGAGCACAAGAATTTATTTGTTGCGCTTAATAAGGCGGACGCAATAAGGAAACAAGATTTATTGCCAATTGCTGCGGAATTGTCACAAATGGCGGAATTTAAAGAAATCTTTATGATTTCTGCGCTAAAAAATGATGGTGTAAAACAGATGCTAGATTCTTTGGCGTCAGTTATGCCAGAATCTCCGTATTTGTTTGATACAAAAGACGCATCAGATGTGCCAGATGCTTTGTATTTGTCGGAATTAACGCGTGAAAAGATATATAAATATATTCACCAAGAATTACCTTATCATATAAATGTTCTGACAGAAAAGGTAGAGGTTGATGACGAAGGTGTATTGGATATATATCAGAAAATATCCGTTCAGAACGAAGCGCATAAGAAAATAGTAATAGGTCGTGGTGGCGCACAGTTAAAGCAGATAGGTACTGCCGCCAGACATGACATACAAGACCAGTGGGGGGTAAACGCGCGTCTTCATTTGTTTGTGCGTGTAGAGCCTGATTGGGAAAATAAAGCCGAAAATTACGAAGAACAGGGTTTAGAATTTAAATAAAAAGATAAAATTAAATATGTTGCACACATCAGATTTTGATTTTGACCTGCCACCAGAACTAATAGCATCGCATCCGTTGCATCAACGCGATGCATCCAGGATGCTTATTGTAAAAGGTAAAGATATAGCGGATAAACATATCCGCGATTTTTTGGATTATTTGCAGCCAGGCGATGTAGTGGTTTTTAATAATTCCAAGGTTATCCCCGCGCGGTTTAATGCATCGGGTCACGAGATAACTTTGCATACTGCGGTAAGTGACAAAGTTTGGTGGGGGTTGTGCAAAAAGTTTAATAAAATAAACATTGATGAAATTTTGACTTTGGATGACGGCACGCAAGTTAAAGTTTTGGATAAAGATGATGAAAGTGGTCTAAAACTGGAATTTTTATGTGACAATGTTTTTGCTGTTTTAGATAAAGTTGGCAAGATGCCATTGCCACCATATATGAAACGCGAGGCAGAAACCGAAGATCGTGAGCGTTATCAAACGGTCTATGCGGACCCCATTGGTTCAATGGCTGCACCGACCGCAGGATTGCACTTTACACCAGAATTAATGCAGGAGATAGAAACGCGTGGCGCAAAGATAGTAAAGATAACTTTACATGTTGGGGCAGGAACATGGATGCCTGTTAAGACAGAAGATTTATCACAGCATAAAATGCATAGCGAATGGTGCTGCATAACGCAAGAGCAAGCAGATATAATAAATGATGCGAAACGTGTAATTGCGGTTGGAACTACATCGATGAGGACACTTGAAAGTTCGGCAATGGACAACTGTAAATTGCCAGAAAACGAAAGAAATGCAAGGGTTGTTCCAATTTGTCGTAGTACGGATATATTTATTACACCGGGTTATAAGTTTGGTGCAGTTGATGTGTTGTTAACTAACTTTCATTTACCAAAATCTACGTTGTTTATGTTGGTATCTGCGTTTGCGGGACTTGATGAAATGAAGTCCGCATACGCGCATGCAATTGCAGAAAAGTATAGATTTTTCTCGTATGGGGATTGTTGCTTGTTGTTTAAGAAGGATAATTAGAAAATGTCGTTAAAATTTAATTTAATTGCAAAGGATGGTATGGCGCGTCGTGGGGAAGTAGAAACTGCACACGGTACTTTTCAAACACCTGCATTTATGGCAGTGGGTACTGCTGCGACTGTAAAAGCGCTGACTATGGATCAAGTTCGTGCAACAGGTACAGAAGTCATATTAGGGAATACTTATCATCTGATGATGCGCCCAGGTGGTGATTTAGTTGAAAAAATGGGCGGACTTCACAAGTTTGGTGGTTGGACAGGGCCAATACTAACCGATAGTGGTGGTTTTCAGGTTATGTCATTGTCTAATCTGGTAAAGATGAAAGAAGAAGGGGTAGAATTTACATCTCATATAGACGGTGGAATAAAGCACTTTTTAAGACCAGAAGACTCTGTTCATATTCAACATCAACTAGATTCTAATATAACAATGGTTTTGGACGAGTGCTTACATTTACCAGCACCAAGGGAAAAAGTAGAAAAAAATGTTGATATGGTGACTCGCTGGGCGCGTCGCAGTAAAGACGCTTTTGTTGACCGTCCAGGGTACGGTATATTCGGTATTGTACAGGGGGCAGATTTTAAAGATTTGCGTATAAAGTCTGCAAAAGCATTGACAGAAATTGGGTTTGATGGTTATGCAGTTGGTGGTTTGGCTGTTGGCGAGCCTCAAGAAGTAATGTTTGATATGATTGCGACTACAACACCATTATTGCCAGAAGATAAACCAAGATATTTAATGGGTGTGGGTACACCATTAGATATATTAGGTGCAGTAGAACGTGGTATAGATATGTTTGATTGTGTTATGCCGACGCGTGCAGGTAGAACAGCGCAAGCATTTACCAGACATGGTACAATGAATATGAAAAATGCGAAGTTTCGTGATGACCCGTCACCACTAGATGATAAATGTGGTTGCCCTGCATGTAAGTTATCGCGTGCATATATTCATCATTTGATAAAGTGTAATGAGATTCTGGGGGCGACATTATTGACTCAGCATAACTTGTGGTTCTATCAAGATTTAATGCGTGATATTCGTAAGTCTATAGAAGAGGGTAGGTTTGCAGAATTTAAAAAAGAATTTATAGAAAAATATACAGGTGAAAATAATGAATAATGATAATAAACAAATATCCCAACCTAAATTGACATTGAATGACGAAGATAAGTTATATTTAGCAGTTGCTGTAAAATCCGCAAATAAATTAACTTTTATTTATACTTTGGCGTGTTTAAAGGCAAATGGTCGTCAGTGGAATGCTATCCCCACTACCGAGATATCAACATTTGATAATGTAAAAGACGCAGACATTTATTTTAAGACAGTTTCGGAAATAATGGCATATCAAGATAATCAAATAGGTAATAAAAAAATTAAAGAATATATGAAAGAATATATAAAAACATTTAAAAAGAAAACCAGATAAAAAGGCTTGAAAGATTTTTGCATAATTCATAAACTAGACTTATAAGAGCAAAAGGGGAAAGAAATGCCAAGGAAAAAGAAAGAGATAGAAGTCATAGATATGGGCGGTGCAAAAACTGTCAAGAAAAAGACTTCTTTTGTCACATGGACTAAACGTGTGTTTGCCATAGTGTCTATTATCTGGATTGTTATTGTAATATGGACGCCATTATGGGTAAAAAACACATATTCAGAACCTATCAAGAAGTCTATTGTTGTATCAATGTTTTTTGACCTGCAACGTAATATTGTTGAACAGTATGAAAAACTGTTGGACGGAATAAAAGATTCTATAAACTTAGAAAAACCAGTCGCTTTTGCAATAGATAAAGTGCGTATGGCAGAAGATGCAGTAGATAAGGTCACAGATACAACGGCCAAGGCAAAAGACGCAACCGCCAAGGCAGAAGAAACAACTGGTAAAGTTCAAGAGACAACCGACAAAGTGCAAAAACTAAGCGGCTTAGCAAGCAAGTTTGGTATAAACACAAGTGGTGTTGATAAAGCGATTGGCGAAGTAAACAAGGGCGTAGATGCGGCAAATTCTGGCATTGATAAAGCAAATGAAGCAATACAGAAAGTAGATGATACCGCTGCGCTGGTAAACAAAAAGTTGGATGAAATAGAAACAGACTTGACCAGTGTTTTGCAAATTCAGATTGACGACATGATTGATACAGCAATTAAGTCTCAACTGGATAAAAACAGTGGTGGTTTGGGAACAACATTGTTAACGAACTATGGTATAGAACATGTATACCCATGGCGTCCATCTTCATGGCCTGTCGCGACAAAGATATATAATGATTTAGAGAAATCAAGTTTAAGTACAGTCACAATAATAACAGATACGGTTAATAAGTATTTTGGTTATGTTGCATGGGGCTTAGTAATTGCGGTATGGGCTTTGGGATTATTAATATGGATTTCCATGTTTAAGAAGACAAAAGCAATGATATCGCCGTTTATTGTATGCCCAAGATGTGGCCATACATTTACGGATAAACGTACCGCATATAGTTTATTGAAGGTATTACAACCGTGGAAATGGCTATAATGACTAAACAAAACCCGCATTCGTGCGGGTTTTTACTTTTGTATAAAAAGTGCTTGCAATTATAAAAAAGATATGTAAAAATATGCCACGCAGTGCGAGCGTAGCTCAGTTGGCTAGAGCGCAACCTTGCCAAGGTTGAGGTCGAGGGTTCGAGCCCCTTTGCTCGCACCAGAGTTTCTAAAAAGAAAAGGTCAGTGCACAATGAAATTTAATTCCAAAAAATTTTTGAATTGAAAAGTGCGACCATCTATTTAAATGACGGACGCACTTTCATGCGTCCGTTTTTTAATTTTAACGTCCAAAAAGGAAAAGAAAATGTCAGAAAATACAAACAACACAGCAAAAATATCAACAAATGAATTAGAAGCGCGTTTGCAGAAAGCAGAGAATATTCGTGCTCGTGACGGTGTTGTTTGGAAAGATAAATTTGACCGCACAAATACTATTGCGGATGCGCGTAATTTGACGGATGGTGCACAAGTAAAGTTGGCTGGTCGTATTACCGCCTTGCGTTGGTTGGGTAAACTTATGTTTGGGCGTATTTATGATATAGACGGTGAAATTCAGTTTTCTATGTCGCGTGAAGAACTAGGTGAAGAACAGTATAAGTTTATGAAAGCAAATGTAGACCTAGGTGATTTTATTGGTATTACAGGCGAACTGTATCATACGACCGCAGGTGAACTGACTGTTCGCGTATCGAGGTATGATATTTTATCCAAGGCGTTGCGACCATTGCCTGAAAAGTTCCATGGACTTACGGATATGGAGACGAGATATCGTCAGCGCTATTTGGATATTATTTCTAATGAAGATACTCGTAATACAATGAAAATGCGATTTAAGATGTTGCGTCTTATTCGCGAATATTTGAATTCTAACGGGTTTGTAGAGGTTGAAACACCTATCATGCAGGTTGTGGCAAGTGGTGCTGCTGCAAGACCTTTTATTACGCATCATAACGCGTTGGATGCAGATTTCTATTTGCGTATTGCACCAGAATTGTTTTTAAAGCAAACAATTGCGGCTGGGTTTGATAGGGTTTATGAACTTGGTAAAAACTTCCGTAATGAAGGTATGGATGCGATGCACCTGCAAGAATTTACTATGTTGGAATGGTATGCAGCATATTGGAATTACAAGGATAACATAGAATTTTCTTGGAATATGGTTCAGAAGATTCTTATGGAGTTGCGTGGAAGTTTACAGATTGAATATCAAGGGACAAAACTAGATTTCAGTAAGTATGAAGAAATAGATTATACTGCGCGCATGAATGACTTGTTGGGTGTTGATATCTTGGAATTTAAAGATACAGATGCATTGAAGAAACAGTTGGCAGAAAAGGGCATGTTCCCTGCAGACGAATTAGAAGAATTAAAATCTGTACCTTCTATTGTTGACTATGTGTTCAAGCGCAAGATTCGTGACCAAATTGTGCAACCTGCAATAGTTTATAACTATCCTGCATATTTGATACCTTTGGCGCGCAGAAATGATGAAGACAACAGAAGAATAGACATATTCCAGTTGATAGTATGTGGTGCGGAATTGATAAAGGCTTATTCTGAACTTGTTGACCCAATAGTGCAACGTGCCGCGTTCGAAGAACAGGCAAAGAATAAGGCCGCTGGTGACGAAGAAGCCTTTGATTTGGACGAAGATTTCTTGCGTGCTATGGAACATGGTATGCCACCAATTTCTGGGCTTGGGTTGGGAATAGATAGATTCTTTTCAATAATAGCAAATCAACCAACTTTGCGTGATGTAATATTATTCCCGATAATGAAGTAGAAAGGAGAAAGGGGGAACATAATGTCTACCCAATATTCAGTAAATTATGCCGCGGATTTGACAGCAGAAAATGACCGGAAAAATTTAATGGCGATTGAAGCCGCGCGTCAGTCCGGTCGAATAAATGATGAGGCGGCTAAATATTTATCAGAATTATATTCTGATGGTTTGACCTGGTTTCGCGAGGTGTTTTATTTCTTAGGTAAATGTTTTGGTGCACCTAAGGCACCGGTTATGCGATATGACTATGCCACAGATAATACTATTGACGAACCAATAAAAATTGCAGATATAAATCCGTTGTCGCCATATATTGTGCAACACCGGTTAGATGCGGACCCTATGCGCAATCAGTTTTTTACAAGTGGCGAAGGGCATAAGATAGACTTGGCTGTATCTTCGATTGTTACTGTTATTGTTGGTGCGCAAAAAAAGATAGACAGGGCACTAGATAAAATTACTGGTAAATATTATGCGGCTTATGTAGAAGAGGTTGCCAGTACTGTATATCGTGTAATTGCTGCGCATGAAAGGGTTGCGTCTGCCAGGGCGGTTGCCGAAAAAATACGTACCAAATTAAAAGAAAAATATATATCAACACCGTCAGAAACAGTGTTGTCTATTATAGGTTCCGGACACGAGAAAATCGCAGTAGAGTTAGTTCGCGAACTTGATAAAATTGAAAAGCCGCGCATGCGCCTGCAAGACGTATGGCGTGTGAAATGCTTGTTTGACTTGATACCGCAGGCAAGATTTTTTATAGAACGTGTACATGAAATGATGCCAGATAGAATAATATCTGTTCGTGATAAGTTCTATGATATGGAAAACCCGCGTAATTATCGTGATGCAAAATTAATAATAGATATCGGTAAGGACGGCAAGGTTGTACCATTAGAAATTATTTGTCAGGTTCGTACTTTTTTTGAATATGAAAGAAAAACGCATGAACACTATGAAATAAGCAGAAAAGCCAACAATAAAAACAGTGAAAGAATAGAGCAAAAACTTGCTGATTATATGGAAAAGGGGGTAAAAGAATATAACCTTTTGATATGCCAGTGCCTAGAAGATCTGTTTGAACGTGTTGGATGGAATATATTGTACAGTCAGGGAAACGGCGTTTCTATGTTTGAAGGCTTCCCCAAAATGTGCAAGTTATATTATCCGCAGAAAATACTAGAAGTAATAATAGATAAACTAGATAATGCTATTGAAAACGAGGTCTTTCACGTTACAAACGCACCGGCAAAATTAACCGAGGCGCAAGAAAGTGAAATATTCAGATTTATGGCAAGATTTATTTTGGTATCAGCCATGCCATATGTTCAACGCGACTGGTCTGTACCGTCTGATACAATGTCTGGGAAATTGTTTAACTTTGTAATGACAGAAGTTCAGCGATACTATAAAAAGACTGATAAATAGCAGTAAAGCCCCGTAGGAAATAAAACTATCGGGGCTGTTTTATTTTTACTTGCTTTAATAATTCTTATCGGCAACAATAATTACAGGATTCTATGTTTTGTGGAATCCATAACAAGCATAAGAAAGGAAAGTAATTATGCGTCAAGGTAAAGTAAAATGGTACAATGGTAAAAAGTGCTTCGGTTTCATTACGCCGGATACACCTAATGAAAACGGCAATATGGACGATGTTTTTGTTCATTCCAGCTCTTTGAAAGCGGCGGGCATCAGATTCTTGAATGAAAATGATATTGTCGAATTTGAAGAGGAAGTCCGAAATGATAAATTATCTGCAACGACAATAAAATTAATTCAGCGTGATGAAGAGTCGGCAAGAAGATTTCAAGAACGTCGTGCAGAACGCCGCCGTGCACGCGAAGACAGAAAGCAGCGCGGTGAAAAGGCAGAACGCCGTTCTGGTTTCGCTTTTTGGAAAAAATAAGTTCTTTTATTGTTTTGTTAGTTAGCGCCCCTTATTGGGGCGTTTTTTTTATTTATGATACTTGCTTTTTATATGTGCTGGAATTATATTGTATATATGATAAAAAGGAGTTTAAAACATGTGGACTGTAATTGCTATTGTTGCTGTAATATTGTTATATTTTATTGCGGTTTATAATGGATTGATTGCAAGAAAGAATCAGGCAAAAGAGGCTTGGTCAACAATAGATACGCAGTTAAAGCGTCGTTATGATTTAATACCGAATTTAATTGAAACTGTACGTGGTGCGGCAAAACATGAAAGGGAAACTCTGCAAGCAGTAACCGAGGCGCGAAATGCTGCTATGTCTGCGAATGGTCCTGCAAAAGCAGATGCAGAAAATCATTTGACGGAAACTTTAAAGAGCATATTTGCATTGTCTGAAAATTATCCGACTTTGCGTGCGAATGAAAATTTCTTAGAATTACAACGTGAATTGACTGATACTGAAACAAAGATACAAGCAGCACGTCAATTTTATAATACTGTTGTGATGGGGTTAAATACACAGATTCAGCAGTTCCCAAGCAATATTGTTGCGAATATGTTTCATATAACAGAAGAAAAGTTATTTGAAATGGATGAAGCAGAAAAAGTTGCACCAAAAGTAAAGTTTTAAAAAAGTCCCGCGAAGCGGGATTTTTACTTGATTTTTCTGAAAAAACAGTATAAACTGAGCCTCGCTGGATAACCAGAACTGAATAAGTTATATGTCTTTTGGTCATATAAACGATAAGGAATCTGTGAAATGTCTGGCACAAACAAAAACCAAAAGGATAAAAATTATGGCAAGAGCAGGCGCAAAGCGCAGCACAAGAAAATTGAAAATCGGACGTAGTCTGGGCGTAAATTTGTGGGGTCAGGCTAAATCTCCATTTAACAAACGTAAATACAAACCTGGTCAGCATGGGCCAACATCTCGTGGTGGTAATTCTTCTGATTACGCCAAACAGATGCGTGCAAAACAGACTTTGAAAGGTTATTATGGAAATATCGGTGAAAAGAAGTTCCGTGCATATTATCTGGAAGCAGAAAATATGAAGGGGGACACACCAGATAACTTAATTGGTTTGTTGGAACGTCGTTTGGACGCAGTTGTATATCGTTCTAAATTAGCACCAACAGTATTTGCATCTCGTCAGTTGGTAAGCCATGGTCACATTTATGTTAATGGCAAGCGTGTAAAAATTGCTTCTTATCAGGTAAAACCTGGGGATGTTATCACAGTTAGTGAAAAAGCGAAACAGATGCCATTGGTTGTATTGGCTTTGGAATCTGCAGAACGCACATATCCAGATTATATTAACGTAGATAGCGCAAACTTTACTGCAACATTTACACGTGTACCTGCATTTGCAGACGTACCATATCCTGTACAAATGTTCCCAGAATTGGTTGTTGAATTCTATTCTCGTTAATAGAAAAAATAAAACCGCCGGTTTGGCGGTTTTTTTATATTTGTGGTGGAAAACTGCCCTTTGTGTGGAGATAAGTTTTGCACTGTGTATAAGGAAGTGCATAAGGGCAGATTCCATAAAAATAACCACCCAATAATAAGTTTTAAGGTGGTTGGAGTTTCTAAACAATAACTTGAATTGCGTGTTTATTCCATATATTCGCACACTCCAACCATTTTATTTACGGTTGGAGATATTTTTCGTCATCTCTGACGCAAGTTAGGGCTTAGAATTCCCATGTGGCAACACACCAACACGCAAGCATTATACATTATTTTTTATGATTGTATATATTTTTGTTTAGTATTTCAGGATTCTTGACATTAAAAGGTAAAAAAGTAGAATATATAAATATGATAAACATTAGTTCTTATTTTTCTTTTCTTGTTTGGTGGCGCCGCTAGGGGCCTGATAGTTATTTTATTAGTATTTTGTGCTTTCTTTTTGCACACAAAAAAATTAACATAAAAATAAGGATTTTTAATTATGACAGATACAAAAAATATTGTTTTAACGGGTATACGTCCAACGGGTGCTTTGCATATAGGGCATCTGGTGGGGTCCTTACAGGCGAACGTAGATATTCAAAATCAGGGGGACTATGTTCGTATGTATGGTATGATTGCTGATGCGCAAGGTTTGACCGATAATTTTGATAATCCAGATAAAGTTCGTCAGAATGTTATGGAAGTTGCATTAGATATGTTGGCTGTTGGTTATGACCCGGATAAGACAACCATGTTTATTCAGTCAGAAGTTTCTGAATTAACAGAGTTAACTTTTTACTATATGAATTTAGTGACGGTTGCACGTCTGCAACGCAATCCGACTGTAAAAACGGAAATATCACAGAAGGAAAAATTTAACGGTGGTGTGCCTGTTGGTTTCTTTACATATCCAATTTCTCAGGCTGCGGACATAACTGCTTTTGATGCGAATATTGTTCCTGTTGGGGAAGACCAATTACCGATGTTAGAACAAGCAAGTGAGATTGTTCATAAGTTTAACAGTATCTACGGTGAAACATTGGTTATGCCGCATGCGGTGGTTCCGCAATCAAAGGCGGCCGCAAGATTACCTGGTACAGATGGTAATGCAAAAATGAGCAAATCTTTGAATAATTGCATTTATCTGAAAGATTCTGCAGATGAGATTGCAGCAAAGGTTAAAACAATGTTTACCGACCCAAATCATTTGCGAATAGAAGACCCAGGGAATACGACAGAAAATCCTGTGTTTATATATCTTTCTGTTTTTGCAAAACCGGAACATTTTGCCGCGTTTTTGCCTGAATATGCTGGTTATGAAGAACTTGCCGCGCATTATGAACGTGGTGGATTGGGTGATGTAAAGGTAAAGAAGTTCTTAAATTCTGTACTGCAAGAAACATTGCGTCCTATACGTGAAAGACGTGAAGAATTCGCGCGCAATCCAGATAAAGTAATGGATATATTGCGAGAAGGAACAAAGACGGCACGTAGTGCGGCTGCAGAAACGGTTATGCGTGTAAAGCGTGCAATGAAATTAAATTATTTTGATTAAGAAAAAATAAGGAAAGGATAGAAAATGAAAAAATATTTAATCTGGGCAGGTAGTGTAATTGGTGCTGGTGCGGTTATGGCATTGGTATTCGGTATGTTTACCCAACCGCGTGAAATGCGTTTAATTTCTGTCTCTGGCGAGTGTTTAACAACAGTACCTAAGGATAGAACTGCGATAACTTTACGCGTGACTACGCTAGATAAAAATGCAGCTGTGTCGATGAAGATGGCAACCGCAAAGGTGGCAGAAATAACAAACTTCTTAAAGACGCAAGATGTGAAGATGCAGACGACAGAATTTAATTCATACGAAAAATCCGAATGGAATCGTGAATTAGAAAAGTCTGTTGTTCTTGGTATAGAAACAACGATAGCCGTAGAAGTTTCTGCAGATAATATAGAAGCGATAGAAAAGGTGTTGTCTAAGTTTGCTGGTCAGGAAAATATTTATTCTGAAAACTTGCGTATGTATACCAGTGCCGAAGCGATGAAGCCTGTTTTGGAAGATTGCTTAGGTAAAGCGGTTGAAAATGCGCGTGAACGAGCAAATGCTTTGGCCACAGGTGACGGTCGTGAAGCGGGGAAATTGGTAAATGTATCGTATAATGCGAATACATCTTCTTCTATTCAACCGCGTGCATCTAATTTCTTAGCAACTGGTGCGAAAATGGCGGGTGCAGAAGATTCTATGGCGATGTCTGGCAGTATAGTTTCAAAAGATACAGAAGTATCCGTAAGTGTATCTGCAACATTTGATATAAAATAATGAATGAAACGATACAAGAGTTCATAAATTATTTAACACAGACGAAGAACTATTCTGTGCATACGGCAAGTGCTTATGAAAACGATATCCGTGATTTTGTAAAATTCTACGAGAACTTTACAGGCGCGGATGTTTTTATTAATGACATGGTGCGTGCAGACACTATATGTTTTCGTTCTTGGCTTGCAGACAGACAGCGTCGCAATTTAGCACATAAATCAACTGCGCGTGCTTTATCATCTGTTCGTGGTTTTTATAAATTTCTTAATAAGCAATACGGTGTAAAAAATGATGCAATTGGTTTAATTTCTTCGCCGAAAGTGCCACGCAAGTTATCAAAAGCGATAGAAGTCAGTGATGTTGAGCATATGCACGATGCGATAAAAGAATTAGATGCAACTGAACCATGGATTGCCGCACGTGATTGGGCTTTAGTTTTGTTAATATTTGGTTGTGGTCTTCGTATATCAGAAGCATTGTCTTTAAAGAATATAGATATTATAAACAGACCAGATTCTTTGCGTATAATGGGGAAGGGGGGGAAGGAAAGAATAGTTCCTGTTTTACCTGCAGTATTAGATGCGATAGATAAGTATATAAAATTGCGCCCATTTGGCAATGATACAGAAGATGAATTGTTCAGGAGTGTTCGCGGTCTTCCGATGTCTGCGCGGATGGCAGAAAAGGTAGTAGAAAGATTAAGACATTATCTGCAATTACCAGATTATGTGACGCCGCACGCATTAAGACATACATTTGCGACGGCATTGCTTGCAGGTGGTGCGGATTTAAGAAGTTTGCAAGAATTATTGGGGCATTCTTCGTTATCTACCACACAACTTTACACGAAAGTAAATATGGCGGAGATAATGAGTGCTTACGAGCACGCACATCCGCGTGCGCACGATGAAGAAGATTAAAAAAATCCCCATTGTGGGGATTTTTTATTTCTGTACAAAGTGAACGCTATATTGTGGTTTTTTGTCTGCTCCCAAAGATGCACGAATTACTTTATTCGAAGCAACTTGAACTGCACGAACTAAATTGTCGCGGTCTTTGCGTTCTGCTTTTGTTAAATCGTCAATTGCTTTTGTGATTTCAATTTGAATTTGACGTTTCATAAAACCTGTTGTATCTGTTTCGAATATACCTGCACTAGATACTTCTGGAACGCCCTTTAAGAAACCACGCTTGTCAACAGGCAAAGTGACGAATACGGCACCATTTGTAGCAATCTTTTTACGGTTTTTATAAACCTTGTCATCTGCACTACGTTCTGTTTCGCCTTCCATAACAACGAAACCTGTTTCGATGGTTTCAGAAATATAAGGTGCTTCACCGTCTTTTAGTGCAATCATTTCACCGTTATGAACAACCATCATATATTTTGCGCCACCGCGTTCCATCGCCATTTTACCATTTAACATTTCGTTAATATAGTCACCATGCATTGGAATAGAAACTTGTGGGTGCACCATGTCATAAAAGCGTTCAAATTCTGGGCGACCTGCGTGACCGCTGGCGTGCAGATGGTCTGTATCAAATATAGTATGTGTTTTTATACCCATGCGGGCTAGTTTGTTATATAGGTAAGAAACATCTTGTTCGCGACCTGGAATGATAATCGCACTAAACAGAACGGTGTCTGTTGGTTGCAACTTCATTTCTTTTACATGACCGCGGCAAAGACGAGTTAACATAGCATATTGTTCACCCTGAGAGCCCGTTAAGAAGATTGCTTGCTTTTCTGCTGGCAAATCTTTTATTTCGCTGTGCAGATAAACATCATCTTTGTTTAAGTATCCAAATTCTATACCCATTTCGCGGAATTCTGGCAATCCAACATAAGGAACTGGGTTAGGGTTGCTACGTTCTTTAATTGCTGCAACGCGTCCTGCGGCATGTGCTGCTTCTGCAAACATTTTCATACGCGCAATACTGCGTGAATAACCAGTGACAAGAACGCGACCTGGTGCGTTTTTCATAATTTCGGTTAAAGTTTCACGAACTTGAACTTCTGTAGTTTGTGGTTCTTGACGAGAAGCCGAAGTGGAATCAGATACACAAGCCAATAATTTAGGGTCAGAACCGATTTCGCGCAAGCGAACAAAGTCAGTAGGTTCTTCTATTGGGTTATCATCGTTGAAGGTCCAGTCACCTGTATGCAAAACCTTTCCTGCTGGTGTTTTTATTATTAACATCTGTGCTTCTGGTACAGAGTGAGACACATGGAAAGTTTCGACTTCAAACGGGTCAAGATTTAATGTTGCGCCATGATGGTCGAAAATAACTATGTCTTTTTCTGGGTTAAAGTCTAATTCAATTCCCTTGAAAGTTTGAATTAAAATTTCGCCAGGGAAACGAGTGCAATAAATAGGTTTTCTAAACTTTGGCCAAACATATTTTAAAGCACCGATATGGTCTTCGTGACCGTGGGTTATAACAAACCCGACAACGTCTTTTTTGCGTTTTTCAAGCCAAGTTGTGTCGCAGTATTGAACGTCACCGGCACCGATTTCTTCTTCCAAGAACCCCATACCGCAGTCAACGATTAGGTATTTGCCTTTATATTTATAGACATACATATTTTGACCAACATGTTCCAGTCCGCCTAATGCCATAAAATATAAATTTTCATCGTTTTTATCATTTTCGTGCTTGTTCATACCTGTTATTTTTGCAGGCTTTTTAGGTGCTGCAGTTTCTTCTGCAACAGGTGCTTGCTTTTTTTCTCTAACTTTTACCATAAATAATCCTTTTTTATCGTTTAACTTATGCGTTGTCACGAAATCCATTGCTAATAAAGAAAAATATCTTTATTTGTAGTGAATCTGTGACAACGCCGCTTTTATGCCCCTATTTGGCAATTGGTTAATAGAATCAATATACTTAGGGGTGTTTTAAGGAACTTTATTTGTGTAGTTCCTTTTTTTATCTCTCACCCCAATAATGATACTATTAAATGTTGTGAATGCAAGAATTTAATTACCCGCCATAAAAGGCGGGTTTTCTTATTATTCTGCCAAAGTACCAACTGACATAGTAATTCTGCGAATTCCGCTGCTGATAGATTTTTCTTTGTTAATCTTTGCGCGGATGATTTCGCCTGTGTGATAAATATGCGTTCCACCACATAATTCACAAGATATATCGCCAGCAGTAATAACCTTTACCGTATTTCCGTATTTTTCACCGAACAGAGCCATTGCACCTTTTGACTTGGCTTCGTCCAAAGACATTTCTTCGTGGGAAACGGGCAGGTCTTCGGAAATCCATTTATTAATAAGGTCTTCGGTTGCTTGCTTTTCTTCCGCGGTCATTGCGCGTCCGAACGAGAAGTCAAAACGAACGGAGTCAGGCGATACCTTGGAACCGCGCTGTTCAACATCTTCGTTTAATACATGACGCAAAGCCGCTTGTAGTAAGTGTGTTGCAGTATGCGCACGTGCGGTCTGTTGACGAGAAGGCGCGTTTATAATTGTAGAAACTGTATCGCCAACATTTAACGCGTCAGTTAAAGTTCCTTTGTGAATAACAACATTGTCAACGCGTGCTGCTTCGGATACGTTCATAACCGCTTTCCCGTCTTTCTGTATTTCACCACTATCACCGACTTGCCCGCCTTGTGTGCCATAGAAGTTTGTTTTATCCAAAGCAACTTCTACTTCGTCCCCCGCATTAGCGGTTTCAACAAACTCACCATTGTGCAAGATAGATAATACTTTTGATTGCATGTTTGCATCAGGTGAATATTTTGTACTATCGTCTGTGTCGCTTAATTGAGTCTGTGATTCCCATAAAGTGCGAGTCCCCTTTGTATTAGCGCGACTGCGTTCTTTCTGTTCTGCCATTGACTTTTCAAAGCCTGCGACATCTACATCAATATTTTTATCGCGTAAAATCATCTGGGTTAAATCTAACGGGAATCCATAGGTATCAAATAGTTTAAATGCAACATCACCAGGCAGTACATGATTGTTTACTTTTGGTATTTCGTTTTCTAATAATTTCATACCGTTTTGCAACATGTCTGCAAACGCATTTTCTTCGTTTTGTATGATTTCAACAACGTGCTTTTCTTCACGTGCAAGTTCTGGATAAGCCGCGCCCATTTCTGTAATAAGCGCAGGGTATAGCTTTGATAATAATGCACCTTTATGCCCCAGAATCTGACCGTGACGCATAGCACGCCGCAAAATGCGACGAATTACATAGCCGCGGTCTGTGTTGCTTGGGATAACGCCATCTGCAATAGCAAAACCAACAGCGCGCAAGTGGTCTGCAATTACTTTGAATGAAGGGGTGTTTTCTGCATTCTTTTGTACACCGACGACATTTTCTATCGCCTTCATTAAATTAACAAATAAGTCAGTATCATAGTTATCTGTCTTGCCTTGCAGAATCGCAGCCCAGCGTTCCAATCCGCCACCCGTATCAACATTTTTCTTTGGCAGTGGGGATAGATTGCCGTTTGCATCGCGGTCATATTGCATGAATACGTCATTCCAGATTTCAACCCATCTATCGTCTTCGTTTTCTATGTCTGCACCGAAATCATAGAATATTTCTGTGCATGGGCCACAAGGACCGGTATCGCCAGCAGACCACCAGTTATCTTTATCCCCCAGTCTAATTGCTTCTTTTCCGGCAACTTTGCGCCAGATTTCTGTGGACTCTTCGTCTGTTTCGTGTGTTGTCACGCGAAGTTTATTCGGGTCCAGACCTAAAACTTTTGTTAATAATTCCCAAGAGTATTCAATTGCGCCTTCTTTAAAGTAGTCACCAAAAGACCAGTTGCCAACCATTTCAAAGAATGTATGATGACGTCCGTCAAAACCGACTTCATCCAGGTCATTATGCTTACCACCTGCACGAATACATTTTTGTACGTCTGCAACACGAGACGCAAATGCAGGTTCTGTACCTTGTAAAATACCCTTCCATGGAACCATCCCTGCAACAGTAAATAACAGGGTAGGGTCATTTGGTATCAGTGAAGCAGAATGAACAATTTTATGACCTTTTTCTTCAAAGAAGTTTAAGAAAGTTGTACGAATATCATTATATTTCATTTTAAGTAATCCCTTGTTTGTCGGTGCAATTTTATAAATATTGCACAGAAGTTTCAATCATAAATATTTATATTTTATAGAAAAGCAGAAAATAGTAATTAGCCCCTAAGGGCAGCAGCGTTCAAAGCCGTCTGCATAAGGTTTTCATACTTGTTAAGTACGCGACGGTAATGTTCTGATATATTTCTGACGGGTCGATTAAGTTTTTCATATTTAATCGGACATGTATCAATATCTGTTTTTATATAGTTTATTTTATCCATATAAATGGGTGCAGAATCAGGGTTGATAAATTTAGCATACATATTCAGAAATGTACGCATTACCGCATCAACAGGTGCGCGAAAATCCAAACTGTCATCTAGTTTTTTTATAGATTCCAACAATGGCTTTATAAAATCGAATAATTTAACGACGACATTTGTTCTTATAAGTGTTCCTGCAAAACCTAGGTTAGGTCTGGATAAAGTTATGTTATCACCGTCGATTTCAAGATTATCTGGATTTGTTTTTGCGCGTAACAAGTCCAATACGCGATGATGAATAACGACAGAATTTTGTACGACAGAGAAAATATCATTTGAAACATCTGGGATAGTTAAATCAGTTATAATGTCGTCATCGTCATTAAAAATAATCCATTCTGGGTTTAGTTTTAATTTACTAATAGCATCAGCGATAGCGATACGCGCACGAAAAGTACCGACATTTTCAGAACTATTAATTATAAAAATGTCGCCATTATAGCCCAGGTCGCGAATTTGTTTTTTTGTAATTGTAGTGACAGGGTTATCATTATGTACGATAAGCATAAATTTTTGATTTAGTTTACCAAGTGCGGGCACAGAAATTTGCAACATTTCGTTATGGAATGTTGTTAAACCGACTACAAGATTTATTTTTCTACCCAGCATGGAATGAATATTAGTTCAAAGTTTATAAAATTGCAATCGCTTAGTTGTTTATGATATAATATAAATCAAGAAATTTTGAGGGGCAGCAGTAAATGAAACCGATAATGTTATTTTCGATAGTTGCGTTAACAATGATAGTAATAGCAACATCGTTTGGTTTGCAGATATCGAATACGGAAGCAATACAAATACCGGCTAATTTAGTTGGGCAAGAATTGTATGTATGTCCTGCTGCGGATTCTATGTGGGATACAATTTCTCAGATGCTTCATCCTTTTATAAATTACATCAGTATTGCATTCTTTTTTGTTGTTATGTTATTGGCGTTTAACTGGGGTTGGGCATTATATCAGAATTTGTTAAGTGATTCTTTTAAACGTGAAAGTTTTTCAAAACCGTGGCAGTTTACCAAGTTTACATTTTGGGTAGGTGTGATAGTTTTACTATTAACATTGACGCCCAATCATTTCAGAACAGTTCATGTCAAAGGCACGACAGAGAATTGGGTATTATGTGAAAGTAATTCACCAGATGCGCGCGCAGTAAGGGCAGAAGCGGTTCATAATTAAGTATCGCGTTTTTTGTCAAGTTTATGAAAAATATCTAAGAAATAAATATGCTCTTGACTTAAAGGCAGGATTTCTCTACGATTCGGGTAAGCAGGACAGGCAATGTCCTTGAAATATAAGAAGTTGCGGTTATAAGATTCCTGAAAGTATCTGATAACTGGGCAAAAGATTTCAAAGACATTGCCTTGGAACTGCCGGACACCTTATATAAATTTATGAAAGGAGAAACAAAATGAACAAACAGCAATTGATTGAAGCAATCGCAAACGAAGTTGAAGTAACAAAAGCAACCGCTGCTTCTTGCTTGGATGCATTCATCAACACAGTAACAAAAGTTTTGAAGAAGAAGGGCGAAGTACGTTTGGTTGGTTTTGGTACATTTACAACTGCAAAACGCAAAGCAACAACAGGCCGCAATCCTCAGACAGGTGCTGCTATTAAGATTCCGGCTTCCACTCAGCCGAAATTCAAACCAGGTAAAGCTTTGAAAGATGCTTTGAACTAAATCGTTTGATTTCGATTTGAATAAAAGCCACCAATCGGTGGCTTTTATTTTATTCTACATATGGACAAATATCTGTAATTTGATATGTCCCAGTTTTATCAGTATATGTTCCTGGTGCCAAATACATAAAGCAGGCAGGGTATCTTCCAGAATTATTTTCAGACAGGCAACTTAATGCGGATGTGTTGTTGCTGCCTCCAACTGCAATATATCCAGATGGGCATTGATTATAATTTTGTACTATTTTTATATTGTAATAATAAACAGGTACATAATTTGTTGGGCAAGCACCTGCCGCAAATAAATTTTTTGTTGCAAGCAAAGCAAGCATTATAAATATAGATATTTTTTTCATTTTAATTGCTCCCTTCTAAATTTTGGAAAAATGCTTCTGCGCTATTGCTAGAACCGTCTGATGGGTTAATGGCGCGTTCTGCGCAATGTTGCAAGCAATCTGTTTCATCGTCATAAATTTTAACAAGAATAAATTTCGATTCTACAGGGTATAAAAGCTTGGACCAACAATATTTGTTTGTGGCGGAAGAAGTTCTACTTCTATAAATTTCTGATGTGACACTTCCTACTGAACCACTAGAATTAGAACATATCCCGACACCACGCCGCCTTAAAGGGTTTATTGCTGTCATCTCATACCTTCCGACCCAATCGGAACCACCTATACCAATCTCTGTTGCCATGCCGTAGGCATATGATTCTTTAATTACGCATAAAGTATGTGCTTGTGAATAATTACAGAATATGACGGAACAAAAAATTATAAAAATATTCGTATAGATTTTCATTTTATCCTCCAGCGTTTAAAATTTAATAAGTATCTGCCAGTGATGATAATAATCTTCGAATAAGATCAGACGAACCAGATATTTCCCTTGCACATATGCTAGCACATTGATCATTACAAGTTGTTTCACTAGATGGTGTAGAATAAGTAGATACCCAATTTGAAAGTGCCGGAGAAAACATCCTGCACCAACATTGTGTATTAGAACCGGGGCTATAAGCCAAATTTATTGCGGGGGATGAACCTCGTTGTGCGCATAAAGCAAGTCCCTTAAATGTTATTTTTGTGTTGTTTGAATAGCAACTTGCTTTCCATTGAATTCCACCGCCACCACTGCCACCAGTGTACGAGTCTACTTGACAAGAAGACAAACTATTAGGAATACACTTAATAAAAGTATCGCAAATTCCTGCGGTTGTTATAAATAGTCCCACCATAAAAACTGGGAGTATTTGTTTTGTGTTCATATTAGCCTCCATTTTTTATCTTGTTTAAAAACAAGTATTAAAAAAACCACCGAATGTTTAAGGGTGGTTGGAGGTTCATAGCTATAATTTGGTATAGTGTGCTTATTCAATATATTCACAACCCTCCAACCAAAATGATTGGAGACAATATCGTCCATTCCTGAACGCCAAATTTACGGGCTATGACACCCCAATACATCAACACGACGTATCATTTTTATCTTATAACAAAATATTTATTGGGGCAAGTGGTTTGTTTTCAGAAACTTAAATTGATAAAAAATCTACTTTACATAAAAATTAATATTGAATACAATTAATGGGGTAAACAAAAAGGAAAGAAAATGCCAACAAAAACAGTTAAAAAAGCGGCTGCAAAACCAGCAGTAGCAAAAAAAACAACAGTTAAAAAAGCAGCAGTAAAAAAACCTGCAACAAAGAAAGTTGTTGTTGAAGAAGTAAAAGAAGTTATTCCAGAAACTCATGAATGCACATGCGGTCATGAATGCAAATGCGGTTGTCATGGTGGTTCTAAATTTGGTCGTTTCTTAAAGAAATTGATTTTTGTGTTGATTATTTTTGCATTGGGTTTTGCTGCGGGGAAATTATGTGATAATGGTCGCGATTTTCGTGGACCACGCGCAGACTTTAAAAACGGTTGCTTGGTCGTTTCTTCTGTAAAATGTCCACAGATGCAGGCTTTGTTGCCAGTAATGGATATGGACCAAGACGGTTGCATTACCAGAGACGAATATAGAGCAGTGAAGGATGAATTCCGTGCCCAGGTTAGTGCAGGTATGGAAATAGATGACTAAATCCATTGTAAAAAAAGACGCATTTTTATGCGTCTTTTTTTAACCTTTTAAAATTCTTGATTTGTTTTTATTCCATTCGCGTTGCTTGATAGTCTCGCGTTTATCAACTTTATTTTTACCATAACCAACACCTAACAAGACTTTTAATTTCCCACGATTGTTAAAGTATAACTTTAAAGGAACGATTGTTGCACCTTTTTCTTGAAGTTTGCCGATTAAGCGATTGATTTGTGCACGATGTAGCAATAGTTGACGTGATCTGCGTTCATCAAAGTTTACTATACGTGCAGCAGTAGGCAATTTTTGAATTTCGATTCCTGCTAAGTATAAATCTGTACCGCGTCTTTGTACAAAACCGTCAACGATTGTGACTAATCCGTAACGAATAGATTTTATTTCTGCACCAGTTAAAGAAATACCAGCCTCTATTGTGTCTTCAATAGAATAGTTGTATCGCGCTTTGCGATTTTCAGAAACTTGACCAAATTTTATTATTTGACGTGGCATTTTGGATATAACTTTTTTGTATTGTCAGCAAGTATAATAGCCAAATCGTTTAATTGCAAATTTTTGATTTGTGCCAGTACTTTTGCAGTTTCAACAACCATGGCGGGTTCACAAGTTTTTCCGCGATATGGAACAGGTGCGCAATATGGGGCGTCTGTTTCAATTACAATTCTGTCAGTTGGAATCTTTTTAAATGTTTCGCGTATTTCTTCTGCGTTTTTGAAAGTTAAAATTCCACTAGCAGAAAAAAAGAATCCGCGGTCTAACATAATTTTTGCTAAATCCCAAGAACTTGTAAAGCAGTGCATTACGCCGTGAAAATCGTCAGTTAAAATTGTTTTTGTGTCTTCTTCTGCATCGCGCGTATGTATTGCAACCGGCAGATTGTGCTTTTTTGCCAAGGTTAATTGCTGTTCGAATAGTTTTATTTGTGCATCACGATTTTGTGCGTTTTCATGATAATCTAAACCAATTTCACCGACTCCTATAACTCGTGGGTGTGATAGGATTTTATCAGTTAAGAATTTAGCGGCGTCTATTTCTGCGTATTCAGGATGAATGCCGATAGTAGCAAATATATTATCATGTGTTTCTGTGATGGAAATTGCGTTTTCTATATCATTCGGGTCAGCGGTCGGGCAAATTAATGTGCTGACCCCGGCAGATTTTGCGCGTGTAATAACATCATTTAAATCGCCTGATATATAGTTGTCTGTTAAATGACAATGAGTATCTATAAACATTTTTTTATTTCTGTAATTATTTTAAAGATTCCAATTTCAGGTTCAAGGTATAGTCTGTTTATATCGGATATAGATTTAATTGTGTTTGAATATAAATCGGCTAATCCGAAATAAGCAATAGCGTCTAATAAAATGCCATATAATTCTGGCTGTGCAGCAATTTTTTTTGCTATATTCATCATATCTGCGCTATTTGTGCGTTCGTCTTGCAGTGTTTCTATCAAATCTTCGTAAACTGCATCACCGCCAGACTTTTTAAGGTTAGCGATACTTCCGAAACTACCGTTTGCAAGTTTCAAAGTTTCTGTGCTTACTTCTTCGTCTGGCATAAATTTTGCACATAACTCGCGTAATTGAGATATTGTAAGTGGGCGCATTTTTTCAACGCGTGCACGCGAACGTACAGTCGGCAGAACATTAGATAATTGGTGTACAACTAACAGGAACAGTGTTTTTGCAGGTGGTTCTTCTAATAGTTTTAATAAAGCGTTTGATGCAGCGGTATTCAGTTCGTCTACGGAATCTATAAGAATAACGCGCCAGTCCCCAGACATAGAAGACATTTGCATCTTTTCAATCATGGCGCGAACAGTATAAACAGAAATTACTTTACCATCTGTTTTGATTTTCCCGTCTTTATCAATATTTCTATCTAAATCTATTATAAAGAAATCACCGACATTTCCATAAACCATTTTAGCGATTTTATAAGCCATTGTGGCTTTCCCGATTCCTCTGGGACCTGTTAGCATCCATACAGGGTGAATAGGGTGGGTGTCGCGCATATTCCATGCGGACATAAAGTTATTTAAAGCCTCATTATGTCCAATCAGGCAATCGTTGTCCATCGGATGGGGAAAATTATAAGAAGTAGTTTTCTTAGTTGCCATGATTGTTAAATACCTAACATAACTCTAATATTTTTAATTACGCGACCAAAGAATTGTGTTTTGCTTACTTTATCCATTGCAATAAGTGGTGCACGTGCAATAACTTCACCATTCTTTTCTGCTATTATTTCACCGACTTTATCACCTTTTTTTACTGGTGCAGGAATAGGGTCGTCATATCTTGCCAGAACTCTTACACCAGAAAGACCGTCTGATTTAGGTAAGGTAATCGCGAATGTTTTTTCTACGGTTGCTATAACATATGGTTGACGCCCATACCAAACTGGGATTTTTGCAATTTTATCACCTGCACGATAAAAGACTTTATTTGTTGTGTTTGTAAAGCCATAGTTTAGCAGTTTTTTCATCTCGGTTGCCAGTGCGTCATGACTATCACCACGGAAACCATTTATTACACCGATTAGTCTGCGGCCACCAATTTTAGCACTTGCTACCATGCCATAACCACCGTCTTCTGTGTGGCCCGTTTTAAGACCGTCAGCACCAGGCATTGTGAACAATAGTTTGTTATAATTCATCGTATGGGTACGGCCCCATTCGCGACACCAGTCTGTTTGGTGTTCTTTGAATTCGAAGCGCTTTGTAGCAAACAAAGGATATATATCCGGATGATTTGTTATAACATAATTTGCAAGCATTGCCAGTTCACGACTTGTCATCAAGTTGTTTGGGTTTGGCAGACCGCTTGCATTGCCGAAAGTAGATTGCGTCATCCCGATTTCGCGCGCTTTTTTCTGCATTAATTCTGTAAATGCACTTTCAGAGCCAGCCAATTTTTCTGCGACTACAACACTTGCATCACCGCCAGATAATACAATTAATCCAAGTATAGCATCGCGTACACTGATTGTCTGACCTGCAACCAAACAAATCTTGCTTGCAGGGTACCACAAAGGATTATTGTAGTCCGCATTTTCACTAACTGTTAATCTGTCATCCATGGTAAAGTTGCCGGCCTTAATTTCATCGAACAAGACGGTAAGTGTCATAAGTTTTATCATAGAAGATGGTGGCATTAATTCGTCAGCGTTTTTCGCGACGATTTCCGCACCGGATTCATAATCTATTAAAAAAGCAGATTTTGCACGTGTCGAAAAATCGGCATGCGCAGAAGTTGTTATCAATGCTAATAACAGGGTAAATATTTTCTTTTTCATGATGAAGATATTAGCAACTATAAAACGACTTGCCAACTTATTTTTTATGCTAAAAATCCGATGAAAGAGTCTTCTTTGATTTCAGTCAGTTTTACATTGCATATAGTTTTTGAAGGAATAGGATTCCCGATGATTTTTACATCTATATCATTAGGAGTCCTTGCGATATTATTTTCTTCAACTAAGACTTGAACTTCCGTTGCCAGTTGTTGATTCATGAACTCTTTTCTGAGATTTTCAGCAAGGTCAGATACGATTTTAACGCGCTTTTTCGATATTTCTCGATTAATTTGATTAGGCATATCTGCTGCTTCTGTTCCTGGACGCGGCGAGAAAGGAAATGCGTGTATCTTTATAGGTTTTGTTTCTTTCACAAGTTCAACTGTTTCGTTAAATAATTCATCTGTTTCGCCTGGGAAACCACAAATTATATCCCAACTAAAAGTAATGTTATTATTTGCTGCTTTAACTATTTTGCGTACAGTATCTGAATTGTGCCTGCGGTGCATAGCGTTAAGTATAGTATCTGAACCGGATTGCATAGACAGGTGCATATGCGGCATCATTCGATTGTCAGAGTGAATTAAATCAATTATTTTGAATATTTCTGGTGATGCGGGGTCCATAGAAGATAACCGCAAGCGTTTTATTTCTGGAACATCTTGCAGAAGTTTTTTGCACAAATCAGAAATCAAGATGCCTTTTTGGGCGTAACTAGCAATGTCTACACCAGTTAAAACTACTTCGCCAAAGCCGTTTTGAATAGCATTTTGCACATCTTTTAATATATCTTCATATTCAAAGGATACGGCAGGTCCACGCAATAATCGTGTGACGCAGTAAGCACATTTATGGTTACAACCATTTTGAATTTGTACAAATTGTTTGGATAGTTGCGGTGCAAGGTGTGAAAATTTAACAATTTTTGGGCTTTCAAAATGACAAGGTGCATTATTTAAAGCGTCTAAGTATGCATTAAGACGCATTTTATCTTGGTTCTTTACAACAATTGCATTAGGTATTTGCAAGAAAAGTTCAGGGTTTCTTGTTGCAGCACAACCTGTGACAAAAATAGGGGCTTCTGGGTTTTCGCGCGCCAGTTTTCTAACTGCTTGACCAGATTGTCGTTCTGCTTCTGCGGTAACTGCGCAAGTATTTACCAGAATTGCAGCATTTATGGCAGAAGATAGCATTTTTTGTATTTTTTCTGCTTCCATAGCATTAAGTCTGCATCCGAAAGAAAGAGTTTTTATATTGTTTTTAATATTTTCTTCTTGCATTTTAACCATCCATGGGGCATTATAGCGAGGTTAAAAACGTTTTCAACAAAGGAATTTATTATGGCACGTACAACAAATTCAGATACATTACCATTTGTAGAAAGCCGTTATGAACTTGGTATGTTGGCTTCGCAGCGCGTTCGTGATTTGAACGGTGGCGCACAACCTGTTGTAGAAAAGGATGATGACAAGTTAACAGTTGTGGCATTGCGTGAAATTGCGACGGGTAAGTTGGATATGAATGAAGTTCGTCATGAATTTGTACAGTCATATAAAGAAACGCCGGCATTACCAGATGGTGAAGAATCTTTGGAAATTGCTGCGACAGAAGACCCGAAATTGCGTGAAATAGATGCAGAATTGGAAGAAACATTGTTAGAAGATGCGCCTATTGTTGCGGAAGAAGACGAAGATGATACGCCAGATTCAGGTGAAGAAGAATAAGAAGTAAGGATTAGGAGACGTCGCATAGTTGGTCTAGTGCGCCACATTGGAAATGTGGTATACTCGCAAGGGTATCAAGGGTTCGAATCCCTTCGTCTCCGCCAGGAATATAGGACATCCCACGGTAATCCCATGGGATGTTTCTTTTGCCTCGGAATCCGGGGATTTTTATCAGCAACGGTACCAGTGTATGCTCAATATTCGCGCCACTATTGCCAAAATGCCACAGGAAGCATACCTTGCCCAAAATCCCGATGCCAGTTTATATTGATTTTTATGCGTATTTATGGTATAATTGTGGGCAAAGAACGGACGCGATGCGCCCACTTTTTTTATTTTATCCCGCCCCGCGGGATTTTTTTGTTTACCAAAAAAAAGGAAATGAATATGAAACAACCAGGTTTTTTGGCAAAATTAATAACATCACCAGCGTATGCAAACAAACACAGCGATGAATTCGCGCGCGCAAACAAGTATATGAATTTATTATATCCCGGCAAAATTAATTTTGATACATCGGGCAATATGATTCAACCACAGTATGATATGACATTGGAACAATTACAAACAGCCCAATTTGAATTAGATTCCGATTTTGAAAATGCTAAACAAGAAGCCGAAGACGCAATTCAAACAGAATATGGTGAATATTTTGACAATCTGGGAATTGATTTTGATATAGACAATTATGTAATCCAATCCGAAACCATAGCGGCCAAAGTATTATATCCTGCGGGCAACATTATAACACGTAATCTGCTTATATATGATTTAAACATTCCCAACTTTGCAAAACAACCAAAAATATGGCGATGGCACAGCGAAGGGACCGATGGTACGCGTTGCTATATCACCGAAGAAACCATCGATGACCATGGAAATACAATAAAAAGCAAGGTATATAAAACTGGCAAAAATCAAAATGCGCATCAACCAATATTCGAACGACCTGTTAATACAGAACCTGGAACATACGCTAAATTTGATGGAAGGGCTTTAACTATATACCAAAATAATAAGGAGATATATAAATTTGATGCGAGATCTGGCAAGCCGGAATACCAGGACCCAAAATATCAAAATTTACCAAACCAAGGCCCAATCCCAGAGGGCGCTTACGTGGCGAGACAATCCGAAATTCAACATATTACTCCGTATGGCCTACTTGCTGGCATTGTGAATGCGGGCACATGGAA
This sequence comes from uncultured Pseudomonadota bacterium, assembly GCA_949298405.1. Taxonomy (GTDB): domain Bacteria; phylum Pseudomonadota; class Alphaproteobacteria; order Rs-D84; family Rs-D84; genus Enterousia. The sequence continues at coordinate 59,853 of CASFWA010000006.1, forward strand.
AGGCAGTTTATATTCTTGGGGCAACTCTCGTGTATGGTTGGAACCATCAAATACAACAAATACTTATGGTCGTGATGGTTTTTCTATTCATGGTGGCTTATTTCCGGGTTCTGCGGGCTGCATAGATTTAACAGGACAAATTAATATGTTTATACCATGGTTGGAAAGCACTGGAAAAGACCTGATTATTTATGTAGAATACTAGTACATTAACAGTATCAACGGCAATGTATAAAGACAGTCAGACAATTTTATATACAAAAAGTGTACTTTATTTGGCGACAGTATTATTTTTTGTAAATGATGCACAAATTTTGCTGTTAAACCCCAAGTGGGACGGCATGCTGTCTTGGATAACGTTCGATATAAAATACTTAATTATATTGGATTTGGTATTATCAATTATTTTTTTACTGATGTTTATATTGGCCATATTCCCAACCATCAAAACATACAGATGGAAAACATTATGGATTTTCCTGTTATCCATTCCAGCAATGTTCATAATGTTTTTAGTGTATATATACTTTTTATTTCCGCTATTACATCTGTTATTTTAATTCATATTAAATAAACCAATACAAACATAAATTTTTATCCCGCCCCGCGGGATTTTTTGTCGCAACAAAAGGAAGATAAATGAAAACACCAAAATTTTTACACGAACTCATAAACGATGTTGAATACGCAGATAAGAACAGTGATACATATGTGCGTGCTACAAAGTATATGAACTTGTTATATCCTGGTCAGGTTGAATTTG
>CASFWA010000007.1 GCA_949298405.1 uncultured Pseudomonadota bacterium
TACTATCCGTCTGCGTTTCAAATATACGTGTCACATCTTCTGTAAGTTTTGCCATATTTATTCCCCTTTATTTTGAATTTTTATTTGACCATTTTCTTGCGCGATGAAATATGCAACGAAAGCCTCTTTATCACCGTCAAATTCTTTACGAATTTCCGTCTTTGTGTTCCACTCGTGTTCTGCACGCTCTGTTGCCGTGGCCCCAACGAAAGAAGGTGTTACAACTTTTGCACTAGGAGATATTTCTGGTAAATCCTCTTCTGCCTTTTTTAAATTTGCAAGATAATCATTGCCTTTAGCTTTTTCTGCTTTTACGATTTCTAATGCTAATTTTTCGGCTGTCATTTCTGGATCTGCTTTCGCTTTTGCCAACATATCTTCATGTCCAGCGACAGCAACTTCTTCCAATGCTAGTAATCTGGCACGTTCAGCAGCCGCACCCTCAGAACGATACGCTTCGATCTGTTCCTGTATAATGGCTTGTTTGTCCATTTTTTGTACTCCTTTGTTTTGTTCAATAAGTTCTGCCAAGGTGTTTTCATAGTCGCCAAGTGCGTCCGCCATACCGACGTTGACGGCGGCAGGCCCCATCAAAACACCGCCTTGTCCGAAATCCTTTTTTACGGTTTCTGGTGTCAAACCTCGGTATTTTGCAACAGCATCTATGAATTCTGATTCCAAATTATCAAGTTCAGCTCTGATTGTTTCAACCCCCTCCGCTGTACGCGGGTCAGGACGTTTTTTCTTTGCGTTAGTAGAAACAATTTCTATATTTTTGTATCCATCTGCATCTGGCTGCTCTTGAATAGACACCGTTGAAACAACCCCTATACTTCCCAACAAAGCCGTTCTTTGGGCAACAATTCTTTTCGTTGCTGAAGCAAGCCAATAAGCCGCAGAACAGCAGTTGCGCCCAACATATGCCCAAACTTTTTTACGTTCACATGCGTGGCGAATAATGGCCGCCATTTCAGATGGCCCAACTGCAACGCCACCAGGACTGTCTATATCTAATAAAATTGAATAAATAGACTTATCATCAAGTGCTGTTTGTATATCTCGAGCCAAAACGTCCAAACTTGTGCCGCCCATCAATAGAGTGAATAAATCGAACCTGGCAGTGATAATCCCCTTGACGGGGATTATGGCAACACCATCTCGTATTGTTGTTGTAAATGAGTGTTCTAACGGCTTTTGTGAAAATAAAGAAAGCCCCGACTGGAGCTCTCTCATATTTGCATCTATATTTTGTAACATTTGTGGTTCTATAGCCCAATGCTTAGCAATTGTTTGCAAATCATTTCTCTTCTTCATCGTTATCATTTCCTATGGTTTCTGTTAATCCTGCCTCGGTTCGAAGTCTTTGTTCCTTGGCACGTTGAACATGTTTAACTTCCCAAGAACCACCTGTTATTTGTGCAGTTTCTTCTTCAAGCGTTGAAACCCCTAAACGAACACGATAGTCAGCGGCACGAATTTCTTTCAGCTGATCTATTTGTCCACGTGGCGGTCCTATCCACTCAGCCCCCAGATATGCAGCTTTTACAAATGGATCAGAAAAGAAACCTGGTGCTTCAATGATTCCTTTGGCTACTGCCTCAGTTATTACCATTTCGTATACTGGTTGGCAAAACTGACTAGCCATCCAGATACGCCTTGTACTAAACGTTTTCCATGCCTCAACCAATGCAGCCTGTGCTGCCGAATAGCTTGCTGTAAAATGCTTTATCAGTATTTCAAATGGCAATTCCAATGCGACACCGATTTGCCGCAAAATTGATTGTACAAAACCATCAAAAGCTTGATTTGGACGTTTTGGGTCTGCTATCTCTATCTCTTCATTTGGTTGCAGATCCAGAATTGCACCTGGCGACATTTTATAGTCGCTGTTTTTGGTGTTAGTTGGCTGGTCATTAACCCCCAGCGGTACCATTGGTGCCATTCCTGTCTCACTTTCTGTTTTCACAAAGATTGTAAACATAGACGATATGACGGCCGCCATAATTTCTGCTTCAGAGTATCTATCTAATTGTTTAAGGCTTTCAATTACAGGTGCCAAATATGGTATTCCTCGTGTCAATCCCGGTCGTGTTCTTGAAAATATGTGCAACATTTGCCTACACCCATTAGAATCAAACGCTGAAATTTTACTAAACAATAAAATGCCTTTGTCGTGATCATCAGGATGACGGTTTGCCACATGATAGGCAACAGGCGCACCGTCTGAATCTATTTCAACACCAGCCACAATGTTTTCATTGTAAGTTTCTGGATCCGCTATCCGATCCGCCTCTATTACTTGCAAACTAGTCCCAAAAGGATTGCCAAGGCGTGTTTTATACTTACGTAGCACAAACACGTCGCCAGATTCTAAGCAAGACCGCAATACCAACGATTGCATTTCTGCAAAAGTCTGCACACGTGTAATATCGCAATCCCGACTGTTCGCCCATATTTGAAAGATACGTTCCGCATCTGCCTCCCACTTTTCCATAGCCTCATCTGTCTTGAGATATGGACGTAAAATATTTCTACCTATGTGCGATTGGGGGTTCAAACCTGTACCAATAACATTTGTTATTACAGTATTTACAGCACCGCACGCCAATGGCGCATTCCTGAGCAAATCTCTTGATCTATCTCGCAAAACGGGCAAATCATCTATCGAAACATTATCAGCAGAACCACTTGTTGGATACCATGTTGTTGTCTGTCTTCTGTCTTTTCTGGCACCTGTATAACCACCCAACATAGCCAATTGAGTACGTGCCTGCCATCTTTTAAGCGCGGTTTGTGGCGATATAATTGCAATCGCCTTATCTACGATGGTTTGTTTGGGTAATTTAATTTTATTATTCATTATAAAGCCTACTAAAAATAAGCTTGGTTATTGCTACAGTTACTGCATTACCAAGCATTTTATACCTTTGATTATCCGAACAGCTCTCTGTCCAACCATCAGGGAAACCCTGCAGACGTTCACATTCCAACGGGGATAAACGTCTTATAGTTAAGTCCCCATTTTGTATAAGAGACATTAGCTCTTCATAGCCTAAGTCAACAATGCTCTGTCTTTTCTGTACAAGCATTATCCCGTGTCGGTCTTGAGTTGTCAGTGTAAAACTAGGATCGCCAATATTCTTAAACCGTCTTCCATTTTGTCGTTTATTTATTCTGCCTGGGGTTAGCACTGGCACAGCATATAAACCTGTATGTGTAGCAAAACCACCACCATTTGATGTCAAACATACACTATTACCATATATCGATTTTATTCTTTCGCCCTGAGCATTTCTTTTGGTTTCTTGAACGAGTTTATTTTCAATAACATACGTTCCGACAGAATCTCTTTTTTGTGCTGTAATGGTATTAACCGTTTGTCTTTGTACCCCAATAGTCTTTTTATCACATCCACAGATAGGGAATACCTTGGGTTCGGAAAATCCTCTAAGATGTCCGATAAAGTATATCCGCTCTCTATTTTGGGGTAATAACCAGCTTGTATTAACAAGTTGCCATTCGCAGTCATAAAGCCCAATGTCGGCAATTTCTTGCAAGACTTTTTCAAAAGTCCGGCCGTTATCGTTTGACAACAAGCCCTTGACATTTTCAAAGATAAAATGTGTTGGTCGTATTTTTCGGATAATCCGTATCGCCTCATAAAATAAGCAACTTCTTGTTCCGTCAAATCCTTTTCCTTTACCAGCGATTGATAAATCCTGACACGGGAACCCGAATGTAATAAGATCGATATGTCCAAGTTTTCTAAAAGATTTAATTGTTTTGACATCGCCTAAACCCACAGCTTTTGGAAAATGCTTTTTATAAATCCTGTTTGCATAAGGATCTATATCACTATAGAAATGACGTTTTATTGTTATACCACTTTGCTCTAACCCCAGTGCAAAACCGCCTATACCAGAAAACAAATCTAAATAATTTATACTTTTTTTCATGTTTTTCCCCATCAACATGGTGTCGCACCACGGACACGAATTCCGCCACGACGTTTCTGTGCCACTTTGTTTTGGAGGTATTCTTCTCGTTGTTGTAATGCTATAAGGTCAGCTTTCCGAACTTTCTGACCGTTATAGCTAGCCTCTTGAGCACCACTTAGAATGTCTGATATTGCCTGCTGTACTTCAATTAGTTGTTCTTCATAGGATTTGATTCTTGGTGTATCCGTCATTGTATTCCTCGACTTCTAACTGTTCGCCTGTGCATAACAACATTTGGCTGTTCCACCAAAGGCTTTATCGGTCTCTTTTTTGTTTTCATTTTCAATTCAGCCAGTCTATCAGCCCCTAAATCAAGATTTAGACGATAATTACGAACAAGCCCACGTAACGCTGCATAGGCGTACACTCGACAATCTAATCCCTCGGTTCTAAGCCCATCTTTTCGTGGCACCCATTCTCTTATCAACTTCCCTTTACTTAATTTTTTTCTAGCAATTTCATTAGTTACTTGTTCAAACCAATCTATTTCTCTATCATATGGGAAATGCCAAACACCTGGACCACTGCTGTCTTCAAGGTGCAAACGACGCATCAAAATATCTTTGGCATCGTTGACTCCTATTACATATACGGGTTTTTGGGTTTTATAGCTTTTACTTGCGGTTGCTGGCCAAATAGGCTTACCTACACCACCAACACCTTTAATCGCCCAAACTCCATGTAAACGTCTGGCATAACAATAGTTGATAACATAATCGGTATAGTGACCACCGCTGTCCACGCATGTTGCAGATATATGCATATCTGGGGTATCTTTGCTGTGTGGATATGCACGACAAAGTATTTCATCTAATTGTCCCCACAGTTCTGGTGAGCTTGGATCGCCGTATAAGACTTGATAATCAATAGACCAAGATTCCTCACCACGTCCCCAACCGACAATTTCTAACTCTAAGCGATTGTCTTGAACGTCAACGCCGCAAGTCAGCACAACCACTCCTGCTGGCAGATCTTGTCCCCAACGTTCACGTCTTGCCATTAAACTAGTCGGATCTATTTGTTCTCCTGCCATATCCTGCCATGTCTCTGCCAATTTTGTATTGGTCCACACCTGTAAACGAGACGGATCGTCTTTGGAATTCAGAAAATCTCGTGCAATTTCTGTCCAACTTGTCCATCCATGTGGAGAATATAAAGATGACAGGTGAAAAGACGCAATTTTCTTGTTTTCTGGGTGACTGGCAATCCATTTTCCTTTGCTAAGTATCTGATCTTTTTGCCAATCGTGCCACAAATCACCGCACTTATCACACTTATAGCACGCCTCTGTAAGTTTTTTTGGGTCAAACACCAAATTTTTCCAACGCAAAATTTGCATATGTCCACAACTTGGGCAAGGAACATAATAATAGCGTTGATCCCCCTCTAAAAACGCTTGTTCTATTCTGCTTGCATCTTTAATTGTTGGGGTAGACACCATAAAAATCTTTCTATTGCTAAAAGTGGCAGTTCTTTGTACCGCTAAATCTACAGGGTCCCCCTCTGCACCTGCCTCATCAGGGAATCCGTCTACCTCGTCCAAGAAAAGGTAGCGAACCGGCATTGAACGCAATCCGACAGGCGAATTTGCACCTGTCAATATCAGAATTCCACCTGGAAATTCTTTTAACAATATTGTATTTCCGCTATCTTTTGCCCGAGGACTACTTATCTTTTCTTTTAATACTGGACAACTTTCAATAGCTGGATCTATACGCATTTTCGAATTGCGTTTTGCCATTTCCGTTGTCGGGTTTACAATTAACATTGGACCAGGGGCATTACATATGCAAAAACCCATCCAATTGTTTCCACACTCCGTACCTCCAATTTGTGCACCTTTCATCAGAATCACTCGCTCGCATGGACTATGCGGAGACAAGCAATCCATAATTTCTTGTAAATAAGGAGTCCTAGAAGTTTGCCATTTTCCTGGTTCACTTGAGGCTACGCTAGATAAAATACGATTTTCATCTGCCCACTCACTAACTGTTAAATCTGGATCTGGTTTGAACCCTTGCGCAAAAGCGTGCACAATAAAGCTATCATGTTTCAGGTCCATTTAGAAAATCCACCAAATTTTCTAGGCTTTGCCTTATTTCTTTGCGCAGTATTTCTTTAATTTCATTGATATCCGTTTTTCCCACTAGCGCAGGCGCAATTCTGTCTGGGATCTTTAACAGTTTATCTCTGGCAAATCTTGCGGCTGTATAAGCCTCCATCTCTGTTTGCTTTAACGGGATCAATGCACCAGACAGTTTTTCATATTCCAGTTTTTTTAAAAGAGCTTCATATATTTCTTTTTGAGCACGACTTATTTGAAAAGAAGAGGCGGCTTTGCTGTCGCCTCGGTCCGATTGTGCTTGTGCTGGATTTGTATTCATAGCCCATTGACGATCGGCAATTGCAGGGTCAATTTTTCCATCCGCCGTTGTTGATATACGTCCCGAGGCTATTGCTTTACGAACCGCACCCTCAGTGACTTTTCGGTGTTCGGCATAAGCTCTGAGTGATAATAAAGCCATTGTTTAATCATTTTCGTTCTGCCGCTATCTCCGCAAATGTTTTCCTTGTTGATGCATGTATCGCTTTTTTGCCGGTAAATGATTCCCAACGTTTAATTATCGTATCCACATATTTTTCATCCAGCTCTATCATTCTACAGCGGCGATTTGTCTTCTCTGCGGCTATCAATGTTGAACCAGAGCCACCAAAAGCATCTAAAATTATGTCCATGGTTTTACTGGAATTGTTTATTGCACGTTCAATCAGAGCAACGGGTTTCATTGTTGGGTGTAAATCATTATTTGTCGTCTTGTCAAAGTTCCATACATCTGACTGATTTCTACCACCATACCAAGGAGTTGTTATGCCATTTTTCTTTCCTAGAAGTATCTGCTCATGTTGCGCCTTATAAACTGATTCTGTATTACCAAACACCAACCATTCATGTTGGTGTTGATATCTTGCACGAGACAACACGAAAGAGTTTTTAACCCAAACAATATAAGCCTCCCATTTTCCACCTGCATCGGTAAAAGCATGATACAACGTGTGCAATTCGCTACCACCCATACACACATACACTGAACCATCGGTGTTGTTCAAGATGTTCTTCATTGCAGTTGTTAAAAAACCTTGGAATTCACTACCAAGGTTATCATTCTGAATTGGCGCATGCTTTTCTTTATCATTTTTCTGTCTGAAACTGCCATCATAGTCCACATTGTATGGAGGATCTGTAAAAGTCATATTAGCTTTTTCTCCGTCCATTAAAACCTCATAACAATGTGGATCACACGCATCACCACACAGTAATCTATGTTCCCCTAATTCCCATAAATCACCCTGATTATTTACTACATACTGTTCATCTAAAGGGGGAACTAAATCTTCTTGCTCAGCTAGAATCTTTTCTGATTCAAACTCAGTTTTATATTTTTCTATTTCTTTGTTTGAAAAACCAAGTGCTGTTAAATCGAATTTACCATCGTGTAACTGCTCTAATGCTTGTTGCAACAGAGCTTCATCCCAACCAGCATTATCAGATATTTTATTATCTGCAATTAACAGAGCCAGTTTTTCATGTTCTGATAAATGTTTTAACTGCGCCACTGGGACTTGTTCATAACCTAACTCTTTACCAGCCAACAAACGCCCATGACCTGCAATAATTTCAAAATTTTCATCAACAAGAATGGGATTTACCCATCCGAATTTCATCATAGACATAGCAATTTGTTGTATCTGATCCTTGCTATGTGTACGTGGGTTTTTTTCAAACGGCTTTATTAAATGGATATCCAAATACTGAATTTCCAGTTTCAAATCTTTGAAATTTATATCCATATTTTGTCCTTTTAGGTATCAAAAAAGCCACTAACAAGTGGCTTTTTTAATGAGTAGATGTGTTAATCTTTTAAACAGCCTATTGGCACTACAAAAACTCCATCTTTCCGTTTGTATGCCATATCACCAATACCCGTCAGCACCATTTTAAATGACGGTGGGGGCATTTTGTCTGTATCTATGTTGTTGTCTAATTTGTTAAGCGTTTCAACAGCTTCAGCTATTGCTTTTTCACCGCCCAACTTTATTTCTATTAACCCATATTTACCATTCCTTAAATGAACGACAGCATCACATTCCAAGCCATAGCTATCGCGATAATGATACACATTGCCGCCAAGTAAATCTGTATAAACTCTCAAATCTCTAACACACAGATTTTCTAGCATAAAGCCCATTGTATTCAGATCATTTTTTAAATCCTCTGGTCCCAGACCTAATGCCGCGGTACCAATTGATGGATCCGTATAGTATCTTGTATCAGATGTTCTAACTGCGGTTTTAGATCTAAGGTTAGGATTCCATGCTAGGGAATCTTCTATAACATAGATTTTATTCAATGCCGCTACATAACTCTCTATAGTTGCTTTTGATATCGAACCTCCCTCATTTTCTTCTAAGTCCGATATAATGGTTTGTAATGAGCACGTCGACCCTACAAATCTGGCGTACGAGCGCATCAATTTTCTTGTTTTTTCCTCACTTCTTGATATATTATCTACGTTAGATATGTCGGTTGTAACAACCGCCTCAAAATAATCTATAGCCTGTGCCAAAGCTATTCTCTGATTATTATTTAACGACTTGGGCCATCCACCCCTGCATATTACAAAAGCTAAAGAATCCAAGTCCAGGTTGCTTGTACCGCCAACATCTGATGCACCATCAAATAACCCTTGTAAAGAGACTGTTCCTGTAGAATCTTGAGATTCATACAAACTCATTGGGCGCATACGCATTCTGGATATTCTGCCCGTACCAGTGTGAGAAATATCCTTTTTATTCGGTGGGACAGCCGAACCTGTTAATATAAACTGTCCAAAATCGTCACGTTTATCAACTTCATCTCTGACTGCATCCCATAATTTGGGGGCTAATTGCCATTCATCGATCAATCTAGGAACTGCACCTTGCAATAATTTTACAGGGTCTACGTCCGCCATTTCTATGTATTGGCTTTTTCTCGCAGGATCCTGCATACGTACTACACTTTTTGCGACTTGTTCAGCGGTAGTGGTTTTTCCACACCACTTAGCCCCAACAATCAATACAGCACCCTTGCTATCCAGTTTGTCTTTTAAAACTTTGTCTGCAATTCTCGGTTTATATTCTTTCATTTGAGTATCCTATATATGGGTACATTATAGAGTAAAACAGACCGATTATCAATAACATTATTCTATTTATAGGGTTTTTATTAGGCAATTTGTAGACATTTTACTATCCAATTTGTAGGTTTTTTGCTAGTCAATTTGCAGCCCCCAATTCTTTAGAATATATTTCTATGTGCATATCGCGTGGTACGCACATAACTCGTTGATTTTACACCACAACAAACCACAAATGCGTACCGTGCGTACCATTTTTTTTATTCAGTATCTAGCAAAGTACCTTGCTCGCCGTTACCCTCAACCGAAAAAAATCCTGACAGAACCTATTTTTTTACGGGGTAAAATGCCTTAAATTATCGTCAAATATACGTTGAAATTGTGAAGTCGCTATCTCTGTACCAATTTCTAACATATGTAATCTCTTTGGTACACGCGCAAAATTTTTCAGGTAAAATAACACCTCCAAGCCCTTGCTACTTCTGTGGGCAATTACCCGCTCGCCAGAGCGCAATCGCAATACAAATGAACCGGGAACATCTGTACTCCTATTCGGCTTTAATTGGCGCAAATCTGTATATTGTGGCACTGCGAGTCTTCCTGACTTAGCAATACGATACCCACCCGTTTGTTGCAGTGTTGCAAATCCTGCCATAGTATATGTTTCGGTTTGCAACCTTTGCGCGGTCGCAGGTCTTATTTTAATAGATTTTTCAAAATTGGGTTTGCGCAAAACAAACTGTTCGTGTAAATGCTCTCTTACTTTTGATTGAATAATCTTTGAGGTTTGGGTAAGGCTTTTGGCGGCAATAAATTTAACATTCTTTTCGCCAATGACTGACAGGTGATCAATTTTGTCATTGTCAAAAGTCAATTTTAATACCGCCATCGCCATAAAAACACCGCCCGAAGGCGGTCAATGTAGGATGATTCAATTATACAGATATATCATGCCAATTATTCTAAAAAGTGTAAAGCCTTATTTTTTTATATATTTTGTATCTTGATTGATTTTTATTGTTCCAGCTGTATTTAATATAAGTTTTTAAGATATTTTTGTATCTAAAAACCTTAATTTACGTACTAACTCTTCTACTGTTTGTTGATATCTATGTGCGACCGTCTGTCTAGTTAAATGCGTTTTTTTTCCTATTTTTACCCATGAAACACCGCACGAACGCAACCATAGAATTCGTTTGTTTATATTATCTTCTATCAAGGGGAACCAGCGCAAAACAACATCTTCCCATATTGATATTTGTCTATTTGTTGGATGAAAAGCCATTTCTGTTTGTTCATCATCTTCTTCTAAATCCCATAACAATTCATACCATTCTCGTTTTATATTCCAGTTCCAACTAGTAGCGCCTTTATGATAAACAGGTGGTAGACTTTTATCTACTTTTACAGCAATATCTAACCACTCTAAAACAATCTCACGTGTCCATTTTGTAGTGTTTGTTGGCATTTTATAACCTTTGATTTTTCGTATAAAAGATGTTTTCTTGTTCTATCCATTGCACAATTTGTACTAATTGAACCCATTGACCCTCCCGTTTCTTTTTCAGACTTTCTTCTGCTTTAACAACTACAGAAATTGGAAACATTGCTAGAAACGTTTTAAAAGCAGGACGTATTTCCGAAATCTTTTCAAACGAAAAATTTTTATCAATTTGAATTTCAAATGGTTTTTCAACAGAGTTTTCAACAGGTTTGGAGGTAATACTACATTCACTGCTTTTTATTTTATTATTTTTATTGTTATTATTTATTTCTTCTTCATCTTCTATTACCCCTGAATACTTATCAGATTTCACAGATGAATTCATATCTGATTTCAGTAATTCAGCGAATGTATTTTTTCTTCGGTTTCTGATCTCTGCTATTCTATCACACTTCTCTTTATATTTTTTTGCATCTTCTTCTATTTGCTGTTTCATATATTTCCATATTCCCAACTCACAATCTCTATTTGGATAGCACACGATACACCGTAGTAGTTCTGCACATTGAGCGTCTGTCAAATCCTGAATTAAGACAGACAACCTTGGGTCTATAAGTATTTTCATCGCTATTTCCTTTAGTCAAATAAGCTGGGTTGCTTGTTTTGTTCTTGCCAATCTATACGATATTGCACACAATCTTTAATCTGGTTTATAAATACTAATTCAGAGCCTTGTCTTATTACACTAGCATTCTTAGTTATAACAAATTGAGGGACCTGTATGCGTCCTTGTAAAAACCAAATTCCATGATCTGTTATTTGCCATTCATTGTTGTTTGATGTTGGTACAGCCAAACTGAAATATCTTAATTTTTGAAAATTTGCGAACTGGGTATTATTTAATCCCATCTCATCTAGTCTTGCTCGTCCGCCCAATGTATTTAATCTATATAAACACGAAACGAGTGTTTTATTTATACTGTGCTTATATTCAACAGATTTATGACCACATGTAGGGCAAACAAATATACTATTTTTCATTTTCACCCCACTTATTTGCATCTATCCGTTTACCACTCCCCTGGAACATACGTCCATTTTCGTATTCCTTTATTGCCTCAATGGGGTACACAACTTTTCCGCCAATCTTTATATAAGTTGGTCCAACTCCTATTGAACGCCACTTTTGTAACGTTGTTGTTTTAATTCCCCAATAGTTAGCAAGCTCTAACTCCGATATTCTTTCAACCCCACATAAACTTTCTTTCTGCATAGAAAACTCCATTTTTAAGTGCTTTAACTATGCTTAAACTGTATTGTGATATTTGTTGTATGTCGGTAGGGGCATTGAACGGAAATTGATGCCGGGGTTTAACGATTATTGTATTTTTACTGCGCATACACATACACTGAATATGGCAACCGTACGAAAAATGTACGCTTACAATAACTGCATAAAAACATTGAAAATAAAATATGATTTTAGGTATTCTAAATAATATGAGATATACTAAAGAATATATTAGAGAAAAAATCGATGCGGAAATTGCCAATAAACCAAACCGCAGATATATTTGTGTTATTTTAACAACGGAATCTGTAACCCATGAATATATAATCTCATACGACACCCATACACAAACTGTCAATGGTGTGGTTGAAAAAATTGGTAAACACAGGAAAGTACTACGATCTCTCTCTGATATTTTATGCAATTAAATTATATTTTTAGGTCTGCTTGTTATATTTAATCTATATTTGCCATTACCATCAGATAAAACCAATCTTCGCCAATATTTGTTGTGACTAAATATACTTTGAATGCGTTCACTACCGGAACCTATATCAGAAAGTATATGTTTACCGTACACCCAGGGAACTCCCTCCTTATACGCTTTCCATAATCGCTCTAATACTTTTGCTTGCATTGCACCAAATGTATACTCTTGACCATTAAACAAGACACATGTAAAATCTTTTGACAATAATTTAAATGAGTTTTTAACCGTACTTAGGCACCTGTTCTCAAAGGCCTCTACATCTGTGATAGGAATCACTAAATCACAAAATTCCACTAATAGATTTGTACCGGATACATCAAAATTTCGTATCTTAACGCCTGTATTTTTGCTTTTGAATAATGTATAAACGTCCCTATGGTCTATCTGTTTGTGAATTAAATTTTCTAACACGCTCTTATATCGTTTTCTATCTGAAACAAAACCCTCTAAAGCTATTTCAAGAACAACAGGGCGAACAAAAAAATGAATTTCTTTTAATTCCGCTAAAGCTTGTATAATATTTAAACTACACTGCCATCTATCTTGTAATGTTAAAACATCCAAAAATTCAATAGGAAACCTTAACTTTGACATCGTTCCTCTCTTTATCCCCCAAAAAGAAAGGAGCTCCACTATATAGAGCTCCTTTCTTTCCTTTCTTACGTTCATTATACACTAATTTTTATCAAAGGCAACAGGAAAGGAAACCTAATTTTTACAAGGACTTATCTTGTATTCTGCCCCTTGTTCTGTAATATAAATTGCTACCTTATAAAACTTTATGTTTAACATTGTTTTTATGTTTATTTTATCTAGTCTTTCCCCTACACGAACATACTGAAAGCCATTGGCTAAACAGCAATCTCTTACAGCACATTTTTACTTTTTAGAATTTTCACCAATTGTTCTTCGCGCCAACCTTTGATCATCAGATAACACGACATACCCCAGTACAAACATCAATCCAGTTTTTTATTATATATTCCTATACCAATCTCTTATACACCAAATATTTGTTTTGAACCAGTTACTTCTTTAGGTATATCATAGCCAATTTTACGTAATAATCTGATAATTTCTTTTTCTGTGCGCCCATGTTCATACCAACACCAAGCGTTACTTTCTGTTACATAATTCTCACCGATTGCCTTACATACATTTGTTATCCCATCCTCTGTCATTAGTTCATGTAACAGGGCCGATACATATACATTTTTTGTTCGTTTCATTTTTGTCCTTTTTATTTGTTTATCTACGATATACAAATTACCGGAACTCCCCCGTCTGTCCAGCGTAACAATGCATACAAGTCAATAAAGCTCAACTTTTTTGCTATTTTTCTTCAAACAATATTCCAAACCATTTGGACATTATTTTTAAACGTTCCTTATAGTTTTTCCCGTCTAATTCCGTATTAAATTGTTTTCGTTCTTGCTCATCTAATCCCAATTGTTGCATAAGTCTATTACACAAGCCCATAAGGTAGAAAATATTTCCATCTGGTCCAGACAATTTTATAACTATTCCTGTAGGATACTTTGCTTTATATTGCTTCTGCTGGTTTATCGAACACATAATGATTCCCCCTTATTAAATTCGCATTTTTGCTGCAAATACGCCCACATTTTTTCAAGGTCGTTTGCTGTAGTAAATTCTGAATACAACCAGGTTTCTGGATCTTTCCAGATAGGGTCTTTGGCGCAATTTAGCAGCAGTTTTATTTCTTTTTGAACATCTTCTCTAGCTAACACCGCTTTGATTGCAGTTCTATACAAATATGCAGAATCTATCGGTAATTTTGGTCTTGTAACCCCATGATACCATGCCCACCAATCGCTAAGCTTGATTTTATTTAACATTGCTATACGCATCATTATCAGCCCCAAATTGAAATTATCTGCCGTGTCTATTAACGAGTCAGCAAAATGTCTCCCATATCTTGAATTTAAGAAATTTACGATTTCTTTTTCTGTCTTTTCTGAATACAGGTCTTTAATTCGCTTAAGTACCAAATCCCATATATTCCGTGTTCTTTCTTCTGTTTTTGCATATATCTGAATTGTCCCCCAGAATCCGAATTTTTTGTTAATCTCTATATTTGTATTCATTTTTTCCTCTTCTTTTATGCAACAAAATGCCCAAACAATGTCTTTAAGTCCAGCAAATAAAATAATTTCGGCTCCCAAGGTTTTCCGTGTTTTATCCATATATTGCAGTCGCTACATTATTAACTGCTATAAACGTTGCTTTATCCGAAATGTGGCTATATCCCTCGGTTGTACTAATTCTACTATGTCCCGCGGCATCACGCATAGCTATCATATTTTGACCTGTATTTGCGCCTATGGTTATAAATGAATGTCGTAAATCATGGATTCTCATATGTGGCAAATTTGCTTCTTTTAACACCCAATTAAATGCTTTCCTTATGTCTTGTAATGATTGATTTGGATTTAAAATACTTGGAAATACATACTTACTGTTCAAAACCTTTGCTTCTTTTATAGACATTTCTAGCACCGGAATTACCGCATCACAAAGCTTTACATCTCGCGCGCCCGTTTTACTATCGTGTAAGTGTATCATTTTTTCTTCCAGCGCAACTTCATCTATCAACAAATCTGTTATTTCTTTGCATCTGCAGCCCGTCAAAGCTAATACTTTTATAGCTCTGAATATTCTTGGGTGAGATTTTCCTTTTACTGGACCTTCTTCTAATGCTTTAAAGAAGGCCTTATATCCTGTCTCATCTAATATTTGTGGCTTGTATTTTTCATTTGAACCCTTACGAACATATAAACATGGATTTGATTTACGGGGAACATACTTATATGATTCACACCATGTCCAGAAACTTGACATCAAGGACAATGCCTTATTCGCCGTTGAAAATGATGTTTGTTTTACCCAAACTGTATATGCATCCAACACATGTGATTCTTCTATTTCATCTAAATACATTTGACCAAATATTGGCTTTAAGTATAACCTTAATTGATCCCAATTGCTTTTCTGTGTGCGTGGCTTTTTATACAACTTTGAATACTTTTCCATATACAGATTAAATGTGTCCAAGAACGGATGTCTTTGTTCTTCATTTAATATTTGTTGCTTAATATTTTCGGGTGTTGTTTCATTAGGTAATGCACCATCTATTATTTGTCTTTTTATTGCACAGGCTTTTCTTTTTACATCTTCAACTGTTTCATAATCGGACAATTTGCCTAGGAATATATTTTTGCGTTTTTTTGATGCTTTTAAAACACATCCCAGATAAAAGCTTACATTATTTGTTAATCTAGAATATCGTAAGTACAAACCAGGAATTGTGCCATCACTTATTTGCATGAATTTATCACCATGTAGTTTTCTAATCCATGTATCCTTGAATATTCTTTGTTTACATATCCATTTTTCTGCCACTTTATAACCTCTTTAACACAAACAATGCAGATAAAAAATACAATATCCAGCAAAAAGAACACATTTGGTCAAACTTTATTACTCTCAAGCCAATCTTTTACATCCTGTAATCTGTACCTAACAACGCGTCCTATTTTTATGAAATGAGGCCCACAACCCCGCATTCGATATTTAACAAGGGTATATTTTGCAATTCCCATCCATTCCGAAAGTTCTTTAGTTGTTAATAATTTTTCTTCCACCATGAAATCTCCTTTTATTACTCGTTCAAAACTTACTGCTTAAATACAAGCTTAGCTATTCAGAAACATCTAGTTTTATCTAGGTTTATCAAATGAGTATTCTTAATTTATAACTGCAAAGTTTTTGCACATATACTGCGTATATATGATATATCCCTATATAAATAGTAAAAATTATATATGTGTTCTTGTATAATATATGTCAAAAATGTCTCTGAAAACATACAGAATATGCAGAAAAACGTTTTGAATAAGTTTATTTAAACAAGTTATCATACTCTTGTATTTGATTTTTTAATGTATCAATCGATAGTTTAAATTCTTTTGTGCGATCAACAGTTTTATATTTTTCTTCACAAATATATACTATTATTTTATTCAAACTCATAAAAGAAAACATCGCTGTATTTATAATTTGTGTGGCCATATCCTTGGCACAATTTATATCTGTAGACATACAGTGTTTTTGCCAATTCACATGCTTAAAATCACATAAATAGTGG